>NZ_JBQEOR010000004.1:0-269214 GCF_052045285.1 Acinetobacter sp. 22301 | reverse complement strand
GGGTCAATCACTGGCGCTGAAGGAGCAGCTGTATCCAGTGTATAAGTTTGTGTATCGTTAACTGTGCTGCTATTACCTGCTGCATCAGTGAAAGTTACTTTAGCATCAATCGTTTTATCAGCATCAGCAACCAAACCGCTACCTGGTACACTTACTGTCCATGTACCTGCTGCACTGTCTACAGTTGCAGTATAAGTTACCCCATTAATAACAATTGTAACGGCTGTAGTAGCCGCATCTGAAGGAACGTTTTTCAATACACCTGTAATCGTGACATTGCCAGCCGCTTCTGATGCATTAACCACATTATCAGCTGTTACCGAATCAACAGCAAAGTTAACACCATCCGTATTTGGACCAACTGCATCAACAATAGCTGTTCCTGGTCCTGATGGATTGCCTGCTGGATCTGTAGCAATCGCCTCAACTTCATCGCCATCATTCAGACCAGGGTTTGGTACAGTCCAAGTACCATCCGGTCCTACTACAACACTTGCCGTACTACCATCCGGATAAGTCACAGTTACTGTTGAACCAGGTTCTGCTGTACCTGTGATCGGGTCTGTCCCGTTAACCGGGTCAATCACTGGTGCATTCGGTGCAGTCGTATCAATCGTATAAGTTTGTGTATCTTTAACAGTACTGCTATTACCTGCCGCATCTGTAAACGTTACAGTCGCATCAATGGTTTTATCTGCATCAGCTGTTAAACCACTACCAGGCACACTTACTATCCATGTACCCGCTGTTTTGTCTACAGTTGCATTATAAGTTACCCCATTAATAACAACTGTAACGGCCGTATTGGCCGCATCTGCTGGAATGTTTTTCAGAACACCCGTAATCGTGACATTACCTGCTGCTTCTGATGCATTAATTACGTTATCTGAAGTAACAGGATCAACAGAGAAAGTGACTCCATCTGTATTTGGTGGAGTGGTGTCAGCAGGTGTTGAGTCATCATCATTATCACTATTCGATGCTGCAGCGATAATACCGCCCGCAACTAAAGGAATAGCTGCCCACAACCATGGGTTTACACCTGCATCGTGATAAAGTAATGGTTCAATTGAAGAAATAGGCTGGTAAATAACGTCAGATACCAACTCTTGTGGTGCTTCTGCCGGTAAAGCAGCAGGTAAATCCTCAGCTACCAGAGCTTGTGGTTCAACATCACTGTCTGCGTCAGCGTCCGCATCGGCATCGGCGTCCGCATCATTTTCAGCATCTTTGAATTTTGCCCAAATCAACTGTCCATTTTCATCTTGAAAAACAAGACTGTTATCTTTAGGCTCAGCTGTTCCACTAAAGAAGCCTTCAATAACAATAGTCTCGCCATTTTTCAGGCGAATGACTGCATTGGTACCCTCCCTATTCACTACCAATACATCACTGGCAGCCACTTTTACCAATACGACCGACGCTTCTGAAAGCTTTGCAGAAGTTCCCTTGATTGTTGACAAGGTATCGTGACTATCCTTGGCAATAATTTGTATTTCAGGCATATCTGTATTCCTTTTATATTATTGATTTAAATGATTTTATGTATAATTCTTTTTACTTAATCTTTCTAAGTTTTTGACCTACAACTTAAAAACATTAAGTAATGTGATCATTTTTACATTAAACACTTTAAAATAAAAAAAACAAATACTAAAGTACCTAAAGAAAAAATTTTAATTAATAGAAATTATATATAAATCTTAGTTAAGTTTTTCTTATGTTAATTTAATGAAAAATCACGTTAAACGTTTTATATATAAAACAAATTTATTATTTTACTATTTACCATTTGTTGAAAAATCATTTAATTAAAATATTCATATAACAATTATTAATATCTTAATAAAATAAAATATATTATTAATGATATATATAGAAAAAAAAGGCTTTAGGTAATATTTTACTATTATACTAAAACCTCATTTTTAAATATCTTATAAATTTTAAAACTATTTATATTTAGAAATTATCTGGACTCTCAAATCTTTTTACTTCTTGTAACTTATTCGGGTCATGCATTGTCGCAATTCCGTCCTCAGTTTTTTGGTCTACAAGAATATCTGGATTATAAACAGTGATCGTCTCTCTGCCCAGTGCATCCTCCCCCACAATATACTGAAAACCTCTTCGGTTCATCTTATGGCACAACCTTTGATAGAAGCCTTTTAAGCCTTCAGTTTCTTCGTTGGGGTTGTAATAAAAAGCATTCATCACAGCTGGTAAACCTAGGCCGCACACAATACCTGATAACAATACACTAATAAATGTATATCCAATCAGGATACTACTATAGGGACTTAAGGCAGGGATATTGGCTACTGCCAAAATCAATGCAAGTGAAATTCCTCCTCGTACCCCACCCCAAGATAAAATAGTCAAACTACCGTTGTAGCTTTTAGTTCTACGCATTGTGGGAAAAAAAGCGAAAGCCATAAAGTTGGCAGCAAAACGAGAAATATGAAGAATAAAGAAGGCAACAATACCGCCTAAAATCAGGCTAAAGTTTAGATCAAGAATAAATAACTCTAAGCCAATTAAAGTAAATAAGAATGAGTTAATAATTCCTTCTACAGTGTGCCAGAAATGGTTAACTTCTTGAATCTCTCGCTCTTCTCGTATTTCTTTCCATTTGTTTCCAACAATTAAACCGCCAATTACACAAGCAATCGGTGCTGATGCATGCGCAAACAAAGCAACCAAATATGCTCCACTTGCAAGTAAAGCTGTTGTTAAAATCAGGGACTCCATTTCGTGTTTACCACGTAATAGACGCAACACCCCTACCCCAAATGCCCAACCAATCCCGACGGCGACAACAATTTCATAAAGTAGAGCTTCTAATGTCGCTACCAATGAAAAATGTTCACCCTGTAAAACATTAAGTAAAGTCATAAACAATGCAATACACATTGCATCATTAAATAATGATTCACCTTCTAGCTTAACAATTAAATGATGTGGTGCGCGAATTGAACTAAGCACACCTTTAATACCAATTGGGTCTGTTGCCCCTAAAGCCGCACCTAAAAGTAATAGCACCAGAATTGGCACATGATATCCAACCAGTAATTGGAATCCGTAAAGTAAACTGCCAAATAATACGGCGCAAAGTACTAAGGCAATCGTTGCCAGAATACTAATTTGCTTCCAATAACTTTTTAGATCTGAAATTTTAAATTTGAGTGCAGAAGAAGTTAGAATAAAACAAATAACACCATTAATTAAAAAATCATAAAAATCGATATGACGTACAGCTTCTTCAATATTATGAATGTTAATGGTAATAAACTGGTTACCGTTTAGTAGGCTGGCACCCCACTGTAGAATAAAGACAAAAATTGCTGAGACCAGAGGAACACCAATCGCCTGTGGAAAGCCTAAAATACGCTTATTAAAGATCGTGGTTGCAATTGATAATGCAAAAACCACTGTAAACGCTTGTAATAGAAAAAAATTACCCATGAATACCCTTCTTCTGGGTCAACGACCAAATAAACAACTTTGCTAGATCTACCAAACTTAATAAAAAGCTGACACAACTATGCCATAATCATAAAAACAGAAATTAGGACACAAGTTTACCGAATTGATTGAACAATCTATCAATCTGTTAAATTTCTTAACATTATTTATAGTTATGATCTAAAAAAGATGAGCTTATTAAATTATGTTTAACAAGACTCATCCTATAAAATTTTAAACTGGATTATTAAAAGTATCGCATTGATTAATATCACCAGTTTTTAAACCCACTTGGAACCAGTGCATTCGCTGTTCACTACTGCCATGAGTAAAGCTATCAGGAACAACCTGACCCGTAGAGCGCTTCTGTAAATAATCATCTCCAATTTTTTGAGCAGCATCCATCGCTTCTTCAATGTCACCTTGCTCTAAAAATTGAGTTCGCTGTTGATTATGACTCACCCAAATACCCGCTAAACAGTCAGCTTGTAATTCTTGACGAACAGATAATTGGTTACCTTCTCTTTGGCTGACTTGTGCACGGGCTTGCTGTACTTGTGACGAAATACCCAGCAAGGTTTGAACATGGTGCCCTACTTCATGTGCAACCACATAAGCTTGTGCAAAATCCCCAGCTTGATCTTCTCTAGAAAGTTCAGTTTGGTTCTGCTCACCAGAAATTCCCATTTGCTGACGCATATCTTTAAAGAATTCTGTATCGATATAAACCTTTTGGTCTGCAGGACAATAAAATGGCCCCATTGCAGATTGAGCAGTACCACATCCTGACTGAACCGTTCGACTAAACAATACTAATGTTGGTGGCGTATAGCTTTTACCTAACTGTTTAAATATGGGGGTCCAAGTATCTTCCGTATCAGCCAAAACCGTTCCAACAAAATCCGAGGCTTCTTTTTGCTCGGCCGTTAAACTTTCTGGCGCAGTTGCATTTGATTGTTGTGAAGCAGTAACTTGCTGCGTTGCTTGATAAGCCTGCTGTGGGTCAACACCAAAGAACTTCCACGCAACAAATGCAACAACCAAACCAATAATACTGATACCGCCTGCTCTAACACCGCCACCACCTCGACGGTCCTCAACATTGCTACTAATTCGTCGACCTTTCCAGCGCATAATTTCCCTCTTCTTTTTAGAATGGCATCATGAACCCGATGCTTTTTTAGGCCACATTTTTTGTATTAAGCTCACAATTAATAGAACAATTGCACCTGCAACAAGTCCTATTCCAAAGTTAATCAATGTTGGTGTTAAAGCACCAATGATGTTACCCACTGCTGGTATTGTTTCCACATGATCCACTGTGTCTTCAGTTAAGTGATGAAGCAATGGAATCGTATGATTAATAATCCCGCCACCCACTAAAAACATTGCAATAGTGCCCACGATTGAAAGTAATTTCATCAAAATAGGAGCAAAAGCTAATAGGCCTCGACCTATAGTTTGTTTAAATGAGGTCGACTGTTCTGTTAAATATAATCCCAAATCATCAATCTTAACAATCATACCAACTAGGCCATAAACGCCAATCGTCATCACAACAGCAATAACACTTAAAACGCTTAACTTTGTCATTAAAGTAGCTGTAGCAACTGTACCAAGCGTAATCACCACGATCTCAGCCGATAAAATAAAGTCAGTTCTTACTGCTCCTTTTATTTTTTCTTTTTCAAAAGTTGCTAAGTCTAATTCTTCAGTTTCAAGCTCTGCTTTTGCTTCCTCTGATGTAGAAGCTTTTTTATGCATAATGGTATGAAGAACTTTTTCTACTCCCTCATAACATAAAAATAACCCCCCGAGCATTAATAGCGGGTTAATAAGCCAAGGTGCAATCACACTAATTAACAATGCTAAAGGAACTAAAATAAGCTTATTAACAAATGAGCCTTTAGCCACTTTCCAAACAATAGGTAGTTCGCGATCTGCGCGCACACCTGTTACTTGCTGAGCATTTAAGGCCAAATCGTCACCTAAAACTCCGGCAGTTTTCTTGGCTGCCATTTTGCTCATTAAAGCAACATCATCTAAAATTGTTGCTATATCATCTAGTAATAAAAGTAAGCCACTCGCCATTTCTTATCCAAGTTTGTATTTATTAAGGCTATTGTAAGATGATTTTTTTGAATTTCTGTAATTTTACTGAATAAATTCACAATATTATTTTAAGAAAAGTTTCCCCAATCGCTGACGAAAAAAATTTATTTCCCGTACAATAATGCCAATCTTTTATATTACAGGGCTTACTACCCCTGATTAAGCCAATACGATAGTGGAATAAATAATGAGTAATGTTGATCAGCGTCCAATTATTTTGACAGGCGACCGCCCAACCGGACAACTTCATCTTGGGCATTTTGTCGGTTCTTTGCGTTCTCGTGTAGGTTTACAGGATAGCCATCATCAACATCTCTTATTAGCAGATGCACAAGCATTAACAGATAATGCAGATAATCCAGATAAAGTTCGTCGTAATATTCTAGAAGTTGCTCTAGATTATTTAGCTGTAGGCATTGATCCAACAAAAACTACCATTTGTGTTCAGTCTTGCTTGCCAGCACTCAATGAACTCACAATGCTCTATCTTAATTTTGTGACAGTTGCGCGTTTAGAACGTAACCCGACCATTAAATCTGAAATTCAAATGCGTGGTTTCGAGCGTGACATTCCAGCTGGTTTCCTCTGCTACCCTGTTGCACAAGCGGCTGACATTACTGCTTTCAAAGCAACTGTGGTTCCAGTGGGTGAAGATCAGATTCCAATGATTGAACAAACGAATGAAATCGTACGTCGAGTAAATCGCCAAATCGGTCAAGATCTTTTGCCTGAATGTAAAGCTTTGCTTTCTAATATGGCACGTCTACCTGGTTTTGATGGTAAAGCGAAAATGTCTAAATCATTAGGCAATACCATCGTTTTAAATGCTTCTGATAAAGACATTAAAAAAGCTGTTAATGCGATGTACACCGATCCAAATCACCTTCGTATTGAAGATCCAGGTCAAGTTGAAGGCAATATTGTATTTACTTATTTAGATGCATTTGATCCAAATAAAGAAGAAGTTGAAGAATTAAAAGCTCACTATCGTCGCGGTGGTCTTGGTGACGGTACGGTTAAAAAACGTCTTGAAGGTGTCTTAAAAGAGTTAATTACACCTATTCGTGAACGTCGCGAAGAACTTGCTAAAGATCCTGACTATATTATGGATGTTTTACGTCAAGGTACAGATAAGTGCCGTCTTATTACTCAACAGACTTTAGACGAAGTTAAAGATGGTTTAGGCTTATTTAAATTTTAATCCTTTTTGAAAACTAAAAGCCCTTCGGGGCTTTTTTTATTTATTAGATTCAATAATATTCATTTTTTAGAATTACTAATGTATTGATAGCTATTCACAGGCTTTTACCCTATTAACGTGAAGTAACACTTATTAACGCTAATAGCGATGAAGAATATCTTAACTTTATCTATTATCCTCTATGTAGGTTACATCATATGAGCCTCACGACATTTCTCCTTAAACCGAAACTGTTTTTACAGATTCGTTGTTCTACGCAATGATCACCCCAATCATTGCGTATTTTTTTGCCTAAAAATTTTATTTATGAATCAGCTATACTTATAAAAACTCTGATTTTTCTTTAATAAATAAAAAAACACCGCATCATTTTTCAGATGCGGTGCTTTTTAAGATTCAGCGTAAAGCGATTAAGCTAAACCTTTCTCTTTTAAAACTTGCAACATAGTTGAACCAAGCTCAGCTGGGCTACGAGTGTAAGCCATACCTGCTTTTTCAAATGCAGCGAATTTCTCTTCAGCAGTACCTTGACCACCAGAAATGATCGCACCAGCGTGACCCATACGCTTACCTTTAGGAGCAGTTACACCAGCAATGTAACCTACTACAGGCTTAGTCACGTTAGATTTGATGAATTCAGCAGCTTCTTCTTCCGCTGTACCACCGATCTCACCGATCATGATGATTGCATCAGTATCTGGATCGTCTTGGAACAATTGAAGCGCTTCGATTTGGTTCATACCTGGGATTGGGTCACCACCGATACCGATACAAGTAGATTGACCTAAACCAAGCTTAGTTGTTTGAGCAACAGCTTCATAAGTCAATGTACCTGAACGTGAGATGATACCAATACGACCTGGTTGGTGAATGTGACCAGGCATAATACCAATCTTACATTCGCCCGGAGTGATCACGCCTGGACAGTTAGGACCAACTAAACGAGTACCGTTACCGTTAGTTTCTAAATAGCGTTTTGCTTTAAGCATGTCGATTGTTGGAACACCTTCAGTGATCACAACGATTAGACCAACACCTGAATCAACCGCTTCAACGATTGAGTCTAAAACGAATGGAGCTGGTACATAGATTACAGATGCATCTGCATTCGTTTCACGTACAGCTTCTTTCATTGTGTTGAATACTGGTAAGTCAAGGTGAGTAGTACCACCTTTACCTGGAGTAACACCACCAACAACTTTTGTACCGTAGTCTAAAGCTTGTGCAGAGTGGAAAGTACCGTTTTTACCAGTAAAACCTTGTACCAATACTTTAGTGTCTTTATTAATTAATACGCTCATGATTGATACTCCCCTTACGCTTTAACTGCAGCTACAACTTTTTCTGCGGCATCAGACAAGCCGTTTGCAGAAATTAATTTCAAACCAGATTCATCAAGTAATTTAGCACCTAACTCAGCGTTGTTACCTTCTAAACGAACAACAACTGGAACAGTTACATTTACTTCTTGAACCGCTGCAATAATCGCTTCAGCAATCATGTCACAACGTACGATACCACCAAAGATGTTGATTAAAACACCTTGTACAGATGTATCAGCAAGGATGATTTTGAACGCTTCGATTACGCGCTCTTTAGTTGCGCCGCCACCAACGTCAAGGAAGTTTGCAGGCTGACCACCATAAAGTTTAATGATGTCCATAGTTGCCATTGCAAGACCAGCACCGTTAACCATACAACCGATGTTACCTTCTAAAGCAACATAGTTAAGATCAAATTCAGATGCTTTTAATTCACGCTCATTCTCTTGAGATTTGTCACGTAAAGCAGCAACTTTAGGTAAACGGTAAAGCGCGTTAGAGTCGATACCTACTTTCGCGTCTACACATAAAATTTCGCCATTTTCACGAACTGAAAGTGGGTTAATTTCAAATAAAGCAAAATCATTTTCAACAAATGCTTGGTAAGCAGCTGTCATGATTTTTACAAATTGACCGATTTGTTTGTCTTTCAAACCTAAAGCAAACGCAACTTCACGTGCTTGGAATGGTTGTAAGCCAACTAATGGATCAACTTCAACTTTGATAATTTTTTCTGGAGTTTCTTCCGCAACTTTCTCGATTTCTACACCACCTTCTGTAGAAGCCATGAAAGTAATACGACGGCTAGAACGGTCTACAACCGCACCTAAGTAAAGCTCACGCTCAACTGGGTATACGTCTTCAGCAACAATAATACTGTTTACTGGTTGACCATTTGCATCTGTTTGATACGTTACAAGACGAGTACCAATGATATTGTTTGCAAATTCGATAACGTCTTCTTTAGATTTTGCAACTTTAACGCCACCAGCCTTACCACGACCACCAGCATGAACTTGCGCTTTCATTACCGCGAATTTACCACCAAGCTGTTCAAATGCAGCAACTGCTTCGTCTGCATTGGTAGCCAAGATACCTTCTTGTACTGGCATACCATATTCTTTCAATAACGCTTTAGCTTGATACTCATGTAAGTTCATTTAGTTACCTACTTAACTTTGTTTGTTGTCTTCAATTTGCGCAACATTCTCATGTTACTTATGCAAATTGCTGTCTACGTCTTTCACCTTGATGCTTTTTTAATCACACCATCGAATGTGAAAAAGAGCGGAGAACCGCTCTTTATTTTATTTACGCTTACGTTGAATCGCGTGAATTGCACGACCATCTACAGCAAGTGCAGCTTCATGAACAACTTCAGAGAATGTTGGATGACCAAATGTCATTAACTGAAGATCTTCAACAGAAGATACAAATTCAAGAGCGATCATACCTTGGTGTACGATATCAGATGCTGCAGGTCCAATAACATGCATACCTAATAAACGGTCAGTTTTTGCATCAGCAACAAACTTAACAAAACCAGCACCTTCACCCGCCGCTAAAGCACGACCATTTACAGCAAAACCGAATTGACCAGTTTTAACTTCATGACCTTTTTCTTTAGCTTGTTCTTCAGTTAAACCAACCCATGCCGCTTCCGGATGTGTATAGATAACAGAAATGATTGTGTCATAGTTCACTTGAGCTGCATGACCGTGAATACGTTCAACAGCCATTACACCTTCTTCCATTGCTTTATGAGCAAGCATTGGACCACGAACCAAGTCACCAATCGCGTATACACCTTCTACAGAAGTTGCACAGTGATCATTTACTTCAACTAGACCGCGTTCAGTCAATTTAATGCCTGAATCATCTGCCAATAAACCTTCTGCATAAGCTTTACGGCCTACACAAACGATTAATTTGTCAAAAGTCTGAGTTTTTTCTTCGCCGCCTTGAGTGTATTTAACAGTCACTTCACGACCATTAATTTCAGTACCAGAAACTTTAGCACCGATACGAATATCAAGACCTTGCTTAGTTAAAAGTTTTTGGTAGTCTTTTGCCAAAGCTTTATCAGCCATTGGTAAGAATGCATCCATTGCTTCAAAAACAACAACTTCAGCACCAAGACGACGCCAAACAGAACCAAGCTCTAAACCGATTACACCTGCACCAATTACACCTAAACGTTTAGGTACTTCTGGGAAGTTCAATGCACCAGTTGAATCAACAATAATATCTTGATCTACAGGAGCTACTGGAATATTTACAGGCACAGAACCAGACGCAAGAATAACGTATTTAGGTTCTAAAACTTGAGTTTCACCTTCATGAGAAACGAACTCAACTTTTTTACCAGCAAGTAATTTACCAGTACCTTTTAACCATTCAATGCCATTGCCTTTAAGCAATTGATCGATACCACCAGTTAATTGGTCAACAATTTTGTCTTTACGAGCAAGAAGCTTAGCAAGATCAAAATTCACTTCACCTGTAGTGATACCGTGATCAGCTAAGTGATGTACTGTATCTTCGTAACGGTGAGAAGAGTCAAGTAATGCTTTAGAAGGAATACAACCTACGTTTAAGCATGTACCACCTAAAGATGGCTTACCGTTGTGAATACGTTTTTCGATACAAGCGACTTTAAAACCTAGTTGAGCAGCGCGAATCGCAGCTTCATAACCACCAGGACCACCGCCAATAACAACAAGATCAAATTGTTGAGACATTGTTTATCTCCATGGTCCGAGATAGAGGATCACTCTACCTCGGTAATATTATTCGAAGAAATTAAAGATCAAGGATGAGTTTAGCTGGCTCTTCTAACAATTCTTTGATTGCTACCAAGAAACCTACAGCTTCTTTACCATCGATCATACGGTGGTCATAAGAAAGTGCTAAATACATCATTGGCAAGATTTCAACTTGACCATTTACAGCCATAGGACGCTCTTGGATTTTGTGCATACCCAAGATACCAGTTTGTGGCTGATTCAAAATTGGAGTTGAAAGTAATGAACCGAAAGTACCACCGTTAGTGATTGTGAAAGTACCACCAGTCATTTCTTCGATAGATAATTTACCATCACGTGCTTTAGCAGCATATGCACCAATACCAGATTCAACTTCTGCATAGCTCATACGATCAGTATCACGTAATACTGGTACAACAAGACCACGATCAGAAGATACTGCAACACCGATGTCGTAGTAACCGTGATAAACGATATCGTCACCATCAATTGAAGCGTTTACAGCTGGGTAGCGTTTAAGCGCTTCAGTTGCTGCTTTAACGAAGAATGACATGAAGCCTAAACGAGCGCCATGACGTTTTTCAAAAGCATCTTTATATTGCTTACGCAATTCCATGATTGGCTTCATGTTAACTTCGTTGAATGTAGTTAACATTGCAGTTTCTTGAGTTGCAGCAAGAAGACGCTCAGCTACACGCTTACGTAAACGAGTCATTGGAACACGTTTTTCGATACGTTCACCAACAGCTACACTTAACGGAGTAACGTTAGCAGCTGGTTTAGCTTGATGGTTTGCAACATCTTCTTTAGTGATACGACCACCACGACCAGTACCTTGTACGTCAGCAGCAGCAATACCAGATTCAGTTAATGCTTTACGAACTGCAGGAGCTTGATCAGATACAGTTTCTGTACGCTCAACAACAGGCGCTGCACCAGCTTGAGTTTGAGCAACTGCTTGCTCTACTGCTGCAGGAGCAGCCGCTGCTGCACCAGCACCAGCTTCAAACTGAGCAATTACTTCGTCAGAAAGAACTGTATCGCCTTCATCTTTAATGATTGCAACTAAGCTACCATCAGCAGGAGCAACAACTTCTAAAACAACTTTGTCGGTTTCAATATCACAGATTACTTCATCACGTGATACAGGTTCACCCACCTTTTTGTGCCAAGTTGCGATGGTTCCATCTGCAACAGACTCTGGGAATACCGGTGCTTTAATTTCGGTTGCCATTATTGAGAATCTCCTGATTGTTCAGCTTCGATTGCCAATGCATCATTAATTAGCTGAGCTTGTTGTTTTGCATGCAAGTACGGTGAGCCACAAGCTGGTGCAGCAGAAGCTTCACGACCTGCAAAACTGATACGGATTTGTTTGCCAGATTTTAAGATATCGTCATATAAACGCGGTGCGATAAATAACCATGCGCCTTGGTTCTTCGGCTCTTCTTGTGCCCAAACAAGTTCTTTCACGTTTGGATATGCAGCCAAGATTTCCGCAAGACGTTGCTCTGGATATGGATACAACTGTTCAATACGTACAATTGCGACATTAGTTAAGTTTTGTTCACGACGTTTTTCAAGTAAGTCGTAATAAACTTTACCGCCACAAAGTACAAGACGAGTTACATCTGACTTGTTAATTTGATCGATTTCGTCAATTACAGTTTGGAATGAACCATTTGCAAGCTCTTCTAAAGTAGAAGTAGCAAGTTTATGACGAAGTAAAGATTTCGGTGACATTACAATCAATGGCTTACGAATTGGGCGTACAGCTTGACGACGTAATGCATGGAAAATCTGTGCAGGTGTCGTTGGAGTGATCACTTGCATGTTGTCTTCAGCACATAACTGTAAGAAACGTTCTAAACGAGCTGATGAGTGCTCTGGGCCTTGACCTTCGAAACCGTGCGGTAACAACATTGTTAAACCACAAACACGTTCCCACTTAGTCTCACCAGAAGCAATAAACTGGTCAATCACAACTTGAGCACAGTTTACGAAGTCACCAAATTGTGCTTCCCAAATAATCAAGCTCTTAGGAATTGTAGTTGCGTAACCATATTCGAATGCAAGAACTGCTTCTTCAGATAAAAGAGAGTCATAAATCGCAAAACGTGGTTGGTTCTCTTTCACATGACAAAGTGGAATGTAAGTTGAACCATCAGCTTGGTTATGCAATTTCGCATGACGGTGTGAGAAGGTACCACGACCCACGTCTTCACCAGTAATACGAACTAGATAATCTTCATCTAATAAAGTTGCATAAGCTAAAGTTTCTGCTGCACCCCAGTTTAATGGAGTTTCACCAGTTTGCATTTTTACGCGGTCTTCAATTACTTTTTGAACCTGACGCTGCATTACAAACCCTTCAGGAAGTTTGCTCATGCCCTCGCCTAATTCTTTTAAGCGATTTAAGTCAAATGAAGTATCCCAATCGTCTGTGTAGTCATGGCCCAAATATGGCGTCCAATCAACAAACATTTTGGTATTTGGTTCAAGAATCAATGCATTTGCTACATGATTACCCGCTTCTAAATCAGAACGGTAATCTTCAACCATTTGGTCTGCTTCAGCACGATCAAGTACTTTCTCTTGAACAAGTTGATCAGCATAAAGTGTACGAGTAGTCGCTTTCTTCGCAATTACTTGATACATCAATGGTTGTGTACCAGATGGCTCATCTGCTTCGTTATGGCCACGACGACGATAACAGAACAAATCGATAACAACATCTTTACGGAATTCGTGACGGAAATCATGTGCTAATTGAGTAGCAAAGATAACAGCTTCAGGATCATCGCCATTTACATGGAAAATTGGCGCCTGAATCATTTTAGCAACGTCTGTACAGTATTCTGTAGAACGTGCGTCACGAGGATCAGAAGTTGTGAAACCTACTTGGTTGTTCACAATAATATGAACTGTACCACCAACCGTATAGCCACGAGTTTGTGACATCTGGAAGGTTTCCATGTTCACGCCCTGACCTGCAAATGCCGCATCACCATGAACAATAACTGGTAAAACGTCATCACCGCCAATGTCTCTACGACGTACTTGACGTGCACGTACAGAACCTTCAACTACAGGACCAACAATTTCCAAGTGAGATGGGTTAAATGCTAATGCCAAGTGAACTTCGCCACCTGGAGTCATTACATTACTTGAGAAACCTTGGTGGTATTTAACGTCGCCAGAACCTTTTTTATGAATTGATTTACCTTCGAACTCACCAAATAAGTCCGCAGGGTTTTTACCCATAATATTCACAAGAAGGTTTAAACGGCCACGGTGTGGCATACCGATAACAACTTCTTTACAACCTACAGCACCAGCACGCTGAATAATCTCGTTTACCATAGGAATAAAAGATTCGCCGCCTTCAACACCAAAGCGTTTAGCACCAACGTATTTATTACCAAGATATTTTTCAAGACCTTCAGCAGCAGTTAAACGCTCTAAGAAGCCTTTCTTTTGATCATTTGTGTAATTGAATTTACCACGGGCACTTTCAAGACGTTGTTGAATCCAACGTTTTTCTTTTGTGTCCACGATATGCATGTATTCAACACCGATCGAACCACAATAGATTGCTTCCATTGCTTCAATCATTTCAGCAAGCGTTGCTTCGCTTTTGCCGATTTCAAGATTGCCGGTATTAAATACAGTGTCTAAATCTGATTTGGTTAAACCGTGAGCTGAAAGATCTAAATCTGGAATCTCTTCACGCTTAGCAAGACCTAATGGATCTAATTTAGCTTTTTGATGTCCGCGATTACGATAAGCAGCAATAAGTTGTAAAACGCCAATTTGACGACGCTCATGCTCAGTACTTACAGTACTTTGTACAACAGGTTGAACACGGTTAGCATTACGTCCTAGTAATAGGAATTGCTCACGCACAGCGCTGTGTGGTTGGTCACCCTTTGGATATTTATCGAAATATTGGCGCCAGTCCTCAGCTACAGAGGTTGGGGAAGTCAGGTACTGCTCGTAAAGTTCTTCAATATACGCTGCACTATCAGCGGAAAGTTCAGTGTCAAGACGCAATGCGTCAGCAACTTCTTGCATTTGTGGACCCATTTCCTATTGCAAAAAATATTACAGGCTGCCTTTTAAGCACACCCATGATGCATAATGCCAAATTGGTAAAAAAGGCATTACTTACCCAACAGGTCTCTAAGACCATGGGGCGTCATACTACCTAGAGAGAAAACTCCATAGGTAATTAATGAATCACAACGCCCTCAATGGCATCATCACTCACCTTATACTCGATTAAAACCGAGCAATTTTTTGCAAATCTTTTTAGAAAAATTAACGTTAAAATTAACTTTTCTAAAATGACTTTAACCATAAAAATTAAGCACAGATCTAAGATCGTGCTACTTAAATTAATTTCACTAGTATACGCTTTTTTCACCTATAACTTTGTGGCAAATCGTATCATGTTCTTAAACAACGATTGATTTTTTTGACACATACCACCTATAAATTGGCGAAATACATAAGCGATTTTATCTTTTAATATATGGTGCAATATATAAAATCCTCGCTCTTTTCGACCAAAGTCTAAAGTTTACATTATAAAATTAAAAAAAAACGCACATCAAGGATGCGCGTTTTCTATTTGTGCAGAATTAACCCGCTTGATCTAATAGCATGTTACGGATGTGACCGATTGCTTTAGTAGGGTTTAGACCTTTAGGACATACTGACACACAGTTCATAATACCTTTACAACGGAACAAACTGAATGGATCGTCAAGACGAGCCAAACGGTCTGCAGTAGCAGTATCACGAGAGTCGATGATAAAACGGTATGCATTTAACAATGCTGAAGGACCCAAGAATTTATCAGGGTTCCACCAGAATGATGGGCACGAAGTTGAACAACACGCACAAAGAATACATTCATACAAACCATTTAAGTGTTCACGCTCTTCAGGAGACTGTAAACGCTCTTTAGGTGGAGCTGGTTGGTTATTGATCAAGAATGGCTGAATTTTGTCATATTGATCATAGAATTGGTTCATATCAACAACCAAATCTTTAACAACCGGCAAACCTGGTAATGGACGAATTACAATTTTCTCAGGCAGGTCATTTAAATTCCATAAACAAGCCAAACCATTTTTACCATTAATGTTTACACCATCCGAACCACAAATACCTTCACGGCATGAACGACGGAACGTTAATGATTCATCTTGAACCTTCAAAGCAAGTAATGCATCAAGCAACATACGGTGCTTATCAGTCAATTCAAGCTTGAAAGTTTGCATGTACGGCGCTTTATCCTTATCAGGATCATAGCGGTAGATTTCGAATGTACGAGTACCTCTACTCATCTTTATACTCCCGATTAGAATGTACGTGGTGCTGGTGGAATTGCATCAACAGTCAACGGTTTGAAGCGCACAGGCTTATATTCCAAACGATTGTCTGATGAATACCATAAAGTATGCTTCATCCACTCATCATCACGGCGACCGTATGAATAAGTTGGGTGATCAGCTGGCAATTCATAATCAACTACAGTATGCGCACCACGACACTCTTTACGCGCAGCAGCTGAAATTAATGTAGCTTTTGCAACTTCATATAAGTTTTCAACTTCAAGCGCTTCAACACGTGCAGTGTTAAATACTTTAGATTTATCTTTCAAGTGAATGTTACGCACACGTGGTTCAAGAGCAAGAATCTCTTTAACACCTTTATCAAGCAAAGCTTGAGTACGGAATACACCAGCGTGGTCTTGAACGATATCACGAATCGCATCAGCAACTTCTTGTGCATTTTCGCCAGAAGTTGATTCATCCAATTTACGTACGCGATCTAAAGTTTGCTCTAATACGTTTGTTGGAAGTGGTGCATATTCATCACCATGATGCTTAGTTACGTAGTCAATAATGTGCTCACCAGCAGCTTTACCAAATACAACCAAGTCAAGAAGTGAGTTAGTACCTAAACGGTTTGCACCATGTACTGATACACAAGAACATTCACCAATTGCATAGAAACCTTTTACAGGTTTAGTGTAATTGTCTGTACCTGCTTCAGGTAAGCACACTTGACCATGCATATTTGTAGGAATACCACCCATTTGATAATGGATTGTTGGTACTACAGGAATTGGTTCTTTAGTAATGTCAACGTTCGCGAATTTTTTACCAATCTCAAATACAGATGGTAAACGCTTCATAATTGTGTCAGCGCCCAAGTGAGTCATATCTAGTAAGATATAATCACCTTTTGGACCACAACCACGACCCTCTTTAATTTCTTGGTCCATAGAACGTGATACGAAGTCACGTGGAGCCAAGTCTTTTAAAGTTGGTGCGTAACGTTCCATGAACGGTTCGCCGTCTTTGTTACGAAGGATTGCACCTTCACCACGACAACCTTCAGTTAACAATACGCCTGCGCCCGCAACACCCGTAGGGTGGAATTGCCAGAATTCCATATCTTGTAATGGAATACCAGCACGAGCAGCCATACCAAGACCGTCACCAGTATTGATATAAGCATTTGTTGATGCACGGTAAACACGACCAGCACCACCGGTCGCAAACAATGTCGCTTTTGCTTGGAATACTGCGATATTACCAGTTTCTTGGTCAATCGCTGTTACACCAAGAACATCACCTGCTTCGTTACGGATCAAATCAAGCGCGATCCATTCAACGAAGAACTGAGTACCCATTTTCACGTTGCTTTGATAAAGCGTGTGTAATAATGCGTGACCAGTACGGTCAGCAGCAGCACAAGCACGTGGAACTGGTTTATCACCATAGTTCGCAGAGTGGCCACCGAACGGACGCTGGTAAATTGTACCATCAGCGTTACGGTCAAACGGCATACCCATGTGTTCAAGTTCATACACAACTTTTGGTGCTTCACGACACATAAATTCAATTGCGTCTTGGTCACCTAACCAGTCAGAACCTTTTACCGTATCGTAAAAGTGGAAATGCCAGTTATCTTCTTGCATGTTACCTAACGACGCACCGATACCGCCCTGAGCAGCAACTGTATGTGAACGTGTTGGGAAAACTTTAGTAAGTACTGCAACTTTCAAACCTGCTTGAGCAAGTTGGTAAGAAGCACGCATACCAGAACCACCACCACCAACGATAACTGCATCGAAAGTGAGGTTTTGAATATTTGAATAATCTTCTTTAGGGGTTATCGCGCCCATGATATCTTCCTATCAATTCGCCCAGAAAATCTGGATACCCCAGATTGCGTACACAAACACTGCAATAATGACAGCCGTCGTCAGTACAAGGCGTAAACCTTTCGCTGAAGGACCCATTTGACGAGTAGTGACATAGTCAGTGAAAACTTGCCACATACCAATCCATGCGTGTGCGATAAGCGATAAAATTGCCAATAAAGAAAAAATCTTCATTGGTAATGTCATCATGAAGCCAGCCCACTGTTGATAGTCAAATCCACCTTTGCAGAGAATCCAACCAAAAAGAACAACAGTATAAGCTGCTAATACAACCGCACTTACACGCTGGATAAACCAATCACGAGAACCTGAACCAGTTAAACCTGTAGCACTTTTCATTAGAACATAATCCATACAAAGGCTGCGATAATGGCTACCACAGATAAGATCAATGAAATTGTCGCTGCAATACGACCACTTTGCAGTTCTTCAGCAAAACCTAAATCTGCAAGTAAGTGCTTAACTCCAGCAATAAAGTGGAATATCAAGCCGGCTGCAAATACCCAAACAACAAAACGTACAAGGATATTTCCAAAAACGACATTTTTAACGTAGTCAAATCCTTCTGGTGAAGATAATGATTTATCTAGAATCCATAAGAGAACTGGTACTAATAAGAAAACGATGACACCTGATAAACGGTGTAAAATTGATGCAATAGCCACGGGTGAGCGTAAATTTACCGCTAACACCTGACCCATGGACAAATTGACAGGTCTGTTGCTTTTCACAGCGGGCATCCTGTAGGTAGAAACTCCGACCGGAGTTTGTTGAATTAATTCCAAGGAAAGCTGGCATTGTTAGGCAAGCACAGCTCATGCCTAACCTATAAACGACACTGAATTATAAAACGCGAAGTATCAAAATACAAACAATCCACTTTGCCATTTCAGCAAAAAACCATTAAATAAGAATCATTCAAAACAATATTACATTATTAGGTCAATAAAAAAACTACACCTACATACATCATGTCCTTGTTTAAAATAACTTTTTATTTAATTTCATTTTTCTGAAATTTCTTTTAAATAAGCCGATTTTAGACTAAAGATAAAGTTATAAATTCCTCATATCAATAGAAAAATGATCGCAATACTCTCCTATTTTCAATGTAAGCCACATTTCAAATAAGTGAACAGACTTATATTTCAGATAGATATTAAGCGATCTATACTAATTTTTCGAAAGTGAATTTCATTAAAAAACAGTTCTTATGATTTTAAAGTCGTCTGATGAGCTATTTTTTATACAATTAAACTTAAAAAAAGAACAATATTCTTTGTTACAACTAAATAAAAATACCATTTTTTTTGAGTATAAATTTGAAATTACACCATGAGTTTTATGATTTTTTTAAGCAGATTGGCATTTTCTACCGCCTTATTATTCTAAATTGCAATTTATAAATTTGCTTACAATTGTACTCATCCTTCATTTTTTTTCTGCACGTTCTTGTTGAATTGACTTATTATACCATCCCGATGCAGTGATTTTACTGACTTTTTTGCTCGGGTCTTGATGACTAACTCTCTGTGGGAACGTCATTTTTTATCCATAAGTATAATTGACAAAATTTCAGTACTCACTAATCTTATAGCAAATTTTGACACCGTCTGATTCGCACATGAGAACATTAGGATTTCGAGTCAGATCAACATTCACCAGGACAGGAGATCTATTGAATGTCTGAAGCAAATGGCAAAAAAGCCGTATTACATCTTGATGGCAAAGAAATTGGATTACCAATCTACAGTGGCACTTTAGGTCCAGATGTAATTGATGTCAGCAGCATACTGAAAGAAGGTCATTTTACTTTCGATCCTGGTTTTATGGCGACAGCCGCATGCGAATCTAAAATTACTTTCATTGATGGTGACAAAGGTATTCTATTACACCGCGGCTACCCAATTGATCAGTTAGCAACTCAAGCAGACTACCTTGAAACTTGTTATTTATTATTAAATGGCGAGCTCCCAACTGCTGAACAAAAAGTTGAGTTTGATACGAAAGTACGTGCTCACACTATGGTTCACGATCAAGTTAGCCGTTTCTTCAATGGTTTCCGTCGTGATGCTCACCCAATGGCAATCATGGTTGGTGTTGTAGGTGCATTATCTGCGTTCTATCACAACAACCTAGATATTGAAGACATCAATCACCGTGAAATCACAGCAATTCGCTTAATTGCAAAAATTCCAACGCTTGCTGCTTGGAGTTACAAATACACAGTAGGTCAACCATTCATCTATCCACGTAACGATTTAAGTTATGCGGAAAACTTCTTGCACATGATGTTTGCTACTCCTGCTGACCGTGATTACAAAGTTAATCCTGTTCTTGCTCGCGCAATGGATCGTATTTTCACGCTTCATGCTGACCATGAGCAAAATGCTTCTACATCTACAGTACGTCTTGCTGGTTCTACTGGTGCAAACCCGTATGCATGTATCTCTGCTGGTATCTCTGCACTTTGGGGCCCTGCTCACGGTGGTGCAAACGAAGCAGTTCTTAAGATGCTTGATGAAATCGGTAGCGTTGAAAACGTTGCAGAGTTCATGGAAAAAGTTAAACGCAAAGAAGTTAAGCTTATGGGCTTCGGTCACCGCGTTTACAAAAACTTCGACCCACGCGCTAAAGTAATGAAGCAAACTTGTGACGAAGTTCTTGAAGCTTTAGGTATCAACGATCCTCAATTAGCACTTGCTATGGAACTTGAGCGTATCGCATTGAACGACCCGTACTTCGTTGAGCGTAAACTTTACCCTAACGTAGACTTCTACTCAGGTATCATCCTTAAAGCGATTGGTATCCCAACAGAAATGTTTACTGTAATCTTCGCTCTTGCTCGTACAGTTGGTTGGATCAGCCACTGGTTAGAAATGCACAGCGGCCCTTACAAAATCGGTCGTCCTCGTCAGCTTTATACTGGTGAAACTCAACGCGACATCAAACGTTAATATTCGAAAGAAAATTAATAAAAAAGCTGCCTTCTGGCAGCTTTTTTATTTCCGTCTTTTCTACTCTAGACTTATTCTTCTTCATACATAGTTAACAAGTGATGGCTAATTCCATCTGCTCGCAACCAAGCCAACTCATAGCTCGCTTTAGCCAAAGCTAAAACACGTCTTTCAAACTCAACCCATATTGTTTTGACTTGAGACTCCGAAATACCCAAACCACTCTCGTGTGCTAGATGTTTATTCTTTTCACATATTTTTAAGGCATGGTAAAGCTTACGACCCTGACTCGCCCCTTCCATTAACCGAACACGCTTACTTAAAATAAAGCCCTCAACATGCTGTAAGTCTGCATGAGGCAGCATCGGCACTAAGATTTGATTCAATTGATCATCTAAACGCTTCCATACAGCCAAACGCTGCTCTGCCGTATAAGTGTTCCATTGAATCACCTCGTGGTTAAAACGGCGACAACCACGACAAACCTGATCACCAAAAACTGTTGAACAACGCCCTGCACATGGGGTGAGAGAGAGCATTCGATGATCATTACTCAAAACAAACTCCTTAAATAAACCATATACTTTTTATGGTTTTCTCGCTTATTACTAATTTTCGCGCTAAAATATGCGCCTTAAATTTCTATCTTAATACATTTGGAGTTTTCCATGAACGCTACTGTAGAACAGCTTGCACCTGTAGAACAGCAAGCGACCGCAGGTTGGGTTGTTGCAGCACTATATCAATTTAAAGAAGTTCAAGATCCTGCCGATCTTCAACAACGTTTATTAGACTTAGTGAAAACAATTAACCTTTGTGGAACTCTGATTGTAGCAGGTGAAGGAATTAATGGTACTGTTGCTGGTGATCGCGTAGCAATTGATACACTACACCAGTTTTTGCTCAATGAAGGCTTTAGCGCTATGGAATACAAAGAATCCCATAGTTCTGACAAACCTTTCCGCAAAATGAAAATTAAACTTAAAGAAGAAATTGTGACTTTAGGTGTTGAGGTTAAACCTCGTGACTTAGTCGGTCACTATCTTGATCCTAAAGAGTGGAATGATTTAATCGCACGTGATGATGTAATTTTAATCGACACACGTAATGATTACGAATATAAAGCGGGTACATTTAAGGGCGCAATTGACCCTAAAACTGAAACATTCCGTGAGTTTCCAGAATACGTTAAGAAAGAATTAGAGCAACATAAAGACAAAAAAATTGCGATGTTCTGTACTGGTGGTATTCGCTGTGAAAAATCAACTTCTTTACTTCTTCAAGAAGGATTTAAAGAGGTTTACCATCTTAAAGGCGGTATCCTTAAGTACCTAGAAGAAACCCCTGCTGATGAAAGCTTATGGGAAGGTGAATGTTTCGTATTTGACGGACGTACTGCTGTAACTCATGGGGTAGAGGAAGGCGTGAATATTAAATGTCATGCTTGCGGTTGGCCTTTAACTCCTGAAGAGTCTGCTCTACCAAGTTACGAACACGGTGTTTCTTGCATTTATTGCATCGACAAAACCACTGAAAAGCAAAAAGCTGGTTTCCGTATGCGCCAGTCACAAATTGCTGCTGCAAAGCGTAAACGTCTATAAAACTATAAAATAGTTTTCAAAGGGCACTTAGATTTCTAACTGCCCTTTTTTATTTTATATCACTTAATTTTTCGTAATAAAAAACGCCCTAGAAAGGACGTTATTTATTATTTCTTCTAATAAATTAATTTGGCGTATGATACATCAAGTATAATTCATTCAAATTATCTGGGATTTCTTCTGCCAGCTCATCCATTAACTGTCCATTACGACGGAAAGATTCCATCTGTGGATCTTCTTCATCAATTCCACTAAATACCATCATTGGTAAAGTTAAATCAATTAATTGTTCTTCATATTCAGGTGCAAACCATGCATCTTCATTTAAGAACATCGCATCAACAAATCCAACACTCCAGTCGCCTAAGCTAGACTCAACATCCGCTTCCTCAATTTCAAACGGAAATTCAATTCCATTTTCATTTGCTAAGTCTTGTCGAATTGACTCTAACCACGCTTTGATCTGCCGAATAATTTCGGCAGGAACTTTTTTATGGTTATTATCAAACAATTCATCTAACCAACGATCGAACTGAGGGCCTACTGCAATTGCACACAGAAAACCATGAGTTGCAGCGAAATCCAGACCATACTCATTGTGGTCTCCATCTAGATATTCACTTAATTGGTCTAAATCTAACGCACTCATTGTGTTACCTGACTATAAAAAAGAAATCTACGATAGCATAGCATCTAAGCTGACGATGCCCTATTCAGATTTGATTAGTCTTCATCATCAAGATCATCATCGTCTAAATCGTAATCAAAATCTTTTAACTCACGCTCTAAACGGCGTTGAGCCAATAGATCATCAATTAATCTACGTTTTTCTAATGATTCTTTCGCAGTGATTTTGCCTGATGACTCATCAAAACCGACATCATCATCATCACCGTAGTTATCATCTAATTCAAAATCTGTAGAAGACACTAAAACTACCTCTAATGAAAAAATGTGAATGGGTCTAGCCGCTATTTATCTTGGTTATTAAATCGTGTCAAGTTTTATTTATATTTTTTTCATTAAACTGCATATTTGTACTTTTTTTCGCCCAAAAAATTGTGTATTTATAAAGCTGAACTATTTTTTTGATTAAAAAAAAATT
This sequence comes from Acinetobacter sp. 22301, assembly GCF_052045285.1. Lineage (NCBI taxonomy): Bacteria > Pseudomonadati > Pseudomonadota > Gammaproteobacteria > Moraxellales > Moraxellaceae > Acinetobacter > Acinetobacter sp. 22301. The sequence goes on along the minus strand of NZ_JBQEOR010000004.1, from coordinate 245,443 downwards.
CTATGATTTTTTCGATGATTTAAGCTTGAAAAAAATGATTTTATCCCAATATTCAAAAAACAGACGTGAATTCAAAGATATTTTTTATTTAACGGTTACTGATCAAAGCCAAAACATTTCAAGCAAATTGTGCTATCATGCACGGTTTTTCACTGCCACAGATTCAACAAAGAGTAAGCAAAGATGAGCGATATGCATTCCCCTACTTCTCAAGTAGCGGCTCTGATTAGCCGAGGCAAAGAACAAGGTTACTTAACTTACGCTGAGGTTAACGATCATCTGCCGGACTCGATTACTGAAAGCGAACAGATTGAAGACATTATTCAAATGCTTCAAGACGTTGGTATTCCTGTACACGAGCGTGCACCTGAATCTGACGATACCATGTTCGGTGAGTCGGCTGACGCAACTGATGAGGTTGCTGAAGAAGAAGCTGCTGCCGTACTTGCATCGGTTGAAAATGAGCCTGGGCGTACGACAGATCCTGTACGTATGTACATGCGTGAAATGGGTACAGTTGAACTGTTAACCCGTGAAGGTGAAATCAGCATTGCCAAACGTATTGAAGAAGGTATCCGTGATGTCCTTAATTCAATTGCTTACTGGCCAAATGCTGTTGAAGTTGTATTAAAAGAATATAATGATTTTTTAACTGGCGAACGCCGTCTTGCAGATATTTTATCAGGCTACCTCGATCCTGAAACTGATGAAGATATTCCAGAAGTTTTAGAAGAAGTTGAAGAACTTGAAGAAGAAGACGAATCATCTTCAAAATCAACGAAAGAAGTTAAGCTTGATGATGACGATGAAGAAGAAGAGTCTGAAGGTGATGATGACTCTGAAGGTGATTCAGGTCCAGACCCTGAAGTTGCAAAAGTTCGTTTTACTGAACTAGAAGCTGCTTGGGCTAAAACAAAAGCTGTTGTTGAAAAACATGGTCGTAACAGTCCAGAGGCTGAAGAAGCTTTAGAAGCTTTAGCTACTGTATTCATGATGTTTAAATTTACACCACGTTTATTTGACATCATCTCTGAAATGATTCGTGGTACCCATGAGCAAATTCGTGCCAATGAACGTGAAATCATGCGTTATGCAGTACGTCGTGGCCGTATGGACCGTACTCAATTCCGTACATCTTTCCCTAAACAAGAATCTAATCCAGCTTGGTTAGATGAACAAATTGCTAAAGCACCTGCTGAAATCAAGGCGCATTTAGAAAAAGTTCGTCCAGATGTTTTAGCATTCCAACAAAAGATTGCAGATATTGAGAAAGAGCTTAGTTTAAGCGTTGCTGAAATTAAAGATATCTCTAAACGTATGGCGATTGGTGAAGCGAAAGCACGTCGCGCTAAGAAAGAAATGGTAGAAGCCAACCTCCGTTTGGTAATCTCGATTGCGAAGAAATATACCAACCGTGGTTTACAGTTCCTTGACTTGATTCAAGAAGGGAACATTGGTTTGATGAAAGCTGTAGACAAGTTTGAATACCGTCGTGGTTATAAATTCTCGACTTATGCAACTTGGTGGATTCGTCAGGCGATTACTCGTTCGATTGCCGATCAGGCTCGTACAATCCGTATTCCAGTACACATGATTGAAACGATTAACAAGATCAACCGTGTATCTCGTCAATTGTTACAAGAAATGGGCCGTGAACCAACACCTGAAGAATTAGGTGAACGTTTAGAAATGGATGAAGTTAAGGTTCGTAAAGTACTTAAAATTGCTAAAGAACCGATTTCGATGGAAACACCTATTGGTGATGATGAAGATTCACATCTTGGGGATTTCATTGAAGATCAAAACATCACTTCTCCAATTGATGCTGCGACTTCAGAAGGCTTAAAAGAAGCAACTCGTGAAGTATTGGAAAACTTAACTGAACGTGAAGCAAAAGTATTGAAGATGCGTTTTGGTATTGATATGCCAACCGATCATACACTTGAAGAAGTTGGTAAACAATTTGACGTAACACGTGAGCGTATCCGTCAGATTGAAGCGAAAGCATTACGTAAATTACGCCACCCTTCTCGTTCTGAACATTTACGTTCTTTCTTGGAAAATGACTAAGTTTTGAAAGCTTGAAATTTCAAAACCAAGCCCCATTTAATAGAAAGAGCTATAAACGCCTGCGATAATGCAGGCGTTTCAAATCATGAGGTAACTTATGTTAGACCGCACTCCATCTCGCGAACTACAAGAACATCTTTGGGTATTTCCGATGGATTATCCAATTAAACTTATTGGCGATGCGGGTGAAGAATTACGTGTTGCTGTAGTCGATATTTTGGTAAAACATTTTCCAGACTTCGACCACTCAACATTAAAAGTTCAAGAATCTCGCACTGGCAAGTATCATTCTTTAACAGCACAATTGCGCTTTGAAGAATTGGAACAAGTTCATGCACTTTATGCTGACTTGGCTGCTTGTCCGCAGATTAGAACTGCGCTTTAATTTTAAGTTCTTCAATCAATACCACAGTCAGGCATTCTTACTGTGGTATTTTTTTGGAAATTTTAAAAACTCCCTACCACGAAAAACCTTACAAATATTTAGAATTCCTTTTATAAAATCCTTTAAAATTACAAGGTTTTCGGCTTTTATCTAGTAGATATTAACTGGGCGCCGCATAAACTAATTATAGGAAGAGATTGTGATGAGCCTTGATAAACCTAACTTAATCATTCGGCAATGGAACGATTTACAAGATTATCAAAGCAAGTTTGAAACCATGAAACTCTTAACAAATGAGCGAGATCAAGATACGCCTGATGAGTTATGGTTACTCCAACATCATAATGTTTTAACTCAAGGTCAAGCTGGTAAACCTGAACACATCCTAATTTCATCAGATATTCCTGTAGTGCAAACTGACCGTGGTGGACAAGTGACTTGGCATGGACCCGGTCAACTTGTGGCTTACTTCATGTTTGATCTTAATCGTCTAAAATGGAACGTGCGTACATTGGTCAGTTTTGCTGAACAATTCATGATAGATGTTTTAAAAAAATACGGAATTGAAGCGTATGCTAAGCCTGATGCACCAGGAGTATATGTAGATGGCCGTAAGATCGGTTCCCTAGGTTTTAAAATTCGTCGTGGTCGTAGCTACCATGGGTTAGCATTAAACTTAGACTGTGCCCTAGATGGGTTCCAGACGATCAATCCTTGTGGCTACGCTGGTTTAGAAATGGTGCGTATACAAGATTTGGTGACTCCTTATCCATCATTCACTCAACTTTGCCAAGACTTTATTGAGTATATTAAGAACACTGGATACTTTAATGACCCAGAAGTCAAAACTGAATAAATCGCTTTGCGATGAAATAAAAATGGATTAGAGTAATTGCTCTAAATTTGCTTTTGCATAATTTTAACAAGGGATACGCGAGTGATTTCGACAAAAGCTGTAAAGCCTACTCTGCAACTTGCCTATGTTAAGCTCATGATGGATGTTGTTGGTCGTGGCTTAGTCATGGCAAGTCAAGTGGACACTGAAATACAAGAGGAAGTATCTAAATTTCCTGTTCACTTTGTACTTTCAATGAATGTTTTCCCAAATGGACCAGCATTTTTTGCTCGAGTCACAGAAGACAAACAGTTAGAGCTACTCAAAAGAGCTGAAAGAAAGCCAGACTTAACTATTACATTCAAACATGTAACTCATGCCTTTTTAGTATTTTCTTTTCAAGAAAGTACTGCCCAAGCATTTGCTAATGACCGAATGATTGCTGATGGCGATGTATCTGCTGCCATTCGTTTAGTACGCTGTCTAAATAAAATGGAATCTCTCATTTTACCTAAATTGGTTGCGTCTCTTGCAGTCAAAGAATACCCAACCGAACTCACCCTAAAAGAAAAATTCAACGAAGCTGCAAATATTTACTTAAAAGTAGCTAAGTCCTATTTCAAGCGGAGCGCATAACATGGCTAAACCATATTACGAATTCTTTTGTCCTGTAAAAGTCATTGCCGGTAATGCTGCGTTAGAACATATTCCGTTTGAACTTGCGACTTTAGGTGCAAAACGTCCGCTCATCATTACAGATAAAGGTGTGCGCGCAAATGGCCTACTCAACCCGATTGAAGCTGCGTTCAGTACGACTGATGCTGTCATTGGTCATGTGTTTGATGATGTTCCACCAGACTCAAGTTTAGAAGTCGTTCGTCTTGCCGCAGAAGCTTATCGCAAGAATAAATGCGATGCGATTATTGCTGTAGGTGGTGGTTCAGTTATCGATACTTCTAAAGCAACTAACATTTTAGTATCTGAAGGTGGAGATGACTTACTTCAATATTCTGGTGCACACAACCTACCAAAACCATTAAAACCATTTTTCGTAATTCCGACTACATCAGGTACGGGATCTGAAGTGACTATGGTTGCCGTGGTTTCAGATACGCAAAAGAATGTTAAATTGGCATTTGCCTCTTATTACTTAATGCCACATGCAGCGATTTTAGATCCACGCATGACACTTACATTGCCACCTCATTTAACTGCAATGACAGGTATGGATGCCTTAACACATTGTGTTGAAGCATATACATGTATGGCTGCCAATCCACTTAGCGATGCTTATGCAAGTGCTGGAATTAAAAAGATTAGTGAAAACCTATTTAATGTCCTAGAAAACCCAAATGACTCACAAGGTCGTTTAGAACTAGCACAAGCCTCTACAATGGCAGGTATTGCATTCTCTAACTCAATGGTAGGCCTTGTACATTCTTTAGGTCATGCTTTAGGTGCTGTTGCTCACCTGCCCCACGGTTTATGTATGAATTTATTCTTACCATATGTGCTTGAATATAATAAGCAGGTAAATGGCCAGAAAATTGGTGAATTACTGTTGCCATTAGCTGGTGCTGATATCTATGCACAAACTCCAGCAACTCAACGTGCAGACAGAGCGATTGCAACAATTTTGGCAATGCGTGATCGTTTATTTACCTTAACCAAGTTACCACGTACTTTACGTGAAACTGGCAAAGTAACTGAAGCACAGCTCGATGAAGTTGCAGAAAAAGCACTAAATGACGGCTCAATTATTTACAACCCTAAAGAAGCAAGCCTAAAAGATATCCGCGATATTTTACAAAAGGCATGGTAATAAGATAAGTTAAATCAAAAATCCCCCATAAGGTCCTGATTTTTATATAAAATCAGGACCTTTTTTATAGATGTGAATCTATATTCATCATTTTATTTGTAAATATGGCAAAAAATTTGCTAAAAAATCGATGAAAGTACTGACAATTTGCATCAATTTAGGATAGATTGGCGCACTTTATCTTTTTCTGTAGGGGGGATCGTTCGTCTCAAACGATCCTTAACACCAAGCTGATCCTTGATCAACGATTATGAGGATAACGCCGTTGACAACTATCTCTGGGACTCCGTCTGTAGTTAAGCTACGAAAAACGCTAGGTCTTTGGCATATTATTATTATTGGTTTAGCCTATATTCAGCCAATGACATTATTTGACACATTCGGTCTAGTTTCCGAAGAAAGTCATTACCATGTTCCAACTTCGTACATTTTTGCATTAATTGCCATTTTGCTAACATCGATTAGTTATGGACATATGATTAAGCGCTATCCATCTTCAGGTTCAGCTTATACCTATGCACAAAAATCAATTCACCCTAATGTTGGTTTTATGGTGGGTTGGTCATCTTGGTTAGATTATTTGCTTTCACCAATGGTCAATATTATTTTGGCTGGTATTTATCTTGATGCATTATTTCCTACAGTCAATCATTGGGTATGGGTAATTGTATTAACCGCTTTCATGACTGGTATTAACTTACGTGGCGCACGCTTTGTTGCTAATTTTAATAGCCTGATTGTATTTGTACAGTTACTCGTGATCGGCATATTTACTTATCTAGTCTATAGCAAATTACAAATGGGCTATAATGCAGAAGGTCCAATTACAGAAGCAACCCGTTATCAGTTATGGAGCTTAGAGCCTTTCTGGAATGAGTTGACATCCGTAGGGGCATTAGTCACTGGTGCAACATTACTTTGCTTCTCGTTTACTGGATTCGACTCTTTAAGTTCTTTAGCAGAAGAAACAAAAGACACTGAGAAAACATTACCTAAAGCGATTTTCTTAACAGCACTTATCGCTGGTGTAATCTTTGTCATCAGTACTTACTTCATGCAAATTTACTTCCCACATGATCCTAAAAACTACTTTGAAGATGTTGCAGCAACACAGCCAGACATTTTATTACTTGTAGGTGGTTCATTATTTCAGTCATACGTTCTTGCTTTTGCAATTATTACTGTCATGGCATCTGGTATTTCAGCTCATGCAGGTGTATCGCGCTTAATGTATGCAATGGGACGTGATGGTGTAATCAATAAAAAAATCTTTGGTCATGTTAGTCCAAAGAACTATACGCCTTCATACAATATTCTTATTGTTGGTGTTGTAGCACTAGCAGCAGGTTTCATGAGTTTAGATATTGTCATTTCAATGATTAGCTTTGGTGCGTTAACTGCATTCACATTTGTTAATTTATCAGTGATTTCACGCTATGCTTTACGTGATGGCCGTACAAAGAATTTCAAAGATATTTTTAACTTTGTAATTATTCCACTTCTTGGCTTCTTCAGTATTTTCGCTCTATGGCTTGAGATTGAAGAGACAGCCTTGAAATATGGATTATGGTGGGCAATGTTCGGTATTTTATACCTAGGTTATAAAACTAAAGGTTTTAAATATCAAGCACCTCAACATAATGAACATGAATAACCATCCCTCATAAAAAAGGCGCTTAAAGCGCCTTTTTTATTGTCAAATTAACCAAAAATTTTGTTCACAATATTTTGTACACGTTGAGCATAGAGTTTCGCTGTTTCAAGGTCTCCAGCAGGGACTTCCTCTACACTTGCATCAGAAGGCGATTGAACTAAAAGTCCAACTGAACCACCTAAGTTATTTACATCTTCACGTGTTGCATCTTTTGTATTCGCTGGTAATAAACCAAGGCTCACCCAAATTCCACCATGTTGCGATGCTAAAGTCTGTAATTGAATAAGTGTAACCTGCTTATCCCCATTTAAGCTCGCGCTGTTTGTAAAGCCTGCAAATACTTTATCTTGCCAACCACGTGTAAACCAAACTTTTGAAGTTGCATCAGCAAACTTTTTAAACTGCCATGGTGCTGTACCCATATAAGTCGGAGCACCAAAAACAATCCCCTTCGCATCATTTAATGTCTGCCAATCTTGCTCAGTAATATTACCTTCTTGATCAATTGGGATGAGCTGAGCATTAATTTCGTTTGCAAATGTTTCAGCCACTACTTTGGTATGGCCATAACCAGAGAAATATACAACCGCGATATTAGAGTTAGACATGGGAGCAAACCTTTGTTTTATTAAATTCCAACTTATGATATATTTTAGAAACTAGGTGTCAATTAGTTACTAACTGGTAACTATGGTAATTTTTTAAGAAATTAGCAGGTAAATAGTATGAATGAATGTCTAAAATATAATGTTTTTCAACAACATTGCCCTGCTCGTTTATTTTTTGAAAAAATTGCAGATAAGTGGGTTTTATTAATTTTAAATGTGCTTGAAGAGGAAACTCAGCACTTCAACTTGCTCAAAAAGAATATTCAAGGTATTTCGCCTAAAGTCTTATCACAGAAGTTAAAAATGCTGGAAAGAGACGGTTTTATTGAGCGTAAAATTCAAAATACATCTCCTATTCGTGTTGATTACTCACTCACTTCTCTGGGGCAAAATGTCGCTTCAATGGCGTTCCAATTAAAGGAATGGGCCGAAAGCAATATTGAACAGGTTTTAGCAGCCCAAATGACTTATGACGAAAAAGTGCTAGAACAGGCTTAATTGGATTTATATAAAAAAATAAGGCCACAACTGTGGCCTTATTTTTATTTAAAAACTATTAACTTATCCTAAGTCTTTAAAACCCTGCTGACGCCATGCTTCATAAACAATCACAGCCGTTGCATTAGATAAATTTAAACTTCTTGAGTTTTCCGCCATCGGCAAACGAATCCACTGTTCTTGTGGAAACATCAAGCGAACATGCTCAGGCAAACCGCGTGTTTCCGGCCCCATCAGTAAAGCCACAGGTCGATTCAAATCAACTGTATGCGGAGTTGCAGAACCTTTAGTGGTGAGTGGAAAAACATGCTCAACCCCTTTAGCTTTCAAGTCGGCAAGGCAAAGTTCTATGTTGTCCCAAATTTGCATACGTGCCCATTCATGATAATCAAGACCTGCTCGTTTGAGCTTTTTATCATCCAATTCAAAACCTAAAGGCTTGACCAAATGTAACTGTGCACCAGTATTAGCACATAAACGAATGATATTGCCTGTATTGGCAGGAATTTCAGGCTCGTATAGGACAACATGAATCACAAATTTTCTCGACTTTAATAACCAGCAATAAACTCAAATGAACTTATTGCCATTTTAACTGTTCACGTAAATTCACCACTTCACCAATAATGGTTAAAGTCGGTGCTACAATATGATGTTCAGACACTTTCGTTGCGATATCAGCTAATGTTCCAACTACAACTTTCTGGTCTGGTGTGGTTCCCTTAGAGATTAAAGCTACTGGCATATCAGCACGTTGACCATGAGCAATAAGTTGCTCACAAATGCGTTCTAAACCAACTAGCCCCATATATAAAACCAAAGTTTGATTTTCATAAACCAGCTCATTCCAAGGAAGTTCAGGTGAACCTTCCTTTAAATGCCCAGTCAAGAAACGAACACTTTGTGCATAATCACGATGTGTTAATGGGATACCCGCATAAGCTGAACAGCCTGATGCTGCTGTTATACCTGGTACAACTTGGAAAGTGACATTCGCCTCAACGAGCTCTTGAATCTCTTCACCACCACGTCCAAAGATAAATGGATCACCACCCTTTAAACGACAAACACGCTTTCCTTTTTGAGCATATTCAACCAGTAAAGCATTAATACCATCTTGGGGAACGGAGTGATTTGAACGGGCTTTACCGACATAAATTTTAGTCGCATCACGACGGCAAAGCTCTAAAATGGGCGCAGAAACAAGACGATCATAAATCACAACATCAGCTTGCTGCATAAGACGTAATGCTTTTAGTGTCAGTAACTCTGGATCACCCGGTCCAGCGCCTACCAAATAAACTTCACCTTTAGGTGCAGTCCATTCTGTTAAGGCTTGCTGAATCAAACCATTTGCAACTTCTAAATTGTCATTGAAAACTTGTTCTTTCAATGGGCTAGCATAGAGGTTTTCCCAAAAAATCCGACGCTCATCTGGATTGGGAATTTTTTCTTTTACCTGCTTACGCCACTGACCAGAAAACTCAGCCAACTTACCCATGCCATGCGGAACAATTGTTTCTATATGAGTACGAAGTTGTCTCGATAAAACTGGTGATGCACCATTTGAAGCGACAGAAATAATTAACGGAGAACGGTCAATAATAGCTGGAACCATAAAGCGACAATGTGGAATATCATCAACACTATTGACCAATAAATTACGCGCTTCACATTGTTCAAAAACAGCTTTATTCACTTGCGCATCATTAGTTGCAGCAATCACTAATCGATATGGTGTATTTAATATTTTTTCAGCAAAGGACTCGGCAAAATACTCTCCGCCTGTCGTTTTGACTAACTGTAAAAGCTGCTCTTCAATTGCAGGAGCAATAATATCGATTACTGCTCCCGCCTTGGCTAAAAGGTTTGCTTTGCGCAATGCAATATGCCCACCACCCACAATCAGACAATGTTGCTGTTGCAACTTTAAAGAGATTGGAAAAATATCCACCTTAAACCTCTACATTAATCATCTGATTTGGGTTAAGCAAAAACCGTGCACAATTTAGATGCAAAGCTTAGTCAATAAACGTTGCACCACCCATATATGGGCGTAATACTTCTGGAATCTCGATAGAACCGTCTTCACGTTGGTAATTTTCCATTACAGCAAGCAAAGTACGTCCAACTGCCAGACCTGAACCATTTAGTGTGTGCACCAATTCGGTCTTCTTTTGATCCATTCTGTAGCGCGCTTTCATGCGGCGTGCCTGAAAATCACCCATATTAGAGCAACTAGAGATTTCACGATAAGTATTTTGGCTTGGAACCCAAACTTCTAAGTCGTAAGTCTTAGTTGCACCAAAGCCCATGTCACCACCACAAAGCAAAATCTTGCGGTATGGCAAACCTAGTGCCTGCAAAATGCCCTCAGCATGTGCAGTAAGCTCTTCAAGTGCTTGCATAGATGTTTCAGGTTTAACGATTTGCACCATCTCAACTTTATCAAATTGATGCTGACGAATTAAACCACGGGTATCACGACCATAAGAACCAGCTTCACTACGGAAACATGGCGTATGCGCTGCATATTTTAAAGGCAAACGTTCGGTATCAATAATCTCATCGCGAACGAAGTTAGTAACTGGAACTTCTGCTGTAGGGATGAGGTAATATTCTTTTTCACCTTGAAGTTTGAATAAATCTTCTTCAAATTTTGGCAACTGACCAGTACCACGAAGTGAATCAGCATTGACCAAATAAGGCACGTAAGCTTCTGTATAGCCATTCTTTAAAGTATGGGTATCAAGCATGAACTGTGTTAATGCACGTTGTAGGCGTGCTAAAGAACCTTTCAATACGCTAAAACGTGAACCAGTCAATTTAGTAGCGGTTTCAAACTCTAAACCACCCATCCACTCACCTAAATCAGTATGATCTTTGATTTCAAAATCAAACTGACGAGGCGTACCCCATTTTGAGATTTCAACGTTATCATCTTCATCTTTACCAGCAGGAACAGACTCATCTGGTAAGTTAGGAATACTCAACGCTTTTTGTTCAATCTCGTTTTGTAACTCTGACAAAGCAACTTCAGCAGCTTTGATTTCGTCGCCAATGGCTTGCATACGCGCCATGATTTCAGAAGCATCACCACCGGATTTTTTAATCTGACCCACTTGTTTTGCACCGGCATTACGTTCTGCCTGCAATTTTTCAGTTTTTGATTGCAAATCTTTACGGCGAGTTTCTAAAGAAGCCCATTCTTGAACATCTAATTGAACACCGCGTTTTGCCAAAGCCGCATTAACGGCTTCAATATTATTTCTGAGTAACTTAGGGTTGATCATAATCAATCATAATATGGGTAAAAAACTGGCTATAGTGTAAGGCCTTAACACTAAAAAATATAGTGATCATCTTCATAACGAATAGCTTTCACACAATTCTTAGAATAGATCACTTATTTTAAAAGTTATAGTTTGGCACACTTGGTAAATACTCAGGTTTAATGAACTTACCCGCATCAAAATATGGCAGCGTTAATTCAGACATTCCCTCTGCATATGAAGCTAGCTCATAAATTGGATAGACAAATACAATGCCATTAGCACCATAGTAGAAATTATCGCTTAGCTGAAGTTTTTCACGGCTAATATTGTGCGCTTGAAGCCAATTTGTATTTGCTTCAAAAAGAGCATCAACCAACTGTTTTTCAACATCTGGCTGAATAAGTTCAGCAACAGTAATGTGCTTTTTATTTAATAAGTCAAAATTTACAAATTCTTGATGAGACATGCCGTGTGCAGCACCAGCTGAGTATGAATAAGTCTGTAATGCAAAGGTAGCAAGATTATAGTTTTGCCCTAAATAGCGAACATAAATTGCACTTTGACTTGAACTTGGTTCACCTTCAGGTACTTCAACTGGTTGATCGGCTAAATTTGCAAAAGCATTCGGATCTGCTTTCTTTATACGATTGGTGAAGTAATCATTAATCCATTTTTGATTGGTCTGTACTGTTTGAAAATCATACTCAGTACAACCATCTTCTAAGCAAACTTTTGATTTTGGCAATTTTACCGGGATTACTTTTGCTTGAATTACAGGAACACCAGCCTCTTTCGTTTCTTTAACTTTTGCAGTCGAAGCAGCCTGCTCTTCTTTGGCTGCCGACTTTGGTTGGCAACCAGTCACCATTGCCATTGCAGCCATTAATGGAAGAATACAAATAATTTTCTTATCGTAAAGTCGCATAATAATCCCCATGAATTTACCTCTAACACTATACAAAGCGTAAGAATAAGACGGGGTTAAAAAATGTATCTGTTTCTCTTATATAAAAAAAAGCTACCGTTAAAGTAGCTTTTTTGAAGAGGCTTTAATTATTGGTCAATAACATCTGTACCTTTTGGCGGCGTAAAGTTAAAGACTGATGCCGGAATTGAAGCATTTACTTTAACGTTCTTAAAGCGTACATAGGTGGTTTGACCTAATGAGTCTTGTAATACCATAAGTGTAGGCGCTTTATTTGCTCCGAAGCTAATTGTTAAGCTTTGGAATGCCCCATCTTCTTTTTTAGGGAATAATGTGAAATAAAGTTTAGATTTATCGGGTTGTGTTACACGATAAGACTTCATGATTTGGTTGGTGTTACCAGAGAGTAATAATGCTGGTGTATCTGCAACCTGATCATCTAAGCTTTGGCGGACCGCTTGTTGTAAATCTGGATCATAGATCCAAACTGTTTTTCCGCTCGTTACAATAGTTTGTTTAGCAGGACTTACTGTTTCCCAATAAAATTTCCCCGGACGCTCAACTTTCATTGAGCCTTTAAATGTCTGGTTCATATGCTGTGCACTTAAACTCTTTTTCTGTGCCACAGTTTTTGTATTGGCTTTAGTTGTTTGTTCAAAGTCGGCAGTCAAACGCTGTAAACCTGATAACTGATTAACCAGGTTCCCAATTGCCTGTTGCTCCGGTGCTGCTACAGGCGCAGCAAACACTGTAGTACTCATTACAGGAGCAAGCACTGACGCGCTAAGTGTAATAGCACACATAGTTTTACGAAGCATATTCATGTCATCACCTTTTTAGTTGCTGTAAGACAACTTACTCTCTTTCAAAGTAAAGTTATGAAGTTGAGTAAGCTCTTAATTCAAGACTCATATTAACCGACAAACTCTGTGCTAATCATTGAGAAAATAAGATATTTTGTTATGTTATTCATGTTGTTTGTAGAATTTCATTCATCATGATGAAGATGAATAAAAATAAATGCCATAAAAAAAGCCCACAAAATGTGGGCTTTTTTCGAGCTAAAACTTATACAGTTTCAACTTTTACGTAGCGACGGCCAAATTGACCTTTCACTTCGAATTTTACTACGCCGTCAGCAGTAGCAAATAAAGTATGGTCACGGCCCATACCAACATTTGCACCAGCGTGGAACTCTGTACCACGTTGACGAACGATGATGTTACCAGCAGTTACAGCTTGACCGCCGTAAACTTTAACACCTAACATTTTTGGGTTTGAATCACGACCGTTCTTCGTCGATCCACCGGCTTTTTTAGTTGCCATGTCTCTTACTCCTCGTGATTAGCCTGAAATACCAGTAATTTTCAACTCAGTGAACCATTGACGGTGACCTTGTTGTTTACGGTAGTGTTTACGACGACGCATTTTGATGATGCGGATTTTGTCGTGACGACCATGACCAATCACTTCTGCAGTTACTTTAGCGCCAGCTACAACTGGAGCACCGATTTGAATGTTGTCACCGTTTACAACCATTAATACATCATCAAATGTAATAGTCGCACCAGATTCAGCTTTCAATAATTCAACTTTAAGGGTTTCGCCCTCAACTACACGGTGCTGTTTACCACCGCTTTGGATTACTGCGTACATAATGTACTCCAATCAGCCCGTGTCGTCGTGTCGATAAAGGGATATATCGATCTTAAAACGATCGCCACTGGGGTTATACAAGGCGACAGATTTTAAGTGAAATTTGATCAAACGACAAGTATTTTCTATCTATCAGTAAAGCATGATCCCCTATTCTTACAAAATCAAACAGCTTGGACTGGAATTTAGCAGTTTTCATTGATTCTGAATGAAAATTAAAATACAGTTCCAAACACAAATTGCGTCAAGAACAAGTTGTATTAATGCTGATGTCATTAAATTTATTGTTTTGCCGAAAACATCGTATTTTGCTTAAATAAAGAACAAAAAACGCTTAAAAACAATAGAAATGATTAATATCAGCCACTTGTTAACCTGTGCAACACATCTTTAATTGATACACTAACGCCACTTATCTACCAATACGGGGTTTTTCTTCATATGGTCATCGATTTCAAGCAAGACATTCTTGCGCCTGTTGCTTCAGACTTCGCTGCGATGGATCACTTGATTAATGAAGGAATTAGCTCAAAAGTCGGTTTAGTCATGTCTGTCAGCAAACACGTCGTTGAAGCTGGCGGAAAGCGTATGCGCCCAATCATGTGTTTGCTTGCAGCACGTGCTTGTGGTTTAGATAACATGGCAAATGCACAGCGTTTAGCTGCAATCATTGAAATGTTACATACCGCGACACTGGTCCATGATGATGTGGTAGATGAATCTGGGCTTCGTCGTGGTCGCCCTACAGCAAATGCGACATGGAATAATCAGACAGCCGTTTTAGTTGGCGACTTCTTGATTGCTCGTGCTTTCGATTTATTGGTCGATTTAAACAACATGACTTTATTGAAAGACTTTTCAACAGGTACATGTGAAATTGCTGAAGGTGAAGTATTACAACTTCAATCACAGCATCAACCAGATACAACTGAAGAAACTTATTTAAAAATTATTCATGGTAAAACGTCTCGCCTGTTTGAGCTGGCTACAGAAGGTGCTGCTATTTTGGCAGGGCAAGAAGCGTACCGTGAGCCATTAAGATTATTTGCTGGTCATTTTGGTAATGCATTCCAAATTATTGATGATATTTTAGACTATACCTCTGATGCTGAAACATTAGGTAAAAATATTGGTGATGATTTAATGGAAGGTAAGCCAACTTTACCGTTAATTTCTGCATTAGCACGCTCAACAGGTGAAGAGCATGCGATTATTCGTCGCAGTATCGCAACTGGTGGAGTAGACCAACTATCTCATGTCATCGAAATTGTACAGAAGTCTGGTGCTTTAGATTATTGCAACCAACGTGCCAAAGAAGAAACAGAAGCAGCACTGCAAGCTTTATCAAACCTACCCGATACACCGTATCGTCAGGCTTTGATTAACTTAACTCAGCTTGCATTACATCGAATACAATAGATATTATTTTGCCTATGCATATAAATTTTTCAGATCTTTTTTTAAAAATAGAGAAGCAGCTTGAGGATCCTCGAGCTGTCATTGATGAAAATCTACTGATTGAACTCATCAATGTCATCCGACCATCCAACCCACAAGATACGGATGAAATTAAGAAAAAAATACAGGCTTTTATTGAAAGTCTTTTGCGCACACCTACAGCGCCCTTCTTACTACAAACTTTTTTATTACGTTTAATTAATCGCTATAAGCAAGTTAGTTTATATGCTGATAGTGGAATTTTGTCTTTAGATGGTTTCTGGAACCAGCTTGGGCAAAGACTCGGAGCACATTTTTTACCTTTAATAGAAGATGCAAGCCAACTCAAAATATTAATTGGAAAAATTTTCTATTTAGAAAGTGACAAAATTTGGCTCAATAATATTGATGATGAAGATTGGGCAAATTTATTTAGTCTTATTGGGCAAAGCCAAAGTAATGTCGATGAGAAGTTAGTCATTCAAAGTGAAATGATTAAAGCCATTACGGTCCTATCTTATCGAATTAGTGGAATTGGTCTTTATCCCGAATTTATTAATGCTCAACCAGAATTAACAGAATATGAGTCACCGTTTTTAGTTCAGAACCGTGAAATTATTGAGTTTATTGAAAAGTATAAAAAACAAGAAATTTCTGAACATGAAATTGCAGTTATTTCCCCGCCCGATGCATCACAAGCATTTGTTATGTTGGAACAGTGCCGAGATGTGGTTTTAAAGATTCGTCGTGCGACCAAAAGAATTGGTGTCAGCTTAAGTTTGACTTACTTACTATCATTACTTGAGCAATGTCTTGACCGAATTGAGTTATTACTTTATCTGGTCGTAGATAACACTAAAGGAAAATATGTTTCTTTAGGACATCTGATTTCCGATTTAACCAAGGCACATTACAGCGAAAAAAGTGTTCGCTCATTACTCAGTACGACCAGTGAACTCATTGCTTTTCAGGTAACAGAAAATGCTAGCCGAACAGGTGAACATTACGTAAGTACAGATACCAAAGGCTTTTGGGGAATGTATAAAGCTGCCGCTGGTGCAGGTGTCATTATTGCCTTTATGGCATCTTTAAAAATTCTTGCTGCAAGAATGACAATGGCCCCACTCATGCAAGCTTTTACTTTCAGTATGAATTATTCTCTAGGTTTCATTCTGATTCATGTTCTGCATTTTACAGTTGCGACTAAGCAGCCCGCTATGACGGCGGCGGCTCTTGCTGCAACAGTACAGCAACGTAAAGGCTCTAAAACGGCTCAAATTGCGGAGTTAGCGGCGCTTATTATTAATATTATCCGAACGCAATTTATTGCTATTTTGGGCAATATTTCAATTGCGATTCCTACTGCGGCACTCATCACTTTTGCATGGCAATTTTATCTTGATGAACCGTTATTAACCCATACTAAAGCAACTTATCTTCTACACAGCTTAAACCCCTTTACTTCATTAGCAGTTCCACATGCAGCAATTGCTGGAGTATGTTTGTTTTTGTCAGGTCTCATTGCAGGATACTTTGACAACATGGCTGTTTACCGAAAAGTCGGCCCGCGTCTAAGAGCACATCGCCGTTTAGCTAGCTGGTTTGGGCAAGATCGCCTTAACCGTTTTGCTGAATATATTGAACGTAATTTAGGTGCGTTAGCCGGTAACTTCTTATTCGGTATTATGCTAGGAAGTATGGGAACCATAGGCTTTATCCTAGGTCTACCTTTAGATATTCGCCATATTGCCTTTGCATCCGCTAACTTTATTCAAGGTTTAATGACTATTAACGGCAGCCCAGATATCGGACTGATTATCGTGTCCTTTCTCGGTGTGTTATGTATTGGTCTCACCAACTTATTTGTGAGTTTCACCTTAACAATTATTGTGGCATTACGAGCGCGTCGAGTCCGCTTTGAACAATGGAAACCTTTAGCCAAATTGGTCATGACTCATTTTTTAACTCGTCCAAGTGATTTTTTCTGGCCACCAAAACAACCATTAGAACTTGAAGAAAACACTTCAACAAATAACGGGAAAAAAGCAGACCACTAAGAATTTTGCTTTGTACACAAAATGTGATTTTCGTCAATTTTGTTGTGATTGTTTTTCCAAATGTTAAAAAATTTTCAAAATGAATTTACGATGATCTATCAGGCTTGAAAAAAAGTGTACTGGCAAGTACACTTTTAACGGCTTTCAGTAGTAGACACTGCTTGAACAAGCAAAGGTATATACATGCCCTATTTATTGCTTTTTATTGGTTGTATTTTTTTAGGATTAGGTGTTCTTGGTCTTTTTGTACCAAGACTTCAATCTTTGGATCTTCTCACCGTTCAAATATTGAGTGAAAATCGATCAGATTATCTTAACTCTATTACGACCTTTCTAGCACGTGTAGGTGGTATGCCTTTTGTATGTTTTTTATCCTTGTTGGTGTGTATATATCAAGCATGGTATAAAAAATATATTACTGTTATTTTCATTAGCGTGGGTGTTCTTGGCAGTATCATCACGGGTTGGCTGCTCAAGTGGTGTGTTGACCGTCCAAGACCTCCACAGGTATATCATATTGTCGAAAGTTATGGTGCATCGTTCCCAAGTGCACATAGTGTTTATGCATCAACACTGGCTTGTATGGCAATGATAATGTTATGCCATAAGCCCAACACTAACTCTCCTTATATCATTTTGATTTCCTGTCTTTGGTTTATCTGCATGGGGCTTTCAAGAATATATGCTGGAGTTCATTTTCCAACAGATGTACTCGCCGGTTGGGGCATAGGTTTTATTTGGATTGCACTGCTTTGGCTCTGGTTATTACAAACACAAAGTAGGTTAAGTAGAAAACAAATATATTTTTAGATTTTATCTAAACGAGGTGGAACAATGATGTCGGCTAAGCTTTGGGCTCCTGCCCTTACTGCTTGCGCATTAGCAACAAGTATCGCACTTGTTGGTTGTAGCAAAGGCTCCGATGAGAAACAGCAAGCTGCTGCTGCTCAGAAAATGCCGCCTGCAGAAGTAGGTGTTATTGTTGCTCAACCACAAAGTGTTGAACAAAGCGTTGAACTCTCCGGCCGTACTTCAGCATATCAAATTTCTGAAGTTCGCCCTCAAACAAGTGGTGTGATTTTAAAACGCTTGTTTGCTGAAGGAAGTTACGTTCGTGAAGGACAGGCTCTATATGAACTGGATTCTCGAACTAACCGTGCAACGCTTGAAAATGCAAAGGCTACCCTTTTACAACAACAGGCAAATCTAGCTTCACTACGTACTAAGTTAAACCGTTATAAGCAACTTGTTTCAAGTAACGCTGTATCTAAACAAGAGTATGACGACTTACTTGGTCAGGTTAATGTTGCCGAAGCACAAGTTTCTGCTGCAAAAGCTCAAGTAACGAATGCAAATGTTGATCTTGGCTACTCTACAATTCGCTCACCAATTTCTGGTCAGTCTGGACGTTCTTCTGTAACAGCTGGTGCTTTAGTGACTGCCAACCAAACTGATCCGTTAGTGACGATTCAACAGTTAGACCCAATCTATGTTGACATTAACCAGTCTAGTGCCGAGTTATTACGTTTACGTCAACAACTTAGCAAAGGCAGTTTAAACAATAGTAACAACACGAAAGTGAAATTGAAGCTCGAAGATGGTTCAACTTACCCAATCGAAGGACAACTTGCTTTCTCTGATGCTTCTGTAAATCAGGATACAGGAACGATTACTTTACGTGCCGTATTCTCAAACCCGAATCATCTGTTACTTCCAGGCATGTATACCACTGCACAGATTGTTCAAGGTGTAGTTCCTAATGCTTACCTGATTCCTCAAGCTGCAATTACACGTTTACCTACAGGTCAAGCTGTAGCAATGCTTGTTAATGCCAAAGGTGCTGTTGAGAGTCGTCCTGTTGAAACCTCTGGTGTTCAAGGACAAAACTGGATTGTGACTAACGGTCTTAAAGCTGGTGATAAAGTGATTGTTGACGGTGTTGCCAAAGTTAAAGAAGGGCAAGAAGTTTCAGCAAAACCTTACCAAGCTCAACCAGCGAATCCACAAGGTGCAGCTCCAAATGCGACAAAACCGGCTCAATCAGGTAAACCTCAAGCAGAACAGAAAGCATCTAATGCATAAGGGGTAGATTGAATGGCACAATTTTTTATTCATCGCCCCATTTTTGCGTGGGTGATTGCATTAGTCATTATGTTGGCGGGTATTCTCACGCTAACAAAAATGCCTATTGCACAGTATCCGACGATTGCACCACCGACAGTTACAATTGCTGCAACTTATCCTGGTGCATCTGCTGAGACTGTTGAAAACACTGTAACCCAGATCATTGAACAACAAATGAATGGTCTAGATGGTTTACGCTACATTTCATCTAACAGTGCTGGTAACGGTCAGGCCTCTATTCAATTAAACTTTGAACAAGGTATTGATCCAGATATTGCACAGGTTCAGGTTCAAAACAAATTGCAATCTGCAACTGCGCTTTTACCTGAAGATGTACAGCGTCAAGGTGTAACAGTAACTAAATCTGGTGCAAGCTTCTTGCAAGTTATTGCATTCTACTCACCAGATAACAGCCTTTCTGACTCGGACATTAAAGACTACGTAAACTCATCAATTAAAGAACCACTTAGCCGTGTTGCTGGTGTGGGTGAGGTACAGGTCTTTGGTGGTTCATACGCAATGCGTATTTGGCTTGATCCAGCTAAGTTAACCAGTTATCAACTTACTCCTAGTGATATTGCGACAGCTTTACAAGCGCAAAACTCACAAGTAGCAGTAGGTCAATTAGGTGGTGCACCAGCTGTACAAGGTCAAGTGCTTAACGCAACAGTGAATGCACAAAGTTTGCTGCAAACACCTGAACAGTTTAAAAATATCTTCTTGAAGAACACAGCATCTGGTGCTGAGGTTCGTTTAAAAGATGTTGCACGTGTAGAGTTAGGTTCTGATAACTATCAGTTTGACTCGAAGTTTAACGGTAAACCTGCTGGTGGTCTTGCAATTAAAATTGCAACTGGTGCCAACGCACTTGATACCGCGGAAGCTGTTGAACATCGTTTATCTGAATTACGTAAGAACTATCCAACAGGTCTTGCAGATAAACTAGCTTATGACACGACTCCATTTATTCGTCTTTCAATTGAAAGTGTTGTACACACATTAATTGAAGCGGTAGTTTTAGTATTCATTGTGATGTTCTTGTTCTTACAGAACTGGCGCGCAACGATTATTCCAACACTTGCTGTACCTGTTGTTGTGTTAGGTACATTCGCTGTTATTAATATCTTTGGCTTCTCAATTAACACCTTAACCATGTTCGCCATGGTATTGGCAATTGGTCTTCTGGTCGATGACGCCATCGTTGTGGTCGAAAACGTCGAACGGGTTATGAGCGAAGAGCATACCGATCCGGTCACGGCGACCTCACGATCAATGCAACAGATTTCTGGCGCGTTAATTGGTATCACAAGCGTATTAACAGCGGTATTCGTACCAATGGCATTCTTTGGTGGTACAACTGGTGTAATTTACCGTCAGTTCTCGATTACCCTTGTAACAGCAATGGTTCTATCGTTAATTGTAGCGTTAACATTTACACCGGCACTTTGTGCAACCATTTTAAAACAGCATGATCCGAACAAAGCACCAAGCAATAATATTTTTGCTCGTTTCTTTAGAGGCTTTAACAATGGTTTTGACCGCATGTCGCATAGCTACCAAAATGGTGTTAACCGCATGCTTAAGGGCAAAATCTTCTCTGGCGTGCTTTACGCTGTAGTTATTGCTTTATTAGTGTTCTTGTTCCAAAAACTCCCATCTTCATTCTTACCAGAAGAAGATCAGGGTGTGGTAATGACGCTTGTTCAATTACCGCCAAATGCAACGCTTGACCGTACAGGTAAAGTGATTGACACCATGACAAACTTCTTCATGAATGAAAAAGATACTGTGGAATCTATTTTCACCGTTTCGGGCTTCTCATTCACAGGTGTTGGTCAAAATGCTGGTATTGGCTTCGTTAAATTGAAAGACTGGAGTGAACGTACTTCACCAGAAACTCAAATTGGTGCATTGATTCAGCGTGGTATGGCATTGAACATGATCGTTAAAGACGCATCTTACATCATGCCTTTACAGCTTCCAGCAATGCCTGAACTCGGTGTAACAGCCGGATTCAACTTGCAACTTAAAGATTCAAGTGGTCAAGGTCATGAGAAACTTATTGCTGCACGTAATACGATCTTAGGTTTGGCTGCACAAGATAAACGTCTTGTGGGTGTTCGCCCTAATGGTCAAGAAGATACACCTCAGTATCAAATTAATGTAGACCAAGCTCAAGCTGGAGCGATGGGTGTGAGTATTGCCGAAATTAACAATACAATGCGTATTGCATGGGGTGGCTCATACATTAACGACTTCGTTGACCGTGGCCGTGTGAAAAAAGTTTATGTTCAAGGTGATGCGGGTAGCCGTATGATGCCTGAAGACTTAAACAAGTGGTATGTACGTAATAACAAAGGCGAAATGGTACCGTTCTCTGCATTTGCTACTGGCGAATGGACATATGGTTCTCCACGTCTTGAACGTTATAACGGCGTGTCATCGGTTAACATTCAAGGTACACCTGCACCTGGCGTGAGCTCTGGTGACTCGATGAAAGCGATGGAAGAAATTATTGCTAAGTTACCATCTATGGGCTTACAAGGTTTCGACTATGAATGGACAGGTTTATCACTTGAAGAACGTGAGTCTGGTGCTCAAGCTCCATTCTTATATGCGCTTTCATTGTTAATCGTTTTCCTTTGCTTGGCTGCATTGTATGAAAGCTGGTCTATTCCGTTCTCGGTTTTACTTGTAGTACCACTCGGTATTATTGGTGCAATCGTATTAACTTACTTGGGTATGATTATTAAAGGAGATCCAAATCTCTCAAATAACATTTACTTCCAAGTAGCGATGATCGCGGTAATCGGTCTTTCTGCAAAAAATGCGATCTTGATTGTTGAGTTCGCAAAAGAGCTGCAGGAAAAAGGTGAAGACCTGATTGAAGCAACTTTACATGCTGCAAAAATGCGTTTACGTCCAATCATCATGACTACCCTTGCCTTCGGTTTCGGTGTACTTCCGCTTGCCCTTT
Source organism: Acinetobacter sp. 22301 (assembly GCF_052045285.1). Taxonomy (NCBI): domain Bacteria; kingdom Pseudomonadati; phylum Pseudomonadota; class Gammaproteobacteria; order Moraxellales; family Moraxellaceae; genus Acinetobacter; species Acinetobacter sp. 22301. The sequence continues at coordinate 223,120 of NZ_JBQEOR010000004.1, read as the reverse complement.
CAACAGGTGCAGGTGCAGGAAGTCAGCACTCTGTTGGTTACGGTGTACTCGGTGGCGTACTCAGTGCAACGTTCTTAGGTATCTTCTTTATCCCTGTATTCTATGTGTGGATTCGTAGTATCTTTAAGTACAAACCAAAAACCATAAACACTCAGGAGCATAAATCGTGATGCAAAACGTATGGTCTATTTCAGGTCGTAGCATTGCGGTATCTGCACTTGCGCTTGCTTTGTCAGCTTGTCAAAGCATGCGCGGCCCAGAACCAGTCGTGAAAACCGATATTCCACAAAGCTATGCATATAGCGCTTCTGGTACGTCTATTGCTGAACAGGGTTACAAACAGTTCTTTGCTGACCCTCGTTTGCTCGGAGTGATTGATTTGGCACTTGCCAACAACCGCGACTTACGTACAGCAACGCTCAATATCGAACGTGCTCAACAGCAATATCGAATTACACAGAACAATCAGCTTCCAACAATCGGAGCAAGTGGTAGTGCAATTCGTCAGGTTTCTCAAAGCCGTGATCCGAATAACCCCTACTCTACTTATCAAGTAGGTCTGGGTGTAACTGCCTATGAGCTTGATTTTTGGGGCCGCGTACGTAGCTTAAAAGATGCTGCATTAGATAGTTATCTTTCAACGCAAAGCGCACGTGATTCGACTCAAATCAGTCTAATCAGTCAAGTGGCTCAAGCTTGGTTGAACTATTCTTTCGCAACTGCCAACTTAAGACTTGCAGAGCAAACACTTAAAGCACAGCAAGATTCTTACAATCTCAACAAAAAACGTTTTGATGTGGGCATCGACAGTGAAGTTCCACTACGTCAGGCACAGATTTCTGTAGAAACTGCGCGTAATGATGTAGCAAACTACAAAACACAGATTGCTCAAGCACAAAACTTGTTGAACTTGTTAGTTGGCCAATCAGTTCCACAAAACTTGTTGCCAACCCAACCTGTAAAACGCATTACGCAACAAAATGTATTTACAGCGGGTTTACCAAGCGACTTGCTTAACAACCGTCCAGATGTAAAAGCTGCTGAATATAACTTAAGCGCTGCTGGTGCGAATATCGGTGCTGCAAAAGCACGTTTATTCCCAACCATTAGCTTAACGGGTTCTGCAGGTTATGCATCAACTGACTTAAGTGATCTATTTAAGTCAGGTGGTTTTGTATGGTCAATTGGACCAAGCTTAGACTTACCAATCTTTGACTGGGGCACTCGTCGTGCCAATGTAAAAATTTCTGAAACTGATCAGAAAATTGCATTGTCTGATTATGAAAAATCAGTTCAGTCTGCGTTCCGCGAAGTTAATGACGCGCTTGCAACTCGTGCCAACATTGGTGAGCGTTTAACAGCTCAACAACGTCTAGTAGAAGCAACTAACCGCAACTACACACTTTCAAATGCCCGCTTCCGTGCCGGTATTGATAGTTACTTGACGGTTCTTGATGCACAGCGCTCATCTTATTCAGCAGAACAAGGTTTGTTATTGCTTCAACAAGCAAACTTAAACAACCAAATCGAGTTATACAAAACTCTAGGTGGTGGTTTAAAAGCAAATACTTCAGATACAGTGGTTAATCAACCATCTAGTGCTGAACTTAAAAAGCAATAAGTTTTAAATAACTTATTCATAAAAGCTCACTTCGGTGGGCTTTTTTATTGCAACTCATCTGAATATTTTTTATCTTGAAACCTTAAGAATTTAGATTGATAAAAAACAATGTTATTAAGTAATTTAGAAAGTGTTCCAGGCCACCAGATTGTAAAGCAGCTGGATGTTGTTTACGGAAGTACCGTTCGTAGTAAACATGTTGGCCGTGACTTGATGGCAAGTTTAAAAAATATCGTGGGTGGCGAACTGACGGGTTATACCGAATTATTAGAAGAATCTCGCCAAGAAGCCATGCAGCGTATGATTGTAAAAGCCCAACAGCTTGGTGCGAATGCAATTGTGGGTATTCGCTTTTCAACTTCCAATATTGCACAAGGTGCTTCTGAGTTATTTGTGTATGGCACAGCAGTGGTTGTGCAGCCTCAAGCACCTCATCTACCCGATCCATTTAATGCATAGGTAGAAAATGGACAATCTTATTTTTCAGCTTGTTATTTTTCTCATTCTTTTCAGTATTGGTTGGGCTTTTGGCCGCCATATTGAACGAAAACATTTGAATGAACTTCTAGAAAAAGAGCAACAATTTGCCCATATCAGAATTGATACCAATCGTTTTGCAACGAGTGACCAACTGGGCCACTTTATTAGCAGTAATGTTGTGATTTCTCATGATTACTTTAAATATGTATTGGCATCTATAAAAAATGTTTTGGGCGGAAGACTAACCAGTTATGAAAGTATTGTTGAGCGTGCTCGTCGAGAGGCAATTGTACGTTTAAAACAACAAGCCCATACCGCAGGAGCTAACCATATTATGGGAGTTCGGCTGAGTACAACCGAACTCGGAATGCATGGCGGAATGGTCGAAGTTTTTGCTTATGGAACAGCAGTTAAAGATTAATACTGCCCAACCTCAGAAAAATGAATGCGCGGATTGCCAATATTTTTAGTTAAGTGTTGGCAAATTCGGGTAATTTTCCAACGGTCTTGTTGTTTCGCCAACGTAAAATAATAACGACCAAAAGAATGAAAATAATCATTTTCTGAAAAACGATAAATTTGATAATTACATTCTAACCAAGCTTGATCTTGTTCAATCCGAATTAGAGGATTGCTCAAATTGTGCTGTAGTCGCAAATGGGATAAGGCTTGCTGCCGAGAACCTTTATATTCATGACAAGATACGACACATAAAGGCTCTCCTCTAAATTGGAAATAGTCCACCTCAAGTTGATCTGCCAACAACTCATCAAAAGCATCCCAATTTTTCTGATCAAAGACCAATTGAAAACGCGTGACGACTTCTAAAATACGGTGATAATCCAGATCCATGGTGAACCTTCTATGCGGGTTTTTCACCAATTTAGCACGGCGAAATCACTTTTTTATTTTACTTTTGTTTTCCGAATCATTTTATAAAGAAGTTTTGGTGACATCCGAGAAACCATCACACCTAGTTTTTCTTTGGCCCCACCCACAACAATATATTCTTGCCCCTGTACTAACGCTTTTACAGCTTGCTCTGCAAAAACATCTGCTTCTAAACCATTTTCAATTGCTTCATCTTGATGGCCTTGAGGTTCCCCTGCACCATTGAGTGCATTAAAAGAAACATTAGTTTTTACGAAACCAGGGAAAATAACCGAAACTTCGACACCTTGATCTGAAACCTCAGCACGTAAACTATTTGCCCACATGTGAATTGCCGCTTTAGCAGCCGAGTAGCTTGCACGGTACTGTGTACCTAATAAGCCCGCTACACTCGACACAAATACAACTCTGCCAGACTTCTGTTTTAGCATAGTTGGTAGGACGGTTTTGGTGAGTGCAACTTGTGAGAAATAATCGACTTCCATAATGGCGCGTTCGGTTGCCATGGTCGTGTCTTTAATTAAAGCACGTTGACTCAAACCTGCATTATTGATGAGCCAATCAATACGACCTTTCGCCTTTAAAATCTGCTTGTAAGCCTCTTGAACCTGCTTTTCATCAGTAATATCTGCGACCACAGACAAATGATGATCGGGATTTAATAAGCCAACCCGAACCTCTTCTAATTCTTCAAAACGACGCGAAGTCAAAATCAGCTTTGCGCCTTGTAAAGCCAATTCCCCTGCTAAGGCCTTACCCAAACCAGAAGATGCGCCCGTAATCCATACCACTTTATTTTGCAAAGTATCAAGTTTGGCCATGTGATGTTCCTATTATCTTTTTAAATTATGCTGCTTGGTGCATGAAGGCCAAAAAGTGGTTGATATAATGAGTTGCTGTGGTCTGATCGACCTGTGTCCCTAACTTTTCCAAACGTTTATAGCCCAAATGCGTCGTCATGTTGATGACTCCGTTAAGAGTTTTATCGACAACCAAATTAAATTTTAAACGCTTTTTAGGTTCACGTACTAGGCTTGTTACGCCTAAATCCACAATTTGTATGAGTGTTTCAAATGCAGCCGTAATACTTTGCATATTACCATCACGAATTTGCTGGGTAAGGGTTTCGGCTTGTTGCACCAGTTGAAGCGTGACCGGATAGGTAATATAAACTTGCTGCCCTTGCTCTTTCATGAGAGAGGTCATGTAGTCAACTAAGGGTAAAAGACGTTCATTTCCAAAGAATGAAACCGACCATGGCATATATTTTCGAAAAGTCTCTAAAACTTGCTGAATGACTTTTTCAGACTCAGCTTGTTGTTTTGGAGACATGCTTGCATTTCCTGACTGTAAAAGCACAGAAAAAACCTGCTCAATAATTTCACAAGAAAGATCAGAGAGTACATCGCCTAAAGGTTTTGCCTGACTTTGGCTTACCCCATCATGCAGTTTTTGCCGAATAGCCTCGAATTGTGTATAAGTCGAATCGGAAATTTTCAAAAAAACTTCATAACTCATCAGCAGCATCCTTTTTCAATTCTTTTGTAATTTTTGTGCCGTGTCGCCACACGATTAAATTGTGATCCATCTTTCATAAATCTACCGTTTTTTGAAAAAAATACAAAACCGTTTATCTGTTTTCAGCACATTAATTTCGAGGCATTTTTTTGCTACAATAGATGCAATTTTTTATGCATATTCGATCTAAGCTACTATGACTGACGCTCAAACCGCTCAAAATATTGCAACCACATACGATCCAACCGAGATCGAAAAGAAGTGGTACAAAACGTGGGAAGAACAAGGTTACTTCAAACCTTCTGGTCACGGTGAATCATTCTGTATCATGATTCCACCACCAAACGTCACTGGTAGTTTGCACATGGGCCATGGTTTTAACAATGCCATTATGGATGCCCTCACCCGTTATAACCGCATGATGGGTAAAAACACTTTGTGGCAACCGGGTACTGACCATGCTGGTATTGCAACGCAAATGGTTGTTGAGCGTCAACTTGGCTTACAAGGTGTAACTCGTCACGACTTAGGCCGTGATAAGTTCATCGAAAAAGTTTGGGAATGGAAAGAACAATCTGGCGGCACAATTACGAAACAAATCCGTCGCTTAGGTTCTTCGGTAGACTGGTCACGTGAACGCTTCACGATGGACGAAGGTTTATCAAACGCAGTTAAAGAAGTATTCGTTCGTTTACACGAAGACGGTTTAATTTACCGCGGTAAGCGCCTAGTAAACTGGGACCCTAAACTTCAAACAGCACTTTCTGACCTTGAAGTAGAAAGCAAAGAAGAAAAAGGCTCACTTTGGCACTTTAAATATTTCTTTGAAGACAAATCAGTTAAAACGCAAGACGGCAAAGACTATTTAGTTGTTGCAACAACTCGTCCAGAAACTTTACTGGGTGATACTGCGGTTGCTGTTCATCCTGAAGATGAGCGTTATGCACACCTTGTTGGTAAAAACATCGTATTGCCAATTACGGGCCGTTTAATTCCAATCGTTGCTGACGACTACGTTGAAAAAGACTTCGGTACTGGCTGTGTAAAAATCACCCCTGCTCACGACTTCAATGACTATGACCTAGGTAAACGCAATAGCTTACCAATCATTAATATCTTCAACAAAAACGCCGAAGTTTTAGGTGAGTTTGAATATATTGCAAAAGCTGGCGAACAAATTTCTAAAACCATTACTGCACCTGCGGAATACGCTGGTTTAGAGCGTTTTGAAGCACGTAAAAAATTAGTTGCTCAAGCTGAAGCTGAAGGTTGGTTAGACCAAATCCAACCATATGACTTAAAAGCTCCACGTGGCGACCGTTCAGGGGTGATCATTGAGCCGTTACTGACTGATCAATGGTACGTAAAAATTGCTCCGCTTGCTGAGCCTGCAATTGAAGCAGTTCAAGATGGCCGTATTAAGTTTGTTCCAGAGCAGTACAGCAACATGTACATGGCGTGGATGCGTGACATTCAAGACTGGTGTATTTCACGTCAGCTTTGGTGGGGTCACCGTATTCCAGCTTGGTACGATGCAAATGGCAACATCTATGTTGGCCGTAACGAAGAAGAAGTACGCGCGAAAAACAACATCGCTGCTGACGTTGAACTTAAACAAGACGAAGACGTTCTTGATACATGGTTCTCATCTGCACTTTGGACATTCTCAACTTTAGGTTGGACTGGCGATGCACAAAAAGATGCAGCAAATGATTTCTTAAAAACTTTCCACCCTACAGATGTGTTGGTGACTGGTTTTGACATCATTTTCTTCTGGGTTGCCCGCATGATCATGATGACCCTACACTTCATGAAAAATGAAGATGGTTCATCTCAAGTTCCATTTAAGACTGTTTACGTTCACGGCTTGGTACGTGATGGTGAAGGTCAAAAAATGTCGAAGTCTAAAGGTAACGTACTTGACCCATTAGACTTGATTGACGGTATTGATTTAGAAAGCTTAGTTGCGAAACGTACAACTGGCCTAATGAACCCGAAAGATGCTGCGAAGATTGAAAAATCTACGCGCAAAGAGTTCCCAGAAGGCATTAATGCTTATGGTACTGATGCAGTACGTTTCACGTTCTGTGCGCTTGCAAACACTGGTCGTGACATCAAGTTCGACTTAAAACGTGTTGAAGGCTACCGTAACTTCTGTAACAAAATTTGGAACGCAACTCGTTTCGTTCTGATGAATGTTGAAGGTCAAACTGTTGGTCAAGAAGCACGCCCTGACCTTTGGGAACTTCCAGAACAATGGATTATAAGCCGTCTGCAAAAAGCTGAAGCTGCTGTACATCAAGCGTTTGCAACGTATCGTTTAGACCTTGCTGCTCAAGCGATTTACGACTTTATTTGGAATGAATACTGTGACTGGTACGTTGAGTTAACTAAACCAGTTCTAAATGATGCAGAGGTGTCAGAAGAGCGTAAAGCTGAAGTACGCCGTGTATTGCTTGCTGTAATGGAAGCATCATTACGTTTGGCTCATCCATTAATGCCGTATTTGACAGAAGAAATCTGGCAGACTCTTGCACCAATGCTTGGTCAAGGCGGCCCAACGATTATGACTGCTCAATACCCTATTCCTGAGCAAGCGAAAATCAATGAACAAGCTGAAGCAGATATGCAATGGCTTCAAGGTTTGATTGGTGCGGTACGTAACATCCGTGGTGAGTTGGGCTTAGGTAATGCGCGCTTGTTGCCAGTATTACTTCAAAATACATCTGACGCTGAACGTGAACAAATCATTCGCATTGAAGCATTGTTCAAAGCATTGGCTAAAGTTGAAAGCATTGAGTTCTTGAATAAAGACCAAGAGCCACCTCTGTCTTGCTCTAGCGTTGTTAGCCATGCATCGGTATTTGTACCAATGAAAGGCTTAATTGACCCTAAAGCTGAGCTTACTCGTTTGCAAAAAGACTTGGATAAAATCCAAAAGCAACACGACCAAATCGCAAATAAACTTGCAAACGAAGGCTTTGTTTCTAAAGCACCAGCAGCAGTTGTTGAAGGTGAAAAAGCCAAGCTTGCTGAGTTTGCTGCGCAGTTAGAGAAAGTTAAAGCGAATATGGAGCAGATTGCTGCGCTTTAATGCTGTAATTTGAATAAAAAATCCCCTCAAATGAGGGGATTTTTTATTCAAATTCATTTGGTTCAACCTCTATACCATTTTGTTCAAAAATCGATTGTATCTGCTCTTCAGTATATTTTTGCAACAATAGTTTATAACCATTTTCATTGGTTGCCCCCCATTGTTGTTTAGATTTAGCATAAGCTGTCGAAAAATACTTTTCTAAATCAGTAATCATCATTAAATCACGAAGAAAACCAATAAGGTTATTGTCATCAGGAAAGTTAAATTTAGAAATTGCAGAAGCTATTACATTATCAAGTTGTTGTAAATTATTTATCCCAAAATCAAATAACTCCTGAATAACTACAGATAAAATATCATTATAAAAATGATAAGACTCATTTTTTATTAAAAAATAATACTTACTTTCTATTAATGTTCTTAACCCAATATCTGACAACTCGAATTCCAGACTATTATTAGAGATATTATCCTTTAATGTTTTCGCATACTCTTCAATTTCTACTGTTAAACGATTAAACTCTAAATCAGCAGACTCTAATAAACCTGAAAGTAATTTAAAACGACGGTTCAAATGTGAAGGTAATTTCCCTCCTAATTTATAACCACGATCATGCTCAATTTCTGCCCATGCATGTTCTAAAGCTGTTCTAACTTGAATTTCAAAACATAACCCTTTGTAAGCAGTAAACTCTGGTAAATTACCTCTTACTTCACCCACATCACATACAAAATGAACAGAACGATAACCCACCTTTTCTTCACCCAATTTTTCAGATTTATTCACACTATCAGCGGGATGAACATTAAACATTGCCTGAATTAGTTCACAAACTTTCTGTACATCAGCCTCAATTAAGGTAATTACACGAATACCAGCTAAATCAGTCATTAATTCTGGGCTGTAATCTTTTTCAGCAAGTTTATCATCAATCTTTTTTAGAAAACTTTTCTTAGTTTTATGTCTATAAGGTACATCGACAAAACTGATTTTTTGAGAAACTAAAGAGTTTTTTAGTGTTACTGCAATAATTTCTGCTAGTCCTTTGTAGGGATCAATATTATTATCATACCAAAGTCCATGATCGTCTTTACTTTTAACCTCAACTTTTGAATTCATAATATCCCCATAATTTATTTATCTAAACTCTTTTAGACAACTCTATTATAAAAATCACTTTTTATAAATCTAACTTTAACTCTTCATTTCTATCATAATAGAAGAATATATTTAACTACGCCCTCATTTGATTTCAATATTTTCTCTTCTTTTATGTGAAGATCAGATTAGGTTTTACAAAACCCCATTCCCCAACAACATCTCCACCCCACTCACTTTTTTCATATGCTTTAAACGCTCCCTTTCCCACTTCACCTGCTGCTTTAACTCAGCACAATCAGCATCGACAGCTTTATAAACATCACTAATATGTACATGCTCTGCTTTTACATTTTTTGCTAACTGAAAAGAATCTAAAATCTCGGCAATTTGGCTTTCAAGCTGCTGACTTTGTGCATCCAAAGCAAGTTTATAAAATCGCAACTGTTCGGCTGATAGTTCTTTAGTACCTAGCCCTTTATTCTGTTCAAGCTGTAACTGGAGTTTGAGTAAATAAAACAAATCCTGCTTTTCGTAGGCCTGACTTGCCAGTTGGAACAACTCGGTTTTTTCCTGTTTTTTTGTTTCATCTTGCTCACGATCTGGGTGAATCATCGCGGCAATTTTTAAATAAACTGTTTTTAACGACTGCGTTGCCATTTGCTCGGCTTGTTCACGTTTCTGTTGCTGCCTTTCCTGTTTAGCTTGTTCTCGCGCTTGTTGTTGCTCAGCAGCATACTGTTCAAAGTCTTCTTCTAACTCTGCACTTTGCTCAGCACTTTCTTCATATTCAGATTTTATTGGCTGAGCTTTTTTATTCTTTTTTACTAACTCTTGAGTATGTTGCTGATAAAAGGTATCGATCTGCCTCACTAACTCCAACTGTTCAGCAGATAGCATTTTGGAGCGCTTCAACATTTGTGCAAGCTGGGCATTTTTTTCATCTAGTTGTTGCATGTCTGCTTTGGAAAACTCATGACTATGCAACATATTCCAGAGTTGATCCAACTGCTGAAATAAGACTTCATGCAAATCGCTATACACGGGCATCAGTTTTTGCCGTATGTGCTGTTGAATCTCGGCTTGTGCATTTTGCCATGTGCTCAGGCTAACTTTTTGCTGTTCTATTTTATCAATCAGGCGATTCAGTTTTTTCTGCTGTGCAGACGGTTCAGACCTTTGCTGCAAGCTTACTTTGAGATCGAAGGACATACTCATCCACCTGAAAAAGAAAAAAGTGTAGCAATAATCAGATGAAGAAGGTAGCAAAGCATTTATTAAGTCAGAATCAGCCTATTCATTTTTAGAAAATAAAATGCGACCTAACTAAAGTTTATACATTAAGAGATCCACCAAATCACTAATGGTAAAGTCACGGCAGCACATAAGGTTTGAAAGCTAATTACAGCTGCCATGAGCTGACTATCTCCACCCAAAACTTTGGTTAAAATGTATGAAGCAGAGGCTGTCGGCAGCGCAAAGAAAATAACTAAAATTAGTGTTTGTAAGCTTGGTAAACCAAACCACGTACAGACCGCGTAAGCCAATGCAGGCACTGCTAAAAGTCGTGCAAACGTGTCTGCTGCCAATACCACAATGTCTTTTTTAATTTGCGTAAACTGTAAAGCTGCGCCAACACATAACAAACCTAGTGGCAAACTCGACACTGAAAAAAGCTTAATAAACTGAGTAAAGCCTTCCCAAATCGGGATTTGAAGTGCATTGACTGCTGCCCCAACTACACACGATGCAATTAAAGGATTTTTAAGGAGTGCAATCAAAACAGGTTTAATCGCCATGTGTTCTTTAGAAGTTAAAGCAAGCACCGAAATAATGTTTACTAGTGGAATGCAAAGTGCTAATAAAATTGCCAGTATTGCCATTCCTTCAGTTTTAAAAAGTGAAGTGACTAAAGCCAAACCAATATAGGTATTAAAGCGAACCATACTTTGTACATGCACACCAAAACGTGCAGGCGGTATGTGCCAAAACATTCGGAGGATGTATAAAAAAGCGGTCACTGCAAGAACCACAATCAACATCGCAATAATGGCTGTGCTCAAACTTTTTAAGTCAATTTTTGCGGTTGATAGCGTACTAAAAAGCAAAGCAGGAAATAAAATATAGTAATTGAGCTTCTCTGCCCCAGCCCAAAACTCATCGCTAAAAAAACGATATTTTTTGAATAAGTATCCCGATGCAATTAATGCAACTAAGGGAAATAGAGATAAAACAATGCTATTCATTTCTTTACTCGAGTTTTGTGGAGGTTTGCTATTTGGCAATAACCTTGGCTTACTCATATATTAAAGATAATGAAAACTCATGATAAAATGAGTTTTTACTCATAATAAGTACAATATGACATTTACCCAGCTTGAAATTTTCGCACTCATTGCTGAACTAAAAAGCTTCACTGCTACAGCAGAAAAGCTGGGAATTTCACAGTCGGCAGTTTCTCATGCACTTAAATCATTAGAACAACAATGGGGCATTAACCTAATTTCAAGATCCCAGAGTGATATTGAGCTGACTACGACAGGTCAGCAGCTACTTACTCATGTAAAAGAGCTACTAAGTATTTCCGATACCTTAGAAAAAGAAGTGGCTGCAATCCATGGTTTAAACGAAGGTACATTACGTATTGGATCTTTTGGAGCTTCATCATCCATTTATCTATTACCTGAAATTTTAGAAAGCTTTCGGCAACGCTATCCTAAAATCGAAATTTATATTGATGAAGGTGAAGATAAAGAAGTTGCTCAGTGGTTATTGGAACGGCGTATAGAGGTTGGTTTTTTGATTATGCCAGATGAGCGATTCGGTACATTCCCTTTAATTGAAGATCGTTTTGTGGCCCTAATTCCGAATAGTTACTCGCTTGCGCAGCAGCTCTATATTGATCCAACACAGCTAGAAAATTGCCCATTTATTATGACAATGGCGGGTAGTCGTCATCAGGTTGAATTAATTTTAAAAAACTTTAATGTGAAACCAGACATCAAATTTTATGTTTCACAAATTTTAAGTATCGTCAGCATGGTCCATAACCAGTTAGGGATTTCGATTGTCTCTGATATGGTGCTCACCAAAGAGTTACTCTCACTCTATCCAAATGTAATTAAACGCCCTTTTAAACCAAACCTTAAACGCTCTATTGGACTCGCGGTAAAAAATAAAAAGCACATGAGTCCCGCTGCGAAAGCTTTTATTGAAGTCGCTCAATCGGTTTGGTCAGATCATTAATTGAATATGAGCGAGTCTTTTTAAACTTTGAGAACGAACTCTTTCAGGTCAATTTATAAGCACATTAGATGACTTGTAACGTAAAAAGCGCTAAAACTACCCCCTCTTTAACCAAATCAACGCACCATTTATCGCCAAAAACCCCTTATTTAATCCAAATTGGTGCACTTATTGCATATTCACTTTTATGCAATTGAGTTTGTTTCGACAAACTTAGGTTTTTAGATTCCTTAAATCTATTTTGGTGCAATTTACAGACCCAGATTTGTTCCAAAATGGAATTTAGCACTTTTTTCGAGCATGCTATGCAAAATGTAGATCTATTTTTCTTATTACTTGGTGCTGTTTTGGTTCTTGCCATGCACGCAGGTTTTGCATTCTTGGAACTTGGTACGGTTCGCCACAAAAATCAGGTGAACGCACTTAGTAAAATTCTGACTGACTTTGCCCTTTCTGCAATCGCATATTTCTTTGTTGGCTACTACATCTCTTATGGTCAGCACTTCTTTCATGATGGTACGGTTTTATCAAGTGATCATGGCTATAACCTTATGCGTTGCTTCTTCTTACTCACTTTTGCTGCGGCAATTCCTGCCATTATTTCGGGTGGTATTGCTGAACGTGCAAAAATGCGTTCACAAGCAATTGCAACACTCGCTTTAGTTGCGCTGGTCTATCCATTTTTCGAAGGTATAGTCTGGAATGGCAACTACGGTCTGCAAAAGTGGTTAGAAACAACCTTTGGCGCAGCTTTTCACGACTTTGCGGGTTCAGTCGTAGTACATGCTATGGGCGGTTGGATTGCACTTGCTGCTGTCATTTTATTGGGTGCGCGTTCTGGTCGTTATAAGAAAGATGGTCGTGTAAGTGCTCACCCGCCATCGTCTATCCCATTTTTGGCACTTGGCTCATGGATTTTAATTGTCGGCTGGTTTGGCTTTAACGTGATGAGTGCTCAGCGTGTTGATGCAATTTCTGGCTTAGTTGCGATTAACTCACTCATGGCTATGGTCGGCGGTACAATTACAGCCAATGCGATTGGGAAAAATGACCCTGGTTTCTTACACAACGGTCCACTTGCTGGTTTAGTGGCAATCTGTGCAGGCTCTGACATTGTTCATCCAATCAGTGCACTTGTTATTGGTGGTGCAGCTGGGGCTATGTTTGTGTATCTATTCACCTATACTCAAAATAAACTCAAAGTTGACGATGTATTGGGTGTGTGGCCACTACACGGCGTATGTGGTGCTTTTGGTGGTATTGCAGTAGGCCTATTTGGTCAACAATGGCTTGGTGGCTTAGGCGGCGTATCATTCATCTCACAGCTCATCGGGACAGCGCTCGCGATCGCTATTGCGCTTGCTGGCGGCTTTATTGTTTACGGTTTACTTAAAGCGACCATTGGCATTCGTTTATCTCAAGAAGATGAGTTTCGTGGTGCAGATTTATCTATTCATAAGATTTCGGCAAACTCTGAAGAGGGTATGTTTTAATTCTGTGTAGGCACGACAGAGTCTTTTCTTCTGTAATAGCAAATAACATCAGTCAATTACGTTACTTTTGTTTCGGCAAAAGTAACCAAAACCATTTCCATTCACAAAACCTGTTCCTTGTTTATTACTATTCAAATAGTTTGCAAAAACTTTAAACTTCTTATGCTCAACAGGTTGTGAATGGATACACTCACTCATCATTTTGGTCACGAAATTAAATTTAGTTTAAGAGCAATTTAAGTTTTATTTTATGTAATGCCTTTACTCACAATCTAATTGATGTTGCATGGCATGAATCAACAAAAACAATTTTTCCAGATTAATATTATTCTTCTGTTTTTCAGTTTTTTCCTGCTTTTAATCGTTTTTCCAGTGGGTGGGAAAATTGATATGTACCTCATCCAACCTTGGATTGATTCAACAGGTCATTTTTTCAATCGAGACAATTGGTATCTGGAAAGACTTAATCATGAGATTGTAAAGCAGATCATTACTGGCATTTATGTCATCTTTTTGGGTCTATGGCTTGCATCATTTAAAGTTGAGAAATTAAAGCTTTATCGCTGGCAATATGGCTATATGTTTTTTGTGAGCATGGTTGGCAGCGCACTGGTTGGTCTCTTAAAATCACAATCGGCTCATGCCTGCCCTTGGAATATGGTTCATCCTAACAGCTTAGGTGGCTATATTTGGGACTTTACTGCGAAACATGGGCATTGCTTTCCGGGTGGACATGCAAGCGCTGGCTTTATTTTAATGACAGGTTATTTTGTTTATCGTCTTGAACAACCGAAACGTGCCTATTTTTATCTCATTTCAGGCATTTTATTAGGCTTTATGATGGGATGGGCACAAATGATGCGTGGAGCACATTTCTTGAGTCATAATTTATGGACAGGTTGGGTCATTTGGGCAGTAAATATCTTATTTTATGCCGTTTGTATTCGCCGCTTTGAGTTTGAAAAACGAATCAAACAAGAACTTGTCTAACTCAAGTCCTTGTTTCGTGAACATGTAAAATCTTTGGAAGTTTAACCAAAACTGAAAGTCCACCAAGCTCTAAACTTCTGTCTAGTGTCAAAGTCCCACCTAAACGTTGAGTTGCTCGGTCAACAATGGATAGACCTAAACCACTCCCCACCTCAAGATGATGATGTACACGATAAAAACGCTTTAGAACTTTATCATAATGTTCTGGGTCGATCCCCGCGCCGCTATCTTCAATTTGTATACACGCATCGCCATCTGTAGCAGTGAAAACAGAAATATTAATCATCCCCTCATGAGGGGTATATTTGATGGCATTATCAATTAAGTTAAAAATAATTGAATGAACAGTTGGCTCAACACTATGCATTTCAATTGGCTCGTTACGAACAAAGCCCAAGTCGATTTCTTTTTGCATAGCCAGATTAACAAGCTGTTCAACACAATTTAAAGCGACATCATTAAGCTGAAAAGCTCTCGTCGGTTCAATCACACTTAAAGATACATCCTGCTTAGCCAGCGCTAAAAGCTGTGTCACCAAGTGCTGAATACGCGCTAATCCTTTACTCAAATTTTGCAGCGATTCCTGCTCAGGAAATTGACTAATTAAAATTTTAGTTTGTAAATTTAAAGCAGTCACAGGGGTTCGAAGTTCATGGGCTGCATCTGCAATGAACTGTTTCTGCTCGTTTTGTGCCTTAGAAATGCGCTCAAAAAGACGGTTCATTTCATCAATTGTGGGTAACAATTCTTGAGGATAATCTACAACTTCAATAGGTGTCAGTTCTTCTGAATCACGATGGGTCAGTTCATTTTTAAAGTCATCGATCGGCTTTAACCCTCGACGAATAATTGCAGCTAAAGCAAAAATCGCAAAAGGTAAAATAATCAAATATGGAATGAACATGCTACCTGCAAGTTCCCAAGCAAAAGCCTCACGAACCTTTTCTTGCTGGCTAATCTGAATCTGGTAATCCTTTAATGGCAAAACATAGGTACGGATTAAGCCATTACTGGTTTTATGTGAGTAAAAGCCAGCTTGTGTGACAGGTGGAACCAATAAATGGAGATGGTGTGATAAATGGGCTTGATCTTTATAAGCCCAAATATCTACAAACAGGTCTTCTTCATGATAAGTTTTATGAAAATCAAATTCACTGCTTACCGTTTTCAATGGATATTCAGCTGTTCGCTCAGCTAAATAACGCATTTGGGTATCTAAAATTTCATCAACTTCTTGCAGTGCAACTTTATACGCACTAAAAATTAATATACAACCTAAGATGACACTGAAAATTGAGGTGCCCCAAATCAGTCGTTTTTTTAATGAATAATGCACTGTTAAGAAGTTCCAAAATTAAGTTACGATTGCCCTAAACGGTAACCCAATCCTCGAATAGTTCGGATAAAGTCTTTCCCGAGTTTAGCTCTCAGGTGATGCACATATACTTCAATCGTATTACTAGTCACATCACTATCGAAATCATATAACTTATCTTCAAGATTTGCTTTAGAAAAGATTTTATTTGGGTGGCTCATTAAAGGAATCAGAATTGCCCACTCACGATTAGACAAATCAATACGCTGTCCTTTGAATGTAGCAATGTGTTGTTCAACATTTAAAACCAGATCACCACTTTGTAATAGTTGCTCATGATTCGCAAGCTGAGCCTCTACGCCACTACGGCGTAATAGCGCATGAATACGAGCAAGTAATTCATCAAACTCGTATGGTTTGATCAAGTAATCATCTGCACCATGGTTTAAACCATCAACACGGTTTTGTAACTGATCTCGCGCTGAAATAATTAAGACGGGAGTTGCTGCTCTTTGGCGAATTTGCTTTAAGACCTGCATGCCATCCATCATAGGTAGCCCTAAGTCCAAAAGAATTAAATCGAATTTATTTTTAGCCAACTGAGCCAGACCGTCTAAGCCATTATTGACCCACTCCACTTCAAATTGATGATATTGCAGCAACGTTATTGTTGACTCTGCAATCATAAAATCATCTTCAATCATCAAGATTTTTGTCATGTTCTAGGCTCGCTTTAATTCACATGGGCACAAGAGTGCAGCATATCCAGTTGAGGGTTGATGACCTGAGTTTTTACACCTAACAAACTCAATAAGCTTGGGAATAAATTATCCTGACTTAACTTTTCTTTCGTTTGTTGGCCTAAACAACTCACTTGTGCAAGGTTGTGTTGTTTCCAGCTATCAGAAAACCACATCATCATTGGTACATGCGTTTGTTGGGTCGGTGCAATTGCATACGGTGAACCATGTAAATATAAACCATGTTCACCCGTCGATTCACCATGATCAGATAAATACCATAAACCTGTTTGATATTTCGATAATTCTTTTAGGTTATTAATGATCTGACTTAACACATGGTCTGTATATACAATCGTGTCATCATAACTATTTAATAACTCTGTTTGAGAACATCCCTGTATCGCATTAGTATCACAAGTCGGTTTAAACGATTGATATTGGGCAGGTGCACGCTTGTAATAGGCTGGACCATGACTTCCGACTTGATGTAAAACAATGAGTCGCGGACGAGTGTCTTCTTTAGGAATAGTCGCTAAATACTCATTTAAGCTATCGATTAAAATATCATCATAGCATTCGCCATCTTTACACCATTTTTGCTTTAACTTTTCAGGTATTTTGTACTGTTCAACACGATCACAAGTACCCTTACAACCAGAATTATTATCAATCCAAGTTACTTGGTAACCCGCACGTTTAGCAATGTCCAATAGACCTTCACGGTGACTTGCTAACTGTTCATCATAGTCAATGCGAGGCATTCCAGAGAACATACATGGAACCGACACAGCAGTTGCTGTACCACATGAACTGACTTGGGAAAAATTCAAAATATCTTGTTTAGAAAGTTCCGGATTCGTATTTTTCGGATAACCATTTAATGCAAAACTTTCCGCACGAGCTGTCTCACCTACCACCAAAACCATTAATTTAGGCAAGTTGCTTTGTACTTGCTGAACTTGATGAGCATCTTCTCCATAATGTATAAGTGGCAAGTTCTTCTTAGGCGCCATTTTGTGATAATAAGACATTAAAGATGAAATGCTATTTTGTGGTGAGATCATACCTTTTAAATCACGATGCTCACGGAAAATAGATGCAAAATCAACATAGTAAACAAATAGTAAAATACCCACGATTGCACATGAGGCTACAATCGAACCAAGCTTTTTCATCAATAAATAAGATACTTTTTCTTGTTTAAGTTTTACCTGAGTAATTAAAATAATCGGCAAAGCAACAAAGAAAACTGTCCAAAGCCCGAAACGCAATGAAATTAAATCAGAAACTTCAGAGACATCGGTTTGTATCATATTTTGAATCTGATCAGGTGAGATAATTACACCTAATGTATTGACGAAATAAGAGCTAAAACCACCAATCACGATCAGTAAAATTGCAAAAATTTTAGCAGTCCATTTCCAGTTTAAAATCTGTAAAACCGCATAATAAGCAGCAACCACAATAACTACTGTAGCAGCTAGAAATAGAATAGCCTTTATTCCAAAATATGGAGTTAAAAGATGTACTTGGTGATAAAAACCAATATTTAGAACTGCCCCTAACCAAATGGCTATAATCAAATTAAACATAAACAGCGAAATCTGTTTATGTTTTAAAGTAGAAAAAAAATTCAGCATCTTGGGTGACTACAATCTTTTTATGATGCTCTAATGTAGAAATTGAAACTTAAAAATGACTTAAATAAAAAATGATCTAATTCAGGAGCTTTAAAGCATACTAATTCTTTTAATTTATATAAAAAAAGACGAGGTTAGATTTAACCTCGTCTTTTGAGTTTTTAACTAAATATTGTTTTTAGAAACTATATTTAGCCATTAAACCAACACGGTTGTCTTTGTAAGATTTACCTTCAAAAGTATCACGTTTACCGTTTACGTATTCAACGCCTAAATCAATTGGTTTAACTGGTGTATAGATGAAGTTAATCCATGCTTGTTGAACTTTTTCATTTGCAGATGCATTCAATCTTGCAAAATCAGTACCGTCATCAGAGAACTGCGCGCCATATGCTAAAGTAGAACGTAAGTTAGGTAAAATCTTATAAGTTCCACCCACTTGTACTGCTACAAATTCATTTTGCTCAATAGAATTACCTTCTACTGCATAAGGAGTGTTACTACCATATAAGTAGCTATTATCACCAACAACATATGATGCATCAGCAAAGAGTTTTAAAGGATCAGACACTTTAAAGTCAGTACCAACAGCTACACCCCAGCCAGTTTTATCATCATCAGCAAGTTGTGATTTATAATTTTCTACTAGAACACGAGCTGAAGCAGAGCCTCTGCCTTCTGCATAGCCTTGAGTGATTTTAGCAGTTAATGCAGGTAGGCTATACTTAATGCTATCGCCTGCTACCGAAGTAGTGCTATCACCTTTTTCAGCAGAAACAAATAATTGTGTAGTTGGTCCTAACTTGTAGTTATAACGTACTTGAGGTACACGTTTAGTACCACCACCAATGTTTGTCGAGAAGTCGATCATTTCTGGTGCATGGTTAGACAAGAAGTTAGACGTTGTTTGACCAAACAACCAGTTATTATAAGTTAAATAAGCATGACGAATACGCAATGAGCCATTTGAATCTGTTGTTGAGCCAGCAAAATCGACTTCGACCTTACCACCTACTTTGTTGTCTCCAACAGGCGTATTAAAGTCTAAACCAAGGCGTGTTGTTTTAGCAGTCGCACGTAATTTATCATGAGTTTTACCGTCTGACTTACTTACATCACCAAAGTCGTTATCCGCACCTTCAATAATATAGTTAGCATCACCACGAACAAAACCATATAGGTTCACATCAGCACCAGCTTTAGATTTAAATCCTGCTAATGGAGAAGCTGGTGCAGCAGCTTGAGGTTGTGCCTTAACTTCTGCTAACTGTACTTGCTGTTGTTGCTGTACTTGCTGTTGTTGTTGCTGAACTTGACGTTGTTCTTGAATTAAAGCTTTTAACGCTTCAACTTCTTTACGAAGCTGTTGAATTTCCGCTTTGTCGGAAGTCGCAGCATGTGCCCCACTCATCATTAAAGCTGTAACTGTAAGAGCTAAACTTTTAATAACGAAAGATTTACGATTAAGGAATAGATCCATCAAAAACTCCTAAAAATATATTTTATGTTGCCTATCCATGCCAAGTTGATTTACGCCATTAAATTAGGGGCTAAAAAATCAACTCTCCTCCACATTGGTTACATTAATTTTATTACCGCAACCAAAACCAATTTCAACGTTGTGCAAGACTAAAACCGATAAACAAAGACATAAAAAACATACTTTGATTTACAGATTTTTACCTTAACTTCATGTTGTAACGAATCCTACACAACTCTCTTATCTTATAGAATGATTAAATCGTTATTTCATTATTCTTTTTTAGACTTTAGGCTAATAACCAATCTAATTGAACATTTTTCTGCCCATTTTGATTGATTCACATGATTTTTCTTGTTATCCAAATCCATTTTTTCTCCATTTAGCTTCCATTTGCTACCCACACAAGATGGCACAATTAATTGAGCATTTAAATAGCTAAAAATATACATTTTTAAAAACATAGACAAAGGTATTATATAAAGCTTAGATCACTACTTGAGCAATATTAAAGTTCTTTATTTCATTTAGTTAACATTATTTTTCCTGTAGTTTCTCATGTTTCCATAGGAAAATAGGCAGTAAACTGATCACTGCAATAATGACAATAGCTATCAAATAATGGAAATAACCGAGTAAATCTCCAATCACCCCACTAAAACTATAAAGAAGACCGCTAACAGTCGCCATGACTGAAACCTGAAAGGTGAAGTCTGTTCCCGCATATTCTTTTCGACTGTAATGCATGACCAGAGTCAACATAACCACCAACAGCATTGCCGAGAATGCATCTTCTAAAGCATTGACTGTATATATAACCCAGACATTCAACTGAATTTTTTGTTCATAGGCATAGGCTAAATAAGCATAGGCTCCTAGACTCATAATTTTAAAAATTGAAAAGCCAATTAATGCTGCTGGTCTTGAAAAGTATTTAAGCACGCCTCCTGCTATTGCCGCCCCAGCGAGTGCTGCTACTGCACCGAGCATCGTGATGTAAACACCAATTTGAGTAAAACTTAATCCTATATCCACCATTAAAGGTTTAAGTAATGGCCCTGCTAAGCCGTCTGCTACTTTAAAAGTGATCAGTACCATTAACCAAGAGCGGAGCTCTTTATTTTGAGAGAAATATCTTAGGTAAGCTTTAATTTTTAGGACTAAATTTTGCTGATCAAGTTTGAGTTCGCAACTCGCATGAGAAGAATGTTGAGGCTCTTTAAATAACCAAACTGGTAGAGTATTTAAAAATACTATGGTTGCTAATAGCAAAAAAGTGGGTTGCCATGTTAACCAGTCTAAGCACCAAAGTACGGCGCCTCCCCCAACAATAAAACCTAACCGCGAACCAATGACCTGAAATGTATTGCCCCAATGCTGCTGATCATGTTTTAACAAGTTGACTGCTAAAGCATCGGTAGCAATGTCTTGTGTTGCTCCAGTTAAGTTCATAAAAAGAAGGGAAATAAAAAATGCGAATAAATAAATAGGTTGATCTAAAGCTTGAACAGGGAAAAAAGACAAAATACACAGTACACCCACAGTCAAAAACTGAGTAGGTAGAATCCAACTACGATAATGTCCTAAACGGGAAAGTGCGTGTCGGTCGACCCATGGCGCCCAAAAAATCTTGATTGACCATGGCAACATTAATAAGCCAAAGCCACCAATATGGGCGAGTGAAACTCCTTCTGCCCTTAAGATCACGGGTAAAGCATGGGTCATAAACCCAACAGGCAGTCCTTGTGCCCAATATAAGGAAAATAGCAGAAGATAAAGATTTTGCTGCCGCAACATAGAAACCTACTTTTTATTTGTTTAATGAGGAATAACATCAAATGTCATGTTGTTCTTACATTTTGCCAATGAAGCATATATTTCAAAAGATTAAGATAAAACTAGGACAAGTTAAAATTTAAAAAAATATGGATCAACATTTCCCTAATTTACCTGATTTGGTGCCTCAACGCGGTACTGCTTTAAGCCGAGCACTATTTAAAAAACTTTTTTTAGCGCAAGGCTGGACAATTGAAGGCGAAGTTCCTAATTTTCCAAAAGCAGTGGCAATTATTTCCCCCCATACTTCCAATATTGATGGATGGTATGGCTTTCTTGCGATTTTCGGATTAGGTATCCAAATTACAGTATTGGGTAAAGATGCCCTTTTTAAACCACCGTTTAAACGAGCTTTAGATTGGGCTGGGGTCATTCCAGTTAAACGTGACACAGCCAATGGACTTACTGAGCAAGTCGTTGCAACCATTCAAAAATATGACAAGATCTGGATTGGAATGGCGCCCGAAGGCACACGTAAAAAAGCAAAAAAAATGAAAAGTGGCTTTTATCATATCGCTGCAAAAGCCAATATTCCCATTGTGATGTTTTCTTTTGATTATGATCACAAGACGATTCACTGCTTAGGTCACCTAAACCCAAGTGGCCACTACGACGAAGATCTCACCAAGATTTTTGAGCGTTATGAAGGAAAAATTTCACCTAAAAATCGCAATTGGCTTGCCGAACCTTTACAAAATCTAGTGAAAAAAACCTAGCAAAAATTGAGCAAATCTGGTCTCATGAGCCCTCTTAATTTATCTCGACGTAGATTATTTTTAAAGATGAAAATTGCTCAATTTGCCAGTATTGGATTTATCTCTCTAGCACTATTTGGCTGTGATAAATTTAGCAAAACACCAACACCGACAACCTCAATGAAAGCCCGTGAACCTGTGATTGCACTTGCTTTAGGTGGCGGTGGAGCAAAAGGATTTTCACATATTGGTGTCATTAAGGTTTTAGAGTCTCACGGAATTAAACCTAAAATTGTCACGGGTACCAGTGCCGGTAGCTTTGTTGGAAGTATCTACGCAAGTGGACAAACACCTTATCAATTGCAAAGTCTGGCTCTAAAGTTACAAGAGTCAGATATCCGCGATTTAACACTTAATCGTCAGGGTATTATTCTTGGACAAAAGTTACAGGACTACGTTAACCGTAATGTAGGCAATAAACCGATTGAGAAGTTCCCAATCCGTTTTGCTGCCGTGGCAACACGCCTTGATAATGGTCAAAAAGCTGACTTCATTAAAGGTAATGC
The DNA here is from genome assembly GCF_052045285.1 of Acinetobacter sp. 22301. NCBI lineage: Bacteria > Pseudomonadati > Pseudomonadota > Gammaproteobacteria > Moraxellales > Moraxellaceae > Acinetobacter > Acinetobacter sp. 22301. The sequence goes on along the minus strand of NZ_JBQEOR010000004.1, from coordinate 200,410 downwards.
AGGCCAAGCAGTGCGTGCATCTTGCAGTATTCCAAATGTGTTTGTACCAGCGACAATTGGCAAGCAGAAATATGTAGATGGTGGATTGGTTAGTCCAATTCCTGTTAAAACTGCTCGTGATATGGGTGCAGATATTGTCATTGCAGTCGATATTTCTGCGCGTCCAGCAGGAAATCGCCCAGCCAATATGTGGGGATTACTTGATCAAACCATTAATATCATGGGTCAACAAAGTATTAATGAAGAGCTCAAGCAGGCCAATGTTGTCATTCAACCTAAAGTTGGTCATCTAGGTACTCTTGATCTCAAATCAAGTAACCAAGCAATTTTGGAAGGCGAAAAAGCAGCTCAAGCGCAAATACGCCAAGTTGAAACTGCAATTGCAAACTTCAAAAAATCTCCAGCTGCGTTTAAGCCTGCACCACGCCCTAAATTCTAATTGAGGTGGTTTTTTTCTATTCACACTCCCTATCATCTGCTACAGTGGTAAAAGTGATATTGAGTCACTTTTACCCATCATAAAGATATATAAAAGAGCAGATCTATGGAGTTTGTTATACAACCTTGGCACTGGTTTGTATTGGGTATCTTACTTATTCTTTCTGAACTGATTCTACCCGCCTTTGCCGCGCTTTGGTTTGGTATTGCCGCCATTATGGTGTGCTTTCTCTACTGGTTATTTCCAGATATTAGCCTCACAACGCAAATTGTATTGTGGATAGTTCTGTCAGTGCTATGCACCATTCTTTGGTTCAAATTTATTAAACCATTATCAATTGATAAGACTAAAGCGGGATTACCGCGTGAAGCGACTATTGGTCAAATTGGTATGGTGATTCAAACCGGTCTCGACCATGATCAAATTATCGTTCGCTTTCCAATGCCTATTTTAGGGGCCGATGAGTGGAACTGCCGAAGCACCACACCAGTCAAAGTCGGTGATCGTGTGAGAGTTATTGATATTTCGGGTAATGACTTAATTGTCCAGTCCCATGGTACTTCATAAACATTAAAGATAAAGAGAGGGTATTTTCATGCCAGTTGGTACTATTATTGTTTTAGCCTTTTTGGCTTTTGTGGCTGTCACCATTTTTAAAGGGGTTCGTATTGTTCCTCAGGGTTATAAGTGGATTGTTCAACGTTTAGGGAAATATCATTCTACCCTTAATCCCGGGCTTAATTTTGTGATTCCCTATGTCGATGAAGTGGCTTATAAAGTTACCACTAAAGATATTGTGTTAGATATCCCATCTCAAGAAGTGATTACGCGCGACAATGCTGTATTACTTATGAATGCTGTGGCATATATTAATTTAACCACACCAGAAAAAGCGGTTTATGGTATTGAAAACTATACATGGGCAATTCAAAACCTTGTACAAACTTCACTGCGTTCTATTGTCGGTGAAATGGATCTAGATGATGCTTTGTCTTCACGAGATCATATTAAAGCGAAGCTCAAAGCTGCGATTTCTGATGATATTTCAGATTGGGGTATCACTTTAAAAACTGTTGAAATTCAAGACATTCAACCCTCTTCTACCATGCAAGCTGCCATGGAAGCTCAAGCTGCCGCAGAACGTCAACGCCGTGCGACAGTAACGAGAGCTGATGGTGAAAAACAAGCTGCAATTTTAGAGGCTGACGGTCGCTTAGAAGCTTCTCGCCGTGATGCAGAAGCACAAGTTGTTTTGGCTGAAGCTTCACAAAAAGCCATTGAGATGGTCACAAGTGCAGTGGGTGATAAAGAAACCCCTGTTGCTTATCTGTTAGGTGAACAGTATGTTAAAGCGATGCAAGATATGGCGAAATCAAGCAATGCTAAAACTGTGGTTTTACCAGCCGATGTTTTAAATACAATTCGCGGAATTATGGGAAAACATAATTAATTTAGGAACTTTCAATACGTAATTGAAATCAAAACGGCGACTACTATGTCGCCGTTTTTTTATGTTTTATATTATTGGTTTTTTAATCTTTTCTGATCTTTCAAAGGGAGTTTTTTTACAACCAAATCATAAGAGTCGCTAATTAAATCTTGAAGTAAATCGCTTGTTAAGTTCTTATGCGGTGTAATCGAAATCCAGTGCTTTTTATTCATGTGATAGCCCGGAATAATAAATGAATAGAGTTCCTGATATTCCTGACTTTTATAGGGATCACATTTGACATTAACTATTTTGACATCAGCTACTTCTGCGGTCAGCATGAATATTTTTTCTAAAATTTTAAAAACTTCATATTCAGGCCCAAATGGATGGTCCTGTTGGCTAAAAGGAAGATTGCGAGCGATTTCAATTGCAGCTTGATGAAGCTGAGCACCATTCATTCTTTTCTCCCTTATTCATTGAATATGAATAGAAGTTATGAATATTGATTTAATATTATTAATTGGTACGTGCTAAAAGGAATTGTGAGATATCTACTAATTCTTTTGCATCGTCACCAAAGTGAGCTAAGGCTTCAAAAGCTTGATCATGCAATTCTTTAGCATAGGACTTTGCTTGTTCGAGCCCCATTAAGGCTGGGTACGTCGATTTTTGTACTTGTTCATCCTTACCTGCAGTTTTACCCAAGGTTTCAGTACTCGAAGTAATATCGAGAATATCGTCTAATACCTGAAAAGCCAAACCAATCGTCTGCCCATATTGACGTAACTTTGGAATTGCTTGATCTGTTCCAGAGAAAATGGTCACGGCACCCATCATAATGGCAGCCTGAATGAGCGCACCAGTTTTATTGCGATGGATATTTTCAAGTTCGTCTTGAGTAATTTGCTTACCTTCAGCTTGCAAATCTAATACCTGTCCAGAGACCATTTTGGAGCTGGCAGTTGCTAAAATCTGCATTTGTTTTAATACAATCGCGGCATCGGTACCCTGCCCTTGCTCATCGAACAAACGGCTCCCTAAAACCTCAAAAGCCATTGATTGTAAAATGTCGCCTGCAAGCAAAGCAGTATCTTCACCAAACGCAACATGGCAAGTCGGCTGACCACGACGCAGTAAATCATTGTCCATACAAGGCAAGTCATCATGCGCTAGTGAGTAACAATGAATAAGTTCAACTGCAACCGCAGCACGGCGAGCCGCAGCAAAATTCGGATTTGGCTGTAAAGAAGCAGTGGCATAACATAAAGCTGGACGCACACGTTTTCCACCAAGCATGACTGCATGGTGTACTGCACTTTTTAAAGGTTCTGGAATTGAAAATGCGGCCAGTGTCGTCAATAAATCTTGTTGAATACGTTGTTGAGCTTGTTTTAAAACATCCGCATTAACTTGAGAGAGTGATGACACAGTCGCCTCGATAAAATCAGTAGAGAAATTTTATTGAATGTCATGAAGCATTCATGCGCTACATCATACACGATTCAATGTGAAAAGTGCGTGATGAGTTTTCGAAGGCCTATGTAAAAAGCCTCTACAAAATGGAGAGGCTTTTTTCATTCTTAAGTGACTTTTAGAAACTGTCACCCGGAACGCGTACCCAACCTTCCATTAACACACGTGCACTACGACTCATAATCGCCTTTTTAACAATCCACTGACCATTTGTGAGTTCAGCTTGAGCACCAACACGTAATGTCCCAGATGGATGACCAAAGCGTACTGCTTCACGTTCACCACCGCCAGCTGCTAAATTTACTAATGTACCCGGAATGGCAGCTGCCGTACCAATCGCTACTGCTGCTGTTCCCATCATTGCATGGTGTAATTTACCCATCGACAAAGCACGAACGAGTAAGTCGACATCGTTCTCTGAAACGTTTTTACCGCTTGAAGCTGTGTAATTTTTTGGTTTAGAGACAAAAGCAATTTTTGGTGTGTGCTGACGCGCAGCCGCTTCTGAAATATCTTTAATCAAACCCATTTGTACCGCACCATAGGCACGAATTTTTTCAAAACGTGCTAGTGCAGTTGCATCACTATTAATATGATCTTGTAATTCTGTACCTTGGTAACCCAAATCTTCTGCATTTAAGAAAATAGTTGGAATACCTGCATTAATGAATGTCGCTTGGAAACGGCCAATATCAGGAACATCTAATTCATCAACGATATTTCCTGTCGGGAACATATCGCCGCCGTCTTCACCATCATCGGCTGGGTCTAAAAACTCAATTTGAACTTCAGCGGCAGGAAACGTCACTCCATCCAGCTCGAAATCACCAGTTTCTTGAACTTGTCCATTGGTAATAGGCACATGCGCAATAATCGTTTTTTGAATATTTTTTTGCCAGATTCGAACCGTGCATAGGCCATTTTCTGGAATACGATCGGCATCAACTAAGCCATTTGAAATCGCAAAAGAACCAACAGCAGCAGTCAAATTACCGCAGTTACCACTCCAATCTACAAAAGCTTGATCAATTGAAACCTGACCAAATAAATAATCGACATCATGATCTGGCTGAGAACTTTTAGCGAGAATAACAGTTTTGCTGGTACTCGAAGTGGCTCCTCCCATCCCATCAATTTGTTTTCCATAAGGATCTGGACTACCAATGACTCGTAGTAACAGCTGATCTCTTGCTTGACCTGCAACTTGAGCTCTTTCCGGCAAATCATCAAGTTTAAAAAAGACACCTTTACTCGTTCCACCACGCATATAAGTTGCTGGAATTTTAATTTGCGGTACTGAGCTCATATCAACTGTTATCCTTACTATTATGTTCTTCTATATCAAAACAAGCATTCTTGTTTACCCTTCTCTTCATCTTAAATTGTTTTAAGGCCAAGAGATAGCGATCTGCTTTATACATCAATCGTATTGACGCGAGCATATTTTGTGAATTTAACAATACTCTTGCAATGACTTAATCTAAGCAAAATCTAAGAAAAAAAGTCTATCTGAAATTATATTTTTTAGAATACTTTTCACTCGAAATAGAAATATTAAAAGCAAGATTATGATTTTAAATAGTTTTTATAATTACTTTTCAGTCACTGCTTATTAATTTGTAGTCTAGGCTAAAATAACTCCATCTATTAGAATAATTTACTTATTCATAGTGAGTGAAGACCTTTGACCAACGAATCTTCTACACTTCAACGAGGACTAAAAAATCGACATATCCAATTAATTGCTATGGGTGGAGCAATTGGTACCGGATTATTTTTAGGCTCGGCGCAAGTGATTCAATCTGCGGGACCATCCATTATTTTAGGATATGCCATTGGTGGCTTAATTGCTTTTTTAATTATGCGCCACCTGGGAGAAATGATTGTTGAAGAACCTGTTGCAGGATCGTTCAGCCATTTTGCGTATAAATACTGGGGGAAATTTCCCGGATTTTTAACCGGATGGAATTATTGGATACTCTACGTTCTGGTTGCGATGAGCGAACTCACCGCAGTGGCCAAATATATTAATTATTGGTGGCCTCATATTCCAGCGTGGACGTCTGTCTTATTTTTCTTTGTCGTGATTACGGCAATTAACCTAACAAACGTCAAATTTTATGGTGAGTCCGAATTCTGGCTCGCTATTATCAAAGTTGCTGCGGTCATCTCTATGATTGTTTTTGGACTCTATTTGCTATTTACAGCAGATGTAGGCTCAAATATTTCATTTAGTAACCTTTGGTCTCATGGTGGATTTTTTCCAAATGGCTTTAGCGGCCTCTTCTATATGTTGGCTTTCTTGATGTTCGCCTTTGGTGGTATTGAACTGATTGGTATGGCCGCAGCAGAAGCAAAAGATCCGAAAAAAACCATTCCAAAAGCAATTAACCAAGTCGTTTTCCGTATCTTGATTTTCTATATCGGTTCATTGGCAATCTTACTTTCATTAGTGCCATGGAACCAATTAGATCTTGGCGGTCTCGACAAAAGTCCATTTGTTATGATTTTTAGCCAAATGGGAATTGGTTGGGCTGCACACTTACTTAACTTTATTATCTTAACTGCTGCCCTATCTGTTTATAACAGTGGGATGTTTGCAAATAGCCGTATGCTCTACAGTCTCGCTCAACAAGGGAATGCACCAAAAGTTTTTGCAAAAACCAATAAACAAGGGGTTCCTATTCCCGCTGTTTTACTTTCTGCTTTATTAATCTTTGGTTGTGTTCTTTTAAATTACTTTGTACCTGAAGATGCTCTTGGACATCTCATGTATGTTGTAGTTGGTGCACTTGTTCTAAACTGGGCAATGATATCAATTACACATTTGAAGTATAGACGCTTTGTTAAGCACGCGAATATTAAAACATCTTTTCCAGCGTTATGGTCACCTTTTAGTAATTACTTAGTTTTAGCCTTTATTGCTGTGGTTCTCTATATTATGTGGACTCAAGGCTTCAAAGAGTCAGTAATGATGATCCCTATTTGGATTACTGCAATGCTCGTACTTTTTGACTATTTAAATCCTAAAAAACTAGATTCCATTGAGAATCCTGAAGAATAAATAAATCTAAAAAGCCATTGTCTAGACAATGGCTTTTTTATTTAAAACTACAAGATTAAAGCCATATCTGAATCTCAGTTTAAAGCCACTGTTTCGTATCATCAGCGACAGGTGTGCCATGAATAACGTGCATAATCATTGCATGAGCAATACTGCCCTTAAATGGAATTTCAGGTAATTGATTAAATTTGAAAAACTGAGCATCGCTAAGTTCTTTCTCCTGAATTTCAATTTCGCCCGCTTCATATTCAGCTTTAAAAGCCAACATTAAGTTACTCGGAAATGGCCATGGTTGGCTCGCCAAATACTGAATATTCTTAATTTGTAATCCAACTTCTTCTAATGTTTCACGTCGAACAGCATCTTCTAGTGCTTCCCCTACCTCGACAAAGCCAGCGATTAAACTGTACTTCTGGCTCGTATTTCTGGCATTTTTAGCCAGCAAAATCTCGTCCTCTCCACGTGTAATAATAGTAATCACACAAGGATTAACTCTAGGATATTGACTAAAATTACATGCAGGACAAGTCATAGAATATTCGGTCTTATGCTGTTGGGTTTTATGTCCGCAACGGCTACAAAACTGATGATTACGACGCCACTCTAGCAACTGAAAAGCGCGACTTGCCTGCTCAAACTGAGGTTTAGTCCAATACTGTAAGAGTTGGCGAATGGGTATGAACTGATATCCTTTTGGTATAAGTTCGCTTTCTTGGAAATCTCTTGCTATTACTAGAGGGTCTGCTTGTATAGGTAAATCATATTCCTGCTGTTCAAGGCAAGGTAGATTAAAATTCGCATCAACCAAAAGTTGTTGCTGCTGAAAAATATAAGCAATAGGAAGGTTGTTGGTATCCATTTATATACTCGAGTGAAGAACCTTTCGACGGCCTCTATAGCTCCTTCAAAAGGATCAGACTTAAAACATATTTTTCAAAAATCTTACGTATACTGGCAAACATCTTCAATTTATTTAATTTGTATCTTTTTGATTAAAATCACATTTTATTCACGCATGCTATGCTTTTAAGTTATATCTATGACTTTATAGCTAACTGACCAGTGATGAACTTAGAAGCTCTGCTTCACATAAAATTGATCTCTGAAAATATAGACTAATTTTAGTTCCATCTCATGAAGCAAAAATATGCGATTTGGTTTAATTCTGGGTGATCAATTAAATCACCAACTCGCAACGCTCAAGTATTTAAACCGGAATGAAGACATTATTTTGATGGCTGAAGTACTTGAGGAAACATCTTATGTTGCTCATCATCCACAAAAAATAGCACTGATTTTTAGTGCAATGCGTCACTTTGCAAAGGAATTAAAAGCACAGGGCTGGAAAATCCGTTATCACACATTTAAGCGCGAAAGTCATATAAAAAAGTTAGTCGACTTTATTGCTTTGCAGCAGCAACACTTCTCGGCGAATACTCTCGTCATTACCCAATGTGGTGAGTATCGCTTACAACATGAAATCGGAACTTCATGGGCTAACAAGCTAAAACTACCTGTTATTTGTTTAGAAGATGATCGATTCTTTTGTACCGTAGAACAATTCAAGCAATGGGCAAACAAATATAAAACACTAAGAATGGAATACTTTTACCGAGAAATGCGCAAGCAAACTCATTATTTAATGCATGACCAACAACCCGTTGGCGGGCAATGGAACTTTGATCAAGCCAATCGAAAAGCTTGGTCAGGCAATCCACCTTTGCCACCAAAATTAACCTTTGAGCATGATCAAATTGATATAGATGTTATTCAACTGGTCAAGAAAGAATTTTCTCAACATATCGGCAATATCAACTCCTTTCAATGGGCAACAACCCGTCAAAATGCCCTACTTGCTCTAGATCATTTTATTTCTAACAACCTACCCCACTTTGGCGATTATCAAGATGCCATGGTTTATGGTTCAGATTTTATGTTTCATAGTCTGCTCTCGCCTTATTTAAATTGTGGATTGTTATTACCAAAAGAGGTATGTGACGCTGCCCAAACAGCTTATTACAACGGACAGGCTCCCTTAAATGCAGTAGAAGGATTTATTCGGCAGATATTAGGGTGGCGGGAATATGTGCGTGGAATCTATTGGTTGTGTATGCCTGACTATAGCGATCAAAATACCCTTCAAGCCAGCACGCCGCTGCCACAATATTACTGGACGGGTAATACAAAAATGGCATGTATGGCCGAGTGTTTCAGAAATACCTTTGAACATGGCTATGCTCACCATATTCAGCGTTTAATGATTACAGGCAACTTTGCACTTTTAGCAGGTGTAAATCCATCAGAAATTTGCAAATGGTATTTAGCAGTCTATGTAGATGCTTATGAATGGGTCGAATTACCGAATACTTTAGGTATGGTGATGTATGCAGATGGCGGCATCATGGCAAGTAAACCCTATGCTGTATCAAGTAATTACATACATAAAATGTCAAATTATTGTCAGCACTGTACATATAACGTCAAAACAAAAACTGAACCAGACAGTTGTCCATTTAACAGTTTGTATTGGTATTTTATGAGCCAGCATGAGGCCATATTTCGTCAGAATCCCAGAATGTCGATGATCTACAAAAATCTTGATCGTATGAAAGATAAAGCTTCTGTCATGCAGCACGCAAAGTTACTTATTCATCAACTTGATGAGCTTTAAAATCATGAAAAAACAGCATTTACCCCAGAAAATATGTGTCTATTGTCAACGTCCTTTTGACTGGCGAAAAAAATGGGAACGTTGCTGGGAAGAAGTAAAATATTGCTCTGAAAGATGTAAAAGACAAGCCCGATCAACTAAGTAGATATTTCACTCGATTGTTTTAACTGATTCAACACGACTCTTAATTGTTGAATCAGCTGTATTTCAATTGATTATATTTGATCGCCTTAAGCATATTTATACTGACGAGAGCAGTAAGCTCGTTCAACGGCTGGTGAACGTAATTGTTGATGCTTAGTTTTACGCCCTGCCATACGTTTACGCCAAAGTTTAAAACTATTGGTTTTTAGGTTGTATCTCATTAAACGAATCACTTCACTTTCACTTAACCCATATTCTCGCTCAATTGCTTCAAATGGGGTTCGATCTTCCCATGCCATTTCAATAATTCTAGATAAGTCCTGTTCATCAATTTTTTTCATGCTATGCCCTTTTGAATTATAGGTAGCTAAATCTGATTTTTAACAAACAACCTTTCGGGAACAGTTTCATCTACTCAATTGCTTGTCTTAAACCTTTTCGTGTTTTGCTTCAGATCATAGAAAGATCAACATGAAGTTTTTGTGATTTTTTAGCTTTATAAACTGTTTTTCTACAGATATAAGTGTTTGAAACCGTTGAATGGTTCAACTTTATCTTTATTGGCCACTCTGGCAAAATTTTTAATAACTAAAACGTAAAAAAGCCATTGCCTTCGCAATAGCTTTTTTGTTTATAATCATAAAATTATGCGCCCTTAGCTTAACTGGATAGAGCAGTTGCCTCCTAAGCGACCGACGTGGGTTCGAGTCCCGCAGGGCGTACATATTTCATCACTTAATCCTTCACTTCAGCCAACAATGTTTCAGCTGCAAGTTTCCCTAAATTATTAGAAGCAAGCGGACTATCACCAGTTAGCAATTTACGGTCTCTATGACATTGACCTGTAATGCCCTTATTTAAAATTTCTACACCGAGTTTTTCAAGATTTTCACCCACTAACCAAGGTAAAGCTCCAGGCATATAACCAATATCAATATTTGCTCCTTTATCTAATGAATCAGGGAATACACAAATTTGATAGCCTTTAAAAATATAGTTTTCTGGCTGTTCATTAACTGCCGCAGCCAGTAATGAGGCTGGACCATGGCATAACGTAATAATAAATTTATCTTGTTCAACCGCCCATTTAAGAACTTTCTTTACCTCAAGACTATGTGGAATTTTAGCTAATACGCCATGCCCACCCGGAATAAATACAGCCGCATAGGGTGAGTTTTCACCAACTGCATTTTCTAAAATGTCAGCTAGTTTTAGCGGATTTTTTAATTTATCTGCATATTTCTGAAAGGTGTCTAACACCACTTGTTCTTGCTTTGGCATTGCCCACATTTCAAGTTTGGCTGGATTTCCTGAAAGTGTCGCAATATCAATTTCGAAGCCTGCATTATCTAAATGAAACATCGGTAAAAGCATTTCTACAGGATGGTTGCCTGTTGAAAAGAACTTACCGTTTTGCATCTGAATGTAACGCTCATCAGTTGCAATCATTAAAACTTTTTTATTGCCCGCATACGGCGTTGAATAAGTGGTGCCATCGTAATCGGTTTTAGGAGCAGTATATTGACTTAGTGAATAAGGTGATGGGAAAAAGGCATTATCTTCAGCCAAATCTGGAGTAGGATTTTTATCATCAATATTTGCGGTATTCATTGTTACTATCCTTTTTCATCAGTATGGAAAGAAATAATAAGGTAAGAACCTATTTTTATTTCTTACTCAATTTATAGGTGAAGTTATGGAACTGGTGCAATCTGCCAATAGAATTTGGCAATTTTTATAGAGAAATAGGCAGAATCTAGAATTATAAAATTCAGTTTAGGCGAACCTGTCGTTCGCCCAAACTTCAATGATTACAGTGTTACGCATTCATTTCTAAAACGATCTTTCCAATATGATCACCTTGTTCCATACATGCGTGAGCACTTTGTACATCTGAAAAAGCATACGTTTTATAGATTTGCGGTAAACATTTACCTTGTGCCAATAATGGCCACACATGCTCATGCAAAGATTGGGCAATTTGTGCTTTTTCTTGGCTATTACGTGCTCGCATCGTTGAACCCGTAATTGTGGCACGTTTTAAAATCAGTTTTTGTAAATCAAATTCTTTTGCGATTCGTCCACCCATAAAACCAATAATGACCAATCGGCCATCACGTTTTAATAGATTTAGGTTTTTCGTGAAATAAGAACCACCTACAATATCTAAAATGACATTAACACCTTGATCTTGAGTGTGCTTCAAAACTTCCTGCTCAAAATCTTGGGTTTTATAGTTAATTGCTGTAGTGAAACTAGAGAGTGCTTCAACTTTATCTTCACTACCAACCGTAGCAAAAGTTTTAATCCCTAAAGCTTGGCAAATCGCTAAAGCTGTGGTTCCAATACCACTTGCCCCACCATGAATCAGTGCGGTTTCATCTTTCTTTAAACGGCCAATATCAAACAGGTTTGCCCAAACCGTAAAAAATGTTTCCGGAATCGCAGCAGCTTGCGTAAAAGATAAATTTTCGGGTATTGGCAATACTTGAGTTGCTGTTACCGCACAGTACTCAGCATAACCACCGCCATTTGTTAAAGCACAAACTTTATCTCCAACCTTGAATCGATCGACTTGTTCACCTACAGCAACCACGACACCAGCGACTTCAAGTCCGGGTATTTGAGTAACACCTTTAGGCATTGGATATAAACCCATACGCTGCAATACATCAGGGCGGTTAATTCCAGCAGCCTTTACCTCAATTAAGACTTCATCTGCTTGAGGTGCTGGAATATTTGCATCTTGAACTTTTAGAACCTCAGGTCCACCAGGAGCCGTAATTTCAATAATTTTCATGGTTGTTGGAAGGGTCATATAATGCTCCATGTTTGATTTATATTTCAAAATACTAATCTACGTTAAATAATTGAGGACTTGGGTGGAACGCCAAACAGTCGCTTAAATTCTCGGCTAAATTGAGAAGCACTGACATAACCAACTTCATAGGCTGCTTCTGCTACACCCATTTTATTATTCATGATTAACTCACGTGCCTTATGTAACCGAGTAATTTTGATGTACTGTAAGGGAGAATAATTCGTCACCTTTTTAAAAGTCTGATGAAAAAGCGATATGCTCATGCCCGCTTGTTTCGCCAACTCTTGAACCGTTAAGTTATGATAATAATCACGTTGAATAATTTCACAAATGGTGTAAATCACGCCATTGCGACTTGCCATCGCAGATAAACTTTCGACTAGATTGCCGCCTGAAGCCTGCACCACACGATAAACCAATTCTCTTTTAACTTGCTCACCCAATATAAAAGTATCTTGTTTAGAACGAAGTAAATTGAGTAATCGTAGAGCAACCTCTGAAATAGGCACATTCATGTCAATCACTCTAAGCCCACAGCTTAATTTTAAATCTTCTGAATGAGCATCTTCAGTAAGCCCTTGTTGCTGTTTATCCATTTTAGTAATGAGATCAGTCATCATTTGTGGTTCAAACTTTATTGCGATTGCCAACATGGGTTCATTATTTTCAACTACAGTATCGCAATCAAACGGTATTGCAATTGAGATAAATAAGCACTGTCCTTGTTGAAACTGAAAGATTTCTTTACCAATATATCCGCGCTTTAACCCCTGTATCACTAAAACAATTGAGGGTTCTTGCAGCACGGCAACAGGTGGTGTGGAATGATCTACCCGCATCAACGTGATATTAGAAATAAAAGTAGGATAGAGGCCTTCTGCTGGAGCCAAGTGCAAAAAAGCATCGACCAAATGTTCTGTAAGATAATTTTGCGGCATAGTTTTATTGTGAGAGGTAATCTAATAATCAATATAACAATGAACCCAAAATGAAAACATCTGTCTTACGTTTACTTTGTATAAATAGGCAATTCAAATCAATTTTTAGGCATAAAAAAACCTAGAGCATTCTAGGTTTTTTCACTTTATCAGGCTATTTAAGCAGATAAATTAAAGAACATGGCTGCAATTAAAATAATTACACCGAGGACAATTCGGTACCAAGCAAATACACGTAAAGTGTGACGTTCTACAAACAGTACCAATGCTTTTACAACAAACAGCGCAGCAATAAAAGCAGCAACGAAACCTACGCCAATATTAACCATATTGTCTGAGGTGAGTACGTCGGCATTTTTAATCAAATCAAAAGTCGCAGCGCCCAACATGGTCGGCATAGCAAGGAAAAAAGAAAATTCTGTAGCAGCTTTGCGTGATAAACCTGCAAACATTCCGCCTACAATTGTTGCGCCTGAACGCGAAGTTCCCGGAATCATCGCCACACACTGAGCAAGACCGACTAAAAGCGCTTGTTTAAAAGTAATTTTGGTTGCATCGAGTGTCTTATGTTCAAATTGTCTAGATTCTACCCAGAAAATGATAAGGGCACCGACAATTAAGGCAATCGCAACCACAATTGGGCTAAATAGAACACTTTTAATAAAGTCGACAGCTAGAACACCAATAATGACTGCTGGAAAGAATGCAATAAGCACACTAATCGCAAAATGACGTGACTCCACATCACCGCTAAAGAATCCCTTAATCAAGTTAATAATTTTTTGTCGGTATAACCAGCACACTGCCAAAATAGCACCTAACTGGATTACGACCTCAAATACACGACCGCCGTCTGAGTGGAAATCGATAATATGACCAAATAAAATTAAATGGCCTGTACTCGAGATGGGTAAAAATTCAGTTAAGCCTTCGACAAAGCCTAAAAACAGTGCTTTTATAACTTCAAAATTTTCCATAACTTGCTCAAAGAAAGTTAATCATTAGAACGACCTAAAATTTGTTTTATCGAAATTGGTAAGTCCCAAATTAGACTTAACACATGTTCAATATCAGATCATTTCTAACGTTTGTGGTTATTGCCCCTAGTTAAAGGCAGTTTATTTAAAGTGCGATAATGTATCACATCATGATGACAAACTTGGGTTAACTATCGTAAAAAGATAAAACTTGGTTAAGAACTGCCAAAGTTTTTCTTGTTATAGACAAAGCTTTTTACCTTTACTTACTCTACAAAATGATCTTAAAAAGTCCTTAAAAAAACATGATATTATTCTGATCAAATGCAACTCATATCAAAAATTCAATCTGAATGAAAAATATCAAAATTAATGCACGCCATCTCATTATCGATTTATTTCTTTCCTCTGCTTACCCTCAGCTCACGATTAGACAAATATTAATTGCCGCTAAACTTTTTAATATGAGTGACAACGGTATTCGTGTGGCTACGACTCGGCTATTAAATGAAGGGATGATAGAAAGTGTAGAACGCGGTATTTATCAACTTTCGCCATCAACCAAAGAATGGGCAAAAGTTATTTTGAATCGTAAAAATGGCATTAAGCAGACTAAAGAATGGCAACATCAATATCTGGCAGTCTTTACTGGAACTTTAGGTCGTATTGATCGAACCGCTTTAAAAAAGAGAGAACAAGCTTTACGTCAATTTGGTTTTAGAGAACTCGAAACTGGAATTTATATACGTCCAGATAATTTAGCGTATAGCTTTGAAAAAACATGTGAAGAGCTCATTTTAGCGGGTCTTGAAAATGAAGCTAAAATTTCTATTATTCAAAAATTTGACGCAAAAACAGTTTCGTTAATTCATTCTTTGTGGGATACCAAACAGCTTGAAAAGAACTATGAAATGTATAGTCAAGATATTCAAGAATGGCTTTTAAAATATAAAAATCTATCCTTAAATGAGGCTGCTACCCAAGCTTTATTATTAGGACGTGAAACCATTACCTTACTCATGAATGATCCTCTACTGCCCTCTCCATTTGTTGACGAACATGCCCGCAATCAGTTTGCTCAAAATGTACAGCAACTCGATTCGATTGGACAAAAGCTATGGCAAAAACTTTATGAAAATGAATTAGCCCAATAATAGGCAATTTATTTTTTTACAAACAAATATTTCACATTTTAAAATTTTATGATTATATTTGTAATATAAGATATGGATACCAAAATCTGATTTGGGAGAATAAAAATGAATGCACAAGTGAGTGTGACCGATCTATTTAGCAGAGAAGAAATACAAGAACTCACACAACCCTCAGATATATACGGTGCTTGGGCTGTTGCAAGCACATGGGCCGTTATTGGCGGAACATTTGCAAGCTTAATCATGATGTGGGATTACTTACCTAGCTGGGGCAAATTACTTGCTTGTATGCTAGCTTTAGCTATATTGGCAGGTCGCCAGTTATGCCTAGCAATTTTGATGCATGATGCATCTCATAAAAGCTTGTTCAAAAATAAAAAAATAAATGACTTTGTAGGCGAATGGCTATGCGCCCGTCCAATCTGGAATGATCTACAAAAATATCGCGTACATCATGTTCGTCATCATGCAAAAACATCTAATCAAGATGACCCCGATCTTTCGTTAGTTTCTGGTTTTCCTGTAAGCAAAAAATCGCTTACTCGTAAATTTTTACGCGACTTAACAGGTATGACAGGATTAAAGTTTAGCTTTGGTCGAGTGTTAATGGATCTAGATCTAATGAAATGGACTGTTGCCAATGATCAAGTCTGGCTAGAACGAAGCAATAAAGATTTCGTTGATTATGCAAAAAGTCTTATAAAAAACAGTAGCGGAGCTATTGCAACCAATGTAGCTCTTTATGGTGTTTTAAAAGCTTTTGATCAACAACGGTTTTATTGGTTATGGCCCCTAGCTTATTTAACACCGTTTCCATTATTTTTAAGAATTCGCTCAATGGCCGAACATGCAGGTATGCAAACGAGTAATACCGCTTTAACCAATACACGAACAACACGTGCAGGCTGGATTGCTAGAAGCTTTGTGGCCCCTATTCATGTCAATTACCACATGGAACACCATTTAATGGCTTCGGTGCCCTACTTCAAACTACCGCGTATGCATCGTCTATTGAGAGAGCGCGGCCATGTTCCAGCACCACCTAGCTATTTTGAAGTGATTGATTCACTCTCATCTAAGCCAGAACAATCTAATTAATTGACTCAAATCATAAATGAAAGGCCATGAAATTAAATTTGTGGCCTTTTAACTTAAATCATCCATCTTATGTTTGGTTTGGAAATATTTAGGCGTCATTCCCATCCAGCGCTTAAACGCACGAGTGAAGTGAGAAGTCTCGGCATAACCTAGCATTAAAGCAACTTTTTCGATCGACATGTTATTTTGAGTTAAAAGTTTCTGGGCATGCTCCTTTTTCAGTGAGTCTACCAAGAGTGTAAAACTAGTATCATCAAGAGCTAAATAGCGTTGCAAAGTTCGCTCCGACATATTCATGATATGAGCCACTTGCCCAACTTTTAATGCCTCAATATTCCCATTCATAAGCAATTTTTCGGCCACTTGTTTGACTTGCCCTTTCCAACCACTTTTTAAGTTTAATTTCTCTATATCCCGCTTGCACTGCGCATTTAATAACGGCGCTAGCATTGGGTCTGCCGTTAATACAGGTTGTGCTAAATACTCTTTTGGAAATATCCAACGATTACCCTTTTGGTTAAATAAACAAGTCACAGCCAGTTGATGACTGATTTGGTCAAAACCTATCGGCTCGGGCATTTGTAATTCAACTTTTCCCAAATGAGAAAGCCCTGTTAATTTTTTCGCAATTTGGACAAAACCGAGTAGCAAAAAAATGTTGGCATTGGGGCTCAGCTGAAATGCATTGATGGGCTGATGAATTGACCAACATGCATCATTATTTTCTTGTTTTAATTCGGGTTTAAAAACCTTACAACGTGAACCAATGAATTGTTCAAGTATTTTCAGCGCTTCTCCTAAATTTGGAGAAACTATGGCAGCCATTCCGACTGAACCATAACATGAAGCCGTCATGCTTAAAGCTAAATATCCTGCTAGTGCTGGCTCTTTGCATAACTCGACCGCCCGTTCAATAAGCTGATTTAAGATATTGAATTCAACATACCAGTAAGGCTTTTCTAATTGGTCTAAAGTTATTCCACTTCCATTTAAAAGCTGCTCACCAGAGACACCCCACCGCTTAACAGTCTCGACGATTAAATTAATATAAGTTCCGGGTAATTCTGGATTCATAAACAACCCATATGAGCAAAATAAAATGGCGCGAAATGGTAAAAACTGTCAGTTCATGAACTATGCCATGCTTTTAAATTGATGCATAGTTATTCAAAACAAAATCCGCTGAATTGCACTAGACAGCACAATTTCTGAAAAGAATACAGGTCCTCCCCTATGAACATTCTAATTGTCCATGCTCATCCAGAACCACAGTCTTTCACCACTGCTCTAAAAAGTACAGCTAAGCAAACTTTAGAAAAATTGGGGCACAGCGTAGAAATTTCAGATTTATATGCGATGCAATTTAACCCTATTGCATCCAAAGCGGATTTCTTAGAGCTTAATCAACCTGATTATTTTAACTATGCTCTAGAGCAAAGAAATGCCAGCAAAAATCAGCTTCTAGCTCCAGATATTCAAGCAGAAATTGAAAAGGTAAAAAAAGCTGATCTCGTCATTTTAAATTTCCCACTTTATTGGACATCTGTGCCAGCAATTTTAAAAGGCTGGATTGATCGTGTGTTTGTATCTGGGCTTTTTTATGGGGGTAAGCGGTTTTACAACCATGGTGGCATGGCAGGAAAAAAAGCGATGTTGTGTTTAACACTCGGTGGTAGAACACACATGTTTGGAGAAAACTCAATTCACGGCCCAATCGAAAATTATTTATCCCCGATTCAACGTGGTACTTTGGCATATGCTGGTTTTGAAGTCTTACCTCCATTCATTGCTTACCATGTACCGTATATTAGCCAAGAAGCACGAGAAACCCTTCTTGAAGACTATGTAATCTACCTTACTCACCTCGACCAACTCGAACCTTTAAAGTTTCCTCAACTTGAACAATTTGATGAAAAACTTTATCCACTCTAATACTCTGTTTTAGCTCTTAAAATTGAATAACCGAATTTAGATCATTATTTTCGGTTTTTTATTACACATAACTTTCAAATATAGAATCCAAATTCGCTCAAAAAATAGATCAAATGGTAAAAAAATTAAGGTAAACTTTTTCATAAAATGAATAATATAAAATTTAATCAATAATATACAGATGTAGAGAAACTGGACTTGTCAACTAAAAATGACTACCAATACTCATTTCATAATCACTTAATTCATATTTTTACAAAAAAATCTTTGACCATTTTTCTTGGATTTGTGACAAAAATGTCATAAAAACAAAGGTCACCACTAATATATAAAAAATATAAATATCAAATAATTAAATTAATTTAACAATGCAAATATTCCTTCATATTTCATCCATTATTGGCATTATTTGTATAAAAAGTGAGTACTCCTCAGTTCATATAACAGATTTACTCTTATTGTAATTATGCTATTTTTGTTACATGGAGTTATCAAAGCTTCTATTACTTGTAATTAGGAGCTTTGAAGGCAACACAGTTTAAACGGTTTAACTCTGTTACTTTTAAAAAAATGTCTTGAAGTTCAAGGAAAGATTAAAATGAAATTAAAACATCTGAGCACTGCAATGATTTTAGCAACGCTGCCTGCAACTGGGGTTTTTGCAGCAGCATTGGATCGCTCTGGACAATCCATCTCTGCATTTTTGCAGCCTGGTAATTACTTTGAAGCTGGAATTTCTGTTTTAGACCCAGATGTAGCTGGTAAAGAAGCTGGTACAATTAAAACAGGTCGTAATATTGGCGATATGGGAGATGACTATTATTTCCCTAGCGCAGCCTTAAAACTACAACTTACTGATAAATTCTCTTTTGGTTTACTCTATGATCAACCATTTGGGGCAGATGCAGAATATTCTGGTAATAATGCCTTTGTAGCAAGCCCATCAGATCCAATTCTTGGCACTTTACCAATTACAACTGGTGCTTTAGGTGGTACTCAAGGTGCAACTTCTGTTGAAGTTGATAGTCAAAATATTTCGATGATTTTTGGTTTCCAACCTACCGAAAACTTTAATTTCTACGGTGGTGGTGTATATCAAACAATTAAAGGAAATGTTCATTTAAGAGGTTCTGCATACAGCTTATATAATGGCTATGATGCTTCAATTCCTGAAGATGGAGCAGCTGGCTGGTTAGCAGGGGCCGCTTTCCAAATCCCAGAAATTGCACTTAAGGCATCGATTACATACCGTTCAGAAATTGACCACAAAATTGATGCAGATGAAACAATTGCACTTGCAGATTCAATTACAGCCAATGCTGGAGCACTTGGGTCAACTATTGGACAATTAGTTGCAGCTGGTCAGTTAACTCCAGCTCAAGCTGGAGCGATCCAACAAACAATTGGTAAAGCTATTGCTGCTAACCAATTAGAAGGCAAGACTACAATTACTACCCCTCAATCTGTAAACCTTGATTTCCAGACAGGAATTATGGCAAATACAGTCGCATTTGCGAATGTACGCTGGGTAAATTGGAAAGATTTCGCAATTCGTCCATATAAATTTGGCAAAGTATCAGAAGCTGTAGGTCCAATAGCAACTCCTAGCCGTCCAAATGGCTTTAATTTAGTGGAATATTCTGATGACCAATGGTCTGTGAATGCTGGTGTAGGTCGTAAACTTAACGACAAGTGGGCGGGTAATGTTTCGGTAGGTTGGGACTCTGGCGCAGGTAATCCTGTAACAACTTTAGGTCCAACTGAAGGTTACTGGAACGTAGGCGTAGGTGTTCAATACAGCCCTACTCCACAAACCTTTATTGCTGGCGGTGTAAAATATTTCTGGTTGGGCGATGCAAAAGCACAAACTGGAGCCCAAGCTGGTAGCGATGACTACTATGTTGCAGAATTCTCTGACAACAACGCTATCGCTTATGGTTTAAAACTTGGTTATAAATTCTAAGTTTAAAAAATTATGCATATAAAAAAGGCGCTTAAAGCGCCTTTTTTATTATTTATTCTCAAGCTGGGATTGTACGCTGTGAAACTGAACGGATTGCTTCTTTTAATGCATCGTAACCGTGGATAGCTGGAAACTGAGGAAACTCAGCAATCACATTTGCTGGTGCATCAAATAAGAAACCATGGTCCGCTTCACCAAGCATGGTTGTATCGTTATACGAATCACCTGCAGCGATTACACGGAAATTTAAGCCATGCAGTGCTTTAACAGACTCACGTTTTTGATCGGGTTGACGTAGTTTATAAGCGGTAATCATACCTTCTTCATCTGTCTCTAACTTATGACAGAAAATTGTTGGCCATCCTAATTGCTTCATTAAAGGATGCGCAAATTCATAGAAGGTATCTGATAAGATCACGAGTTGGAAATGCGTACTCACCCATTCAACAAACTCTTTTGCCCCCGGTAATGGCCCCATCTCAGCAATGACTTCTTGAATGTCGTTTAAGCCTAAACCATGTTGTTTTAAGATATTAAGACGCTGAGTCATTAAAACATCATAATCCGGAATATCACGAGTTGTTGCTTCGAGTTCTTTAATCCCTGTTTTTTTAGCGAAATTGATCCAGATTTCAGGAACTAAAACCCCTTCAAGATCTAGGCATACGATTTCCATGAATGCTTCCAACGTTGGTTAAAAATTGCTGTATCATACCATTAAGATTTTCAGTTTTGCGTTGTTATTGATCAAATCAATTTTATTCATAAGGATCGAAATTAAAGTGCTAAGCACTTTATCAACTATCCTTTAGAATATTTTTCATAACTCAATGCGCCCAAGCCTTTTGCCAGGAACACACATGACCGTTATTCCGACTATTGATATCGTAGATGCTCTTGCTGCTGAATATGCAACCAAAAGCCCTCGAGAAATTTTAGAACTTGCCTTAAGCCAACAAGGTGAAATTGCAATTTCGTTTTCGGGAGCAGAAGATGTTGTGTTAATTGATATTGCTTCACGCTTAGGCAAACCTTTCCGTGTATTTAGTCTCGACACAGGCCGCCTGCATGCCGAAACTTATCAATTTATTGAAACTGTCCGTAAACACTACAATATCAATATCGAAATTTGTTTCCCTGAATCAGAAGCTGTTCAAAACATGGTAAACGAAAAAGGTTTATTCAGCTTTTTTACAGATGGGCATCAAGAATGTTGCGGTATTCGAAAAGTTCAGCCTTTGCGTAAAAAACTTGCGACTTTAGATGGCTGGATTACGGGTCAACGTAAAGATCAAAGTCCTGGTACGCGTACAGAGATTCCTGTAGTACAAGCTGATGCAGGTTTCTCTGGCCCAGGTAAGCAACTCATTAAATATAATCCTCTAGCGAACTGGACAAGTGCTGAGGTATGGAGCTACATCCGTATGATGGAAATTCCATATAATCCTCTTCATGAGCGCGGTTTTGTTTCTATTGGCTGTGAACCATGTACACGACCTGTATTACCAAATCAACATGAGCGTGAAGGACGCTGGTGGTGGGAAGAAGCCACCCAAAAAGAGTGTGGCTTACACGCAGGTAATATAAAAAAGTAACTGGATATCAAAAAACCACTGGTAAATCAGTGGTTTTTTTTATTTCATGTTCCGTACACAAAGTCATATTTTCTCTACTCTAAACGCTATATACTTAATTTTACGGTTCTATAATTCTAATAAGAGCTCATATAAGGGCTTCTTAGAAAAATGCATGAGGCACAATGATTTATGCGTCCATTACACCCAATTGATTTCATTTTTCTGTCACTTGAAAAAAGACAGCAACCCATGCATGTCGGTGGATTATTTTTATTTGAAATTCCTGAAAATGCACCAGAAACCTTTGTACATGATTTAGTAGAAGATATTAAACGCTCAAAGAGCATTCCTATTCCGCCCTTCAATAACCGTTTAAGTGGTCTATTTTGGGATGAAGATGAAGAGTTCGATATCGATCATCACTTTCGCCACATTGCTTTGCCTCACCCGGGCCGTATTCGTGAACTACTGGTTTATATTTCACAGCAGCATAGCTCACTAATTGATCGTGCAAAGCCACTTTGGACTTGTGACATTATTGAAGGAATCGAAGGCAATCGTTTTGCCATGTATTTTAAAATCCATCATGCGATGGTCGACGGCGTTGCGGGTATGCGTTTGATCGAGAAATCTCTATCAAAAACACCAGAAGAGAAACATGTTGTCCCTTTATGGTGTGTTGAGAGCAAAAGAGCTAAGCGTCTAAAAGTACCGACTCCAAGTACTAGTAAAATTAAAAGTATTTTAGGCGGCATTAAATCTCAACTCGACATAGCTCCCAAAGTTATGCACGAGCTATCTCAAACAATATTCAAGGAAATGGGTAAAAATCCTGATTATGTTTCTACTTTTCAGGCACCAGTTTCTATTTTGAACCAAAGAGTCAGTGCTTCACGTCGTTTTGCGGCCCAATCATTTGAATTAAGCCGCCTTAGAAAAATTTCAAAAGCATTAGGCGTAACGATTAATGATGTTGTGCTGGCTGTATGTTCAGGCGCTTTACGTGAATATTTGATTAGCCAAAACAGCTTACCAAAAAAGCCACTGATTGCCATGGTTCCAGCTTCATTACGTACAGATGATTCTGACATGAGTAACCGAATTACCATGATTTTGGCAAATTTAGGGACGCATAAAGATCAACCGTTAGAACGCCTAGAAATCATTCGTCGCAGCATGCAAAATTCAAAGCAACGCTTTAGCCGTATGACAGCGAATGAAATTTTAAACTATAGTGCGGTAGTTTATGGTCCGGCAGGATTAAACATCATGTCAGGAATGCTTCCTAAGCGTCAGGCGTTCAATTTAGTGATTTCCAATGTACCAGGACCACGTGAGCCGCTTTATTGGAATGGCGCGAAATTAGATGCACTCTACCCCGCTTCGATTGTCATGGATGGACAAGCTCTAAACATTACCATGACTAGTTATTTAGATAAGCTTGAAGTTGGATTAACAGCTTGTCGAAATGCTTTGCCGAAAATGCAAAACCTTTTGACTCATTTAGAAGATGAGATTCAACGTTTTGAAGAAATTATTGCAGAGAAACAGCTGAAACATCATTCAGCAAGTTAGAAAAAGTTAAGGGGCTTTGAATTGGCCCCTTATTTTTTGATTGTGCGGCACTGGTTAAGCAACTGATGACATACTGAACGAATCATTGCAGTTGTGATTGGTACTTCTTTACCTTGGTCATTCAACATATAGCAGCTATTTACTGGCGTGCTTTCTAAAACATGTTTAAGACCGTTGCTAATTAAGTTTTCACTTACATTCATGGGTTATACCTCTTATTGTTTGCTAAGACGTTTAATAGGGAGAACGTCTAGGGCTACTGTATGTAAGTAGTATTTAAAATTCATGAATGAAAGTAAAATTTCAGTTGTAACAAGGATTAAGCGATATCTTGTTACAACTTTAACTTAAAATGATATCGTATTGCTCTTGCGTATATAAATTTTCGACCTGAAATTTAATAACACGGTTAATAAAATGCTCTAAATCGGCTACTGCTGGTGCTTCTGCTGTTAATAATCGGTCAATCACAGAAGGATGGGCAACAACAGTAAAGCCACTCGTTGACTCAAATGCACGCGTATATCGTAATATCTCACGAAATATTTCGTAACACACTGTCTCCGCTGTTTTGACAAAACCCCGCCCTTGGCATGTTGGACATGATTCACATAACAAGTGTTCTAATGATTCACGAGTTCGTTTACGCGTCATTTCGACCAGACCAAGTTCTGACACTTGAGTAATTTTGGTCTTCGCGTGATCTCGCTCAAGCATTTTCTCAAACTGACGCATCACCTCTTCACGGTGAGTTGCTTCTTGCATGTCAATAAAATCAATAATGAGAATCCCCCCCAAATTACGCAGTCTAAGTTGACGCGCGATAACTTGAGTCGCCTCCATATTAGTTTTAAAAACCGTGTCTTCAAGACTACGACCACCTACATATGAACCTGTATTAACGTCAATCGTTGTCATGGCTTCAGTCTGGTCGATCATCAGATAACCGCCCGACTTCAAAGCTACGCGAGTTTGTAAGGCTTTTTGAATATCTTCTTCAACATTATAAAGATCAAATAGTGGTCGCTCACCCGGATAATGGATGAGGCGACTCTTCATATTCGGGACAAACTCATCTACAAACTCAAGCAGTTTTGCGTGAATCTCTCGCGAATCTACATAAATCTTTGCAGTTTCTTCGCTTGCTAAGTCACGAATAATACGTTGAGGTAATGGAAGTTCTTCAAAAATTAAAGAAGGAACAGCAACGTCAGTCTGCTTACGCTGAATGTACTCCCACAATTTGCTCAGATAACACATGTCCTGTGCAATTTCTGCCTCATCCACACCTTCTGCAGCCGTACGGACAATCACGCTACCGGGTAAATTATGCTCAGATTGAATACCTTCAATAATATTACGCAGACGATCTCGCTCTTCTTCAGACTCTATACGCTGCGAAACACCAATATGGTTACCATACGGCATTAATACCAAATAGCGAGAAGGGATTGAAAGATCTGTACTTAGACGTGCACCTTTTGTGCCCAACATATCTTTCATTACTTGGACAGTAAGGGTTTGCCCAGGATGTAATAGCTCAAAGACATTCGGGGTAGGCTGTGAACGAGGCCAAACCATATCATTGATATGTAAAAAGGCTGTTCGAGACAAACCAATATCAACAAAGGCAGCTTGCATGCCCGGGAGCACTCGTACAACTTTACCCTTGTAGATATTGCCGACTAGACCGCGTTTAACTGTACGCTCGACATACAGTTCATTAACAGTTCCATTTTCGATTAATGCCACCCGACACTCCATAGGCGTGACATTAATAAGTAGTTCTTCTGACATACATAAACTCAAAGTATTATAAAATTTTTTATTAAAGAGTCAGAGAAGCTGTTAACTTTAACGTTGTCTAATGTTCATCGACAATGCTATTCAATGAAGAATGATAACAACCCCTTATGTCTTTACTCTTTTGAATAACTGTGCAAATTCGTATAAAGGAAGTCCTACCACATTACTATAACTTCCTTGAATTTGGGGAATATATTGCGAGGCAATTCCTTGAATTGCATATCCACCCGCTTTTCCAACAGGCTCACCCGTGGTCCAATAATCTTCCATATCCTGTGTAGTCAGGCACTGAAACTCAACTTGTGTTTGCACTACCTGACTTAACATTTGTTGTTGAGTAGCAACGCACAGTCCAGAAAACACATCATGCCAACGTCCAGATAATTGTTTCCAGATTTCAAAGGCATGATTTTTCGATTCAGGCTTACCAATAATTTGACCATCAAGTCCCAGACTTGTATCGGCAGCAATAACAATTGCTTCTGGAAAAAGCTTCAATACAGTCTGAGCTTTTTCTCTAGCCAACCGTTCAACATAATGATGAACCAGCTCATTTTCATGAACAGACTCATCAATGTCAGGACTATAGATTTCAAAATCTAAGCCTAGCTGTTGTAACAACTCCTTCCGACGAGGAGAGCTAGATGCTAAAACTATATGCGCCATTTTGCCAAACAATAATAGACGACCGGCCACGTGATGATACTTGTCATCAAAGGTTGCCAATGTCTAGCAATCGAAAAATGAATTCCACCCATCGTCTGTGTTACCCACATAAATGCTAAATGGGCAATAATGACCAGCGTTGCTATCGTCCATAAATTAACAAAAGTTAAAATACGGCGTTCCCGAATTAAAAAACGGGTAAGAAAAGTCACAATTACAAAACTTAAGGCATTGAGCCCTAAAGGCGCATCAAGCAGTAAGTCTGTAAAAATCCCCATCCCAAATGCAAACCAGACCCCACACCATGTTGGCTGACATACTACCCAAAATAGCATGATCATTAACATGAACAGTGGCCGCCATCCTGAAATATCATAAGATAGCGGATAAACCATGAGTACAGAACCCACAATAACGGAGAGAATAATTCCCCATAATGGGTCTTTACGCTTTTCTCGTTTAAGTTTAGCGATCGGCATACGGCTGCTCCTTCGCTAATGATTCAGAGAAAAGTACAACTACATGATGGCCTGTTGCTAATTGTGCTGATGGTGTTACATCAATTTCAGCAAACTCACCTGAATTATGGCGTTTTATTTTGGCCACTGTACCCACTGCGTAACCTGCTGGGAAATGTTCACCCAAGCCTGAGCTAAACACTTTATCACCCACCTGAATATTCGCACTGGTCGGGACATATTCCATTTTTAAACGGCCCAAATCACCTGTACCAGAAACAATCGCCCGCATTCCAGTACGCTCAAGACGTACCGACAGTGAATGTTCTTTATCTGATAACAACATCACACGTGAACTATGAGGGTATACATTAATAATCTGCCCCATAATCCCCTTATCATCCAGAACCGTTTGACCGACCTTTAGATGGTCTGTAGAGCCTCGGTTAATAATAATGATATGACGTAATGGGTCTGCATCTGTCCCAATCACTTCGGCAATTTCCATACGGCCATCAATAATTAATGGTGTATCAAGAAGTCCTCGTAAACGGGTATTTTCAGCTGACAGTTCAGAAAGCTTCTGTAAGCGAACTTGAGCTTGTAAAAGCTCAGCCTGCATCGCGGTATTTTCACGACGCAGTTGCGCTTCAGATTTTGTTTGTTGATTCAGCCATTCTCTCGACAGTACCGGATAACTAGCCAATGCATAAATTGGGTTATATGCAGCGTACAAGACATCCCTTGCTGGCTGAATTACATAAGGCATGCGCCAATCAAAGAACAGCACAACCAAACATGTAATAACCGCAATAATGAACGAGCGGAAAGATGGCGGCTGTCTTGAAAAAATATTCGGTTGCACCGCCTAATCCTTAAACTTAACCGACGAAAAGCATGTCATGGTTCGGGTTGTCGAAGAATTCTAATACTTTACCACCACCACGGGTTACGCAAGTAAGAGGATCTTCAGCAACAACAACTGGTAAACCAGTTTCTTGAGCCAATAACTTGTCAAGGTTACGAAGTAGCGCACCACCACCTGTCAACACAATACCGCGCTCAGCAATATCAGAAGAAAGTTCAGGAGGAGTTTGCTCAAGAGCAGATTTCACAGCGCTTACAATGCTTTGTAATGGATCAGAAATGGCTTGAGTAATTTCGTCAGAAGTTACGGTAATTGCACGAGGCACACCTTCTGCAAGGTTACGGCCACGTACTTCGATTTCTAATGTTGTACCATCAGAAACAGCCATGCCTACTTCTTTTTTAATAATTTCAGCAGTGGTTTCACCAATCACACAACCGTGAGCTTTACGAACATAATTGATGATTTGCTCATCAAAAACATCGCCGCCGATGCGTAAAGAGTCAGCATAGACACAACCTTGCAATGAAATAATTGCAATTTCTGTTGTACCGCCACCAACATCCACAACCATAGAACCACATGCTTGTTCAACTGGCATACCTGCGCCAATTGCTGCCGCCATAGGCTCTTCAATCAAACGAACATCACGGGCACCAGCATTAAATACTGCTTCGCGAATCGCACGACGCTCGACCAAAGTTGATTTACATGGTACACATACAACTACACGAGGTGCAGGTGGGAACAAACGTTTTTCGTGAACTTTACCAATAAACTGATTCAACATGGTTTCAGTCACTTCAAAATCCGCAATTACACCGTCTTTCATTGGACGAATTGCAGAAATATTCGCAGGCGTACGGCCCAGCATTTGCTTAGCATCTAGACCTACAGCAGCAACAATTTTTTGTGAACCACTGTGACGAATTGCCACAACTGTTGGTTCATTTAATATAATGCCGCGGCCTGGTGCATAAATAAGTGTATTTGCTGTACCTAAATCAATGGCTAGATCCGGCGAAAACAAGCCAATTAGTCGTTTTAGAATCACGGTTCGTTCTCAGTTAAACTTTCATGTGGATGCAAGGTGGCAACTTTAAACTAAATGTGATGATTTGAACAAGTCAATCGCTTATTATAACGCACGATATTTTGAAAATTTTTAATACTGATTAGGTGATGTTATGTCTACATCGGATGCACAGCATTCAGCAGATTTAAATGCACAAACAGTTTCAGCAATCGCCAATCTTGCTCGATTGTCGCTCAATGATACGCAATCTGCTGAATATGCTCAAAGTCTAAATAAAATTTTAGGCATGATGGAAACCTTAAAAGGCATTGATACGGAAGGCGTAGAACCTTTGAAAAGTCCTTTTGACAATCCTCAACCTTTACGTGCTGATGTGGTAACTGAAAGCAATCATCGAGATGAATACCAAGCAGTTGCGCCTGCAACTCAAGATGGTTTGTATCTTGTTCCTCGCGTGATTGAATAACTTCTACTCAATTAACCCATCTTCCCTATTTTGAATGTAAAGAAATTTTACTCATGACTGATTTACATCGCTTATCAATTCGTGAACTTGCTGAGGGCTTAAGCCAAGCGAAGTTTTCATCTCGCGAACTGACTGAACACTATTTAAAACGTATTGCTAAAATTGACCCACTGGTAAAAAGCTACGTGACGGTTACGCCTGAACAAGCTCTTGCTGAAGCCGACGCTGCCGATGCTGCATTAAAAGCAGGTAATGCAACAGCTTTAACGGGTATTCCACTTGCTCATAAAGATATCTTTTGTACCAAAGGCATTAAAACAACTGCCGGTTCAAAAATACTAGACAACTTCATCTCTCCATACGACGCAACTGTTGTTGAAAAAACTAAAGCAGCTGGTCTTGTCACTTTAGGTAAAGTGAACATGGACGAGTTTGCAATGGGTTCAACTTCAGAAAGCTCGTATGTTGGTGCAACAAGTAACCCATGGGCACTCGACCACGTTCCTGGTGGCTCATCAGGTGGTTCTGCTGCGGCTGTAGCGGCTGATTTAGCACCTTTTGCTACAGGTACTGATACAGGCGGCTCAATTCGCCAACCTGCGTCATTCTGCGGCTTAACGGGCTTAAAACCAACCTATGGTCGTGTATCTCGTTTCGGCATTATTGCTTATGCATCATCTTTAGACCAAGCAGGTCCGATGGCTCGTTCTGCTGAAGACTGTGCCTACCTCATGAATGTAATTGCAGGTCACGATGCAAAAGACTCAACTTCGGTTAAAAAGGAAGTTGATGACTACGTTGCAAATTTAAATGGCACACCTGTAAAAGGTTTACGCATTGGTATTCCTAAACAGTACTTTAACGTTGCAGGCTTAGATGCTGACGTTAAAGCACGTGTTGAAGAGTCTTTGAAAAAGCTTGAAGAAATGGGCGCAACGCTTGTTGAGATCGACCTCAACATGACTGAAGCTTATGTACCAACGTATTATCTCATCGCGCCTGCGGAAGCATCTTCTAACTTGTCTCGTTATGATGGCGTTCGTTACGGCTACCGCTGTGAAAACCCTGCTGATTTGATGGATCTTTATAAACGTTCTCGTTCAGAAGGTTTTGGTCCAGAAGTTCAGCGCCGTATTCTCATTGGTACTTACGCGCTTTCTGCGGGTTATTACGATGCCTACTATGTAAAAGCTCAAAAAGTACGTCGTTTGATTCAACAAGACTTCTTAAAAGCATTTGAGAATGTGGATGTGATTGCTGCTCCTGCTGCGCCAACAACTGCATATAAAATTGGTGCGAACTTAAGCCCAACTGAAATGTATTTAGGCGATATCTATACCCTTGCAGTGAACTTAGCAGGCTTACCAGCGATTAATGCTCCTGTTGGTTTTGATAAAGACAGCTTACCTGTAGGATTACAATTAATTGGCAATTACTGGTCAGAATCAAAATTGTTGTCGATTGTCCATCAATACCAACAAAACACCGATTTCCATACTCAACGTGCGGCAATTGCTGAGGAGAATGCATAATGGCTGAAGCTCAAAAGTTGAAATTGATTGACGGTTGGGAAGTCGTTATTGGTATCGAGATTCACACTCAGCTTGCGACTAACTCTAAAATTTTCTCAGGTTCATCGACTGAATTTGGTCAAGACCCAAACACGCAAGCGAGCCTTGTAGACTTGGCAATGCCGGGTGTACTCCCAGTTTTGAATGAAAAAGTAGTTGATCTTGCAATTCGCTTCGGTCTTGGAATTGATGCATACATCGACCAAGCTTCTGTATTTGCACGTAAAAACTACTTCTACCCTGACTCTCCAAAAGGCTACCAAATTAGCCAAATGGACAACCCGATTGTAGGCTTAGGTCACATCGACATCCAACTTGAGGATGGTACGACTAAACGTATTGGCGTAACTCGTGCTCACCTTGAAGAAGATGCGGGTAAATCTGTACATGACCAATTTGAAGGCATGTCTGGCATTGACTTAAACCGTGCTGGTACACCTTTACTTGAAATCGTTTCTGAACCTGACATGCGTTCGGTTGAAGAAGCTGTTGCTTATATCAAAGCAATTCACACATTAGTACGTTGGTTAGGTATTTCTGACGGTAACATGGCTGAAGGTTCATTCCGTGCGGACTGTAACGTGTCTTTACGCCGTCCGGGCCAACCTTTTGGTACACGTTGCGAGCTTAAAAACCTCAACTCATTCCGTTTCATTGAGCAAGCGATCAATGTTGAAATTGAACGCCAAATGGAAATTTTGGAATACGGCGGAAGTATCGACCAAGAAACTCGTTTGTTCGATCCAAACAAAATGGAAACGCGTTCAATGCGTTCGAAAGAAGAAGCGAATGACTACCGCTACTTCCCCGATCCAGATTTGTTACCTGTGATTATTGCTGATGAGCAAATTGAAGCTGCTCGCGCTGCACTTCCAGAGCTCCCTGCTGCTCGCCGTGCGCGCTTTATCGCAGACTTTGGTGTAACTGAGTACGATGCACATGTACTTACGCTCTCACGCGAAATGGCAGACTTCTATGAAGCTGTTGTGGCTGCTGCTGGCGGTGCGAAGCAAGGTAAAGTATCAGCAAACTGGGTAATGGGTGAATTCTCAGGTGCGTTAAACAAAGCAGGCCTAGACTTAGCAGACTCTCCTGTTTCTGCTGAACAACTTGGCGGCATGATTGCACGCATTGTTGATAACACCATTAGCGGTAAAATTGCTAAACAAGTCTTTGGCTTTATGTGGGAATCGGAAGGTAAATCTGCCGATGACATTATTGCGGAAAAAGGCTTAAAGCAAGAAACCGACACTGGCGCAATTGAAGCAATTATTAAAGAAGTACTTGCAGCCAATGAAAAAATGGTTGAAGAATACAAGTCTGGTAAAGAAAAAGCCTTTAACGGTCTTGTTGGTCAAGTCATGAAAGCTTCTAAGGGTAAAGCCAACCCTGCTCAAGTAAATGAATTAATGAAAAAATTGATTGGTTAATTTCATTAGCTAACTCAAAAAAAGCCTCGATTTATCGGGGCTTTTTTACATCCTTATGAAACATCCTTCGACTAAAGAATGTGCTTTTTGCTAAAAATCATACTTTCATTGTGCTAATTTAAATTAAAAATTGAAATCACATATATTTTAAATAAGAGAGATAAATCATGTCTAAAAAGATTCTAATGTTGGTCGGTGACTATGCAGAAGACTATGAAACTATGGTTCCATTTCAGTTCTTAACTGGTTTAGGTTATACCGTGCATGCTGTTTGCCCAAATAAAAAGAACGGCGACCATATTGCGACGGCTATTCATGATTTTGAAGGCGAACAAACTTATAGCGAAAAACGTGGCCACAACTTTGCGATTAACTATGATTTTGATGCCGTTAATACCGAAGAATATGTAGGTCTAGTTATTCCGGGTGGTCGTGCACCAGAGTATTTGCGCATGAATGATCGTGTTATCGAAATTGTGCGTGAGTTTGATCGAGTGAAAAAACCAATAGCAGCCGTATGCCATGGCGCTCAGTTACTGGCAGCGGCAGATGTATTACAAGGTCGCCTCTGCTCAGCTTATCCAGCATGTGCGGCCGAAGTAAAATTGGCAGGTGGACAATACGCAGATATTGCTGTGAGTGAAGCCGTTACAGATGGGCATTTGGTGACTGCTCCAGCTTGGCCTGCACATCCAGCTTGGTTAGCTCAATTTGTGAAAGTTTTAGGGGCTACAATTACGATCTAAAGAGATCTCTTTATCCCAAATACAATAAAGCCTGCTATTAGATAGCAGGCTTTATTACTAAAATAGAAGACTAGATTTTTTATCTTGTAATCCCTAATTTATTCCAAATTTCTGGTGTTAAAAACGTCGTCACTAATTTATTTAAATCGATATAACGCAATGTACCTTGTAACTGCTGTTTAACGGCCGGGTCTTTAACAATATCTTCACCCGCACTTTGACCTAACTGTTGAAAAGCCTCTCCAACCGCCTTCACACCTTCAGCCTGAATTACAGCTTTGGTCTGAGCAGAACATTGCTCCACAATCACACGTTGTAAAACCTGAGCCAGTTTTTGGTCTAACTGATCTTTTTGCTCAGGCGTTACATTACTAAATGCTTTTAAATCTGGATGAGCTGCTAAAGCTGTAAATGTCCATTGAAGTACAGTAGTTTTGTCTGAAGCCGTTGTAGCCTTAACTAAACAATCACTGAGCTGATCAACCGTTGGGCCAGCCATCACAATTTGAGTAGTCCCCAACACAGCAGCAGCCACACATATTGAACGGCTCAGGTGTGAAAACTTACGGCGAACAATAGTGTAAAGATGACGTGACATAGGTCTAGCTCCAATAAACAATCTGTTCTTTTTATCACAGAGTCACTAAAGTTACCTGTTATGACTCTGTAACCGCAAAATACTTATTTCACCACAGACTCTATTCGATCAAGCTCCCACACCCCACCTGCTGCCAAGCCTTTGCACATACCCGTCCACATATCCTTAGTGTGCACAAAACTCTTGCCATCCCACACCCATTCTTCACTTGCCCAACAGTCTCCAATGCCTCTTCCCTTTTGAGAACTGCTGATCATACCGCTATCAAAATCTGAAGCAGACTCAGTCACAAATGAGGCCTTATCATTTAAGGATTCATCTAGTACCCAAGCACCATATCCTTCGTTATAGGCGCCTCTCCAACACAACGTAGTCGCCAGAAGTTTCTTATTGGTTAGTTTATATAGCTCAATTTTCTGTGGTTCAGCTCCATCACTATTACCACCATAAATTCCTTCACAAAAGTCTTCTTTCGGATTTGGTTTAGCAGCCATCAAACTACGGTATATTGCTTGGTACTGTTTATTTTTAGGCTGTAATGTTAAATAAGGTTTGTTTGAAGTCTTAATACGTTTAACAAGTAGTTTTGGCTCAGGCATAAGCACTTTGGTTTCATTGGTGCTGCCCTTTTTAACCAAAGCACCAACAGTTCCGATACGCTTCTGAAAATCATCCATTTTTAATAACACAGCGGTCATTCCAGCATCGGAAATTTTCCATTTATGCTGTGAATTTTTAAATACAATTTCGGTCTTCTGTTTGGATTGCTGTAGTACAGCATTGACTTGCGAGCTGTTCAGTTTACCCATAAGTGGTAACTCAGTACCATCTACACTCACAGCGCCTAAATCTTTGCCATTTATATAAAAATGAATATTTTTAAGCTGGTTTGCTGGCATGCTTTGTTCATAGTCTGACAAAGCAAATTCAATCTGCACAGGTTCTTTTGGGCCAGCTTTACGTGTTAATAAAATTGAAGCAGGATTGTCACCATTTTCCTCGTTTTGATAGCCTGCGGCTTTACATGTACCGGTATTGCTACAAGAGATTTCCCATTCTTGGTGAGAAAATGAAATACCTTTTATGTCTTGAGCAAAACCATAAGAACCAATGACGGATAAACAGCAAATTGAAAGGACTTTCTTCATTTTTTCATGTCTCTGCTGGTCTGTTTTATTATGAAGTTAACAATAGCGTTAAATTTTGAGTTACCGTCTAGTTTAAAAGAATATGTTAGATTTATATAAGATTTAAATTGATTACTTTCTAAAAATGAAAAAACTAAATTTTTTATTATGCACAGCATTGGTCAGTCTAACTTCAACTGTTTATGCAGAAGTAAAAAGCTTTACTCCCCATTTTCCAAAGTTTTATAGTTCTGCTGCAACCCGCAAAGCAGATAATCAATTCTACGCTCTAGGAGAGGCAAAGTTTTTAAACGGCGTTACAGTCCCGTTTTATGGTGTTACAGCACAGAGCCCAACAGAGAATGGTTTACTTAAAGACTTTGAAACCTGTACACCTAAAAGCTGCCATTTTAATTTTAAACTCGATGCTCAACATGCAAAACAACTCAAGCTTCTTGCATTACCTGAAACAGGTTTGGTGCTCGTTCCAAGAAATTGGCAAGATGTGCAAGCAAATGCAGGCGCTAATGGGACTGGTTTTGCTCTAATAATGAGTACAGATCAAAAACAAGCAATAGAACTCTATGATTCTTCATTTTGTGTTGGCTGCGGATTACCAAATGCAACGCTCTATTTCCCAGAGTTATTAAAAGAAAGTCTTGAAAATGAATTCGGTGGCTATAAAGACCCTAAAAAACTCATCAATATTGTTCACCCTTCTAAGAAAGTGGCTTTTTTTAGTTATCAAATTCCACAAGTGAACAATAAAACGCATGGTATTGCTAAATATTATGATGAAGACACTTTTAACTATAAAGAAATTCAAATCACCTTAGATAAATCGCAGCAGTCTTTAGTTGGCCCTATCCTTAATTTTTATAATGCAACGCACTAATCCAATACTTAATAAAAAAACCCGCTTTCGCGGGTTTTTATTTTATTTGTGTAGTATCGACTCAAAAGCTTTTAAACGCTTATAAATTGAAAGCAGTTCAATAATCGTTTTCCATGAACTAATTAAGTATTGGAAGGATTCACGGACCTTATCGAATACACCACCGATTTGGTTAATCAAGCCTAACGTCATCTTCCCACTCGCAATTGCAGGGAATAAAACAACTAGACTATATAAAATGTCTAACTGCTTATACCAAGTTGCGACCAAGTTAAAGTAAGCATAATGGAAATAGAGCCGGAAGTAGTTTTTACGAACTCGGCCGAATAGCTCTTTTAGAGTAGCTGGTCTTGCACGCTCTGCATGATCTTCTCCATAAACCAATTCTTTACGATAAGCCGCTTCTACTTTTTGATTATTAAATTGCAAACCTGGCAACTTAATCCCTACTACCATTAAAAGAACGGTACCAAAAGCAGCCCATACAATTGCTGCCCATACTAACGAATGTTCTAGTTCACCAACAATTGGTAAAACGGGAACATGTTTAGACAGTTGAAATAAAATAGGTAGAAAGGCAATTAAAATCATCACAGCTTTTACCAGTTCAACACCTAAGTCTTCCATAATGGTTGCAAAGCGCATAGTGTCTTCTTGCACACGCTGGGAAGCACCTTCAACATGACGTAGTTTTTCCCAATGCTCTGTGTAGTATTCATTCATTGCTGTACGCCAGCGGAATACATAATGGCTTGTAAAAAAGGCATTAATTACAGCAAGAGTCACAGCGACCATAGCAATATAAAGAAAAACCATTGTCTCGCTATATAATGCCGAGAGGTCTCCGCCACCATCAGAAAGCATTTTTTGGATTAAAT
This sequence comes from Acinetobacter sp. 22301, assembly GCF_052045285.1. Taxonomy (NCBI): domain Bacteria; kingdom Pseudomonadati; phylum Pseudomonadota; class Gammaproteobacteria; order Moraxellales; family Moraxellaceae; genus Acinetobacter; species Acinetobacter sp. 22301. Next base: position 164,607 of record NZ_JBQEOR010000004.1, on the reverse strand, counting down.
CCCAAAATGGTACATACCATGCATTAATCGCAACACTGACCTGAACACCAAACCAAATATTGAACAAAATAAATGCCGACCCCCACACTGACCATCCCTGCCATGGATTATTAGAAAAAATTTTCCAAAATCCAGCAAAGAGCGCAGTAGAGACTAAAAACCAGACATAAAACCATAAGAAAGTTGGAGACCAAAAACGGCTCACACCCACTGGTAGTTGAGCATCATGATAGCCTTGAGGAAACCCGATAAAAGTTCCCCACGTGTTTCCACCTGAATACCAAAGCACCATATTGAGCGCGATCCAAATGACCGCAGATATAAAGAAATACCTTGGTGATGGAAAAAATGATTTGAACATTGAGCGTGGATATCCCTATATTTCTTCAAATTTACAATGAAAGGAATACTAAAACCTAAACCTTAAAATTGTGAAGGGTAAAGTTTAGAGAATTGTCAGTTTTTCCTATTCCATTGAAGGATTTGATCGTTTTTTTGTAAATTAATCCCTTTTTTGGCAATTTAATCCATTTAAATTACCTTGTATATGACTCTCGATAGAGCCATATACAGCTTTTATAACACAGTGATATTAGAGATTAAATCTCTTCTTTACGAACAATATAGCCTTCTAATTGCATTGCTTGAATAAGCAAATCTAGGTCCGAGGCACTCTTTAATTCGACATCAACGCTCACAGCGCTTTCTTTGGCACGGCTTGTTGCCGCAAAGCGTTCATGACGCAGCTCATAAATATTACCGCCCTGCTCAGCAATAATGGCCGTCAAACGAGCTAAAGCACCTGGATTGTCCGGTAATTCAACACGAATACGAACCATACGGCCTGTACGGGTTAAATGGCGTTGTAATACAGAGACCATAACACGTGTATCAATATTGCCACCCGACAGCACCACACCTAATTTATGACCTAAAAACAGATCGGGACGCGACATAATTGCAGCAATACCTGTTGCCCCTGCTCCTTCACATACTGTTTTTTCAATATTAAGTAATAGTGCAATCGCTTCTTCAATCATGTCTTCAGTGACAACAACAATGTCATCAACATATTCTTTAGCAACTTGGGTCGTAAGCTCACCTGGAGTTTTTACCGCAATACCCTCAGCAACAGTAGAGCCCATTGAAACTGCATGTTGATAATTACAAAGTAGTTTTGCCATACTTGGGTATACAACTGATTGCACCCCAATAATTTTGATTTTTGGATTGATCGCTTTAGCAGCAATTGCAATACCAGAAATTAAACCACCACCACCAATTGGCACAACCAAAATATCCAGATCAGGTACAGCCGCAAGCATTTCAAGTGCAATGGTGCCTTGACCCGCAATAATTTCAGCATCATCAAATGGGTGGATAATCGTTAAAGATTCTTCTTGTGCAACACGATGCATTTCAGCAGCAGCTTCTGAAAAGTCCTGCCCATGCAAAATAACGCGCGCACCGTACTCACGTACTCGTTGCACCTTAACATTTGGCGTAGATTTCGGCATTACAATAGTTGCAGTCACACCTGTCCGCTGAGCATGATAGGCTACACCTTGGGCGTGGTTGCCTGCCGAAGCTGCAATAACACCATGTTGCTTTTCTTGCTCAGATAAACACAACAGTTTATTCAGAGCACCCCGCTCTTTAAATGAAGCTGTAAATTGTAAGTTTTCAAATTTCAACCACATCTCAGCCCCTAAGGTTTTAGAAATGGTCTCTGAGAAAACAAAGGGAGTTTTTACAACTAAACCTTCCAAACGCTCTGCGGCAGCATGAACATCATCTAATGTTGGAAAGCCATTTTTAACCTGTTGCTGTATCATTTATCCAGTCAGCCTCAATACACTACAAATCAATTATTTTTAAAAAATGGCAACAATATTTCATATTAACCATTAGAGTTTTCAGCATATCCAACATGCCTCTAATATACAAAAAATTTTATTCCAAAAATTGAAGATTTAGACTTCCATAAAAAAAGCCCTTTGTGGGCTTTTTTTATAATTTTCAGAATATTAACGTTTATTTATTGGCTTTGAGCACTCAAGCCTTCCGTAGACATATTTTGTTCAGCTATTTTTTCATCAATAGCAAACTGAATATCAGAAAGCTTGGCATTAGCTGCATCTATACCAGATTTCATAGTAGCTTCACGGCCTTTGACATCAAAGATATGTGCTTTTTCTCTTAAATCTGGCTGAATAACAACATCTGCATATTGCAATTCTTCTGCTGCCAAACGCCCTTGCATGATATTAATATTCTGATTAAACAGTCCCCAGACATTCGAAGTTTCTGTGTAAATAGGTTGAGCTAGAATATCAACTGCAATAATGACATCAGCACCTAAATCACGAGCCACTTCAACAGGTACAGGACTTACCAACCCACCGTCTACATATTCAGATTTACCAATTTTAGTCGGCACAAACATACTCGGAATCGAAGCAGAGGCTCTCACGGCTTGCCCAGTATTGCCGTAGTTAAATACGGTCTTAGTGCCATGCTTCAGTTCAGTTGCCACCACATACATTGGAATCTTCATTTTTTCGAGTGGCATATTATTTACTTGCTGGTTAACGTAGTTCTCTACTTTTTTACCATCAAAAAAACCTTTTAAACCGATACTAATGTCACGGACATCGCCAGCTTTCATTTTTAAAGCAGTATCACGCAGTTCAGCAGGTGTTTTACCACTGGCATAAATTGCCCCAACAATACTACCCGCACTCGTACCCACAATAAAATCCGGGCGAATACCATGTTGTTCTAAAACTTCAATCACCCCTATATGAGCATAGCCTCGTGCCCCACCGCTACCCAATACAAGCGCAACAACAGGACGTTTTTGCATTTTTTTAATTCTTGCAAAAGGTTGATCGACAGGACGAGCATAAGCTTCTGTCGTTTGCGGTTTTAGAGCAGCAGACAAGTGTGTAGTGGTCTGGCATCCCGCCAACACCATAGAGAGTCCGAGAACCCACAATTTAAGCTGTTTCATGGCCCATCTTCGTACTATGAGGATTAAGTTCGGATTGCAATTTTAGTTGCTACTTTCGTGAAAAGCTGTAGTGAATTTATTTAATTTGTCATGTTTAAAATTTAGACTCAAGTATTTTATTTATCGCCTATATGAAAAAGGCCCCTTATGTATAAGAGGCCTTTTGAAACTTACCAGATATCTGAATCAACTTTTTTCTTCAATTCCGGATACTTGTCAATTTTAAACTCAGGCTCTTTAATGCCTCGTTTTAATTGCTCGCGGTAATCTTTTAACAAAGTACGTGCCATTGGCGTTAATAGTAAAATTGCAATCAAGTTAATGGTTGCCATGATACCCATAAACAAATCAGCCATTGACCAAACGAGCGGAACACTACCGATTGCACCGAAGTACACCATCACCAATACGAAAATACGGAAGATGAACATGACTTTCGGGTTGTTATTAATAAACTGTACATTACCTTCTGCATAGGCATAGTTACCTAGTACAGCTGAATAACAGAATAAGAATAATAGAACCGCTAGGAAATCAGATCCCCAATGTCCAACTTGAGTTTCTAAGGCACGTTGTGTTAATTCAACACCAACAAAACCTGCATCTTGGTAAACGCCAGAAACTAAGATGATGATTGCAGTACTTGTACATACAATGAACGTATCTACGAATACACCAAGCATTTGTACTAAACCTTGGTTTACAGGATGTTTTACATCAGATGCAGCAGCCGCGTTTGGCGCAGAACCCATACCTGCTTCGTTTGAGAACAAACCACGTTTAATACCTTGCATCATTGCCATTGACACTGCCGCACCGAAGAAACCACCTGCCGCAGCATTGAAGTGGAAAGCTTCAGTCACAATCAGCTTTAAAATATCAGGCAAAATTGCATAGTTACTAATGGCAATATAGAGAGCAACGGCTAGATAAAGACCCGCTTTTAAAGGTACAAACATCTCTGCAAATTTAGCGATACGTTTAATACCACCAAAAATTGCCAATGCAACCATCACGACAAGTGCAAGGCCAACCCATGAAATTTCTAGATCAACACCACCTAAATGAGCAACAAGATTAGCTTTGTCCCAACCCCAAGCATGTGAAGAAGCATTAGCAATCGCATTAATTTGGACTGAGTTGAATACGAAACCGTAGGTAAAAATGAGTGCTAGTGCGAAAACCACACCAAAGGTTTTACTGCGTAAACCTTGGGTAATATAGTAAGCTGGTCCACCGCGGAACTGTTTAGTCTTGTTATCTCGAACTTTAAAAAGCTGAGCAAGTGTAGACTCAATAAAAGCAGAGCTCATACCAAGTACAGCAGTTACCCACATCCAGAACACAGCGCCAGGGCCACCAATTGCGATCGCAATTGCCACACCTGCAATGTTACCCACCCCAACACGGCTCGCAAGACCCGTTACAAAAGCTTGGAAAGGTGTAAGTCCATGCTCATCTTCGCCTTCTGTACGGCTGCTTTTCATGACACGGATACTTTGCAAGAACATGCGGATCTGCACTGCCCCTGTTAAGACCGTATAAAAAATACCGACAGCCAGCAAGAAAATAACCAGAAAATCCCATAAAGGATCATTAAAAAATTGTACCCACGACATCAGTGTGGCATTGAGTTGTTCATTCATACTCGGTCCGCTTACGTTCTTGCTAATGTGCTAATAGCACAAGCCAAAATACTGCAATAAACAAAAAAGCCCCTCAAAATAGGGACTTCTTCAGTACATTTAAGGAAAAACTTTTAATGTCACTTGAATAGCAATTAACGTCACAAGTTTAAGCAACATAATGCCCAGCACTAAGCCTTTGAAGGTCGCATGAGAGAAAGCACCCTTCAGATAAAATGAATTCATCGCACCACTGAACATATTCCCATTTGGGTGAACAGAATGCATCGACTCGGCTACAAACTTGGAAACTAACAAATGACCACCGCTAAATCAGCTCGTTTAATGATTCCCATCAATTAATCGAGTTATAAAAATCTGGATTTAAGCCAATAAGCATATTTACATATACTTGAGAGCGAATGTCTAAAATGGATATGAATTTCAAAGACTGTAACGAGCCATCGCCATAACGCGGCTATCTGCGCCCTTTTCCCGCTGAGTGGAGAAGAGTGCATTTAGATCTGTACCAAGCTGTTGTATTTCTTGTGGCTCAGTAGTTGCGTGAGTTACGTTCATTTTCATGGTTGCAATGGTAATCGCCAATCCTTGTTTCATGAACTGCTTGTTGATGAGCGGTAAACTCATGTAAAGCTCCTTATTCCTCGTGTATTTCTCCATTTCTACATTCAAATCCTTTTTGTAAAGGGATTTTGTATGCAGCCATTTCTTTCCTAACATGAGTATGGAGAAATCATACCTGCGTAAAAAAGTCGGTATTATGCAGAAATTTAAAATTTTGTGTATGTTTTTCATTAAAAATTTATGTTATTTCCGATTACTTTTTATCCAAAATCATCTATTTTGTACTGTTTTTAAACATATTATACCTTTTTTTCAATTGAGTGATTTTTAATCCAACTAATGCTATAAATTTATTTTTATAGTCAAAAACATCATACTTTTTTGTCTATTTAGATCTAAAGTGGCATATTCACATTAGAGTTAATTAGACATTATATCCAAACTAAACACATCATCATATCTTTAAGGATATCCCTTTTCTAATATTTTTTGCTTATAAATGAAGTACTTTCAAAACATGAAATTAAGCTTCAAAAAAGTATGAAGTATTTAAGAAAAGATATAGGAGTACGCATGAATCTGGAACAAGTTCGTCTCGTTGATGAAGCTATCACTTCTCGACATTCTGTCCGCGCTTTTTTAAATACTCCAATTGAGCCAGAAGTCATTAAAGATATATTACGAGTCGCAAGTCGAGCACCTTCTGGAACGAACACTCAACCATGGAAAGTCTATGTGGTCACAGGTAAAAAACGTGATGAAATGGTTGAACGTGTCTGTGCTGCACAAATTGAAGTTTCAAAAAATCCTGAGCTAGCAGAACAATATAAAGAAACTTTTGCCTATTACCCTGAAAAATGGATATCCCCTTTTATTGACCGCCGCCGCGAGAATGGTTGGGGACTCTACGGTTTACTCGAAATCAAAAAGGGCGAAAAAGAAAAAATGGCTGAACAGCAGCTACGTAATTTTAAATTGTTTGATGCACCAGTCGGCCTTTTCTTTACCGTAAATAAAACGATGGGAATCGGTTCTAAAATGGATATCGCAATGATGATCCAAAACGTGATGGTCGCTGCCAAGGCACGTGGTTTAGATACATGCCCACAAGCAGCTTGGAATCATTTTCACCCTATTGTTTTAGATATAGTAGGTGCATCAGATGACGAAGAACTGGTATGTGCAATTGCATTAGGTCATGCCGATCCTAACCACATTGTAAATACCTTTATTACACCTAGAGAACCTGTTGAAAATTTCACAGTTTTTCTAGACGAATAAGCTATAAGTGGCCATTCTCTAAAAGCTATGAGAATGGCTTGGTTTTGACCTGTTGTGTCGCTTTCAATACGACAATAAAACCACTTAGTGTAAATAACACCATCATTACGCCCATATTGAGAGATGCGGACCAAATCAGGAAGTTAAGAAGCACGCCACCTAAAAGGCCACAAGCGAATTGCATACTTCCCATAATTGCACTTGCTGTCCCAGCGCGAGCACCTTGTTTGGACATTGCTAACGCCATAGCATTTGGGCCTGTTAAACCAATACCCGAAATAGCTAAAAATAACCCTACCATAACAAGCCATAAAGGCGCTGCAGGGATTAAACCAGCAATAAATACAATGATGGCTCCAGTCACTTGCACAAGGGAACCCGATTTTAAGCGTTTGGTAATTTCAACACGTGTTGTTAAATGCTTGTTTAAAGAAGACATCAACATAATGCCAAAAGCATTTAGTCCAAACACGTAAGCAAACTCTTGCTGATTAAGTCCGTACTGATCCATAAACACGGCAGGTGCTGAGCTGATATAGCAAAACAATGCAGCCCCTGTTAAACAACCTGCAAACATAGGTAAGCGGAAACTCGCATCTTTGAAAATAGCTCCATATAAAGTCACCACTTGATAGAGCGATAGCTTAAGCCTTTTATCATTTGCCAAAGTTTCTTTAAAAAAGAAATGTACGCACAGCCAACACAGCGCACCCACAATTGAAAGCGCAATAAAAATAGCCTGCCACGGAAACCAAATTAAAATCCATGCTCCGATCATAGGAGCCAAAATTGGTGCAAGTCCCATGACAATCATCATGCTTGAGAAAGCTTGTGCCGAGCCTTGAACGTCCAATTTATCGCGTATTGCCGCACGAGCCATGACTACGCCAACACAACCACCTAAAGCTTGTAGAATACGGGCCGCAATCAAGCTCCATTCATTAGTAGCCATTACACAAAATAAGCTTGCGACTGCATAAAGCGCGAGGCCAAAGTAAAGTGGTTTCTTTCTACCGATACGATCGCTTAAAGGACCATAAACCAACTGCCCAATGGCTAAACCAAAAAAATATGCTGGTAGTGTATTTGTCACCATTTGCGTACTTACCCCAAAATCATGGGCCATTTGTGGTAACGCAGGTAAGTACATATCAATGGATAACGGCCCTAAAGCCGTAAGTAAAGCGAGCAACATAATCCAGCCAATAGAGTATTGACGCTGGGCTGTTTGTTCAGACATAACGATATTTCATTTTTCACTCATTTGCATACAGACAAGCTTACACTGTCTATCGTATGATTTGTGCAACATTGGTGTAGAAATACACAAATCCTTTATCACACAGGTTGATCAGCAAGGACTTCATTTGAAATCTTGGTTTAAACGCCTAAAAAGAGCGACTTATAACACCACATTTATGTATAACGTGCGAATGCTGATAGCCTTTTCAGGAACTGCTTTCGTGCCTTATTTTTTAGGCTATCAATTAGCAACTATTCCACTCACTTTAGGTGTAGTCGCAGCAGGTTTGAGTGATATTGATGATCGCTTTTCCGTGCGAATCATGAACCTAATTTATACTTATATTGGGTTCTTCGTTACCGCAGCTTCGGTACAACTACTTTTCCCCTACCCAATGGCTTTTGCTTTAGGGTTGATTGCCTCATGTATTGGCTGGATTTTATTAGGTTCGCTGGGACGTCGTTACGCCACCATTTCTTATGGCTGTTTGGTTGTTTCGGTCTATACCATGTTGGGTGTTCACCTTTTCGATCATTGGTATATTCAACCTGCTCTTTTAGTTGCAGGTGCTGCTTGGTATGGTCTCATTGCTACTATTAGCTTTTTACTATTTCCGGTTCGCCAACTTCAAGATAAACTCGCAGCGTCTTATGCATCTCTAGGTGACTTTCTATTTGCAAAATCAAATTTATTTGATGTAGATATGACTCCTGCCAGCTATCAGCAAAGTATGATTGAGCTGTCATTAGAAAATGGTAAGTTAATTACGATTTTTAATGACTTAAAAACAGCTTTATTGACTCGTTTAAAAGGTGACCGTGGGCAAAAAGATACACGCCGAAGCTTACATTATTATTTTGTCGCTCAAGACATTCATGAGCGTGCTGACTCAGCCCATATCGACTATCAAAAGTTAGCCAAAATTTTTCAGCACAGTGATATTTTATTTAGATTTCAACGAATTTTGGCGGTTCAAGGCAAAGCTTGCCAAGAGTTAAACGAATGTATTTTACAACGTAAACCTTATAACCATAACAAACGTTTCAAACAGAGTTTTGAGAACTTAAGACTATCTTTAGAGAAACTAAGACGTGATCAGCATTATGATCTGTTATGGGTAAATGCTCTCTTCGCTTTATACCAAAATTTAAAATCTATCGACTCTCAGTTACTCAACTTAGAAACGGAACAACACATTCAGTCTGATAAAGTTAAACAAGCAGAGAACCAGCTTAAAGATGATGATTTACAAGGATGGAACGATATTGTCATCCGAATAAAGCAAAATTTAACTCCTGAATCTGTACTTTTCCGCCATGCAATTCGCGTCTCAATCGTTCTTTTTATTGGGTATGTGCTGATTCAAATGACCAATATCGAGTACGGCTATTGGATTATGCTTACAGCCCTATTTGTAAGCCAACCTAACTTCAACGCAACCAAACGTCGCTTACGCTTACGAATTGTCGGAACATTAGTCGGAATTATTGTTGGTCTTACCATTGTATTTCTCGTGCCTTCCGTCGAAGGACAACTATTAATGTTGATCTTGAGCGGGGTACTGTTTTTTGAGTTACGCAGTAAGCAATATGCTCAAGCAACCGCATTTATTACAATTTTGGCATTAATTAACTTTAATCTAGATGGCTCGGCAATGGCTGCTGCTATTCCGCGATTTGTAGATACTTTAATTGGATGTGCCCTAGCTTGGTTTGGGGTGACATTTATTTGGCCTGACTGGAAATTCCGACGCTTACCTCGCAACATCAGACGTTCATTACAAGCTCAATGCAATTATTTAGCTGAAGTTGTTAAACAATATCATGAAGGCCGCAATCATGCGTTGAATTACCGTATTGTAAGACGAGCTGCTCATAATACAGATGCCGAGGTTGCTTCACTTATTTCAACTTTAGCAACAGAGCCAGACTTTGACCCTACCCGTAAGTCGGATATCTTTGAATTTTTATGTTTAAACCATACATTTTTAAGTTATATCGCCGCACTTGGAGCACATCGAGAAAGCATTCAAGATCAAGCTGTTCTTAAACTCTTAGACCAAGCGCTAGATGATATTCAGGGTGCATTATTAAGAGATGAGATGCCTGATCTTACAGCACAAAATATGCTCCAGACGATACGTCAACGTTTGAGTCAAAATAATGAAGAGGACCAGAAATCACTCATTATTTTACAGCAGCTATCACTCATGCTTGGTGTATTGAACCGTTTTAGTATGCTAAAACAACGCCTAAGTCATGATCTTGATAATGATGCCAGCGAGCTTGCATCGTTATAAATTTGAGTCGGAAATTAGTATGAAATTGGCATAATATCCTTTCCTGACTTATGCCAATTAATGCTAAACTTAAAACAGTTTACAATTTGTTATTTGCACTATGACCGCGAAAACTTTATACGCTTATACGCTTCAGCCTGTTCCCTATGATGTGTCAGAAGCTGAACAACGTAATGCACAGCTTCTTATCTGGCGCAGCACCAATAAAATCAGCACAAAAATTTGGGCAATTATGGGTGTCGTTTTAGCCCTAGCTATATTAGGTCTTATTTTTATTAAGAACTACTCTACTGTTTTTTGCTGGGTTGCTATTGTCGCTGTTGTACTTTACTACCTAGGTCGTAAATACGGATTAGAGTGGTACGTTAAACGCAAAATGAATGAATTTCCGGTACAGGAAATCAAAGGTATTCGTTTAGGTGTGCAGCCTCATGGTATTGTGATGCGTCAACAAATGGGCTTACAAGAAGGCGTAGGTACTATTGGATGGAAAAATATCTACGAATGGTACAATACACCTGATTTTATTTTGGTCAATTTCAAAGTAAAAGATCCAAAAGGCCAAGAACAACAAGGTGCTTATATCCTACCTAAGCGCATGGATTCTAAAAACTTCTCGTTCAACACAATTCGCACACACTTAAAAGAATCTGTAGGCGAACCAAAAACCTTGTAATTCTAGATTTTATAAAAAGCCTCCTCATGGAGGTTTTTTATTAAGCTAAAAATAAATGATAATGAAAATTAATATTATCTCCAAAATCCATATTATCTCCCCAATCTTCGGCTATACTTCGTTACAAGATCTCCATCATATTTACATTTTCGACCATGTTTAAAAAAATTTTATTTCAAATTCATTGGTTTCTGGGTATTACTGCTGGCCTCATCTTATCCATTATGGGTGTTACAGGTGCAATTTATTCTTATGACCAACAAATTTTAAAATGGGTGAATTCTGATAGTTATGTTGTACAAGCTGAAAACACTCCAAAATTAACTCCTGCTCAGCTATATCAACATTTCAATACAGCCCAACCTGAAATCAAAATTAATAGCATTACGATTGCCAAGGACCCCACCTCTTCTTCTATTGTAAATATTGAAAAAGAAGGTGAACGCCGTGGCTATAATATGATGGTGAACCCTTATAACGCTGAGGTTCTTCCAGATGTTAAAGGCCGAAAATTGTTGTTACTCATACAACAAATTCATCGTAATTTAACAGCAGGTGAAGTTGGTAAACAAATTACTGGTGCCTGCGCACTCATGCTAATTTACTTCGTACTCAGTGGGTTATATTTACGTTGGCCTAAAAAGCATTCTGCTCGTCAATGGCTTGCTGTTAAACCGAAACTCAAAGGCCGGAATTTTATTTGGGATCTACATGCTGTTGTCGGCACATGGGTCATTGTTTTTTATCTTCTTTTCGCATGTACAGGACTATATTGGTCTTATGATTGGTGGCGTAGTGGCATGTTCAAAGTGATGGGAGTTGAACAGCCTAAACGACAAGATCATGGCGCTGCTCCTCAAAATCAAAATCGTGGAATGCAGCAAGGTAAACAATCTGACCGTAATAATGATAAAAAATCAGAGCCTCAATTAGATAATACTCAACTCATTACAGCACTTAATCAAACATGGAGTGGCTTCAATAGTCAGGTTGGACGTGATTATTCGACTCTAACATTAAGCTTACCGAAAAAAGATGATGGAAAAATTGAGTTAAGCTTTGTCGATGCTACCCCACAACACGAACGGGCACGTAACCAAGCCATCTATAATTATCAAACTGGCAACATCGAAAAGATGGAGCTTTACGAAGACAAAAAGCTTAATCAAAAGATTATGAGCAGCATGTTACCCGTACACCGCGGTAGCTTCTTTGGACCAATTTATCAATTCGTTGCAATGCTTGCTTCTCTAGCAATGCCTTTGTTCTTGGTTACTGGGTGGATGCTGTATCTTAAACGCCGTAAACAGAAAAAATTAACACAGGCGGCTCGTCAGTCTTTAGCAGGACAATACATTGATCCAAATGCAAAGCCTTGGCTTATTACTTATGCAACTCAAACCGGCGTAGCTGAACAACTCGCTTGGAGTACGGCAACAAGTTTACAAGAAGCTCATCAACCTGTTCAGGTAAAACCTGTACAGCAACTAACACAAACTGATTTAGAGCAACATCAACAGGTTTTATTCGTGATCAGTACTTATGGTACTGGTGATGCTCCTGATCTTGCTACAAGCTTTGCTAAAAAACTTTTAAAATTGAATGTGGATCTTAAGCACATCAACTATGCTGTTCTAGCGCTGGGCTCTAAAGAATATCCAGACACTTATTGTAGTTTTGGCCATGCAGTAGATGTTTGGCTTAAAGCAAATGGTGCCCATGCCCTCTTCAATACAATTGAAGTTGATAATGCAAACCCATCGGATATTCAAAATTGGAATCAATCTCTCGCTAAAGCAACCAAATTAGATTTACATGCTGTAAATCTGGAAAAAGTATTTGATAGTTGGACATTACAACAACGTGATTTACTCAACCCAAATAGCTTAGGTCAGCCTGCTTATAATATTGAACTTAAAGCAAATCATGAGGCGATATGGCAAGCGGGTGATATTGCTGAAATCCAGCCTGGTAATAGTCCTGAACGTATTCATGCTTTTTTGCAAAAGCATCATATTCTTAAAAATTCAAAAGTTGATTCATTGCAGATTTCAATCGAAAAAGCACTTTGGAATAAAGATTTAACTGGTGAAATTGAACCATTTGCCAATCTGGATCATTTATTAGAGCAGCTCCCTACTCTACCAACGCGAGAGTATTCGATTGCGAGCATTCCGTCTCAGCAAGTCCTTCGTTTGGTTGTTCGTCAACAATATGATGCGTCTGGTAATTTAGGTTTAGGTTCGGGTTGGCTAACTCAACATACACAAGTTAATAATGAAATCGCTTTGCGTATTCGTACCAATGAATCATTCCATCTTATTGATGATAACCGCCCTATTATTTGTATTGGTAACGGAACTGGCATTGCTGGCTTAATGAGCCTATTACACACCCGTACGCGTCATGATTACACTGAAAACTGGTTAATCTTTGGTGAACGTCAAAGAGCATGTGATTTCTTCTATGAATCAACTATTGAGGCATGGAAAACCACAGGAATGTTAAAGCGCCTCGATTTAGCATTTTCGAGAGATCAAGAACAACGCATGTATGTTCAAGATGTAATCCGTCAGAATGCAGCAGAATTAGTAAGCTGGGTAGAACGCGGTGCTGTTCTGTATGTATGCGGTAGTATTGATGGTATGGCAAGTGGAGTTGATCAAGCACTTATCGAAATTCTAGGTGAAGAACAGGTAGATGATTTAAGACAACAAGGTCGTTACCGCCGTGATGTTTATTAAAGATCAATAAAAACTAAAACCGAGTAATGGCTTAATGCTTTACTCGGTTTTTTATTGCATTCAGAATGATTTTGCATACACTGTCTGCAATTTAAATTGCAACTCTAAGCACAATGCAAGTCAGTAAGTGGATCCGTATTTTCCTAGCAATCATTGGTTCGATTTTATTTCTAGATGGATTAGTTCTAATTTGTCTCAATAAAATTAATGTAGGTACCGTTATTCCTTTAATTTTAGGTGCTTTCTTCTGCCTATATTCCTTATTTTATTATCATTTAGAACGCTTTTTCTTCTATCACTATCGCTTACACACACTTTGGCGCTTTGGATGGTTATGCTTCTGGATATGGTTAATTGGCTTAGGCTATTTTTTTAGCTTTATTAAAGAAAATAAAGATACTCCAAATAGTATCCCTCCAGTAAAAGCAATTATTGTCTTAGGAAGCGGTGTTGAGAATGGTCAGCCATCCACAATTCTTGCAAAACGTTTAGATACGGCCGCCCCTCTAGCCCTAAAACAGCAGCAAGCACAGATTGTTCTAACAGGTGGTCTTGATTTTTCAGAAAAAGAAAGCGAAGCACTGGTTATGTCTCGTTATCTTGAACAAAAGTATCATATCGCAAGAGATCAAATGATCCTTGAAGATAAAAGCACCAGCACAGAGCTTAACTTAAAAAATAGTAAAACCTTATTAGAACAGCACCACATTACCTTAGACCAACCAATCGCTATTGTGACAAGTGATTTTCATATTCCTCGAGCAATAGCAATTGCAAAAAAACAGGGCTATACCCAAGTTTATGGGGTAGCGGCAGAAACACCATTAGCTACTCGTTACAATGCATGGTTACGGGAATATTTCGCATATGCAAGTGGATGGATTTTAAACGAATATTAAAAAATAATTTAATAAAAAAACTGCTATTTAAAAAATAGCAGTTTTTTTTGTGAAAATATTAGTGATCGGTACAAATACAAAGTTGATCTAAGCTGAAGATCATAAATTGCAAGTTAGATTCTTATCTTTAGCCACTAATAAAGAAATTTAATAAGGAGGAGGAAGCCCATCAACAGCAAGAGAAAAAATACTAATGCTAAAAAATTAAAAACTAGCGATCAATAAAAAGAATAACTTAAAGATATAAGGACTTTAATTTTAGAATAGAAACGTTGTATCTACACTGAGTCACATAGTAAATAAATTTACATGTAAGTATAAGATATTTATAGATGAGTATAAATTTAGGGAATTTAAATTTCTAATAGAAATTATGGTGGGCGCTGACGGGATCGAACCGCCGACATTCTGCTTGTAAGGCAGACGCTCTACCAACTGAGCTAAGCGCCCTTAATGAGAAAAGATAACGAATGTATCTTCATACTCTACATTCTCTAGACAAGGGAATCAAGAGAATGGCGCAGCGGACGGGGCTCGAACCCGCGACCCCCGGCGTGACAGGCCGGTATTCTAACCAACTGAACTACCGCTGCACTACAATACTTTAAAATAAAGTATGGTCACATATATGGTGGGCGCTGACGGGATCGAACCGCCGACATTCTGCTTGTAAGGCAGACGCTCTACCAACTGAGCTAAGCGCCCCAAGAAGAAAAAACTAATAAATTATTAATTTTTCGATTTAAAATTCTTACATCTTAAATCATCTTCCAAACACAACTCGAACTGAAAAGTGGCGCAGCGGACGGGGCTCGAACCCGCGACCCCCGGCGTGACAGGCCGGTATTCTAACCAACTGAACTACCGCTGCACTTTCACAATATCGCAATTGTGGGGTAAACGATGTTAAGTCTTAAGTGGCGCAGCGGACGGGGCTCGAACCCGCGACCCCCGGCGTGACAGGCCGGTATTCTAACCAACTGAACTACCGCTGCACTTGAGAGCTTAACGTAAAGGCTTGGTGGGCGCTGACGGGATCGAACCGCCGACATTCTGCTTGTAAGGCAGACGCTCTACCAACTGAGCTAAGCGCCCTTAACGTCTTCATCGTTTGTGAGGTGCATTATAGAGAATCTTTAACAGGTGTCAAACGCTTTTCGACAACTTTTCAAAAAAATGCGAATGAATGATTAAAAATAAGTCATTATTAAGTAAAAAACAATTTTTTGTATTTTATTTAAGCACTTATTTTAATATTTTGATCATTCAGCTAATTAAATAAGAATTTTTAAAATCTTATTTTAGGTTAAAGATTGCTCAGACAAATAAACCAATGCATCTTCAGCGACTAAATCAAACAACTCAATGATTTCTTCATTACGCATTCGAATACATCCATGTGACATGGGAACACCCATCGGTTCTTTATCAGGTGTGCCATGAATATAGATATAACGCTGCATGGTGTCGTGGCCATCACCTTTATTAAAGCCTTCTTCTAAGCCATCTAACCAAAGAATACGGGACAATATCCAATCTCGCTCAGGAAATTGTGCTGCAAGTTCACTACTATAGACCTCCCCTGTTGGCTTACGTGCAATAAAAACCGCATTTTGAGGAGATTGTGCACCAATTTTTTTTGCAACCCTATGCCATCCACGTGGAGTCCTACCAGTATTCTCTTGCTCACCGATTCCGTTCTTTCCGGTAGAAATGACATAAAACTTATTATGTTTAGGCAAAGTTAATGTTTGATTTGCTAAATCGATGAGGACATCTGCTTCTTCGAGCTTAAATTGAGACATTGAACTTATTCTCTTATATCAACTCAAATACTTTGAGTTTAAGTAAAAATTTATATGAAGAACTTGTCTTGCGCCAAAATTAAAAGATTATCAATCTTCTCTTATCTACGCGCAGTTTCACTGCTTGTCTTGCGCCAAAATTAAAAGATTATCAATCTTTTAATTTTGGCTCAGGGCGTAGCCATAACCAAACTGCAACGATCAACATGGTAGTATCAGTAAAAATCTTGACCCAAAGCGGTGCTGAAGTAAATAGCATTATAAGGCCACTGATTGCCATCATTATGCTTGCAATCCATTTGGCTTTACGTGGTACTGTACCATTGGTTCGCCAATCACGTAATGTTGGGCCGTATTTGGGATGGTTTAATAACCAATCATCCATTTGTGGCCATCCCTTTGAAGCTGCCCATGCAGCCAGAATCAAAAACACTGTTGTGGGCATACCTGGTAAAATTGCTCCAATAATGCCTAGCGTGATAAAAATCACGACCAAAGAGCGCCAGAACAATGTTCGCATATATAAACCTTAACCTGCTGTTAGCGTTAGTATAAAGTGTTTTTCTAATATTGTTTGTTGATCCCTTATGAAATTAGGATGAATTACTTCGAGTATTAAATATATGAATATTGCCTCAGTGAAAACTTCCTATTTCGAACCATGGCTTCAATTTCAACATCCTATAGTGCGACAGCTGGCTTTTTGTATTGCTAGTCCAAATTTACTTTGCCAATTACCAAAAAGTTTTTCTATACAACACGACTTTAAGCTGCACCCAACCGAAGTATGGGAAGAGCATTTCCAAAATTATTTACCACGGTTAAAAGAGCTCGATCAGTCACCAGATCCTTTAATCCAGTTTTTATCTCAACTTAAAAGTACACGCTTAGGTTTACGCTTTGAGAATTTACTTTGGTTCTGGCTACAAGAGGATAATTATCATCCTTACCAACTATTAGGCCATAGTATTCAAAAAATTGATGGAGCAAAAACTTTAGGTGAGCTAGATTTTTTAATTTTAAATAAAGAAACTCAACAAATTGAACATTGGGAAGTCGCGTTAAAATACTATTTGGGCGAGGCAGACTTACATTTAGAACAATGGATTGGATTAAACCGTCAGGATACTTTAAGCAAGAAACTTTATCATTTTACGAATAAGCAATTTCAATTTTCTGAGGCATTAAATTTTAAGATTCAACAACGTTTTGCAGTTTTAAAAGGACAACTCTACCTACCACTTCAACTAAATTTTCAAAAGTCGCCACCAGACTGGATAAATTTAAA
Source organism: Acinetobacter sp. 22301 (assembly GCF_052045285.1). Taxonomy (NCBI): domain Bacteria; kingdom Pseudomonadati; phylum Pseudomonadota; class Gammaproteobacteria; order Moraxellales; family Moraxellaceae; genus Acinetobacter; species Acinetobacter sp. 22301. Next base: position 147,149 of record NZ_JBQEOR010000004.1, on the reverse strand, counting down.
GCGTCGTTTGGGATATTGGGGGACTACCATTCTCCATTCTTCTTTTTATCGATTGGAAAGACATGAATGGTTGTGTCCAAATAAAGAGCAGACTTCAAATCAAGCACATTGGTGGACAGACGGTCTATATTGTAAAAATAGTAAAGAGATTTTGTTTTATATGTTTAGACATCCTTCGTACTTAAACATCAAGCCTCAACTGCAAAAATTAAGCTAATTAACAATAAGTTTTAAGCTTCTAGAAACATTTTATAACGTTTTTACTATTAAACAGTCATGTTTCTTTTTCCGTTTGTTTTTTAATCTAAATTTACTTCATTATTAAATTTAAACGGAGAAAATGATGAAAAAAGTTTTAGCTGCGTCTGTAATGGTTGCTGTTATTTTAACAGGGTGTAATACGTTTAAAGGTTTTGGGCAAGATGTTTCTAAAGCAGGTGATGCTGTAACAAATACTGCTGAAAAAACACAAGATAAAATGTAAGTTAGAGTTGTTACTTCAAAAACCTTATCATTCCGATAAGGTTTTTTTATTTTTACGTACCCATCATCTAGAGATTCGCCTATTATATCGGACTATATTTCACCTGATCAGCACGCAATTTTCGGTATGAACCATTCAGACACTCTCTCGCTTAGCTTAGAACTGTTACAACAACCTTCTGTTACTCCTATTGATCATACATGCCAAACCATCATGGCAGACCGTTTAGCCAAAATTGGTTTTCATATTGAACCAATGCGTTTTGGTGAAGTTGACAATCTTTGGGCGCGTCGCGGAACTGAAGAACCTGTATTTTGTTTTGCCGGTCATACTGACGTAGTTCCGACAGGTAAGTTAGAAGCATGGAATTCAGATCCATTTGTACCTGAAATTCGCGATGGAAAATTATATGGTCGTGGTTCGGCCGATATGAAAACAGCACTTGCAGCTATGGTCGTTGCATCTGAACGTTTTGTCGCAAAACATCCTGATCACAAGGGTTCGATTGCTTTTCTAATTACTTCTGATGAAGAAGGACCTGCTATTAACGGTACGGTTAAAGTGATTGAGACTCTTGAAAAACGTAACGAAAAGATGACATGGTGTTTGGTAGGCGAACCTTCTAGTACTCATAAATTGGGTGATATTGTTAAAAATGGTCGTCGTGGTTCACTTAATGCCGTATTAAAAGTTCAAGGTAAGCAAGGTCATGTGGCTTACCCACATTTGGCGCGTAATCCAATTCATGAAGCATCACCAGCTTTAGCAGAACTGTGCCAAACTGTTTGGGATAATGGAAATGAATATTTCCCAGCAACATCATTTCAGATTTCAAATATTCATGCTGGCACTGGCGCAACAAATGTCATTCCTGGTGCACTAGAAGTTACTTTTAACTTCCGTTATTCAACAGAAGTAACAGCAGAACAACTTAAACAACGTGTGCATGAGATTTTAGATAAACACGGTTTACAGTACGAAATCGTTTGGAATCTTTCTGGTTTACCATTCCTAACACCTGTAGGTGAACTCGTTAATGCAGCGCAAACTGCTATTTTGAACGTAACGGGTACTGAAACTGAGCTTTCAACGAGTGGCGGTACTTCTGATGGTCGTTTTATTGCTCCAACAGGCGCACAGGTATTGGAATTAGGTGTTCTAAACGCAACAATTCATCAAATTAACGAACATGTTGATGTACAAGACCTTGATCCACTAACTGATATTTATGAGCAAATTTTGGAAAATTTGTTAGCTAAGTAAAACTTAAGATCTAACGAATTGAAAAAGCGCCCTTTTGGGGGCGTTTTTTATATTTAAAGTATCAATACATTACATTCTTTTAAAATTTTAAAGATTATTTATATTCAATAAACTAGAAAATTAGTTTTAATAGAAATAGCTTAAAAAGCTGCTTTTGAATTCTTATCTATCCATTGCAATATAGTTGGCCAGACTTCTTTAGCAGCATTTTGGCTAAGTACAATTCGACTATGAGAATAATTTTCTAAGTTACTATTGGAATAGCCAAATTCTCGAAATATATTATTTTCATTTTCAAAAGCTTGCAAATATTTATAGCATCCTTTAGCAGGGGCAATAAATTTATCGCCAGTCCCGCAAATAGAATATATTGGAACTCTAATAGAGCTCATAAATTTTTTATAATCTATATCTTTAAATTCACTTATAAAATTTTCCTTTAAGTTCCAATTAAACCATGGACGCATCGTGTAATAGGTTTCATTTATTCGCCCCAACTTAAATTTATTAGCAGGAATCTGACCTAGACCTTTTACAATTAATTTTGCAGAAAACAATTTAATAAAATCAAAGGAATTATTTACTGCTCCAAATGCTTGGCAAGCAATAAAAGTAATACTTTGAATATTTTTTAAATATTCAGGATAATTAATTAAGAACATGGTTAAGCATAGCCCTCCACCACTATGTGTTACACAGTGCAAGGAGGTTATATTAAAATTATGGTAAATATAATGAAATGCAGTTTTATATTCATATAATGCAACAGTTTCAAAATTAAATGGTATCTCTGTTTTTGGGCTAGTACCATGCCCTCGCCACTCTAAAATAAAACAAATATAACCATGATTTGCCAAATAATCTGCAATGCCTATACAAACAGTTTTATCCGAAAATGCACCATGAGATAAGAAAATTGCTTCTTTTTTTATTAGAGAATTATTTCTTTTAGAAATTTCCCATAAAGCAAATTCACCATGATCATCTGTTTTTAAAATATGTAGCTCTTTATGAATTGACATTTATTTATCTACTGTTGTAAAGACTTTATTCTAGGTTGACTTAGCAATGCTTGAATGAGTGGAGTATAAAACTCACCCTCATTAATAAGTTTAATATATTCGTCTGTATACTCTACCCAGCCTTCTTCAACTAAAGCATCCCATATCGGCTTATAGTCGAGTTTAATATCGCTATTAAAAATTTTCTCATATTTTTTTGTATTAATTTTCATTTCTTGTAATGCTTGGAATATCCAGATTAGCTTCACATCTTCAGTATCATGAACAAACATACGTTCAATAGGAAGCTTATTCAAAGATATCGCATCATAATATTCATTTAGGTTTCGGTGGTTCATTGCTGAAACAGACTTAATTTCTGATGAGTTAGGCTGTAATCTCATATTAACCGCTGCATAGCCTAATCCGCTCATTGTTGTCATTTTACTTTGACCATTTTCATGTAAACAGTCTCGGAGATTATCTTCATATAAATATTTTTCTGAGATCAGATGATTATCATTTGGTTTTTCCCAGTCATATACTGTTTTTTGTTTATAGCCTTTACTTATTAAGAATTGTTTTGCAATATTATACATTTCAATTTTTTTCTCAATAGATGGCGTATTCTGCTTTTGTTTTGTAGCAAAATCAGATCGACCAGCAATATTAAGCTCATAATGAGTAATATGTTTTATTCCTGATTGAACAATACTTTCTAAATCTCCTAGCATTGCTTCAATCGATTGATTTGGCCAGCCATAGATCAGATCAACATTGCAAGATAGAGAATACTTGTGGAATAACTCAATCGCGTCGAAAACTTGTTTTCTTGTTTGTTTTCGACCACTGGTAACGATTAGCTTATCATTAACCTGTTGTACCCCCATACTGACTCGATTGAAACCAGCCTCCTTAATTGCTCTTATTTTATCTTCGTTAAAAAGTTGAGGAATACCTTCTAAAGTCATTTCTATGGGTGTAGATAACCCCATGTCCGGAAAAACGGATGACACAATGTTAGCCAGTTTTATATAATCATGAGGTTGAAGTAAGTTAGGTGTACCCCCTCCTACATATAGGCTTTCTAGTTTAGCGCCTTGATAAAATTCTTTATATAATTGAGCCTCCCTATTTAAAAAGTCCAGATAATAATCTACTTCCTTTTTACCTTTATAGTCTTGAGTAGGGAAAAGACAAAATCCACAATGAGGTGGATCAGTAGGAATACAATAAGGAATACCTAAATATAAATTTATAGACTTATATTGAGCCTCCGTATTTAATAAAAAGTGATTATTTTCTTCCTCCTTTAAATCTGTTTTCCATATTTTAGGTGAAGGATGAGTATGTAGAACCTTATTTGATAAATGTCTTACTTTATTTTTTTGGATGAAATTTTTAATTGAAACAATATCCATAATTCGTGTATCTTTTATCCTATTAAAATAAATATATTATATTTAAGTATATTATTTTATACAATTAATTTAATTATTATTTCCCACTCGAAAACTCTTTATTAGTATAATTTAAATATTATTAAAAAAATCTTAAACTATATTTCAACATGTTTAGAAATTATTTAGTTTTAATAAAAAAGGAACTCAAAATGAGTTCCTTTTTTAGATATTTTATAGATGAAGTGAATTTTGAATATATTGCAAATTAGGAACATGGTAGCGTTGATTATCCATACGGACATATTTAAATACCGTTGGGTGCTGCAAAGACTCTTGTATATCTTCATTTTCATCTACGACTTCAGAAATACGCAGACGAACTGAAACTGGCATCGATTTACACATAAGTGCAAAACGTTGACTAATGTCTTCACTTTCAATGACTAATGCTACTGCTCGAGAATCTATTTCGTTGTGAACCGAATAAACAGGGAGTTTTACATCATGCCATTCAATATGCTTGATACCATTTTTAACATCCATAGCAGATAACACTATATTTTGTGGCAATAGCATCGGCACTTGCTGATGGCATTCAATAATATATGCATCAATAAAACCAGTTGAGACAGTAATTAAATGCTGAAGCTCTTGCTGGTCCATTTCATTAATTAAGGATGTACTTATATTACTTTTCATTAGGCAAGTCCCCCTTCAAATGTCATGAATAACGCATCAATATTGTGAAGTAAGTCTTCTTCTTGGAAAGGTTTACCCATGTATTGGTTAACACCTAAAGTAAATGCTCGTTCACGGTGTTTTTCACCAGTTCGTGATGTAATCATAATCACTGGCATATCTTGATGTAGATCATGATGTCGAACGAGGTTAAGTACCTCAAAGCCATCCATTCGCGGCATTTCAATATCAAGTAACATGAGATCTGGTTTAATATTTTCCAACTGCTCAATGGCATCAACCCCATCTTTAGCTGTAACTACATCATAGCCCTGACGTTCAAGTAAGCGAGACGTCACCTTACGTACAGTTACCGAGTCATCTACAATCATGATAAGACGTCGCTCGTCAGACTCGCGTTTTCTATAAATAGTTTCATTAAGCGATTTATGTCGGCGAGTAGATTGAATTTGGCGAGCAATATTTTGTCCATCTAAAATTAGACAAACTTGGCCATCACCTAAAATAGTTGCTCCTGCAATCGCACCAATGCTAGAGAATTGTTGTCCTATTGGCTTAACTACAATCTGTGCGCGTGAGCCAATCAGTTGGTCAATTAATAATGCGACGTTTTGTCCATTATTTGCCTTAATCATTAATACTGGTAATGAATACATCATTCCACTTAAGCGCGGAATTGGTTGATTACCAACAAACTCAGATAAATAACGTAATGGATAACGCTTATTTTCAAATTCAAAGAGCTCTTGTGCACTTCCGAAATATTGTTCTAATGATGCTGGTGAAACTCGTACAATTCGATCAATCTGAGCCAGTGGGATTGCAAATTGCTGATCAGCAACTTTAACCATTAAAGCATCACTAACAGCTACTGTCGTTGGAACACGTATGGTAAAGACAGTTCCCTGCCCATATACAGAGTCGACACTCACATGGCCACCTAAGGCCTTAATATCACTTTGCACGACATCCAGCCCTACGCCACGACCTGAGATCTGAGTGACTTGATCGGCTGTACTTAAACCAGGATGGAAAATCAGCTGTAAAATATCTTGATGTTCTAATACTTGCTCTGGATTAATCAAACCAGACATTAACGCCTTTTGACGAACCTTTTCGATATCAATACCTTGTCCATCGTCTTTAAATGTAACTACAACATCTGTACCTTGACGATGAATATTGAGTTCAATACGTCCCGTTTCTGGTTTCTGCGCTTGCTCACGTTGCGCACGGTCTTCTAGTCCATGGTCAATTGCATTTCTAAGCATGTGCTCAAGTGGCGTAACCAAACGTTCTAACATTGTCCGGTCCAGCTCGCCTTCTGTATTATTAACGAAAAGCTCTGCTGGTCGATTTAACGCGGTAGAAGTCTGCCTCACAATTCTTTGCAGACGAGGCAACAATCGAGAAAATGGTACTAAGCGTGTTCGCATAAGACCTTCTTGAATTTCAGCCTGAATACGCGATTGCTGTACCAATAAACCTTCAGTGTCTCTGATCTTTTCAGATAATGTATTTTTAAAATCTACTAAATCCGATGCAGACTCGGCAAGAGACTTTGATAACTGATTTAATGAAGAATATTGGTCCATCTCTAAAGGATCAAATTCCGTATAACGTGAGTTCTCAATACCGTGTTTTGCAATAATTTGGGTTTCTAATTCGCCTTCCATTCGACGCAACTGATCTGCAAGTCGCTGAATAGCCAATTCCATTTCCGCTAAGGTATGACCAAATTGGCTTAAATCCATTTCAATTCGCGAACGGTTAATCGAATTTTCACCAGACAGATCAATCATTTTTTCAATTAAATCTGCCGAGACTCGAATCATCTCATTATTTTGATCAAGGCGTTGTGCTTGTTCCCAATCACCCATCATTGGCGGTGGTTCTGTACCGTCACCTTGCACAAAACTCATTACAGGTTCCGTGCTGAATAGATCAGTTCTAGTTAACTTACTAGGAATTTGAATTGCTGTTTCAATGAACTGGATATTTTCCAGACTTTGTTGTAACCCATCGAAGTGTTGATAATTTTGTTTAAAAATTGCCTCTTTTAACCAGACAACTGCACTCTCTAATAAGTTGTCATAAATATTTGAGCTGAAATGATGAAGCGCAAATTGTTCAAAAGCATTCTCAAGTTGATAAGCAATCGCTTGCACGGTTTCAAGTCCCAGCATACGGGAACCGCCTTTCAAGCTGTGCACTGCCCTTTGTAGTTGAAGCAAGATACTACGGTTAGTACGTTGCTCGAACCATTGTTTTAATAAGTGATCGGCCATTTCTAATAGTTCGGCCGCTTCCTCCATGAATGTCTGCTCGACAACAGTATTAATATCTTGATCTGGGATACTCTCTTTTTGATCGTGATCAGCATGAAGAACTTGTAGTTCGGTTTGCTCAACAAGTTGATTATTAGACTTAGCAATCTGCTCAGAAGCAGAAGTTAACTCACTGAGGTTTAACGCCGTATTATTTATCGCTTCTTGTTGTAATACTTCAAAATTTAATTCAGGTATAACATACGTTTCAGGTTCTGTTTTGCTCTCTTTAATATGAGAATCAAATACCTGACCTGCATTTTTAAGTGCTTGAATAGTATGAGAAGCAGCATAATCTAGGTGCTGTTCACGCACTATTTGAAGACGGTCAGCCAAGTCATCTTGAACTAGTCGAATAAAATCAATGAGAACAGACGAAGCTATCAACTGTTTTTGAATTAAACGCTCATAAATACTTTCTAACTCATGTGCAATTAAACCAATATAAGTTGCCTGAATCATATTTGCCCCACCTTTTAAGGTATGCAAATAACGCATCAGATTATTGAGAGCGGCAAAGTTTTCTTGATCATTAACCCAAAGATTAAGATCTGTATCCATTCCCTCAAGCAACTCATCGGCTTCTTCAAGAAAAATATCTAAAAGATCTGGATCAAAATGACGGTTTACATACTCAGACGAAATAAACTGTCGATCTAGTTGTACACTCTGCCCTATGGTGACCTGATCAGTGAATACATTTTCTATCAGAGGTTCATTCGCCGTTTGTTCAACTTCAGCATTAAACAATGGTTCAAAAACGTCTTGATGAGTTTCTAATGATTCGGAATTAAGATTTGGAATATATTGAGTATATAGTTTTAGCTCATCCAAGACATTTTGGTGTTGCTCGATGATACTTACTCTTTGTCCCGCAGCTAATGCATCAAATAACTGAATTAATTGTTGGTGCGCTTTTTGATAAATTTCAAAAATATAATCTGATTGCAATAAATCAGGTCGATCAAGCAATATGTCGTAGCTTTCTTTCAACTGGTTAGTATATTCATATAAACCAATCATTGCCTGCGACTGAGTATGTTGCAGCAAAACATCTGCTTGTTCACTTAAACGTTCAAGATAATGAGGAAACTCTGTACGTATTCCCTTCTCAAAGTCTAATTCCGCATCAAGTAATTCAGCAACATCTAGCTGTAATAGCTGAGACACTAAACCATGTGGAGGCATGAGTGGGCTCGAATGCTCACCATGCTGCTCCATGTAAGCATCCCAAACCTGATTAAATTTTTGTAGATCAGATTCCAATTGCTCAGTAGAGCAATGTGCAGCCAATAGATCTAAACTATTTCGAATAAACTGACGATAATCACGGAGTAATGAAACTTCTTCTGAATGAGAAGAAAGCTCTTCTTGTAATAGTATTTTAAATAAATGCTCAACTTTGGTACTAGCTTCAAAGATTGGTTCTACATGAGCCATGGCAGAGCTGCCACGTAATGTATGTAACGCACGTATTAGAGCATTATAACTTTCATGCTGATGTATTTCTTTTTCCAAAAACTGATCAATTGTCGCTAAGTGCTCTTCTGCTTCTTCCATAAATAAAATTAAGGTTTCAGCAAGAGTCTGTTCAGTTTCTATAGCAACTTCTGGAGTCAAAATAGTTAAAACTTCTGTAGATTCTGGTTCTAAGTCATATGTTTCTAAACCAGTTTGAGTTTCAGCAGTAAGAATATCTGATAATAATAAAAGTTCGTCTAACGCGGGTTCTATACTTTGCTGTTGCTGTAATTGTTGTCCCAATAAAATTAGGGGCCTAAAGTCTAGGGTATGATTTTTTTTAGATTTGAAGTCATCTACTAACTTAAAGAAATAGAACTTAAATACCAACTGAACATATTGTTGGATGTCAGGAGTTAATCCGAGACTCTGATTGATTACCCGATTAAGCGTATCTTCTACAGTCCAAGCAAGCTCAGCAGAAGATTTGGCCCCAATCATTCGCCCTGAACCTTTCAATGTATGAAAATGACGGCGGATTTCAGTAAGCGTAGCAACATTTTCAGATTGCATCCATTCGTGAATCAAAGATTGTAATTCAACAAAAATTTCTTCAATTTCTTCGACAAATATTTCAAGAAATTCATCGTCTTGTTGAGAGTAGCTATCTTCCGGTAGCATCATTGCTTTAGTTAAAGTTTTTAATATTTCTTTCATAGCAAAGGCTTCTTTTGCTTGTCCCCTAAATGGAGAAAAACGACAGAGTCAACACCAGAAAAATAGCTGTTTCCCCAATATTTATCTGGTGTTGTTAATACTTTTTAGAAGAATAGCGGTACTGAAACAGCTATTCTCATCCCCAATTTAATCAGGTAATTTAAAGTCCGTTACCGATTCACGTAATGACTCTGCCATGTTTGCTAGTTCAGAAACAGAGCGTGCTGTATCAAAGGTTGCAGTTGTCGTTTGTGAAGTAATTTCTTGTACGACTGTCATGGTGGTCGCAATATGGCTGGCAGATGCAGATTGAAGTTTTGCTGCATCAGAAATGCTGGCAATTAAGTTTGCCAAGTCACCCGATACTTTTTGAATTTCATCCAAGGCAATACCCGCGTCTTTTGCCAAGTTTGCACCACGCACAACTTCAGTGGTGGTTTGTTCCATCGAAATAACAGCTTCATTTGTATCGGTCTGAATTGTTTTAACCAGAGTTTCGATCTGTTTAGTTGCCGATGCAGAACGCTCTGCAAGACGCTGTACTTCGTCAGCAACTACGGCGAAACCACGACCTGCTTCACCAGCCATAGATGCTTGAATTGCTGCGTTTAATGCAAGAATGTTAGTTTGGTCGGCAATATCGTTAATGAGCGATACGATGTTACCAATTTCTTGTGAAGACTCACCCAATCGCTTAATACGTTTAGATGTTTCTTGAATCTGTTCACGGATTGTGTCCATACCTTCAATTGAACGGTTTACCACTTGCGCACCATTAGAGGCAATTTGTACCGAACGCTCAGCTACCTCAGCAGATTCAGATGCATTTGAAGATACTTGGTCAATCGATTGCGCCATTTCATTCATTGCTGTTGATGCACCAGCAATTTCTTGAGCTTGATGCTCAGACGCCTCTGCTAATTGGTTCGTAATACTCTGCGTATCTTGCGTATAGCGAGCAACTTCTTGAGAGGTTTCATGAATACGGGATACAAGATCACGTAGTTGGTCAATCGCGAAGTTAATCGAGTCGGCAATCGCTCCCGTAAAATCCTCAGATACGGTTGCATATGAACGTAAGTCACCATCTGCAAGATCGGCGATTTCATCAAGTAAACGTAAAATCGCGTTTTGGTTACGGTCATACTCGTCTTGTAATCGAGTAACACGTTGCTTATCCATCACACTACGTAATGTGATCAATTTAAGTACAGAGAAGATTAAGCCTGCTAAAGAACTGATTAGCACCGCGCCTAACAATAAAGTAAGCCAGTTCTTTCTTGCTACATCAGATAAATGCCCCAAGTTATCTAACATCACATCTGATTTAGAGAAGATTTGAGAAGATGCCTGACGAACATTGACAATCTGGTTACCATTTTTTAATACCGTGGCAGCAGCAGATTTTAAGACTTTGTCATATTCAGATTTAATACTTTCTAATGATTCACGTAAAGCCGGATCTGCAATACGATCAACACCCAATTCAGCATTACCATTAAGTTCAGCATTTAAATACGTACCAAACGTATCAATGTCTACACCAAAATCGCTAGTCGATACATTACCATCGGTACCACTTAATACCGAGTTAATAGAACGTAAAATACGTTCGGCAATAAATACCTGGTTTTTAGCAATAATTACCTGACTACTTGGCAAACCTTGACGCGCCATTTGGTCAACCATCAAGTTATATTCTGCCTGAATCTCAGGGACGGTTTCGCTAATAGAGATGTTGGTGTCATATAACTGGTTAAGAACTTTTTGATGTGCTGAAATCAAATCGATGTTTTTTGAAAGTTCAGTCCACATAACTTGAACTTTTTGATATTCATCAGTCGACTTACCGTGAATATTTTCAATCTCAAGTAAGTTTTCATTAAAGTCTTTTTGAGACTGCTGTAGCTTGGTGATTGCCTCTTGAGAGCCAGACTCAGTTGCTTCAGTTGCTTGTTTAGAAATCGTTTGAGATAACAAACGTAACTCACCGAGACTTCGAATTAACTGGTTATGACGTGGTACGTTATAGAACAGATAGGCTAGAGAAACTAATGCAAGCACAAAACATAAAAGTGCTGCATACAGGATTGGCTTGGACTTTTCACTTTCCCCAAATAAACTGGCAAACTGCTCAATTTTTGACTGGATTGTTGCAATAAAATTGACACCCGATTTTTCGGACGCAACTCGACTACTGCCTTTCTTTTTAAGCTTAAAGCCCATAGCTTTTCCCCAGAAAAATACTCTGTTTTCACAGCGTAAAAATTAGTTTATAAATTTTGTCGATGCATTCATGTAATGTGGGTTTTGCAATAAACGACTAAATAAAAAGACATGCCAATGCTGGTTATGTTGATGAAAATAACCTTGGCAATATTCTTTTAGATTTTCCTCTAAGTCTAAGCTTTGAGAAAAAAAGCTTTTTTTATTAAAGTGCTGAATCCCCAAAACCTGATCCACGACCAACCCCACATACTGGTCGCGATGGCTAATACACAATACTTTTTGAGTTGACGAAAATGAACTTCGTTGCCCTAAAATAAAATGCGCCAAATCAGACACTGAAAGTAGTCTTCCTCGAATATTTGCCAATCCCTTTACCCAACTTTGGGTATTTGGAACTGGTGTATATTTTGGTGGATAGATTACTTCTGACACTTCCCCAAGTGGTGCGACGAAGTATTGCCCTCTCATTTCAAAAGCAATTCCTGACCATCGCTGTGCTTCATTTTGAACTGAAGCGTAATTCTTATTACCCCGTTTAGACAAACGAAGTAACTCGATAAATCCATTCGCTGCCATACTCGATCCTATAAAACGGGTACAAAATGCCCGTTATTTATGTTTTTATGGAGGGATGAGTTAATTTAGAAATTGTTTAATTACATCAATCAATTGATTTTCTTCGATTGGCTTAATCAAATAATCGATTGCACCTTGACGCTTGCCCCATACACGGTCAGTTGCCTGATCTTTAGTACTCACAATCACAACAGGGATATGCTTAGTGTCTTCATCACGAGTAATCTGACGTGTTGCCTGAAAACCATTTACACCTGGCATTACAACATCCATCAATACAAGATCTGGTTGCTCTGCTTTTGCAAGAGTTACACCATCTGCACCATTTGATGCTTCAAGCACGTCATAACCATGTTTGGTTAGGATTTCTTTAAAACGAAAAGTTTCGGTTGGTGAATCATCTACAATGAGAATACGTGCCATTTTTTTGCCCTCAAATTATTGTTTATGAACTTACATGATTACGAATCGCGTTTAACAATTCATCTTTGCTAAAAGGTTTCGTCAAGTATTCATCTGAACCTACCACACGCCCTTTTGCCTGATCAAATAAACCATCTTTACTAGAGAGCATGATAACGGGAATGTTCTGATAATTTTGAGAGTTTTTTATCAAAGCACAAGTTTGATAACCATCTAAACGAGGCATCATGATATCGACAAAAACAATATCCGGATTTGCTTCTGCAATTTTGGACAAAGCTTCAAATCCATCCACAGCAGTAATGACTTCACAGCCTTCGCGCTGTAATAAGGTTTCTGCTGTACGGCGAATGGTTTTTGAGTCATCAATCACCATTACTTTCAGATTTTGGAATGCATCTTCCATTTAATCTTCCATCCCCATAAAAATAAAATATAAATGCAATTTAACTTAAATTTGTTTTTACACATTTATACGCATTTTTAACATATCTCACGTTCTATTTTCAATGAGGCATTTTTGTCTACTTTCTCATTTATAAACAATAACTTTTAACCTCATCACACTTTAATTAAAATTATCATTTTTTTTATAATGACTATATTTTTATTCAGCTAAATAATAATTAATATAATGAAGATTAAATATTTAAAAATAAGCGACTTAGCTATCTTTTTTGGGGATTTTCAATGAATGACAGGATGAAATATGCCTTTTACAGGAACTGTTTGTCTGTATCTATAGGCATTATTTCCTTCGGATCACTCTTTTTCTTACCCTCTAGTGTTGCTATTGCCGACACACCTAAAGCGGTTTGGTATCGTTATTATGACCAACATGGTATTGCCAATATTAGTACATCGGTCACACCTGCTCATATTCGTTATGGTTATGAAGCTCTAGATCGTAATATGCAAGTAATAAAAAGAAACCACTCTTATAATGCTGAAGCTGATTTAAATCAATCGAGTCAACGGGCATTATTGGCGCGACATAAAGAACAAGATATCAAATTAAAAAAAGCTTATAGCAATAGTAAGACAGCTTCGATTAAAAGAGATCAGGCATTAGTGTCTATAAAAAAGCAAATTAATTATCAACAGGAACAACTTAATCAATTACAACAAGACAAAATTTTATTTAAGCGTCAGGAAATGGAGTATTTCAGAAAAGGAGAACCGATTCCTGAGCGTCATAAGGCGTTGATTGAAAACAATCTAAATAATATTAATCGGGTTAAACAAACACTTGAAACACTTTCCAAGACCTATAACCGAACCAACAATGAGTATGAAAATATTATCGATCGTTTAAAAAAGCTTGAATAACTGCAAAGGTTTATCAAGAATAGGGGCAAAATAAAATTTGAATTATAGGATGATGCTGTATGCACACAATGCATCTCACCCCTTCTACTTTTTTTAAACTGAGTATTATTAGTTTATGTTTAATTTTAGCTGCATGTAATCAGCAAGAAACAACTCAAACCTCAGCCTCAGCTCCTGTAAAAATTGAGCTTATTCCTCAAGATCTTATTGCTGTTAAAGAAGGAGCTCTTGACTCTCAAACTGCATTTACAGGAACTATTCGAGCGGTTCAGCAAAGTTCCATTCAGGCACAAGTGAGTGCAACAGCGACGAATGTCACTGCAAATGTGGGACAACAGGTACAAAAAGGCCAAGTTCTGGTGAGATTGAATAATCAGGACAATGTTGCAAGATTAGCGCAAGCACGCGCCAACCTTGCATCAGCTCAGTCACAAGCTGAACTTGCTCGTAATTTGATGAACCGAAAACAGAGATTATTTAATCAAGGTTTTATTGCTCGTGTCGAGTTTGAACAAAGTCAGGTTGACTATAAAGGCCAGCTTGAAAGTGTAAAAGCACAACAAGCGAATGTTGATATTGCTAAAAAAGCGGATCAAGACGGAATTATTACTAGTCCAATTTCAGGTGTGATTACTAAACGCCAAGTTGAACCCGGTCAAACTGTTTCAGTTGGACAAACACTATTTGAAATCGTAAATCCTGATCAACTTGAAATACAGGCCAAGTTGCCAATTGAACAGCAATCTGCGCTTAAGATCGGTAGTAACATTCAATATCAAATTCAGGGCAATTCTAAACAACTAAATGCAACGCTTACTCGCATTTCACCTGTTGCCGATCAAGACAGTCGACAAATTGAGTTTTTTGCTGCTCCTAAAGAAAAAATTGATTCGTTAAGTATTGGGGCTTTCATTAATGGAAACATTCTGCGCAATGACACTCATCAAGGCCAAACGATTCCTTTAGACAGCATTCAAAATATGCAACATGACCCGTTTGTATGGGTGATACGCAATCACACTATTCAAAAAGTTAAAATTCGGGTGGTTGAACAGCGTTATAACGACAATATTGCTTTAGTCGAAGGTTTACAAAGCACAGATCTGGTCAGCCGTATTCAATTTGAAGATTCCGACATTAATAAAAAAGTGACGGTTACAACCGACAAAAATAAATAAGGTAGCAAATAGCGTATGTGGTTTACTCGAATCAGTGTGAAATACCCCGTTTTTACCATTATGATGATGCTCAGCTTAATGGTACTCGGGTTGGCATCTTGGAAACGTATGACTGTCGAAGAGTTTCCGAATATAGATTTCCCATTCGTAGTAGTCACTACACAATATGCGGGTGCGTCACCAGAAGCGGTTGAGTCAGATATAACAAAAAAACTTGAAGATCAAATCAATACAATTTCAGGAATTAAACAGATTACTTCACGCTCAAGTGAAGGCCTTTCAATGGTGATTGCCGAGTTTAATCTTGATACTTCTTCGGCGATTGCAGCACAAGATGTTCGTGACAAAATTGCACCCGTCACAGCGCAGTTCCGTGATGAAATTGATACACCGATTGTGCAACGCTATGACCCCTCTTCTAGCCCAATCATGTCAGTCGTATTTGAATCAAACAGCATGAGTCTGGCGCAATTAAGTTCGTATGTAGATAAAAAAATCGTACCTCAGCTTAAAACGGTTTCGGGTGTCGGTAATGTGAATTTATTGGGCGACGCTAAACGGCAAATACGAATAAAGGTTATTCCTGCACAATTGCAAAGCTACGGCATTGGTATTGATCAGGTCATTAACACGCTAAAAAATGAAAATATTGAAGTGCCTGCAGGGACCTTACAGCAAAAAAATTCTGAACTGGTTGTACAGATTCAATCAAAAGTTATTCATCCCCTTGCATTTGGTGATTTGGTCATTGCCAATAAAAATGGTTCACCCATTTTTTTAAAGCAAGTGGCAACTGTTGAGGACACACAAGCCGAACTACAATCGCGTGCCTTTTATAATGGAAGAACTGCGGTCTCAGTCGATATCTTAAAAAGTTCCGATGCCAATGTAATTAAAGTCGTCGATCAGACTTATCAAACGTTAGAGAAATTAAAAGATCAAATGCCTGCGGGTTTAGATTACAAAGTCGTAGCTGATAGCTCTAAAGGTATTCGCGCTTCAATCAAAGATGTTGTTCGAACCATTATTGAAGGTGCTGCTTTAGCAGTTCTCATTGTTTTACTCTTTTTAGGCTCTTTCCGCTCTACAGTTATTACTGGTCTAACCTTACCGATTACCTTGCTCGGAACCTTAACTTTTATCTGGGCATTTGGGTTTAGCATTAACATGATGACGCTGTTAGCTTTGTCACTCAGTATTGGTTTACTCATTGATGATGCAATTGTAGTTCGGGAAAATATCGTCCGACATACTGAACTGGGCAAAGACCACGTAACCGCTGCTCTTGAAGGGACAAAAGAAATTGGTTTAGCTGTACTCGCAACCACGCTTACTATTGTGGCAGTCTTTCTACCCGTAGCCTTTATGGGTGGTCTGATTGGACGCTTCTTTTATCAATTTGGTGTAACGGTCAGTACGGCTGTTTTAATTTCAATGTTTATTAGCTTTACACTCGATCCAATGCTTTCAGCTCACTGGAAAGATCCTGTAAAGAAAAAAGATAATTGGCTACAACGTTTTTTTAACCATATTTCTAATTTGCTAGATCGGCTTACTCATGTTTATGAAAAGCTATTAAAGCTTGCTCTACGCTTCCGTTTCATTACAGTCATTGTTGCAATCGCTTCATTATTTGCTGCATTAGGCCTGTCTAAACTCATCGGGACCGAATTTGTACCTACACCAGATAAAGGTGAAGTCCGTATCCAGTTCGAGACTCCTGTAGATTCTTCTTTAGAATATACCCAAGCCAAATTACATCAGGTCGATCAAATTATTAGACAATTCCCCGATGTGGTTTCTACTTATGGCGTGGTTAACAGTGAAGTAGACTCTGGTAAAAACCATGCTGGCTTAGGGGTGACCTTAAAGCCAAAACAAGAACGTAGCTCAGATCTTAATACTCTCAACAATGAGTTCCGTGATCGTTTGCAAACTGTAGCGGGTATTCGAGTAACCTCTGTTGCCGCAGCACAAGATTCTGTCTCTGGCGGACAAAAGCCAATCATGATTTCTATTAAAGGATCTGACCTAAATGAACTACAAAAAATTTCAGATCGCTTTATTGCTGAAATGGAAAAAATTAAAGGCGTAGTTGATTTAGAAAGCTCATTGAAAGAACCTAAACCGACTTTAGGTGTTCATATTAATCGCGTGCTAACAAGTGATTTGGGCTTATCTGTTTCCCAAATTGCGAATGCCATTCGACCATTAATTGCGGGCGATAATGTCACCACTTGGGAAGATCGTGACGGCGAAACTTATGATGTGAATTTACGTTTAAATGAAAATAAACGTATGCTTCCGCAAGATGTACAAAATTTATATATCAACTCTAATAAAACCAATGCAGCTGGACAAAATATATTAGTTCCATTGAGTGCCGTCGCAACGACCGAAGAAAAACTTGGGGCTTCGCAAATTAACAGACGTGATCTTGAACGTGAGGTTCTTATTGAGGCAAATACCTCTGGTCGCCCGAGCGGAGATATTGGTCAAGACATCGACAAAATGCAAAAGGCATTTAAGTTACCTGCGGGCTATACATTCGATACTCAAGGAGCAAACGCCGATATGGCTGAATCTGCGGGATACGCATTAACAGCCATTACCCTATCGATTGTATTTATTTATATCGTGTTAGGTTCTCAGTTTAATAGCTTTATTCATCCAGCAGCAATTATGGCCTCTTTACCTTTGTCATTGATTGGTGTTTTTCTTGCCCTATTCTTGTTCCAAAGCACCCTAAATCTGTTTTCGATTATTGGTATTATCATGCTCATGGGACTTGTCACTAAAAATGCGATTTTGCTGATCGATTTTATTAAGAAAGCGATGGATCAGGGTGTGAGCCGTTATGACGCTATTTTACAAGCTGGTAAGACCCGTTTACGTCCAATTTTGATGACCACAAGTGCTATGGTGATGGGGATGGTTCCCTTAGCTTTAGGTCTCGGCGAAGGCGGTGAGCAAAGCGCACCAATGGCTCATGCGGTTATTGGTGGTGTGATAACCTCTACTCTGTTGACTCTTGTGGTTGTACCCGTCATTTTCACTTATCTGGATGACTTGAAAAACTTTATGCTGCGTCAAACACGACGATTCATGTCATAATGCAGCGATTATCGTATAATCTGCGTTTTTATAACGCTTAACTTTTAGGACTTTTTCCATGCGCGCAAGCCGCTTTTTATTTGCAACGTTGAGAGAAACCCCAAATGATGCTGAAGTGATTTCACACCAGCTCATGTTACGTGCGGGGATGATTCGTAAATTGGCATCTGGTTTATATACATGGCTGCCGATGGGAACACGTGTGCTTAAAAAAGTAGATGCGATTGTTCGTGAAGAAATGAACCGTTCAGGCGCAATGGAAGTATTCATGCCCGTGACTCAACCCGCAAGTCTTTGGGAAGAATCAGGTCGATATGAACAATATGGCCCTGAGTTATTACGTTTTAAAGATCGTCATACGAACCCATTTGTACTTGGGCCAACGCATGAAGAAGTTATTACAGATATGGCGCGTAACGAATTAAAAAGTTATAAGCAGCTTCCTGTAAATTTCTATCAAATTCAAACTAAATTCCGTGATGAAATCCGTCCACGTTTTGGTGTAATGCGTTCACGCGAGTTCATCATGAAAGATGCTTATTCTTTCCATGCAACTCAAGAATCATTACAAGAAACTTATGATGTGATGTACGACACTTATAGCCGTATTTTCACTCGCTTAGGTTTGGATTTCCGTCCAGTTCAAGCAGATACAGGTTCTATTGGTGGTTCAGCTTCACACGAATTCCACGTATTGGCGGCTAGTGGTGAAGATGACATCGCATTTTCAACTGAATCTGATTATGCAGCAAACGTTGAAATGGCTGAGGCTGTTTTGGTGGGTGAACGCGCAGCACCGACACAAGAATTTAAATTGGTTGAAACGCCAAACCAAAAAACGATTGATGATGTATGCCAATTCTTAAATGCTGATCCAAAGCAATCTGTTAAAGCATTATTGGTTCAAGGCATTGCAGACGAAAAAGGTAATGTTCCTGTTGTTGCTCTATTTGTACGTGGTGACCACGAACTTAATGAGATTAAAGCTGAGAAGCATCCGTTAGTTGCTGCGCCTCTTACTTTTGCAACTGAAGAACAACTTCAAGCATTTGGTTTAACTGCTGGCTTTACTGGTCCACAAGGTTTAGTCGAAAAAGGCTTAACTGTAATTGTTGACCGTGCTGCATCTGTTCTTTCTGACTTCATTGCTGGAGCAAATGAAGCTGACAAACATGCGGTTGGCGTAAACTGGGAACGTGATGCGCAAATTAGCGAAGTTTTTGACTTACGTAATGTGGTTGAAGGCGATCCATCTCCAGATGGCAAAGGCACCCTACAAATTAAACGCGGTATTGAAGTAGGTCATATTTTCCAGCTTGGTACTAAATACTCTGAAGCTTTAGGCTGTAAAGTTTTAGGTGAAGATGGCAAACCATTTACAGTAACTATGGGATGCTACGGTATTGGTGTAACACGTGTTGTTGCAGCTGCAATTGAACAAAACTACGATGACAAAGGTATTATCTGGCCTCAAGCCATTGCACCATTTGAAATTGCAATTGTTCCAATGAATGCGCACAAATCACCACGTACTCTTGAAGCAGCAGAATCCCTTTATGCAGAACTTCAAGCTCAAGGTTTTGATGTGTTACTTGATGATCGTAATGAACGCCCAGGCGTTAAATTCTCTGACCTTGAGTTAATGGGTATTCCACACCGTATTGTGATTGGTGAAAAAGGTCTTGATGCTGGTACTTTTGAATATAAAGGCCGCCGCGATGCTGAAGCGAGCAATTTAACTAAAGAAGAGCTTTTAGCTAAGTTAGCGCGTTAATAAATACATAAATAAAAAGCAGCTTTTCGAAGCTGCTTTTTTAAACTCAATTTTATGCCTGAACCGTTAAGTCCTTAACAGTCGTTGATGAACCATTGTTTTTAACCGACTCAATTCCTTTATCTCGTGAAGCTTCACTCGCATAGAACTGACTCGTGCCAATAATTTGATGATTTGCAGCTTTTAAATTGAAATAAGGTTTCCCATTCTTTGCAGTTAAACGCTCATATCGGGCGTCATCACCACTGTTTTTTTGAATTGACTCAATACCATTTACAGCAGAAGCCTTTGCCTTATATAGCTCACTATTTAAAATAGGTTCACCATTTCCTGCCTTCAAAATAAAACGATATTGACCATCACTCGCTTGTGAAATTTCGTACCATCCTGCCATAAAAACCTCATTTTTTTGTTGGTGTGGGTATGACTTTCGTTATTATTCTGGACGAAAGTTATTTGTTATTAATGACAATATAAAGGCGTAAATATCCCTTGAACAGCCCATTTTTTATACTTTTTCGTAATAAAATTATAATGATGTTAGGAAATTAAAAAGCAGAGATATAGACATATATCTCTGCTGAAATGTAATAATAATTAACAGTTTAAGCTTTTTTTACAAATTCAGATTTTAGTTTCATCTGACCAATACCATCAATTTTGCAATCAATATTGTGGCCATCACTTGCATCTGGAACTAAACGAATCGTTTTTACCTTTGTCCCTACTTTAACGACTGAAGATGAACCTTTAATTTTTAAGTCTTTAATTACAGTGACGCTATCACCATCTGCCAAGACATTTCCATTTGCATCTTTAATAATTTCTTGTTCTTCAGTTGCTGATGCTTCTCCTTCTTTCCACTCATGTGAACATTCAGGACAAATCAATAAGTCGCCATCTTGGTAAGTATATTCTGATTGGCATTTTGGGCAGTTTGGCAAAGACATGAAAAAATCTCAAAAAGTATATTATGCGAGATATGACTCATTTTTTAAAGTTTTAAATAAGAGACTTTTACCAAAAAAAAATTTATATATTTATTTTAAGTTTTACTTAATAAATATTCTTTCAAAATAATTGCATGGTTATTTTCAACATCTTTTGCTGAATATAAAAGCGTAACTGTATGTTTTGCTGCGATGTGTTGTAGCTCTTCAACTGCGGAATTGGTCTCAAGCTCTTTTAAATAGCGCTGTTTAAACTCGTGCCAATGATCTGGTGTTGCAGCATGAAACCATTTTCTAAGTTTGGTCGATGGTGCTATTTCTTTTAGCCACAAATCCAAGTGGGCATTCTCCTTACTAATTCCCCTACTCCATAAACGGTCAACCAAAATTCGTTTTCCATCACTAGGCTCAGCATTTTCATAAATTCTTTTAATATGTATATCCATTTCTGACACCTACTCAGCTTAATCTAAATATCATTGGCTTAATCATCACATTGATTTGCCTTCCTCTACAATCTAAATCTTTTGCGCTAAATATTGTCTCAATTTGCCATTACTGATTAATTCAGGCATATAAATTGCTTTTGAATTTTTCATTATTTTATCAAATGGTAAAAAATGAAATATTATATTTATCCGTGTTCATCTCAAAAAGATGCCCCTTATTTGATTTTCTCATCTGGGTTAGGTGGTCATGCTAGTTTTTGGAGCCCACAACTTGAATCGTTGAGTACGCATTTCAACATTGTGACTTATGACCAAGAAGGCTGTCATCAAGACAGTGCTTTATTACCTTCACATTACCATATGTGTGACATGGCCAATCAAGTACTACATTTATTAGAACATCTTCAAATTCATGAATTCCATATGATCGGGCATGCTTTGGGTGGTATCATCGGAATGGAACTCGCAAAGCAACTACAATCTAGCTCAATTACCATGCTCAGCCTGACACTGATTAATGCGTGGGATGAGCTAGATGCTCATACGCAAAAATGTTTTGATGCCCGTATCGCATTGTTAGCCTCTGCGGGTGCTGAAGCCTATGTACGTGCACAGGCATTATTTTTGTATCCTCCAGCATGGATTTCTCAGAATCATAGCCACATTAAAAGTACTGAAGATATTCAACTTCAAGGTTTTCCGCCCAAGACAAATGTATTTGCACGACTCAAGGCATTAATGCATTTTCAATTACAAGCAGAGCACTTACAAGCATTGCAAGACACTGCAATT
This sequence comes from Acinetobacter sp. 22301, assembly GCF_052045285.1. Classification (NCBI taxonomy): domain Bacteria; kingdom Pseudomonadati; phylum Pseudomonadota; class Gammaproteobacteria; order Moraxellales; family Moraxellaceae; genus Acinetobacter; species Acinetobacter sp. 22301. The sequence goes on along the minus strand of NZ_JBQEOR010000004.1, from coordinate 124,980 downwards.
CATATCGTTGCCAATCAAGATGATTTTTTAGTTCCAGCACATAAATCACAAGATCTTTTTACCAAACTTGGTCATGGTCAACTTTGCATTTTACCCTCTGGTGCCCATGCTTCCACAGTGACCGAATCTCAACGACTAAATCAAACTTTCATTCAATTTTTCCATAACATTAAGGCCTTATCATGAATGCAAAAACATTAAATATTTTAGATCAACTCTTTTTAGAAGCTAGAACCCACAGCACGTGGTTAGATAAAGCGGTCAGCACTGAGCAAATTCAACAAATTTATGATCTGGTCAAAATGGCGCCGACTTCTGCCAACTGTAATCCTGCTCGTTTTGTCTTTTTAACAACACCTGAAGCTAAACAAAAACTCAAGCCAGCATTGTCGTCTGGCAATGTAGAAAAGACGATGACAGCTCCTGTCACTGTTTTGGTTGCAACCGATGCAAGATTTTATGACAAACTGCCAGAACTATTTCCTTATGCCGATGCAAAATCATGGTTTACATCAAGTGAAGCCGTAGCACATGAAACTGCTTTTCGTAATAGTTCATTACAAGCTGCATATTTAATTATGGCATGTCGTAGTTTAGGTTTAGATACGGGTCCAATGTCTGGTTTTGATGCAAAACAAGTTGATGAGCTATTTTTTGCAGGCACAAATCATCATATTAATATCATCATTAACATCGGCTATGGCGACCCTCAAAAAGTTTATACTCGCCTTCCCCGTTTAAATTTTGAAGAGGCTTGTCGGGTAGAATGAGTTAAGTACATAACCCCCTCTTCAATCTCAAAAGAGAAATACCTTAGTTGTACACGGCGACTTCAATGTCGCCTTTTTTTTATTCTGCTGTTTTAAAACATTGGATGTCATACACACTCCAAAAGTAAAATTGATCAAATGATGCACAATGAAGCAAGATAGTTCCTCCTTGGTGCACAATCGCATTACTTTTTACCATTTGATAAAAATTATACCAAACAATAAATTCAATATATTGATAAATATAAAAATATTAAATTTGGCATGAGCTATGCATTATTAAAAATACAACCAAACACTGAAAATTATATCGTTTATAGCTTTCAGTTCGACTTCCTAAACTCACGATGGGGAATCAAGATGAAGATCGGCGTTTTTTGTCCAATTGGAAATAATGGCTGGCTGCTTTCAGAAAATGCACCGCAATATAAACCTACCTTTGAATTAAACAAACAAATTGTACAGCGTGCTGAACACTACGGTTTTGACTTTGCCCTTTCCATGATTAAGTTGCGTGGTTTTGGCGGAAAAACTGAGTTTTGGGACTATAACCTTGAAACATTTACCCTCATGGCAGGTCTCGCTGCTGTCACCAGTAAAATCCAAATTTATGCAACCGCTGCAACACTAGTCATGCCTCCTGCAATCGTGGCACGTATGGCATCGACCATAGATTCGATTTCCAACGGTCGCTTTGGACTAAACGTCGTGACCGGATGGCAAATGCCCGAATATTCCCAAATGGGTATGTGGCCCGGCGATGAATATTTTGCTAAACGCTATGATTACTTATCTGAATATGTCGAAGTTTTACGTGAACTTTGGGCAACTGGGAAGTCAGACCTAAAAGGCGAGTTCTTCCAGATGAATGATTGTCAGGTCAAACCACAGCCTCAAGCTGATATGAAAATTATCTGTGCAGGACAGTCTGATGCTGGTTTAGCTTTTTCCGCAAAATATGCTGACTACAACTTTGTTTTCGGAAAAGGTTTAAACACACCGACAGCCTATGCCGAAATTAATGATCGCTTAAAGGTTCAAACCGACAAAACTGGACGCAATGTACAAACCTATGTGTTGTTTATGGTAATTGCTGCCGAAACAGATGAAGCCGCAATGCAGAAGTGGCAACACTATAACGATGGTGCAGACATGGAAGCTATTCGTTGGCTACAAGACCAAGGTGCAAAAGATAAAGTGTCTGGGACTGACACCAATATTCGCCACATGGCCTCTAGCGTTTCTCCCGTCAATATCAATATGGGCACCATTGTTGGCTCTTTTAAAAATGTCGCAAAAATGCTTGATCAAATTTCCGAGATTAAAGGGACAGAGGGAATTTTGTTGACCTTTGATGACTTTGTACAAGGCGTAGAAGATTTTGGTCAACGCATTCAACCGCTCATGAAATGTCGTGAAAGTGTCGTTACCGAACTGACAAAGCAAGCCGAACCAACTGTTTTGGAGAAAAGCGCATGAATGAAATGTCTAATATTGTATGTGCAGAATTCACCGCACAGATTGGTACAGGCAAAGTATTAAAGGCCGAACCTGAACATATTCAACTAGCAGCAGAACAAACTGCGCTTGTTGTCATTGATATGCAAAATGCTTACACCTCTTTAGGTGGGTATTTAGATTTAGCAGGTTTTGATGTCTCAAAGACTAAGCCTGTAGTCGAAAATATTAAAAAGGCGATCGATGCTGCACATAGTGCAGGGATTCAGGTCATCTATTTTCAAAATGGTTGGGATAAAAACTACGTCGAAGCTGGTGGTTTAGGTTCACCAAATTTTCATAAATCCAATGCTTTAAAAACCATGCGTAAACAGCCTGAGTTACAAGGCCAACTTTTATCTAAAGGTGGTTGGGACTTTGCTTTAATTGATGAGTTACAACCACTTCCACAAGACATCATTATTGAAAAGCCACGTTATAGCGGTTTCTTTAACACCGCGCTCGACAGCATTTTACGTGCTCGTGGCATTCGTAATTTGGTCTTTGTAGGTATTGCCACCAATGTCTGTGTCGAGTCGACCTTACGTGATGGTTTCTTTTTGGAATATTTCGGTGTTGCACTTAAAGATGCTTGCTATCAAGCCGGACCTCAAGAGGCTCACGACGCAGCGCTATATAACATTAAAACTTTTTTTGGCTGGGTATCTGACACCAATAGTTTCATTGAAACCTTTAGTTCGGCATCAACATTGCTACAGCAATCTGCCTAATTCATACATTTAATTTTATCTAAAATTTTTTGATTTGGAGCATTTTATGTCTAAACAAGTTGTTATCCCTGAAGGAACATCGGCACCCCTTGCACCCTATGTTCCTGCAACCAAAGCGGACAATATTGTGTATGTCTCAGGCACATTGGCTTTTGATGAAAATAATAATGTGGTTTGTATTGGTGATGCAGCAGGACAGACTCGCCATATTTTAGAAACAATCAAAAAAGTGATTGAAACAGCAGGTGGCACCATGGATGACGTAACGTTCAATTCCATTTTCATTAAAGATTGGGCGGACTATACCGCAGTGAATACGGTATATGCCGAATATTTTCCGGGTGACAAACCTGCTCGCTTTTGTATCCAGTGCGGCTTGGTGAAACCCGATGCCTTAATTGAAATAGCATCGATTGCCCATGTGGGATAAACGATGTCACTGACAAAAACCTTCTGCATCATAACTGATGTGATGTTTTAGCCTCGATTCATTGTAATGATCATGCATTGGGGTTGGAGAGCAATCATGCAAAAAAGAGAAGAGAAACAGGTTTTAACTCCATCTGCTATTCAGCAGACTCAAACATGCTCAACACACTTAGAAGTAGATCAGCATACTTTTAGGCAAGGCATGGCAAATCTTGGAGCAGCAGTGAATGTCATCACGACAGATGGACCTGCGGGACAGGCTGGTTTTACAGCATCCGCAGTATGTAGCGTAACCGATACACCACCGACACTATTGGTTTGTCTCAACCGCTCAGCATCAGTTTTTAATACTTTTAAACAAAACGAGGTGCTTTGTGTCAATACTTTAGCTGCCCATCAAAGTACCCTATCTACAATATTCGGCGGAAAAACACCAATGCCAGAACGCTTTGCTCATGGGGAATGGAGCAAGCTAATCACTGGTTCTCCGATTTTGAATGAGGCCTTGGTGTCATTTGATTGTGAAATTGTACAAAGCATGAGTATCGGTAGTCATGATGTCTTGTTTTGTTCGGTCAAAGCAATGAAACACCAAAGTGGGCTTAATGCACTTATGTACTTCAACCGCAATTATTGCGAATTACAAACAGCATGCTAATGCAGATAAAAAATGAAAAAGAGGATCTGTTATGCGAACACAAGAATCTTGGTTTCCTAAATTTAAGCCGCACACCGGTAATTTAGAAACTCCCGTACAAATTGATGAATATCTTCCTCCCGGTAAAAGTATTGTTTTGGGGTTACAACATGCTTTTGCGATGTTCGGAGCAACTGTTTTAGCCCCGTTACTCATGGGCTTTGATCCGAACCTCACCATTTTTATTACTGGTATTGGCACTATCTTGTTCTTTTTACTTACAGGTGGGCGTATGCCTAGCTATCTCGGATCAAGCTTCGCCTTTATTGGCGCAGTCGCAGCAGCGACAGGCTATGCAGGAGTTGGATCAAATCCAAATTTAGCTGTGGCGCTGGGCGGTACAATCATTTGCGGTTTGATTTATGCATGCATCGGTTTAATTGTCATGAAAACTGGAACTGCATGGATTGAAAAACTCATGCCACCCGTGGTCACTGGTGCAATTGTCATGATTATTGGTTTAAACCTTGCACCTGTAACAATTAAAAGTGTTTCGACAAATAGCTTTGACACGTGGATGGCAGTCATTACCATTTTATGCATTAGTGCCGTTGCTGTTTTTACAAGAGGTATGATTCGCCGCCTTCTATTACTCATCGGACTTATCAGTGCTTATTTTATTTATTTTATACTCACCAATATCTTTGGGTTAGGCAAACCCATCGATTTTAATGCGATCAGTCAAGCTGCATGGTTTGGCCTACCAACTTTTCACTCACCTGTTTTTAATGCCAAAGCTATTTTATTGATTGCACCTGTTGCGCTTATTTTAGTCGCTGAAAACTTGGGACATTTTAAAGCGGTTTCTGCCATGACAGAACGTAATTTATCGCCATATATGGGGCGTGCTTTTTTTGCAGATGGTATCTGTACAAGTTTATCAGCTTCTGTTGGTGGTACAGGGATGACGACTTATGCTGAAAATATTGGAGTAATGGCTGTAACTAAAGTCTATTCAACGACTATTTTTGTGGTTGCGGGACTATTTGCAATTCTACTCGGTCTATCTCCTAAATTTGGAGCAATCATTAGTACCATCCCTGTCGCTTTATTAGGCGGTGCATCCATTGTTGTCTTTGGTTTAATTACTGTGGCTGGAGCAAAAATTTGGATCGATAACAAAGTTGATTTCACCAAAAATAGTACTTTAATTATTGCAGCAGTCAGCCTGATTATGGGTGCTGGTAATTTAAGTCTACATATTGGGCCATTTGACCTAGGGGGTATTGGAACTGCGACACTTGCAGCAATTGTGCTTAACCTATTACTCAACAGAACGGAAAAATCTGAAAGTCAATCTATTGAAAAATCAGTAGAACCGCTTAATTCTGTCCCACATCTCTAATTCTGGAGAAACTCCTTGATTCAAAGTGTTTCATTTATCGGTTTAGGTGCAATGGGATGGCACATGGCTTCCCATTTAACCCAAGTATGTAGCCAAGTCTATGTTTGGAATCGTACTTTTGCTAAAGCAAAGCAACATGAACAAACCTTTGGTACGGAGGCTGTAGACCTGACACAAGCTCTACAAGCAGATATTATCTTTTCATGCCTACCGACTAGCCAAGATGTAGAAAATTTAATTGCGAATTCTCAACTAAAACAAGGCTGTATTTGGGTGGATTGCACTAGCGGTGTGCCAGAGACTGCAAGAAAACTCAGCCAACAGCTCAAATTAAGTGGAGTTGATTATTTAGATGCACCAGTTTCAGGACAAACGATTGGGGCTGAACGAGGAACTCTCACTGTAATGGTCGGAGGTAACGAGTTTGCTTTTAAAAGAGCAAAACCAATCATTCAAGCCTTTGCTAATTTAGTTGAATATGTCGGCGAAAGTGGTGCTGCCTTTGCAGTAAAAGCCATCAATAACACATTAATGGCAACACATCTTTGGGCGTTGGCAGAGGGATTAAGTATCCTTAAATCCCAAGGCGTAAATTTACACTCCGCAATGAACTGCATTAACCACTCTAGCGGCAAAAGTAATGTTTCAGAACACATCATGATGCAACGCGTTTTAAACCGCAAATTTGAAAAAACTTTTGCATTAGATTTATTACAAAAGGATATTGGAATTGCACTAAATCTCGTTACTCAAAATAATTTGGAACTCCCAGCTTTTAATCTTATTCAGCAACAGTTTAATCAGGTTTCCAAACCCGATGCACAACAAGTTGATTTTTCAGCCATAGTTAAGCTATTGGAACAACAAAACCAATTAGAACTATGTTAAGAGTAGGTCATACGACCTACTCTTTTATAAGAAAGTAGAGTGACTTTATTGATCTGGAATTTCAGCTTCAATCAATAAGGTAAGCAAAGATAGGGATTCTTGCCACCCTAAATAACAAGCTTCTACAGGAATAACTTCCGGTATTCCTTCTTGCGTAATATGCACTTCTGTACCTACCAATACGCTTTTTAATGTAATAGTAACCTGCATAGTCCCAGGTAAATTTGGATCATCGAATTGATCGTTGTAGCGAATTAGTTCATTTGGAACTAATTCCACATATGTTCCGCCAAAAGCATGGGTTGAACCTGTTGAAAAATTGGTAAAACTCATTTTGTATGAGCCACCAACATTTGCATCAAAACTATGAACTTTCGCAGTAAAACCGTGGGGCGGTAACCACTTGACTAAAGCATCTGGATCTAAAAATGCACGATAGACTCGCTCGGCTGGTGCCTTAAATACGCGATGAAATTTCACTGTACCTGTTGCCATCATATTCTCCTTATTTTAATTTCCTTAAAATTATTGAAATTATGGCTATTAGCTTAAACCTTCCGATTTATCCGAACGTATATTTTTGGTGTTTTTTTAAACAAAAAAGCCAACTTCAGGACAAACTCAAATTACGAAAACTATGGCTGATTTTTTAGTAAAAATGGAGCAAAATAGTCAGCAATCATAAAGAAACATATTGAATTTGAGATTAATCATGAGTCTGCTCGCTTTCTCCTCATATGCTTTAAACGGTGTAGATGCACAAAAGTTTTTACAAGGCCAAGTTACTGTAGATACTGAACGTTTAGCTGAAAATGAAACTCGCTATACAGCTATTTGTGATCTTAAAGGTCGTATTCATTTTGGCTTATGGCTAAAGAAGATGAATCCTGAAAGTTTTGAAATTGTAGTTACTCAAGATCAAGCTGAAGAGTTTGCCAAACATATTAAAAAGTATGGTGCCTTTTCAAAAATGACCTTAAGTGAACAAGGTGCTGTGTTTCCAAAAGTTGTGAATCATCAAACTGAGTTCACTACTGCTGAAACTGATATTTCAGAATGGCAAAAACAAGCCATTATGACTGGTCAAGCGTGGATTACACAGGCAACTGAACATGAATTCCAGCCACAAGAATTGCGTTTACATCAACGCGAAGGCGTCAATTACGACAAGGGCTGTTACTTAGGCCAGGAAATTGTGGCGCGTCTTTGGTTTAAAGCAAAACCAAAACACTGGTTACATCTGGTTCAGGGTACAGGTGAAGCGCCTGCTTCAGCAGCTCAATTAAATAACGATATAGAAGTCGTTAATAGTATTGCAAATGATGAAGGCTATCTTGCTTTAGTTGTAGCTAAACCTGCTGCTCTTCAAGAGTTAGGGATTCAAGTTCTTGAGTTACCAGAAGCTTTAAGTGGCGACGTAGCAAGACCACACTAATAACTTTTATTAGTTCAAACTGCCCACTGCTAAGTTAGTGGGCTTTTTTATAGATACAAAACACTAATGATTTCATTAGATTAGAACGTCAATTTTTTAAGCTTTATATGCCATCATTAGCCCTGTTGAAATTAAAGAGAAAAAAGATGAAAACTAAACTTGCTACACTCATGTTGAGTCTGGCTATTTTCGGTTCTGCTCATGCTGATGTTAAAACACTTGAACAAAATCTTAAGACGAATTATCCCGATTTGCCTGTAAAAGGTGTTTATCAATCGCCTGTACAGGGCATTTATGAAGTCTATACAAGCGGCCGCATTGTTTATACTAATCAAGATGCGAAGTACTTTTTTGTTGGTAATTTAGTCGACATCAAACAACAAAAAAACATGACTGAAGAACGTATTGCCGAATTGGGCAAGATTGACGTTAAAAGTTTGCCATTAAATCAGGCGATTAAATATGTAAAAGGTAAAGGCGAACGTACGCTCTATGTCTTTAGTGACCCAGATTGCCCATATTGCCAGCGCCTAGAACAAAATATGGTTGGGGTTGATAACGTAACCGTATATGTGTTCCTTTATCCTCTTACTAGTTTGCATCCAAATGCTGAAAAAGTTTCAAATCAAATCTGGTGTTCAAAAAATCCGGCAGAAGCTTGGACAAACTATATGCTTAATCGCAAATTGCCGACTAATAGCAAAAGTTGTTCAAGCCCAATTCAGAAAAATATCGCTTTAGGTCAAAAATTAAATATTGATGGAACACCTACCCTGTTCTTGCAAGATGGCCAAAGACTCTCTGGTGTACCAAGTGATGCCAAACAAATTGAAGCATTACTCCAGACTGCAAAATAACAATATTACCCACTCCGTTATATGAATGTGAGTGGGTATTTTTTCTCCACAATTTGCCCAAAGTGCAGCGCTTTATATACAAATCGGCTGTTTACTTTCATCAATCAATATTTATGATGAGAAATTGAAACTCTTTCATGCATCAATGGAATGATGTAGCTACGAAGTAAAAGGTTAAAAAGAAATGAAGAAATTACTAATCGCAAGCCTAATCACCCTTTCAAGTGCATCAATTTTTGCAGCTGATAACACAGCAACTGCTGCTAAAACCGATGTTTTTAAACAAGCTGAACAACTCTACGCAGCAAAAAATTACTCCGCTGCATTTCAAGAAATGCAACGCTTAGCCCAATCAGGTAACGCCCAAGCTATTTATAACTTAGCCTATATGACTCAAATAGGCCAAGGTACAGCAAAAGACTCTTCTAAAGCTCTAAAATATTATGAGGATGCTTCAAATAAAGGTTACGCCCAAGCGAGTTACACCCTTGCACAAATTTATGAGACTGGTGAATTGGGCGTTGCGAAAGATAGCAACAAATTCAGTCAATATATTCAAAAGGCATCGGCTCAAGGTTCTGATGATGCAACTGTGAAAATTGCGACAATTTTATTTGCTCAAAAAAAACCACAGTCACATCAAATTGCCCTTCAAAAATTGGCGCCTTTAATTCGAAAAGGTAACTATCCTGCTATTCAGGTCAAAGCACTCTATGACATTAGCCAAGGTGTTGAAAATAAAAATCCTTTAATGAAACGCCAAGGTATCGAAGCTTTACAGTCAATTGCACAAAAAGGCTATGCACCTGCTTCTATGGCTTTAGCAACCATGATGGCGAATGGCAATATCATTCCGCAAAACCTACCGCAGGCTAAAAAGATCTTTACTGAACTTGCCAATCAAAATGTGCCTAACGCTAAAGAATCGTTAGCTTCGGTTGATAAGATTATTGCAGAAAAGAGCAAACAGGCTGCAAATGCTCCCGCACAGCCAGCACCGAAAAAATAATAAATGATGAGCCCCTTATGGGGCTTTTCTTTTACCACCACAGAGCAATAAGCCAGCTCACCCCAATAAAACCAACAATTGTACTAATCATAAGCGGTGTTAACGCTTTTTCATTTAAGCCATAGGCTTGTCCAAAAATTCCAAAAGCAATCGGCATTGGTAAGGCAGCAATTAATGTTCCTGCGTAAAGCATCTCACGACTTACATTTGGAGTTATTAAAAAAAGTGCAAAAATAACAGATGGCATTAGCACAACTTTAAAGGTCGCCAACAAAACGCTTTCTATATTTACCGTTGTTATTCCAATACCTACTAAACTTCCGCCAATGGCAAACAAGGCTAAAGGCGAAGCTGTACGCCCAAGTAACTCTAAAGACTGGTCAAGCGTTGCAGGAAGATTAACATCTAAAAGAATGCACCCCATCCCAACCAAAATAGCGATAATGACAGGATTCTTAAGTAAGTTTAAAAATGTCTGTTTTAAAAGCGGTAAAAGATTTTGCTGTTGATGTAAACCAGCTTCAGCCAAAATCAGCATCAGCGCCACAATCAATAAATTCTCAATGATGAGTGTTAAAGAAATATAGATCGCAGCATGATTACCTATCAGCATAGTTAAAATAGCTGTTCCCATAAATCCAGTATTCGACATAGATGCCCCCATCGATATGACGGCGCTATGAGTTAAGCTATTTTTAAAATATTTTCGATAGAGAATAAAAGCCAAGAAAAATAAAATTAAGGACCCTCCGCCATAAGCAAGAAAATAAGCGGGGTGCCAAATGTCTTGTAAGTTTTTATTTGCCAAAGAATGAATTAAAAAAGCCGGTAAGGAAATTTTAATTACAAATGCGCTAAGAGACCTGATCTGTTCAGGTGTTACCAATTTGATGAGGACACATATATAGCCCATCAATAGCAATATCAAGATAGGTAAAATAACCTGAAAAACCACTGACCGTCCTCACTTAGCGAAAGAAAAATGGGCAAAGATGACTTTGCCCAATACAATTAAAAAGAGTTAAAAAGCTGCTTTAATCCATGTGGTTGGCAACGTAAATACTGAGGCGCAATTTTAACTTCTGCCCCTAAAGCCGCTGCTGCATGCCAAGGCCATCTTGGGTCATATAACATTGCACGAGCAAGACCAATAGCATCAGCTTGCTGGTTTTCCAGAATTTGTTCAGCATGTTCTGGCTCAGTAATTAGCCCTACAGCAATGACTGGAATAGACACATGCTTTTTAACTTGTTCAGCAAATGGAACTTGGTAACCAGCCCCAATCGTAATAGATTGATGCTCATGCAAACCGCCACTAGACACATGCACATAGGCTGCGCCCAATTGCTCTAAAGCTTTTGATAAGCCCACTGTAGATTCAACGTCCCAATGCTCGATACTCTCCAACCAATCGGTTGCAGACAACCTAACACCTACAGGATAACCTTCTGGTACAGCGAGTTTAATTGCCTGAAGAACCTCAAGAGTCATACGCATACGGTTTTCTAAAGAACCACCATATTCATCAGTACGCTGATTGGCAATTGGCGATAAGAATTGATGTAGTAAATAACCATGCGCAGCATGAACTTCAATCAACTCAAATCCAGCTTCTACAGCACGTTTTGCCGCTGCTGCAAAGTCTTGCTGAACTTGTTTAATCTCAGCAATAGTCAAAGCATGAGGTGCTGCATCATGAACCGAAAAGGTACTTTCACTTGGAGCAACCGTTTGCCAACCATGAGGCTGATCTTTTGCAATCTGGCCTTTGCCTAACCACGGCTTTTCAGTAGATGCTTTACGCCCTGCATGTGCTAACTGAATTCCAAATGGCATCGGTGAAAGTGTATGAACCTTAGCTAACAACGCTTTGATTTGGTCACGTTGCTGATCATTCCACAGTCCAAGGTCAGCATAGCTAATCCGACCTTCAGGTTGTACAGCAGTCGCCTCTACAATACAAAGGCCCGCACCAGACAATGCATAATTTGCCCATTGCTGTTCATGCCAATAGGTAATTTCACCGGCATCTGTTGCCGAATATTGGCACATCGGAGCAATTACAATTCTATTAACCAGTTGTAGTGAACCAAAGTTAACCGTTTCAAATAATTTTGCCATTTTTAATTCCTAGAATTGCTTAATTACACGTAAACCTGCACTCCAGTTACGTCCATCCGCTGGTTCAAAGTAGCGTCCATTACCATCATTTACGATCACTGAACCTGCATAGTTTTTATCAAATAGGTTATCAACACGAGCAAAGCTATTCACTTCCCAGTCGCCCATTACCCATGCATAACCCACATTAGCTGAGGTTACACTGTAGCTTGGCGCTGCGTCACTGTTGGTATCATTCACGTATACTTTATCCATATACTGTACATCTACCCCGCCATATAGCCCGTGCGATGGCTGCCAAGCCAAAGAGGCGTAAGCTTGGTTTTTGGCAATTCCCGGAATGGCATTGCCCGATGGAATTTGAGCAATACTTCCTAAAGCTGGAATATCAGCATCAAAAGTTGCATCTAAATATGTATAGCTAGCAGTCGCTGTTAAATCTCGCCACAACTTTTTATTCCATGCAAACTCTAAGCCTTCACGTAAGGTTTTATCTGCATTGCGGAAGGTTGATCGGCCATTTGAGTTACCTGCAGAAACGATGTCATCTTTGGTTTTAGTCTGGAATACTGCCAAAGTAAAATCACCTAATTGGTTTTGTGATTTTAAGCCTGTTTCATAGGTATCGCTTGTGGATGCGGTTAAATCAAAATTAAAACCACTTTCTCCATCTGGACGATATGCCATTTCAGTAAAAGTTGGCGTTTCAAATCCTTTGGCATAACTCACATAGGCCATCAGTTCAGGTAAAATTTGCCAGCTTAAAGCAGCCGAAGGCAAAACTTTACTGTAATCAGTCTTACCACTATCGTCGCCATTACTTAAATAGTTATCTTTAGATTTGTAATGGACATTGCTATAGCGTACGCCTGTATCTAAACGCCACGTTGGTAAGAACTGCCATGACGCTTGTAAATAGGGATCGATATTCCATAAAGTATTATCTTCATCACGGCGCAAATTACCTTTGACACCATAAGAAGGTTGACCATTTACCAAATTAAAGTTTTCAAAACCTTTACGATCTTCATCCATCGCATCTAATGCAACACCAACACTTAGAGTAGTATTTGGAAGTAATTCTTTGCCCGTCCAACGGAAGTCAGCACCATAATAATCACGTTCAAAATCAATTACCCCGCCTGCATGATTGATGCTGGCATCTTGTGTTGATTTAGGTATAGATTGATATTGAGTGACTTGGCGATTACCTAAATATGCCATGGCATAGAGTTCATTTTTATCATTAATAGGCTTAGACCATGTCACCCCTGTTTGGGTCTGTTCAATATCTTTACGGACATTAAATTGCTTTAAAAATGGAACTTGTTGCTTTGGATTAGCATTCCACTGGTCATGCGTTAAACCCTGCGGGTCGTCTGCATGAATTTTGACATAGTTGGTTATCCAGTTGATTTTGCTACCATCATCAAGATCCCAACTGAGCTTTGCATTATTTAGTACTTTTTCTGCACCGCTATGTTCTCGGTAACCATCAGTATCGAAATACGATGAACTAATAACATAGCTTGGTTCATTCGCACCCTTTGCTCCACCTTGTAGCACGAGCCCTGCTCGGCTTTTATCGTGACTGCCTCCCGAATAGCTCAGCTCAATTGAATCTTTGCCTTGCCCTTCTTTAGTAGAAGTTAAAATTGTCCCACCCGATGAGTTTCCATAAAGTGAAGAAAAAGGTCCTGTTAGAACTTCAACATGGTCCAGACTACTTAAATCGATATTAGACGTTTGGCCTTGTCCATCCGGCATTGTTGCAGGAATACCGTCTACATAAAGGCGAATACCACGGACACCAAAAGTAGAACGTGCTCCAAAACCACGCATAGAGAGCTGTAAATCTTGGGCATAATTTTCACGATTACGAATCTGTAAACTCGGTACACCTTTCACAACTTCGGTTAAATTTACTTGTGAAGAAGTATCAACTTGAGGTGCATCTATCCGAAAAACCGAAGCTGGTGTCTGCAAATAGGTTGTATCGGTACGGGTTGCTTCCACATGTAATGTTGGCAATACAGTTACGTCTTGTGTTAAATCTTCTGCCCAAACAAGTGGGCTAGAAATACAGCCCATACTCATCAAAATACAGTAATGCAGTCGGTCTAAGCGTAATAAGGACATGCTTATTTCCTTTATTTATATTGTAGTTATGATAACAAAAAGCGGTGTCTTGTCTGGATATTGAATTCGATCTGCATTGTTGTAAATCTGGAACACTCTTCATCAATATCTAAAAATTGATTTCCAGATTAAAATTATCGACTCAAAGATGGATGATCTTTCCAGCAATATCGTTCAGGCCAATGTTTTGCTTCTTCGGCATAATCAATTCCAATCCGTGGCGTTAGAACTACTTCTGGTTGCGTTGATGCCGCTTCAACCCATAGTCCAGATTCCTCTCCCAAGGTTTGTCCTTTTAAAGTCCGATCAATCCCTAAATAGCGTGTCAATTTGCCGGGTCCAGCTAAAAGCTTATAGTCTTTTTTAGTTGAAGCACTATTTAAAAATGCAGAACGAATCATTACCCCTTCAGGCACACCTTCTGTCTGAGTAATGAGATTGAGCATTTCATACATGCCATAAATTAAATAGACGTAAATTGTGCCACCAGGGCAATACATTACCTCTGTTCGAGCGGTGCGTTTGTCATTGTAACTATGGCAAGCTTTATCACGAACGCCCAAATAAGCTTCAGTTTCACTAATTGTACAGCGGATCACTTGGCTATCAGGTTGTCGCTTACACAATACGCAGCCGATTAAATCATAAGCTACTTCTGAGGTTTCACGTTGAAACCAGCTTAATGGTAAAATATCTGACATAGTAATCTCTGAAATATTACATACCACACGTTATACTTGATTAATCCAGTATATCTGTTAATTCTGCGAGTTGGCATGCCTGAGTTACCCGAAGTCGAAACCACCAAAACCAGTTTATTTCCATTATTGAATCAAAAAGTTCTAAGTGTTGAAGTACGCAATCCTAGCTTACGCTGGCCTATACCAGATGATGTTCAGAAACTTGTTGGGCAACGTCTCATTGGGTTAAATCGACGTTCAAAATATATTTTGGCAGAGTTTGAACAAGATCAAATGCTTTGGCATTTAGGCATGTCAGGAAGCTTTCGTCTAACCGAACCAAATGACGAACTGAGAAAGCATGACCATCTGATTATTCAATTTGAAGATCAGCAATTACGTTACCATGACCCTCGCCGTTTTGGTTGTATTCTTTGGCTTAATCCCGAGACTCAAGGCAAACTCATAGATACTTTAGGGCCTGAACCTTTAAGTACTGACTTTGATGCGGAATATTTAGCTTCAAAACTCAAAAATAAATCTGTCGGCATAAAAATTGCACTCATGGATAATCATGTAGTCGTCGGTGTAGGCAATATTTATGCAACTGAAAGTTTGTTTAATGTTGGTATTCACCCAGCACAGCCTGCTGGTGACTTAAGCATGCAACAAATTGAGAAACTTGTTGTCGAGATTAAGCGCATTTTAAAGTCGGCAATTGATTTAGGTGGCTCGACATTACGAGACTACAGCAATGCCATGGGAGAAAATGGTTATTTTCAGCAAACATTGCTCGCGTATGGTCGTGCTGGAGAAATGTGTGTTAACTGTGAAACCACATTAGAAAACTTAAAACTTGGTCAGCGTGCCAGCGTATTTTGCCCACAGTGCCAACCGCTTAAAAAGCTGAGAAAGCCTTAATTTTTTGGAGGAAGACAACATGCAAACAGCAATTGTCCGACATATTTTAGTCAAAGATAAAGACTTAGCTGAGCAGCTAAAAAAGAAGCTTCAAAGTGGCGCTGACTTTGCCAAACTTGCCAAGCAATACTCTACCTGTAATTCGGCAAAACGTGGTGGTGAACTTGGTGAAGTCAAAAAAGGGCAATTGGTGCCCGTCATCGACAAAGTTGTTTTTACAGCTGCTGAACGTGTGTTACAAGGTCCGATCAAAAGTCAGTTTGGCTATCATCTTTTAGAAGTTAAATTCAGAATGGGGAGCTTAAGATAAGCCCCCTCACAAGTTAATTTAAATTCATAAACAATAGCCCAGTTACTCAATAAAAGAGGTCATTACCGACCTCTTTTATTTTTTAAATTTACCACCAATATTCTAGTTGCATGCCAAAATTTGACCCATGTCCTGTGTTATAAAAATCACTATCAGGATATAAATTGCCTCTCAAATTCTGTTCATTCTTGTTCCAAAAAGCATAGGTGTAATACAACCGAAGTTCAGGCCTATCGTAATATCCTGTTCCTTTTAGTGACCAAGTTGGTGCAATAGTCAATTTTGTTAGGCTTCGATTTTGATCATTGTTATCTATCTGGTCATAGCCAATTTCGGTCGATATTTTAAAATGGTCTTGTACAACATAAGCTATTCGGGAGCCTATCGAAAACCATTCATTATCATTCTGATTCTTAAATTTATCTTTTTGATATATAAATTGAGCCTGTCCATTGAAAACTTTATTTTCAGATTCCCAATCTAAAACTTCAATGAATCTTAAAGAAGAATTATCTCGGTCCAACTCAGGGTTGCCAGTATAACTTAGCCCCATACCTGCTCCTTCGCCATATTGCAAAGCAACTGTATTCTTACCATTTAAGACATCGGAAGTTATATTCTGCAATGTTAAGGCCCAACCTGTATGATCTGCATCAATAATAGATAAGCCTGTATTCAGTTTATTTGTACCATTTAGCTGAATGTCTTTTATGGTAAAGTCATGTCTATTAATATATTTTTTCTGAAATAGATTATCTTTTCTAGAAAAAACATAGCTTAATGACAGATCCTTAATTTTATAATTATCGATCCCGAACCCTGTTCCGCTTTGGTTCCAATAGAATAAATCAGACATATGAATATCATTTCGATTATAAAACCTTCTGCCTAACCAAAGATTTGCTCCATTTAAATAAGAAATATTTTTCCAATCTAGATAGATCTGATTTAAGCGCGTATAGCCATCGTCACCACTAAAACTTAAACTTTGACCATACTGGTTATAAAATTGAAGCATTCCATTGATACTAATCTCAGAATTATCATTCAATTTTAGAAGATTCTGTTTGGCAAATAGCTCCGCATATTGTTCACATTCATTTCCAAGACGGTATTTTGAAGGTGCGCCAGTGAGCTGAAAACATTCTTGTAATTCCCCGCTCTCTGTAACTCCTATACCTGTACGTACATATCCTCCAATTTCAGTAGCGAAAGTAATTTGCGATATGGCATAAAACGTAGTTCCAATAATCCAAGGAGACTTCTTCATTTAAAATTCCTTTTTAAGTGTGAGTTTTCCACACTCACTTATATTCCAAGCCAGGTTGGATAAAAGGACTAATGATTATTAGAAAGAAAACGAAGACTATGTGTGATTTGAAAAGGCTCAAACAAGAGCCTCTATATATTATTTTTTAAATTAGATCTAAAAGAGAAAAATTGAGTTCGTGAAGCCAGCTTTTGTATTTAAATATTTTTAGCATGAGCATTCATTTGATATGTCCAAGCTTTAACAGTTTCCCCTGATTCAAGCATTACATCTACTATAACTCGTTCATATTGAAAGCCTTCAAAATCATCAAGCATCTGCCAGTTTTCAGCAAGTTTTTCTGTGCTAAATAGATAGCCTTCTACCCACTCCGCCTGAGGATCTAACACAATTGCTTTTAAGCCTTGATCTGGTCCCCAATCTAAAATATGTATGATTCCTCTTACTGAAGCTTTGGTCCACGTTCCCCCAATCTGTTCGAGAATATGTGCATTTGCTTTATTTGGACATAATGTTCCATACACAAAAAGCTGATTCATTCATCTATCCCTTTTTCAATATTCATAGTTGGTCTGATCTGCGATCTTGCAATTTTATCAATATCTTGATTCCAATATAAAATATGAAGTAATAAAAAACGGCACTCAAGGTACCGTTTTTATTTCAAATCTTATTAGGCTTGCTTTTTCAACTCATCACGAATTTCACGTAATAATTGAATATCTTCAGGAGTTGCAGCTGGAGCTTCTGGTTCATTTTTATCACGGCGAAGTCTATTTAATAATTTCACCATTAAGAACACAACCCAAGCCAAAATAATGAAGTTAATTAAAATGGTGAGGAAATTACCATAAGTTAAGACATTAACACCTGCTTTTTGCAAAGCATCTAAAGATTGTAAATTGTTAGGGTTTGCACCTAATACAATGAATTTTTGTGAAAAATCAACACCACCACCAGTAATCACACTGATAAGTGGCATGATAATATCTTTTACTAAAGAGTCTACGATTTTGCCAAAAGCACCACCAATAATCACACCGATGGCTAAATCCATCATATTGCCTTTAATGGCAAATTCTTTAAATTCTTGAATAATACTCATCTAAACATCTCCAGATGTCGGGGGGCCGAAACACGTCATATTTTTCTTTTTCATTGGCATCTTATCGAATTAGATAGTACTCGCCATGATATTGATAATTTAATATTTTTATCAAAAAAAGAAAGTTATTTCACACTTTAACAACATATTCTCTTACAACAAAAATATGATTTTAAGCCCACTTTAATTTCAAATATAACGATTAAAAAAACCGCTAAATTAATTTAGCGGTTTTTTCTTTTTCATTTAAGAAAAATTATTTATCACGGTTACGTTTACGTTCATTTTCAGTCAAGTAACGCTTACGGATACGGATTGATTTAGGTGTTACTTCTACTAACTCGTCATCTTCAATGAATTCAAGCGCTTGTTCAAGCGTATATTCAATTGCAGGTACTAAAGTTAAAGCATCATCTGTACCAGACGCACGAACGTTAGTTAATTGTTTCGCTTTAGTAGGGTTTACAACCATATCGTCTGAACGAGAGTTAATACCCACGATCATACCTTCGTAAACTTCTAACTGTGGTTTAGCGAACAAACGACCACGGTCTTGTAAACTGAACAATGCATAGCCCAAGCAAGTACCTTGAACCATAGAGATCAATACACCGTTTTGACGTTTCGCAACAGTACCTTGTTTAACAGGACCATAATGCGAGAAGCTTGAAGTCATGATCCCTGTACCAGAAGTCATAGTCAAGAATTCAGAACGGAAACCAATCAAACCACGTGAAGGTACAGTTGCTTCAATACGGATACGGCCTTTACCGTCAACTTCCATATTGGTCATCTCGCCTTTACGGTGACCCATTTGTTCCATTACAGCACCTTGATGCTGTTCTTCAACGTCAAAAGTTACGTTTTCGTAAGGCTCTTGTCTTTCACCATCAATTTCTTTGATGATTACTTGTGGACGAGATACGCCCATTTCGAAGCCTTCACGACGCATGTTTTCAATTAAAACTGAAAGATGAAGTTCACCACGGCCAGATACTTTGAAACGGTCTGGACTGTCAGTGTCTTCAACACGTAAAGCTACGTTATGAATTAATTCGCGATCAAGACGTTCACGGATATTACGTGAAGTTACGAACTTACCTTCTTTACCAGCAAACGGAGAGTTGTTTACTTGGAAAGTCATAGATACTGTAGGTTCATCTACAGATAAAGCTGGTAATGCTTCAACATTTTTCGGATCACAAATGGTGTCAGAAATGTTAAGTGCGTCGATACCAGTAATACATACGATATCACCAGCAGATGCTGATTCAACATCGATACGCTCTAAACCATGGTAACCCATGATTTTTAAGATACGGCCGTTACGTGTATTGCCTTCTTTGTCAATTACAGTAACAGGAGTATTTAATTTTACTGAACCACGCTGAATACGACCAACACCGATAACACCTACGAAGCTGTTATAGTCAAGTGAAGAAATCTGCATTTGGAATGGACCATCAACATCAACTGCTGGTGGTTCAACGATGTCTACAATCGTTTCGAACAACGGTGTCATGTCTTCTGCAAGTTCTTCTGGAGCAGGACCTGCTACACCACGTAAACCTGATGCATAAACGATTGGGAAATCTAATTGCTCATCAGTTGCACCAAGGTTATCGAATAAATCAAATACTTGATCAATAACCCAATCTGGACGCGCACTTGGTTTGTCAACTTTGTTGATAATAACAATTGGCTTTAAACCACGAGCAAAGGCTTTTTGTGTCACAAAGCGAGTTTGTGGCATTGGGCCTTCTTGAGAGTCAACTAAAAGTAATACGCAGTCAACCATCGACATAACACGTTCTACTTCACCACCGAAGTCGGCGTGTCCCGGGGTATCCACGATGTTGATACGGTAAGTTGTATCAGTACGTTTATCTAACCAAGTAATAGAAGTGTTCTTTGCAAGAATGGTAATACCACGTTCACTTTCAAGCGCATTTGAGTCCATGACACGCTCAATCTCGCCTGCTCGTTCACCGAGAGCACCAGATTGCTGAAGTAGTTTATCGACAAGTGTGGTTTTCCCGTGGTCGACGTGCGCAATAATTGCGATATTACGGAGATTTTTGATATCTGACATGAAAATTCGAAACGCCTGAAATTTGAGGGCAAATTATACAGAAAAACACTACTCTTGAGTAGTGACAGTTTATTGACATTGACAAAAAAATTTTCCAATAGCCTGTATTTCGTTTTGTAAAGATAGGTATCTCGATTAGAATAGCGCCAATTTGCGAAATTGCGGCGTACCTACACCCATGTCCAATCAACACTCTCAAGACCATCTTGACCTTGTTTATGGCTTAGATGATCGACCAAAACCTTTGATCGCTTTTTTAGCAGCTTTCCAGCATTTGCTTGCGATTATTGTACCAATTGTTACACCAGGGCTTTTAATTTGTTTAGCTTTAGGCGTATCACGCACCGAAACTAACATGATTTTATCTATGTCTTTGGTGATTTCGGGTATTGCTACATTTCTTCAATGTAAAAAAGTCGGCCCGTTTGGTGCAGGTCTTCTGATTGTACAAGGCACAAGCTTTAACTTTATTGGACCAATTATTGGTATTGGTAGTGCAATGGTTGCCGCAGGAACTCCTGTAAACCAAGTTATGGCTGCAATTTTTGGTGTAGTCATTGCTGGTTCCTTTATTGAAATGGGTGTTTCGCAAATTCTTCCATGGGTAAAAAGATTAATTACTCCCTTGGTGACTGGTATTGTTGTTCTATTAATTGGCTTAACGCTTATTAAGGAAGGCTTGATTAGTATGGGTGGTGGCTACCAAGCCATGCAAGACCATACTTTTGCAAGTGCAGACAACCTTATTATGTCATGTACCGTACTTGCTATTATTATTGTGCTAAACCGCATTCGGGTGGTTTGGATTAAAAGCTCAGCAATTTTAATTGCTTTAGTGATTGGTTACATTCTTGCAGGATTTATGGGTTACCTAGATTTCTCAGGTATTAAAGATGCGCCTCTTGTACAGATTCCAACGCCGATGCATTTTGGTTTAAGCTTTTCTTGGGGCTTATTCATTCCAATGGCTTTTATTTATTTAGTCACATCTTTAGAAGCGATTGGTGACGTGACTGCAACCAGTAAACTTTCAAACCAACCCGTTAATGGTCCAGAATGGATGAAACGTATTAAAGGTGGTGTTTTAGTGAATGGTGCGAACTCTTTACTCGCAGGTTTATTTAACACCTTCCCTAGCTCTGTTTTTGCTCAAAATAATGGTGTCATCCAACTCACTGGGGTTGCAAGTCGTTATGTGGGTATCTGGATTGCTGCTTTACTTATTTTATTAGGTTTATTTCCAGCAGTAGCTGGTGTAATACAAGCCGTACCACAGGCGGTATTAGGTGGCGCTGTGATGGTCATGTTCGGTGCCGTAGCTGCATCAGGTATTAACATTCTCTCATCTATTCATTTAGATCGCCGAGCACTTTTAATTATCGCAATTTCACTTGCATTAGGTTTGGGGGTTGCTCAAGTTCCTCAAATTTTGGAACACCTACCAGAATTATTTAAAAATATTTTTAGCTCTGGCGTAGCGACAGGCGGTATTGCAGCATTAATTTTAAATGTTGTACTTCCTGAAACACACAAATAACTATTTTTTAATTTTGATTACTGCCCAGTTTCCACTGGGCATTCTTCTTCATGAGAGATGTACATGGATCCTAGAAGTGAAGTGATATTAAGACAACAAGACTATTTAAAAGGTAGAGTCTTGTTAATTAATGCACCGAGTGATGCCCTAGTCAGTCAATTACCAGCTGATATTGATGCTTCAGTCTGGACATGGAACCATGCTGACTACCAGAGCTTTATAAATAGTGGAACAAATGCGCATTTCTCAGTTGAGTTTCCATTACAAGAATTCGATCAAGCTGTCATTTTTGTTCCCAAATCTAAAGAACTGTTAAATTACATATTGCATGTCGTAATGAGCAATCTTAAAACTGCTCAGTCTGTTTTTTTAGTAGGTGAAAAAAAAGGTGGTGTTGAACGCGCTGCCAAACAATTACAAAGCTTCGGCAAAGTACTTAAACTTGATAGTGCACGTCACTGTCAGCTATGGCACTTAAAGATTGAAAAAACAGAACAGCTTAAACCTCTCGAAAGTTGGCTTAAAACTTACACTGTTCATGTTAATGAACAAGAACTTACGATTTGTGCCCTTCCCGGTGTGTTTAGCCAAAATCATCTAGATGTCGGAACTGCTGTTTTACTCCCTTATCTTAATCAGGTGAAATCAGGTAGAATTGCCGACTTCGGGTGTGGTGCTGGAATTATCAGTTGCTATTTGGCAAAAATAAATTCAAGTAATATTATTCATGCCCTAGATATTGATGCTTTCGCTTTACGGTCAACGGAAATGACTTTTAGTCGAAATGGAATAGGTTCAGACCAGTTGAGATTGCAGCCTGTTACAGGAATTGCAGACGCTCCAACAGAACTTGATGCCATTGTCAGTAATCCCCCTTTCCATCAAGGTATTCATACCAACTATGATGCAAGTGAAGGACTCTGCCAGAACGCTAAAAAACATTTAAAGGCATCAGGTGAGCTATGGATTGTAGCAAACCGTTTTTTAAACTATCCGATCTTAATTGAGAAGCACTTTGGTCAGTGCCAGATTAAAACTGATCATCAAGGCTTTAAGGTGTTATATGCCTGTGCATAACAAACTATGTAAGGAATCTCCATGAGCGAAACACATGCTCCTGAAAAACTCCAGCGTAAGCTTGGGGCTCGTCATCTGAATATGATCGCCATTGGTGGTTCCATTGGTACAGGCCTCTTCCTTGCTTCTGGATCAACCATTGCAAACGCTGGCCCTGGTGGAGCGCTACTCGCCTACTCACTCATTGGCATTATGATTTACTTCTTAATGACCAGCTTAGGTGAGCTTGCAACTCATACACCAACATCCGGCGCCTTTTTTACTTACGGCAGTCGTTATGTCGAAGAAGGCTTTGGTTTCGCTCTAGGCTGGAACTATTGGTATAACTGGGCAATTACGGTTGCATTCGAACTTGTTGCGGTTCAGTTTATTATGAAGTTCTGGTTCCCTGATATTCCAGGGTTCTATTGGAGTGCCCTGTTCCTTATTGTTATCTTTCTGATCAATGCCATGACAGTAAAGGGATTTGGGGAAAGCGAATTCTGGTTTTCGATGGTTAAAGTAATTGCAATTGTTGCATTTATTATTATTGGCTTAGCCATGATCATCAAGATTATGCTAACTCCAGGTGTTGCAACTTTCGGAAACTGGACCTACAAAGAGGCACCTTTTGTAGGCGGTTTACAAGCCATGATTGGAGTAGCAATGATTGCTGGATTCTCTTTCCAAGGAACTGAAATGGTTGGAGTTGCTGCTGGCGAATCAAAAGATCCAAAGAAGACAATTCCACTTGCAATCAAACAGATTTTCTGGCGAATCTTATTATTTTATATCCTATGTATTTTCATTATCGGCACTTTGATTGCCTATGATGACCCGAATTTACTGCAAGCAGCAGCCACTGAAGATATCGCACTATCTCCATTTACATTGCTTTATGAAAGAGTAGGTTTTGCTTTCGCTGCGAGTTTAATGAATGCTGTCATTCTTACTGCTATTTTATCAGCAGGTAATTCAGGCATGTATTCCTCAACTCGTATGTTGTTTAAAATGGCTCAAGAAGGCCGTGCACCAAAGTGGTTTGCAAAACTCGATGGTCGTGGCGTTCCAATGAACGCGCTATACGCAACGACATTTATTGCTGCATTCTGTTTTTTAACGACATTTATTGGTGAAAAACAAGTATTTAACTGGCTACTCAATATGTCGGGTATGTGCGGTTTTATTGTTTGGTTAGGAATTGCGATTTCACATTATCGTTTCCGTAAAGGATATATTGCTCAAGGCTATAAATTAGAAGATTTAGCATATCGTGCCAAATTTTTCCCATTTGCCCCTTGGTTTGCTTTTATTCTCTGTTCAATCATCATTTTAGGGCAGAACTATCAAGCCATTTTAGGTGGAAAAATTGATTGGTTAGGCTTACTTTCAACTTATATTAGCTTGCCTTTGTTCTTGATCATTTGGTTAGGCTATAAGTGGAAAAATAAAACCAAATTGATCTCTTACGATCAAATGAACGTCAAACCTGAGCAAGACTAAGAATCGGTAATTAAAAGTTAATTAAAGATCAAAAACTTGATCTTTGATTAAAAAAGCGTAAAATGCCGTTCAGATTTTCAACGGCACTTTTAAATAAGGAGGACATCATGCCATTAGTACAAGGTAAAACAGATTAAATAATTTGGCACGATGTCAGCTCACGGACAAGTGTACAAATTCACACCACTTGTCCGAATGCTTAAATTTAAAACCTAGCATTCGCTAGGTTTTTTTATGCCTGCTCGGACAAAAATAAGAGAAAAAATTATGGGCATACAAAAAATATTAAACAAGGAGGCACTCTATGGTGTCCCTATTAAAATTTTCACTCAAGACATAGATAGTGAAAGTATCGAACAACTCAAGAAAATGGCACAACTGCAATTCATCTATTCTCATATTGCTGTTATGCCCGATGTTCACCTAGGAAAAGGCGCAACTGTAGGTAGTGTTATTCCAACTAAACACGCCATTATCCCTGCTGCTGTAGGGGTAGATATTGGTTGTGGTATGAATGCAATTCACTTGAGTTTAAAGGCTTCACAATTACCTGATAACTTAAGCCGTTTGCGTGATGCGATCGAACGTAAAGTCCCGGTTGGCTTTGCTTTACATAAACAGGTTAAGGCAAAGGTTTCCAGCATTATTCCACTTGAAAAACGCTTAGAGCCAATTATCAAAAAGCATCCTGGCCTTGTGCGTATGCTTCGACAATTTGATGCAACATGGCAAAAGCAACTTGGGACTTTAGGTGGTGGTAACCACTTTATAGAATTATGTATTGATGAAAATCAAGACGTATGGGTGATGCTACATTCAGGTAGCAGAGGGCTTGGCAATGTTATTGGCACTTATTTTATTGAGTTAGCCAAAAAAGAAGCTCAACATCGCTTTGGCCATGTTCCAGATAAAGACTTAAGTTATTTTGCTGAAGGCTCAAAAAGTTTTGATGATTATGTAGAAGCTGTAGAGTGGGCACAAGAATATGCTTTTGAAAATCGCAAAGAGATGATGCGATTAATTTTAGAAGCGATCCGCCCTCTCCTACCTTCTTTTCAAATGACAAAAGAAGCGATTAATTGTCATCATAATTATGTAAGCCGTGAAACACATTTTGGCGAAAATCTATTGATTACCCGAAAAGGTGCAATTAGAGCAGGCTTAGATGAGCTAGGTATTATTCCAGGTTCAATGGGAGCACGATCTTATATTGTTAAAGGCAAAGCAAATCCTGAATCATTTTGTTCTTGTTCTCATGGCGCGGGTCGCAAGATGAGTAGAAGTAAAGCAAAAGTTCTTTTTAATCAGCAAGATCTTATTGAACAAACCCAAGGTATTGAATGCCGTAAAGACAATGGCGTTGTCGATGAAATTCCAAGCGCCTATAAAGACATTGATGAAGTCATGGCGAATCAGTCAGATCTCATTGAAGTCGTTCATACTCTAAAACAAGTTTTATGTATTAAAGGTTAAAGCATGAAAATTAAAGAAATGCCAAAGATCAAAGTCCGTAATCAAGTAGCTCTATCCCCTTTACTTCACAAAGGTGGTATGCACGAAACGGAAAAACCTCGTGCTCAACATCGTAGAGATAGACAAGACACTAAACAGCAATTGAGAAAAGGTAATTGGTAACTAATTTAAACCAAGATCGAAAGTAATTATTAAGGAGACACAGAAATGACTAAATATTTTAAAAATCGCCATAAAAAAGCGACTCTAACGAGTCGCTTTTTTACTGTTCAAGAAATCAGATTATTGAGCTGCTGCTTCTTGGCCAGGTTGAACAACTACAGTACGGCTACCAGTGATTGTCGCGAATACACGACGGTTCATAGCACGACCTTCTTTAGTTTTGTTGTCAGCAATCGGTTGATCCCAAGCGAAACCTTGAGTAGACAAACGAGATGCATCAACATTGTATTCGTTTACAAGAGCTGATTTAACAGAGTTAGCACGAGCTAAAGATAAACGTTCGTTCAACTTACGTGGACCAGTGTTATCTGTGTGACCTTCGATACGTGCAGTAGCGTTAGGGTATTCAGTTAACTTCTCAGCAACTTTAGCGATTTCTGGCTTGTATTGGTCTTTGATGTTTGATTTGTTAGTATCAAAGAACACACGAAGTTCCATGTTAAGGTCTTCAGTTAACTCTTGTGGTTGTGGAGCAACTGGAGTTGGTTCAACTGGAGCAACTTCTACTACAGGAGCAGCAGGCTTCAAGTGACCACCAAGAACTACGTTTAAACCAGCAAGAGCTGTATAGTTCCAGAACTCTTCATCAGCGTTATAAGTAGCACGAGCTTCTGTACGAAGAGATAAAGCATCGTTTAAGCGCCAGAAAGCACCAACACCCGCATTACCTAAAGTACCTTCTTCTGAGTTACCACGTGTACCACGGTTTACGCCATCAAAGTCATACTTGTAGTGACCAGCACCTAACAATACGTATGGCTTGATTTTGCTGTCGTAGTTTTTAGTGATTAAATCAGAAGTAACATAGAAGTTACCGTTGATTTGTTTTTGTTTATATTCAGCACCAGCAGCAGCGCCGTCTACGTCGCCTTTAACTTGGTTATATTCAGCTTCGAAACCTAACCATGGTGTTAACTCGATACCAAGAGCTGCACCAACGAATAAATCGTCTTGTAACTCAGGTCCGTTAGTTAAGTTACCATCTTTACCGCCATTGTTGTGTTGGCTGTCTTGGAAAGTGTAACCAAGCAATAATGGAGTAACTGTTACGCCAGCATTAGCAGCAGCTAATGGAGCAGCAACAAGCATAGTAGCAAGTGCAATACGACTCAATTTCATGGATATCCTCCAGAGATAACAATTGTTGTTCAAGCTCAGCCTAAATTTATTGGCCCCTGAGATATTTTCACCCCAGTATTATTTTTAAGCTATTCACATTTGAATCATACAAACACTTGATAGACTTTCCAAGTGCTTGATAATTTTAATCAAGTAAATTATTGACAAAATTACTTACAATTTCCGTTGTAATTCGGTAATTTTTCACTCAACTAGCAAATATGAACAACTTCTTTCTTTCGCTTACGGTGATTTTACCAGTATTCTAGCATCCTGATAACCTTTATTTAATTTTGTGTTTCCTCACTATAAAAATCATTATAAGTCATTGATAGAAACCATAAAATCAAAATATTTCTTTATATATTAAGGAATTTTAATGTTTAAATCTCCTGGTTTCACGTTGTTGGAACTCACTATAACGCTCGCAATTCTTATGATTATGGCCACTATAGCGCTTCCTTTATATCATCAATTTATGGCTTCTGTAGAATTAAAAAATTCGTCTCGACTACTCACAATTCATATACAAAAAGCCAAATACGACGCAATTCTACGACATAAGAGTGTCGTACTTTGCCCAAGTGTTGATTTGTCTACATGTAATAGTAACTGGGATACAAGTCTTATAAGCTTTGTAGACACGAATCAGAATCTACAAAGAGAAAATAATGAAGAAGTATTAACCAATGTTGAATTTGCTCATCGCTACGGTTCTTTAAAATTTCAAAAGTTTGGAAAAAAACTAAATAGTATTGTATTTCAGGGCGACACAGGACTCCCACGCGAATCTAACGGCGCTTTTACTTACTGTTCTTATAACCAACTTAAAAACTTTAAATTAATTCTCAGCAAAATGGGGCACACCCGTTTAGAAGATCTTAAAAATTGTTAGAACTCTACAGTCTAATGCAGAAGATATCTCTCTTTGCTTTTTGCAATATACTGCCTAGGTTTTAAACATTTCTTATTTTGAGATTAAGAACAATCGGAGATTACAACAATGACTGACATCGTAATTGTGAATGGTGCTCGTACTGCCATGGGTGGTTTTCAAGGATCACTATCAGGACTTACAGCGCCTGAATTGGGTGCGGTAACGATTAAAGAAGCAATCGCACGTGCAGGTTTACAACCTACTGATGTCGAAGAAGTCATTATGGGTTGTGTACTGCCTGCAGGCTTAAAGCAAGGTCCAGCACGTCAAGCGATGCGTAAAGCTGGCTTACCAGACTCTACAGGTGCTGTAACGATTAATAAGCTTTGTGGTTCTGGCATGAAAGCTGTTATGCAAGCCGCTGATATGATTAAAGCAGGTAGTGCTGAAGTTGTTGTTGCCGGCGGCATGGAGTCTATGACAAATGCACCTTATGTTTTACCAAAAGCACGAGCTGGCTATCGCATGGGCCATGGCGAAATTAAAGATCATATGTTCTTTGACGGGCTTGAAGATGCTGAAACTGGGCGTTTAATGGGTTCATTTGCTCAAGATATGGCCAATACTCGTGGCTATACACGTGAGCAAATGGATGACTTTGCGATTCGCTCTTTGAAACGTGCTCAAACAGCAATTACTGAAGGTTATTTCAAAGACGAAATCGTTCCAGTTAGCGTACCTAGTCGTAAAGGTGATGTCGTTGTTGATCAGGATGAACAACCTTTAAATGCCAAGATTGACAAGATTCCTTCACTCAAACCAGCTTTTGCAAAAGGCGGTACGATTACCGCCGCAAATGCAAGTTCTATTTCGGATGGTGCGTCTGCATTAGTATTAACTTCAAGTGAAGTTGCAGCACATCGCGGTTTACAACCGCTCGCAAAAATTATCGCGACAGCGTCAAACTCTCAGCATCCTTCAGAATTTACGATCGCTCCAGTTGGTGCTATTGAAAAAGTTCTTAAAAAAGCGGGATGGAATGCTCAAGACGTCGATCTTTGGGAAATTAACGAAGCTTTTGCTATGGTTACTATGTGTCCAATTGATGATTTCAAACTTGATGCAGAGAAAGTAAATATCAATGGTGGTGCTTGTGCACTAGGTCACCCTGTAGGTTCTACGGGCTCTCGTATTATTCTTACACTTATTCATGCACTGAAACGTACTGGCGGTAAAAAAGGTATTGCTGCACTCTGTATTGGTGGTGGTGAAGCAACAGCGGTTGCAATTGAACTCATTTAATCCAAATTCATTATTTTAAAATCCCACTTCGGTGGGATTTTTTATGAAAAAACTACAAAAAATGACCCACAAAATCACTTTTAAGTTTTAACTTATTCCTTTAAACGAAAACAACAATGGACAATAACAATGCAACTCAATCACTATCTCAATTTCCAAGGTCAAGCAGAACAAGCCTTTAACTTTTATAAATCAGTATTTGGTGGTGAATTCGGTATGTTAAGCCGTTATGGTGATATGCCAGCGCCTGAAGATGTGACGTTATCGGAAGCCGACAAAAATCTGGTTCTACATGTTTCTTTACCGATTAATGAGTACACTGTGCTTATGGCCTCAGATACAAATGATCAGTTTTGTGCCCCTAACAGCGTTTTTACCCAAGGAAATAATCACTACATCTCGATCAACCTTGAAAAAGATGAGCAAGAAAAAGCAAAACAACTTTTTGATGCTTTATCTGTTAATGGTCAAATTGAAATGCCTTTAGAAAAAACGTTCTGGGGCGCATTGTACGGTGCTTTTACCGATCAGTTCGGTATAAAGTGGATGGTTAACTGCCAGCTTGATACCTAATATTTTCAATATTTAGCCCTTATAGAGATACCCACTATTTCTATAAGGGCCTTAAACATCGATATTGGAATATTGTGCAATAATCATTAAACCTACAGTAATAAAACCAATTCCCACCCATCCTGCCACATCAATATTCTGACCAAGAAAAATCTTTGCCAAAAAAGCTGTTGCTAATACACCTATCCCAGACCAAAGCACATATAAGATTCCAGCTTGCATATATTTCAAAGCAATAGCAGCGCATGCAAAAGAAATAATATACAAAACCAGAGCAATACCCTGAGCTGTTTTATTGACTAAGCCATTCCCCTTAGCAGAATAAAATGTTGAGAGTACATCTGTCGCAATAGCAAAAAGTAGCCACAAAGCACCAGGATTTATTTTTGAAATTAAACCTAACATTGTTGTTCTTCAGTTGAGTCATTTAAAAATTATTCATAAAAAAAGCTGAACCTGAGTTCAGCCTTTATATTTAAAAACTATTTAAGCACCAGTTTGATAACTTGCTTGCGGTACGGCTGTTGAAGCTTGGTATGAGTTGGTAAAGTCTTGCAAACCAGCTGCCGCTTCTTGCACATCTTTACCCTCTTTAATCACAAAACTATCAAAACCTGAACGTTTTAAGTAGTTTAAGACATCCTTAAACACATCACCAGTTGCACGCAATTCACCTTGGAAACCTTGACGACGCAATAGTGCAGCGAATGAATAACCACGACCATCACCAAAACCTGCAAATTCAATGAAGATTGCATCAAGTTCATTTAATGGAAATGTGTGCTCTTCAGGTGAATCATTTACAGTCACATACAAAGCTTTTTTGCCTTGAACGTTAGCTAATTGATCGAGTTGAGCTGTTGTTACAACAACATCACCTTGGGGAATAACACCATCTTCAGCAATGATTTGATAAGTATTATCTGCAATCGTGCCATCTTTATAAAGCACTGGTAGAGCTGTATTAAGCATATGCACGCTCCTTAAATGGTTGAATTCCTACACGGCGATATGTATCAACAAAACGCTCACCTTCCGTACGCAAATCAAGATAAGTATTCAATACTTCTTCAATAACATCTGGCACCGCATCTGCTGCAAAAGACGGCCCTAAGATGTCACCGATTGATGCATCATGGTCTGAATTACCACCTAATGTAATTTGATAGAACTCAGCGCCTTTCTTATCTACGCCTAAAATACCGATGTTACCTACGTGGTGGTGACCACAAGCATTCATACAACCAGAAATATTTAGATCCAAATGACCAAGATCATAAACTTTGTCTAAGTCATCAAAACGACGTGTAATCGCTTCAGCAATTGGAATTGATTTCGCATTTGCAAGTGAACAGAAATCACCGCCTGGGCAACTAATGATATCGGTAATAAAGCCGATATGTGCGCGTGCCATATTTTGTTGTTCAAGCGCTTGCCATACATCAAACAAATCTTTTTGAGGTACATCTGCCAAAGCAATGTTTTGTTCGTGAGTCGTACGAAGCTCACCGAAAGTGTATTTATCAGCAAGATCTGCAATAAAATTCATTTCTTCGGTGGTCATATCACCTGGCGCAATACCTGCGCGTTTTAGAGAAATCGTAACAATACGATAGCCCTTCACTTTATGCGCATGCGTGTTGATGTTGAACCACTGTTTGAATTTTGGATGCTCAGCAAATAAAGCTGTGAAGTCTTCATCTGCCAAATCTTGATAATCAAACGGGGTGAATTCTTCATCCAGTTTTTTCAAGATTTCTGGCTGAATCTTTAATGCTTCACGTGTATGTTCAAATTCAGCTTCAACTTTTTGTGCAAACACTTCAGGAGTTAATGCCTTAACTAGAATTTTGATACGCGCTTTATATTTGTTATCACGACGACCATGCAAGTTATAAACACGTAAAACCGCTTCTAAGTAAGCAATTAAATCTTCACGTGGTAAAAACTCACGGATAACGCTACCGATGATTGGGGTACGGCCTAAACCACCTCCAGCCATAATTTTGTAGCCGATTTCACCAGCTTCATTACGCACGATATAAACACCAATATCGTGGAATGCAGTTGCCGCACGATCTTTTTCTTCAAGTGCAGAAACAGCAATTTTGAACTTACGTGGCAAGAATGCAAATTCTGGGTGGAATGTACTCCACTGACGAATCAATTCACATGTTGGACGTGGATCTGCAATTTCACCAGCAACCACACCTGCATATTGGTCAGTTGTGGTGTTACGAATACAGTTACCACTGGTTTGAATGGCATGCATTTGTACAGTTGCAAGTTCAGCCAAAATGTCTGGCACATCTTCAAGTGCAGGCCAGTTTAACTGAATGTTTTGACGTGTAGATACATGTGCATAACCACGGTCATAAGCAGTTGAAACTTCAGCAACTTTACGTAATTGTTTAGAATTCATTAAGCCATACGGCACAGCAATACGCAGCATAGGCGCATAACGTTGCACATATAAACCATTTTGCAAACGTAATGGACGATATTCGTCTTCAGAAAGTTTGCCAGCTAAATAGCGTTCTGTTTGATCACGGAACTGAGCAACTCGTTCATTAACCAGCTGCTGGTCGAAATCGGTATATAAATACATGGCGTATGGCTAGTAGATTCATTATTAAGGCGGATAGCATAGCGAGCTTTTATTCATCAATAAAATGCTTTTTTTGCATATTTAATAACGGTTTTATTGATAAGCTTTAATATAAATCGACATAAAAAAGCCCGGATAAATCCAGGCCCTTTCTATAAAAGCTTTTTATTTGTTATCTGGTAAGGCATAAGCCACTAAATAATCGCCCATTTTCGTACCAAATGAACCATGACCACCAGCCATGATCACAACATATTGCTTACCATTGATTTCATAAGTCATTGGTGTTGCTTGTCCACCTGCTGGTAAACGCGCTTCCCAAAGTTTCTTACCGTTAGTAACGTTAAACGCACGTAAGTAGTTATCTTGAGTTGCACCAACAAACATGACATTACCGGCAGTAGAAATTGAACCACCTAAACCAGGCACACCAATTTTCACAGCTGGTAACTGGAACAAGTTCGGCAAGCTGTCACGAATTGTACCAATACGTTTTTTCCATACCACTTCATGAGTTTTCAAATCAACGCCAGCTACATAGCCCCAAGCCGGTTGTTTACAAGGTAAACCAAGCGGAGATAAGAATGCGCTAATTTCAACACCATACGGTACGCCGTACATTGGTTGTACGCCCTGCTCAGTTCCTGCACCTTTTGCAGTTTGTGCACGGTTTGGATCAGCAGGAATTAAACGACTGACGAATGGCAGACCAATCGGGTTCATTACAGCAACCTGACGATCTGGGTTAACTGACATACCGCCCCATTCAAATACACCCAAGTTACCAGGGAAAACTAAAGTACCGTTTTCAGATGGTGGAGTATAAATACCATCGTAATTTAGACGTTTGAAAGATACACGACACATGAGCTGATCAAGCATAGTGGCACCCCACATGTCTTTATCAGTCAATTTATCTTGTGGTGCCAAGTTCAAGTCAGAGAATGGCTGAGTTTTTGAATAGAACTCACCTTTAGTTTGTGGTCCACGTTTAACTGTTTGTGGAACTGGTTTCTCAGTTACAGGAACAATTGGTTTACCATTACGGCGATCAAGCACAAAGGCATTACCTGTTTTCGTCAATACATAGATTGCAGGAACAGTTTGGCCGGCTTTGTTTTTGATATCAGCTAAAGATGGTTGTGATGGTACGTCCATATCCCATAAATCGTGATGGGTTGTCTGGAAGTTCCACACTAATTTACCAGTAGAAGCATTAATCGCTAACATTGAGTTTGCATAACGCTCTTTCAGCTCGGTACGGTCACCACCCCAGATATCTGGTGTACCTACACCTGTTGGTACATAAACGATATCAAGTTTGGCATCGTATGCTAAAGGTGCCCACGCATTTGGTGAGTTGTGAACAAAAGTAGTACCTTCGCCTGGCATTGCATTTGGATCTGCTGCGCCAGTATCAAATACCCAAAGAAGTTTACCAGTGTTAACGTCGTATCCACGAATCACACCAGATGGCTCTTTATTGGAGTAGTTATCTGTTACAGAACCAGCAATCACAACAGTTGAACCAGTCACGATACCAGGAGATGTTGGGTTGTAACCGCCTGGATAAGCATATGGCATAAACTCTTGTAAGTTCACTTGACCATTTTGACCAAAGTCAGTACATGCTTTACCAGTGTCAGCATTTACAGCCACTAAACGGCCATCGTTGACTGGTACAAATACCTTACGTGGACATTGTGTAGAGCTAGATTTCTTGCTTTGAAGACTCGTTGCAAACTCAGTTGTATTGTTTGCATCGTAGTACATCACACCACGACAAGTTAAATGCTGGAACGATTTATCCGTTTTAAGTTTCGGATCAAAACGCCATTTTTCTTTACCTGTAGCAGGATCAATCGCAATTAACTGCTGGTGAGCTGTACAGATAAACATGTTGTTACCGATTTTAATCGGTGTAACCTGATTGGTCGTTTCGCCAGAGTCGTTATCTGTCTTAAGATCGCCAGTACGTAAAGTCCAGGCAACTTTCAAGTCTTTTACGTTTTGATCATTGATCTGTTTCAATGGAGAATAACGCACGCCTGCTTGAGTACGACCATAAGCTGGCCAATCGCTTTCAGCAACACCAGGCACGGCTTGAGCTGTTTCTGGTTGAGGTGTTTTGATTTCACCATTAATTTCTTGCGGATCATTGAAAATAGAATAAACCATCAACACGATTGCAATTGCTAAAGTTGAAGATAAGGCAACTTTACTTGATCCAAGGTTGTTGATTCCACGAGTTACAGCCGGAACCAATAACCATAAACCAAGAATACCTAAAATATCTAAACGTGGTGCAAGCGCCCAAAAGTCTGTTCCAACTTCCCAGACACTCCAGATAATAGTTCCTAGCATTAATGCAGCATAAACCCACAAAGCAGTAGAAGCACGCTTATAGAGTTGCCATGCAACAATGAGGAGTAATACTCCAGCTATAATGTAGTAAATTGAACCGCCTAGTGTAGCGAGCCAAATACCTCCAATTAACAGGAATAACGCCAGTAACCCAATAATAATTACGGTAAAAGTCGTTAAACCTGATCTTGAAGTAGGTTGATTCATAAACCACCTCTTATCAATCATCATTTTTATAGGAAAGATGTGCCAAGAACCTTATAGAAAAATGGCATCACCAATACATCTAAAACAAATTCAGGCATCAAGAAAAAACGGAAGGTCAGGATAATTCAATCAATGATTTAGCCCTCGACAATCCGTTTTTCGGAGTAATTACGCTTAGAATGCAGTTGAGAATTTAATACCGCCAACCCAAGTGTTATCACCATTTTTTAATGCACCAACATGACGAACATATTGCACATTTGGACGAATAGTTAACCAGTTAGTGGCATGAATACCGTAGTAAAGCTCGGTATTGTATTCAGTGTCATATTCTTTAGTTTGAACATCGTTCCAATCATCATTGATATGGATACGAGCCACACCGAGTGCCAACTCATCTTGAGGACGTTGATTGAGCAAACCTTTATAGACCAAGCCTACATTTTGCATGTTATCAATTTTGTTGGTATCAGAGTCGTGGAAAGTCAGGTTCACAAAACCTGTCAAACCGCGATCTGTTTGATCAGCAGGCTGGAATAATTTTTGTTTTGCAGTTACCCACACCCCTTGTTTATGAGATGTTTGAGCCTTATTCGTAATTTCTTCAGCGTCAGCAGTACTGTAGTAATAACCTAAACGGTATTCACCAGCCATACTTTGAACACCTAATTTAGGTGACCAAACCACTTCGGCAGGAATAATTGCACCGTGAGAACCATCAGTACTTAAGTTAAAACCTTTGCCTCGGTCCAGATTTTCTGGGTTGTATTCATATACACCAACTTGTGTATATAAGTCAGGTTGCAAGTTATATTTAACACGCATTGCCCATTGGCTTACTGGCCAGTTATACCACTGATCGCCCACCCAGTTACCGACTTGTGAACCACAAAGCGCCAAGTTCTGGAAATCGCAATCAAAACTGTTAAAGTCTTCACCTTCACCAAAACGACCAACTTTCACATCTAACTTCTGGTCAAGGAATTTCTTCTTGATCCACAAATCTGTTAAACGCCAAGTTTGTTCACGCCCCCACACTTCTTGTACTGAGCTTAAGTGCCCTGCTAAAGCTGGTGAATGTTCAGAAAGCGACTGCCCATCACGATATGTTAATGTGATTTGAGCTTCAGTATCTTGCCAACCTAAAATTTTATTTAGGTCAAAATGAGTTCCTAGTGCAAGTTGCCCCGTATAAGCACTACCATGCGTAGACGTATTTTTTGAATCTAAAATACCGGCATATTCGCCGGTATATCCAAAAGAAAAATCATAACCTTGTGCTTGTAACGCTGTGCGTTGACCGTTCCAATCACCCAACATCCAAGGACTATTTGGGTCGAATGCAGCAGCAGCTTGTGCATGCTGTATAAAAAGAGTAATTGATAAAACGGATAAACAGGAAGCCATCAAGGATTTATGTGTTTTCATGTTTACATACCTTTTATGTCTTTGTTTATAAAGGGTACGCTAATTTTATGTAAAGAAATTATTCAAAATGTTAATCGATTGATTAATCTAATAATAATCTTAATACACATTGTATGAAAAATGGCCCCAGCTCTTTACCACTGCCCTTCACCAAGTTTTTGACCTATAAAGGAATATCTCATTTTCGATCTTGAAAACTTAATTGGACAAGCCAATTGTGGTTCTGTATCCGCTGTATTATTTTGCAAAGGTACATCCACAATCCATCCACGTTCTTGTGCTAAAGGCGAGTTTAAGGACTCTGTTAGGCTTAAAACAGGTTCTACACACACATCAAGATTTGCAAAAATTTCATGCCATTCTTTAAATGATTTCATTTTAATTTTCTCTTGAATAGCTTGTTTAACTTCCTGTCGGTCTTCGACATCTAAGGAAGCACCTTTTTGTAATAATAAAGGCAAATCAAGCGCCACTGATAAACCAGACATAAATTGTGGCTCAAGACTACCTATTGAAAGATAACGACCATCTTGAGTCATATAATAGTCATAAAAAATACCGCCATTGAGCATGCCATGCTCTGGAGCCTGCTCAACCTGTGCAGCAAGTGTCGCTGATGCGGCCATACTATTGAGGCTAGCAACACAATCGGTCATGGAAATATCAATATATTGTCCCATTCCACTACGTCCACGTTCGACAACCGCCGCTAAAATTGCAATGACAGCATGAAGTGAACCACCTGCAATGTCTGCGACTTGAATACCGAGTGGTGGTGGACCACTGTCTTGTCGGCCGCTATATCCAGCAATACCTGCTAAAGCTAAATAGTTAATGTCATGCCCAGCTCTGTCTTTATAGCTCCCTGTTTGTCCATAACCTGTAATTGAACAATAAATGAGACGTGGGTTAATTTCGGCAAGTGTCGCGTAGTCTAAACCGAGACGGCGCATAACATCAGGTCGGAACTGCTCTATGACAACATCAAACTCAGAAATTTTGGCTTTAATCAGATCAATACTCGCTTTATCTTTTAAATCCAGAACAATCGACTGTTTATTTCGGTTTAAATAACTATGTGCTGTTGCTTGACCATTTGCGTATGGCGGCATGATTCGAATTAAATCAGGACGTGATGGAGATTCAATATGGATGACTTCTGCCCCCATATCGGCTAAATACATTGTGGCAAAAGGCCCAGGTAAGAGCGTCGAGAAATCGAGAACTTTAAGTCCATTTAATGCTGTCGTCATCGTATTTTTAACCACTATTATTCGAATTTTCTTTTATATTAGTTAAGCAAATATTCTAAAACAATGTCATGTTCAGCCATTTACCTTGATCATTTCGGCAATTTAACATGTAAAAAGTGCTTTTACTCTGTTGTAAATCGCCAATTTATTTTTTTAGACGGTCATTTAGGTCAATTTAAAGTGAACATCAAAGAGACTGAAGGATTCAATATGAGTCGCGATACGATTAGCATCCACTTCGTGAATGCGGCTTTGACAGGCGTAAAACGCCTTGGCATGGATGTTGAAATGCTCCTTTCACATGTGGGTATTGAAGCGGAATTATTACGTCAACCTAAAGCTCGAATCTCACCAGAACAATACACTCGATTTATAAAAATGTTGTGGATGGTCACACAGGATGAACACGTTGGATTTGACGTACAACCGCGTCGTCTGGGCACTTTTGCCATTATGTGTCAGTTGATTATTCACGCAAAAACATTGGGCCAAGCCCTTGAACTGTCATCTCAATTCTACAAATTATTTGGCGATGAATGGTCTGTAACTCTAGAGCGTGACAAACATGAAGCACGCCTAGTTCCCCTCATTCCAAAAACTTTAGATCCAGACCATTTCATTACTGAAAGTATGCTCATGATTTGGCACGGTCTAGCTTCATGGTTGATTGAACGTCGTTTGCCATTAGAACGTGTTCATTTTAGCTATCCACGTCCTGCACATGCCGATGAATATGATGCATTATTTTTTGCACCAGTCATGCAGTTCGATGCACCGCGTACTGAAATTACCTTTGCAGCTGATTATCTTGATTTGCCAATCCGCCAAGATGAAAAAACGCTAGAAGAATTCTTAAAAGCAGCTCCTGCTCAGCTTTTAGTAAAATTCAAAAATACTAACTCGCTAACTTCTCGTATTCGTGAAGTGCTCAAAAGCCAGATTGGTGAAGAAATGCCAACGCTTAATGACGTGGCATCAATGTTATATTTATCTCCTCAAACCTTACGTCGCCGCTTGGCTGCCGAAGGTAAAAGCTACCAAGGCGTAAAAGATGCCCTACGCCGAGATGCTGCGATTCACTTGTTACTCAACCCTGAGTTAACACTTGAAGATGTTGCCCAACAAGTTGGCTTTAGTGAAACCAGTACTTTCCACCGTGCATTTAAAAAGTGGACGGGTGTAACCCCTGGCCTATATCGCCAGCTACATGGTTATCACTAATTCTTAAATCTATTTAGCTTCACATTTAGCCCAAGTTCAACTTGGGCTTTTTTGTATTTCTATTGGCAAAAATCATCACCTGACTGGTGCGCTTATCGTCATTGCGTTGCCTTTTAAAACCAGTACACTCAAAACACAACAAAGTTTAAGTAATAAAAAAGGAACTGTTATGAGCGAGGCTTATATTATTGATGCCATTCGCACCCCACGCGGAAAAGGAAAAAAAGATGGCTCTCTTTATGAAGTAAAACCAATTACATTACTGACGACCTTATTAAATGAATTACAGCAGCGCCATCAACTCGATACGTCTAAAGTCGATGACATTGTTTTGGGCTGCGTAACACCAATTGGCGATCAAGGTGGTGATATTGCCAAAACTGCAGCGATTGCAGCAGGTTGGAATGATGATGTTGCTGGGGTGCAAATCAATCGCTTTTGTGCATCAGGCTTAGAAGCAGTCAATATGGCAGCAATGAAAGTCCGCTCTGGTTGGGAAGATTTAGTGGTTGCTGGTGGCGTTGAATCAATGTCACGCATTCTAATGGGCTCGGATGGTGGGCCGTGGGCATTAGATCCAGAAACAAATCTTAAGTCATCATTTGTTCCACAAGGTATTGGGGCCGACCTCATTGCAACCTTAGATGGCTATAGCCGTGAAGATGTTGATAATTTTGCTGTAAAGTCACAGCAAAAAGCGGCGGCGGCTCAATCAAATGGTTATTTCGACCAATCAGTTGTGCCAGTAAAAGATCATGCAGGTGTGGTGATTTTAGAGAAAGATGAATTTATTAAAGGCAATACCACACTCGAAGGTCTAACGAAGCTCAACCCAAGTTTTGAAATGATGGGACAAATGGGGTTTGATGCAGTTGCTTTACAAAAATATCCAGAAGCACAAAAAATAAATCATGTTCATCACGCAGGTAACTCATCAGGTATTGTCGATGGAGCAGCTGTAGTTTTATTAGCTTCTGAAAAAGCTGTCAAAGAACAAAATTTAAAACCACGCGCTAAAGTTTTGGCGACTGCACTGGTTGGTACCGACCCAACCATCATGCTGACCGGCCCTGCTCCTGCTGCACGTAAAGCTTTAGAAAAAGCTGGGCTAACGATTGATGATATTGACCTATTTGAAGTCAATGAAGCATTCGCGGCAGTTGTAATGCGTTTTATTAATGAGCTCAACGTCCCAGCTGAGAAAGTCAACGTAAATGGCGGTGCGATTGCTTTAGGTCATCCATTAGGAGCAACAGGTGCCATGATTTTAGGCACTTTACTTGATGAGCTTGAACGACAAGATAAAAAGCGCGGTTTAGCGACCCTCTGTGTTGGCGGTGGGATGGGTATTGCCACCATTATTGAACGCGTATAAAAATTAGGGATATAGAAGATGAGTGCAATTCAATACGAAAAGAATGCCGACAATATTGTCATTTTAACGCTTGATTCAACTGGTCAATCTGCGAACACCATGAATGCCGAGTTTCGTGACTCGCTCGATGAAGCGACTCAGAAACTTAAAGCAGAAACAGAACTTTCAGGGGTTATTTTCCGCTCGGCTAAAAAAACTTTCTTTGCAGGCGGCGATTTAGATGAACTGATTCAAGTTCAGCCTGAACATGCAACTGACTTTTTCAACATGGTTGAAAGGCTAAAAGGTCATTTACGTACAATTGAAACACTAGGGATTCCAGTGGTTGCAGCATTAAATGGCACTGCACTAGGCGGCGGTTGGGAAATCGCATTAAGTTGCCATCACCGTATTGCAATTAATGACCCAAAAAGCAAATTTGGCCTACCAGAAGTCACTTTAGGTTTGTTACCAGGCGGCGGTGGTATTGTACGTATGGTACGTTTGCTTGGGCTTCAAAATGCATTTCCTTTCTTAATGGAAGGCAAACAGTTCGGTGTTGATAAAGCAAAATCTTTAGGTTTAATTCATGACACTGCCGAAAATGATCAAGAGCTTTTAGATAAAGCAATAGCTTGGATAAAAGCCAATCCAAAATCTCAACAGCCTTTTGATGTAAAGGGCTACAAAATCCCGGGTGGTGATCCAAAAACTCCAGCAGTTGCACAAGTTCTTGCAATTGCGCCAGCCATGTTAAGAGACAAAACCAAAGGTTGTTACCCTGCCCCTGAAGCAATTATGGCTGCCGCAGTTGAAGGTGCTCAAGTTGATGTCGATACTGCACTGCGTATTGAGTCACGCTACTTTACTCAGCTTACCACAGGCCAAATTTCTAAAAATATGATCGGCACTTTCTGGCATGGTCTAAATGCAATTAAGTCTGGTGCGAGCCGCCCTGCTGACGTTGCAAAATGGCAAGCCACTAAAGTAGGTGTGTTGGGTGCAGGCATGATGGGTGCGGGCATTGCCTATTCAACAGCCATTAAAGGCATTCCAGTTGTACTTAAAGATGTATCTGTTGAAAATGCAGAGAAAGGCAAAGCGTATTCACAAAAGCTCTTAGATAAACGCGTTTCACAAGGCCGCATGATCGCAGAAAAACGTGATCAGGTTTTATCGCTCATTACGGCTACAGCTTCTGCCGAAGACTTACAAGGTTGTGATTTAATTATTGAAGCCGTATTTGAAAATCAAGAACTTAAAGCTAAAGTCACTCAAGAAGCCGAGCAATATCTAGCACCTAACGGTGTGATGGCATCAAACACCTCAACCCTGCCAATTACAGGTTTAGCGCAAGCAAGTAAGGATGATAAAGCTTTTATCGGTCTGCATTTCTTTAGCCCTGTCGACAAAATGCAGTTGGTTGAGATTATTAAAGGTAAAAACACCTCCGCAGAGACACTTGCCAAAGCTTACGACTTTGTACAACAAATTGGAAAAACACCGATTGTTGTTAATGATAGCCGTGGTTTCTTTACCAGTCGTGTGTTTGGTACGTTCATTCAAGAAGGTATGCGCTTGCTTGCCGAAGGTGTCCACCCAGCGCGTATTGAAATGGCAGCACTGAAAGCTGGTATGCCAGTTGGCCCCCTCGCTATTCAAGATGAAGTATCTTTAACATTAACCGAACATGTTGCCAGTGAAGCACGCAAAGCTCTTCAGGCCGAAGGAAAAGATTTACCTAAAACTTCTGTAGATGAAGTGGTTCACACCATGATTCATGAGTTAAACCGTAAAGGTAAAGCTGCTGGAGCTGGTTTTTATGAATACCCTGAAAATGGTAAAAAGCATCTATGGGAAGGCTTAAACCGCTGGAAAAAAGATCATGATATTTCTGAACAAGATATGATTGATCGCATTCTGTTTGTACAGGCCTTAGATACTTTACGTTGTTATGAAGAAGGCGTATTGGAGTCTGTAATTGATGCCAATGTCGGTTCTATCTTTGGGATTGGTTATGCACCTTGGACTGGAGGAGCAATTCAATTCCTAAATCAATATGGTACTGATAAAGCCCAAAAACGCGCCGAAGAATTGGCTGCCAAATATGGTGAACGTTTTACACCACCAGCTTTACTAAAAACCAAAGCTGAGCAGAAACAAGATATTCAGTAACTTAGTCCTGTTGAATATTTAAAAAACTGCATAAACCTTACCCATATAAATATATTTTATTTATATGGGTTTTTCTTTATAACCTTTAAGATTCCTGCCCCCTACCTAAATATGCTATAAATAGACTTCATTTTTGTGCTTCTACAGCACATTCGAGAAATTCTTATGTCCGATAAAAATTCTTCCGAGTCAGCAATTTTAGGCTGGAAATTTGTTCTGATCGTTGGTGTTTTAAGTGCAATTTTCCTTGGCTTTTTCTATTTAGCAATGAGTAATGAACCTGACTATATGCCAGGTGCACAGCGCAAAGCACAACAAGAGCAAATGCAGCAAAAGGCTGAGCACTCTACAGAGCAACACGCTCAACATAGTGACAACATGCCTGAAATGGATATGCAAGAACATAAGCAATCAACTCAGTAATCAGATATTTTTCAAATGACAGATTTTTCCCGCAACGCACTGGTTGTAGAAGGTGGAGGCATGCGTGGTGCCTTTACCAGTGGTGTACTTGACGCGTTTTTACAACAACAGTTCAACCCATTCGATTTATATGTTGGTGTATCGTCTGGTTCAACTAATGTCGCCAACTACCTAGCAGGCCAGCAAGGCCGCACTTTAACATTTTATATTGATCATTCACTGCGTCCTGAATTTATCGATTACAAGCGCTTTTTTAAGGGCGGCGATTTACTTGATTTAAAATGGATGTGGGAAATTGGTGAGCAAGAGCATCCTCTTGATCAACAGAGTCTTTTTGCCAAAAATCCTGATTTTTATATGGTGTTGACGCATGCCAAAACCGGTCATGCAGAATATCTTCGTGCGGGTAAAGACAATTTACTCAATGCGCTTCGTGCTTCTAGCTCAATTCCAGTTTTAACGCGTCATCCCGTCGATATTATGGGTGAACCTTATTTTGATGGTGGTGTTGCAGATGCCCTACCCGTTCGCTGGACGGCTCAGCAAAGTGGCGTCAAAAAACTGTTAGTTTTACGTACTCGTCCGAAAAACTATTTCAAAGCAAGTAGTCGAGCTGATCAATTCCTCGCAAAATATGCGTTTAAACATCATTATGGTTTCGCTAGTAGCTTGCGTAGCCGCTGTGCTCGTTATAACGCTTCGGTCGATTTTGTTCGTGGTGAAAATCCAGACCAGCAAATTTTAGAAGTGTGTCCACCGCCTCTTAAAAATATGGCTGGTCGTTTAACTACCAATCCAAAAAAGCTTTGCTACAGTTATGAAGTCGGTTTAGAAACTGGCTTACAGGCCATCGAAAGTTGGAATGCAATGAAATAAATTAAAATTGAGATTTCTAAAAAGAAGTCTCAATTTAACTTCAAAACCATATCAATATGTGGAATGCCACAGTCCTCGTAAACTTCACCTTGTACTTTAAAGCCTAAAGCTTCGTAAAAAGCGGTCACATAGGTTTGCGCTGAAAGCTTTAAGTAAGGCAGTTTATGACGACGTGCATAGTCAATAATATGCTGCATTAAAATTTTACCAATACCCTGCTTTCGATAAGGCATTAAAACAGCAACACGCCCTACGCTATGCTGCGGCAACAAACGTGCTGTAGCGATAGGCTGCTCTTTGTCATAGACAATAAAATGTAGAACTGTGGCATCCAAGTCGTCCCATTCATCTTCAGGTGCAATTCCCTGTTCTCGGATAAAGACTTGTTCACGGATGTA
Source organism: Acinetobacter sp. 22301 (assembly GCF_052045285.1). Taxonomy (NCBI): domain Bacteria; kingdom Pseudomonadati; phylum Pseudomonadota; class Gammaproteobacteria; order Moraxellales; family Moraxellaceae; genus Acinetobacter; species Acinetobacter sp. 22301. Next base: position 80,715 of record NZ_JBQEOR010000004.1, on the reverse strand, counting down.
TTTGGCATCTTTCTCAAGCTGTTCCCAACCACCCTCTACAATTTTATACATCCATTCACCTTCCTAGCACTTACAGCCGATATTTTCGATCGGCAACTGATCTTGCAATAACAATTCCAACGTTTGTTTTTTAATTCCGTACATTTCTTTCAATGCTTGGATTTGAGCCATAATCTCGGTGTCAGGCTGTGAAACGTTTTTGCGTTTTGTCGCCAAAATCATTTTATTTTTGCTGGTATGTTCAAGCGATACAAACTCAAAAACTTTGGTTTCATAACCATACGCTTTTAAAAGTAACGCACGTAAAGTGTCAGTCAGCATCTCAGCTTGTTGTCCAGCATGAATACCAAACTGTAGCATTGGTTGTAAAACTTCTGGGCTATGTAATTGAGGGCGTAACTCTTTGTGGCAACATGGCGCACACATAATCATCGAAGCGTTTAAACGGATTCCAGTATGAATAGCAAAATCTGTCGCAATATCACATGCGTGTAAGGCAATCATTACATCCAGCTTTTCCGGTTGATAACTACGAACGTCACCTTCAAAAAAGTCTAAGTGGTTAAAATGCACTTTGTCTGCAACGTTCTGGCAAAATTCCACCAAATTACGGCGCAGCTCTACACCAGTAATCAATGGTGTTTTCTGCTGTTGTTGCAGATAATCATACAATGCAAAAGTTAAATAACCTTTCCCCGAGCCAAAATCGACAATGCGTAACTCTTGTTGAGACGCATCAATTTGTTCATAGGCACTCGCAAAAATTTCGATAAATTTATTAATCTGTTTCCATTTACGAGCCATGCTTGGAATGACCTGAGCTTTTTCATCAGTAATACCCAGCTCTTTTAAAAATGCATTGCCTTGCTGTACATAGCGCTGCTTTTCACGGTCATGTGCCTGAACCGTTTGTGTCGTATTTACGGCCTGCTTTTTACCCATATTTAATATGGCTTTTTTCTTATTTTTTTTTAGTTGAATTTCTTGAGTGGTTGAAAATAAGTTTGCTTGCTTACACTGTGTGATTAATTGCTCAATCTGTTGCAAACCTTCTTGAAATGAATAGTTTTTAGTCACATCTTGGGTCGTATGATGGTATAGAGCTGAAAGCTGTTTTTGTCCATGTAGCTCTACAACACGGAAAGTGATTTTTTCCAGCTGCGCCAACTCTCCCTTATATTGGCTCAAGATCAAACGCTCAAAAGCTTGTTGGTCAAGCATTTGCTTGATTTCATAAAAGAATTGCTGTTCTTGCTCAAAGGAGAAAACCGACACGGATATACCTAAAAAATGAAGACTCATATAAAATAGAAGTTTAAAGGGTCTAGGATTAAAAATAAAATAACTTTACGACTGTTTTGTATTTCTATACATTTGTATTTTTAATCAAAAAAATTAAAGTTATGAGTAAATCTGTGTTGGAAACTTACGATCCAAAAGAAGAACTATTTAATGCCTATAGTCATGGTGCTGGTGTTGTTATGGCAGTTGTAGCTTCTATCTTTTTAATTATAGAGGGATCTTATCTTTCAACTGCTCAGTGGGTGGGCTTATGGGTATACTCATTTAGTCTCATTCTAGTTTTTACCAGTTCTACACTTTATCATTTTGCTCAAACACAAAATCTACGCTACTGGTATAAAAAACTCGACCACACTGCTATTTATTATTTAATTGCGGGAACATATACCCCGTTCTTAAGCATTGCTATACCTACGCAAAAAGCTCATATTTTACTTATTGCTCTCTGGAGCATTGCTGCAATTGGTACACTTTTCAAGTTAGTTTTTATTCATCGTTTTCAGAAAATTTCGCTACTTGCTTATGTTCTTATGGGTTGGCTTGCTGTATTTGTTATGGATGATATGCGCACCTATCTAAGTAAAGACGCGTTGATTTTGTTAATTATTGGCGGATTAGCTTATACGGTTGGAGCATTGTTTTACGCGTTAAAAAAGGTAAGATATACCCATGCGATCTGGCATATTTTTGTGCTTTTAGGTGCAGGGGCACATTTTCTTGCAATCTATTGGTACGTAGTTTAGTCCATTTTTCACTCATATTCAGTGATCCTGAAAGAGTCATGGATGATGTTCTTTCACGCTATTCTTTGAGAAAAATACGTCTTTAAAAAGAGTAGTCATTAAAAATAAATTTTAACGGATATAAGGTTTTATATGGAGTCAACCTCTGCGACTGCTGCTCCTGTAGTAGCCACTAATTCAAAAACACGAGTTTTGTTTGCAAGCTTAGTCGGTACAACCATTGAGTTCTTCGACTTTTATATCTATGCAACAGCTGCCGTGATTATCTTTCCTCACCTATTTTTCCCTGCTAGTAGTGGCAGTGCCGCAGTCTTACAATCTCTGGCAACCTTTGCAATTGCCTTTATTGCCCGTCCTATCGGTGCCGCATTATTTGGCCATCTAGGAGACCGTATTGGTCGTAAAGCAACTTTAGTTGCAGCTTTACTGACCATGGGTATTTCAACCGTATGTATTGGTTTACTTCCAACCTATGCCCAAATCGGGATTGTCGCACCATTACTATTAGCTGTTTGTCGTTTAGGACAAGGCTTAGGTTTAGGCGGTGAATGGAGCGGCGCAGTATTATTAGCGACTGAAAATGCCCCAGAAGGAAAAAGAGCATGGTACGGCATGTTTCCGCAGCTAGGTGCTCCAATCGGCTTTATTTTAGCAACAGGTTCTTTCTTATTATTAAGTGCAGTTATTCCTGAGCAAGCATTCATGCAATGGGGCTGGCGTATTCCATTTATTGCCAGTGCTGTATTGGTTATTGTTGGCTTATATATCCGTTTAAAACTTCATGAAACTCCAGCTTTCCAAAAGGTTTTAGATAAGCAAAAAGAAGTCAATATTCCATTTAAAGAAGTCTTAACCAAACATACAGGTAAGCTTATTCTTGGTACAGTTGCAGCCATTTGTACCTTTGTTGTGTTCTATCTTACTACCGTATTTGCTTTAAACTGGGGAACCACAAAGCTTGGATATGCGCGTGGTGAATTCTTAGAACTTCAACTCTTTGCCACACTTTGCTTCGCCGCATTCATTCCTTTATCGGCTATTTTTGCAGAAAAATTTGGTCGAAAAACAACTTCTATTGGTGTCTGTATCGCTGCTGCGATTTTCGGCTTGTTCTTCTCTAGTATGTTAGAGTCTGGAAATACTTTAATCGTTTTCCTTTTCTTATGTACTGGCTTGGCAATTATGGGCTTAACCTACGGTCCGATTGGTACAGTTCTTTCTGAACTTTTCCCAACTTCAGTTCGTTATACAGGTTCAGCATTAACCTTTAACTTGGCTGGTATTTTTGGTGCATCTTTTGCGCCACTTATTGCAACTAAGCTTGCTGAAACTTATGGTTTATATGCAGTTGGTTATTATCTTACTGCAGCATCACTTTTATCACTCATCGCTTTCTTACTCATTCGTGAAACAAAAAATGATGATGTAAATAATCAGATTTAAAGTTTTAAAGACACCCCTATAAAAAAGCCAGTTCAAATTGAACTGGCTTTTTTATAGGTATATGAATTAATTCATTGATGCAGGATTTGCTGGAGCAACACTATTTGTTGCAGCTGGCGCTGTTACATTGCTTGCTGCAACTGCTGCTGGTCCTGCTACAGCTGCTTCACCGATTAAAGCAACTTTTGCTTTTTCTTGGCTTTTTGCAGAGAGAGCTGGGTTACTTGCCACAATACGATTAATGTTTGCTGAGTTTGCCGGAGCAATCGCTGTAGTTTGTAAAATAATTGGGCGATTACCTGTGTTACCCAACGTATAGCGAATACCTGTACGCGGGCTAATCACTGTAGTATTTTCTTGCTTCACTACAGCTTGAGCCGAAGTTGGGCCTTTTGCTGCAAGTACTTTGTCAACCGTTGTCGTTTGAGGGGCTGAAGCTGCTTCTGCTGCAAAAACAAAACTTGGTACAGCAAGAACAGTTAAAAATAAAGGTTGTAATACTTTTTTCATTGTCTTTCCAACATACACTCTGGATGAGAAGTAAATAGCATTTAATGCTTAAAACTGCAAACATTATTCACAGGCTTACTACAAACATAAAAAAAGCAGAACAATTGTTCTGCTTTTTTTGTGAAGGCAGATTAGATCTTACCGTGACATTGCTTATATTTTAATCCTGAACCACATGGGCATGGGGCATTACGGCTTTCTGGAACAGGGAAAGCTTGCTGATCGACAGACTCGTTCATGGTTTCTTGAGAAAGTGTAACTTCACCAGTTAAACCATCTACATCATCATGTTCAAAAGAAAGCTTCATTGATTCAGCTTGCTGCTGTTGTTGAGCTTCCATTTCTGCAAGTTCTTCTGGTGTTGGGATATGTACACGAGACAAATCAGTCACAACATCAGTTTTAATAATACCCAACATGTTTACGAACAGGTTGAAAGCTTCTTTCTTATATTCCTGCTCAGGGTTCTTTTGCGCATAGCCACGTAAGTGAATACCTTGACGCAAATAATCCATTGCAGCCAAGTGATCTTTCCAATGGCGATCAAGAGAGTTTAAAACGAAATGGCGCTCAAGCATTGCTGCTGATTCATCACCCATTTGAGCACGGCGCTGACGATAACGCTCAATCACTTCATCACTAATACGCTCAACCAAACCTTCTTCATCTAAACGACGATCTTGGTCTAACCATTCTTGGATTGGTAGCTCAATACCTAAATCAATATGTAAAGCATTTTCTAAACCTTCCACATCCCACTGGTCATGAATTGACTCTGGTGGAATAAAGTTGGCAATCATGCCTTGCATCACTTCACGATGCATTTCTTCAACGTAGTCTTTTAAGGTGTTTTCAGCTAATACTTCATCACGTTGTGAATAAATAATCTTACGCTGTTCATTATTCACGTCATCGTATTTTAATAAGTTCTTACGAATATCGAAGTTACGCGCTTCAACTTTACGCTGAGCATTCTCAATCGAACGGCTCACCATTTTATGTTCAATCGCTTCGTCTTCTTTCAAACCCATCGCACGCATCATGCCAACAACACGGTCGCCAGCGAAAATACGCATCAGATCATCTTCAAGAGACAAATAGAAACGAGAAACACCAGGGTCACCTTGACGACCGGCACGACCACGTAACTGGTTGTCAATACGACGTGATTCATGGCGTTCAGAACCAATGATGTGCAAACCACCCGCTTGCAAGACATCTTCGTGGTCTTGTTCCCATTGTGCTTTCAGACGTGCTTCATCTTCTGCAGTTGGGTTCTCTAGTTTGGCAAGCTTAGCTTTCCAGTTACCACCCAAGATAATATCCGTACCACGACCAGCCATGTTAGTTGCAATCGTTACTGCATTCGGGCTACCCGCTTGAGCAATAATGTCAGCTTCACGCTCATGCTGCTTTGCATTCAACACTTCATGATGAATACCAGCTTGCATTAACTTAGAAGATAAAATTTCGCTGGCTTCAATGGTTGCTGTACCAATCAAAATTGGAGCAACACCCTGCTGACGAATATTCATAATTTCTTGAATAATCGCATTATATTTGCCGTTACGGTTTAAATAAATTAAATCGTTTTGGTCGTTACGAATCATTGGACGGTGAGTTGGAATAATCACAACATCAAGACCGTAAATTTCTTTCATTTCCGCAGCTTCAGTATCAGCAGTACCTGTCATACCTGAAAGCTTTTTATAGAGACGGAAGTAGTTCTGGAATGTTGTTGTCGCTAAAGTTTGGTTTTCAGGCTGAATTTCTAAGCCTTCTTTTGCTTCAACAGCTTGATGCAAACCTTCTGACCAACGACGACCTGGCATCGTACGGCCCGTATGTTCATCGACAATAACCACTTCACCATCATGAATAATATAGTGAACATCACGTTGGAATAGGAAATGCGCACGAATAGCAGCAGATACATGGTGAACAAGGTTTAGGTTTGTTGCTGAATATAAGCTTTCGCCTTCAGCCAACAAGCCCATCTGAATAAGTTCTTGTTCAACAGTTTCATAACCAACTTCAGTCATTTCAACTGAACGCTGCTTTTCATCAATCCAGAAATGACCACCATCTGCTACTTTTTCTTCTTTTTGCGGATGTAATTTAGGTGGAATTGTATTGATTGCACTGTAGAGGTGTGAAGAGTCTTCACTTTGACCAGAAATAATTAATGGTGTACGAGCCTCATCAATTAAGATGGAGTCAACTTCATCGATAATGGCATAGTGCAAACCACGTTGTTTCTTTTCTGCTAAAGAAAACACCATGTTGTCACGTAAATAGTCAAAACCGAATTCGTTATTGGTACCGTAAGTGATATCAGCAAGATAAGCTTCCGCTTTTTCTGACGGACCTTGCATTGAATAAATTGTACCAATTGATAGACCCAAAAACTCAAATAATGGGCGGTTCAACTCGGCATCACGCTGTGCCAAATAATCGTTCACAGTAATGACATGTACACCTTGGCCACTCAAAGCGTTTAAATAACACGCCAGAGTACCCATAAGGGTTTTACCTTCACCAGTACGCATCTCGGCAATCTTACCTTCATGTAAGGTAATACCACCGATTAACTGAACGTCATAATGACGCATACCCATCACACGCTTAGCAGCTTCACGACAAACTGCAAACGCTTCTGGAAGTAATTTATCTAAACTTTCGCCATTATTATAACGTTGTTTGAATTCTGGAGTTTTTGCAGATAAGTCTGCATCGCTTAAAGCTGATATCGTCGGCTCGAGCGCATTGATTTGCTCAACAATTTTGCGCATGCGTTTGAGTTCACGCTCATTTTTTGTACCGAAGATACCTCCGATCAGACTTGCCAACATGGATAAACTCTCTAAATCTTGCTTGGTCAAATGAATAAACTTTTTCTCAGTCGTTTATTATGGTGCCAGAAATTTGAAGTACAAGGGGTTTGCACAAAACCCCTAAAAAAAATCTGATAGTTAGACGAATGGTTTTTCACTCATCTAATCTCCCCTTAATGTGCCGAGCACCAAAAACACACCATTAACGCTCATCGATTAAGCATAACTTCCGAGAAATCTAATTTAGCAAATTTACCTTAAAGTTACATTGATTAAGCACTTAAAATAATGAGTTTTAGTCATATATATTTACACTTATATAAAAAATTCATAATAAAATACAAAAACAATAATTTTAATCATAAAGTAAATGCTGCATATTCATTCAATCGAATAACAAATTATGCGCAATTGAGGAAAGATCATGACACTACGATTAGGAGATACTGCTCCCGATTTTCAACAAGAATCGAGTGAAGGCACAATTAATTTTTATGATTTTTTAGGGGATAGTTGGGGAATCTTATTTTCACATCCAGCCGACTATACTCCCGTATGTACAACTGAATTAGGTTATACAGCAAAATTAAAAGATGAATTTACGAAACGTAATGTTAAAGCGATTGCTTTATCTGTAGACGATGTAGAGTCGCACAAGGGCTGGATCAACGATATTAATGAAACACAAAACACAACTGTAAACTTTCCTATCATTGCAGATAAAGATCGTAAAGTATCTGAGCTCTATGGCTTCATTCATCCTAATGCCAGTGAAACTCTAACAGTGCGCTCATTAGTGATTATTGATCCTAACAAAAAAGTTCGCTTAATCATTACCTACCCTGCTTCGACAGGCCGAAATTTTAATGAAGTCTTACGTGTTGTGGATTCATTACAATTAACAGACAAGCATAAAGTCGCTACACCTGCGAACTGGCAGCAAGGTGAAGATGTCGTTATTGTACCGTCACTTAAAGATGAAGAAGAAATTAAACAACGTTTTCCTAAAGGTTATACGGCTGTTAAACCTTATTTACGCCTCACGCCACAGCCTGAGCAAGATTAAAGCCTTTAAAAGGCTTTAATCAAAGCGCAAGACAAGCAAAGCGCGTAGGCAAGCATCTCAAAGATTCCCTGCAAGACAAACGCAGTGCGTAGGCAAGCACCTGAAAAATTCCTTACAAGACAAGCGAAGCGTGTAGGCACACTTAGATTAAATATCACACCCTAAAAAGTCACCTACAGCGGTGGCTTTTTTATTTATGTATTGAATACTCATGGTTTTTATTGCTCAGATCAGTTATAACTCGAATCGATTCGGTAAAAAAATAAAAATCATGATCTATAAAATTCATCATTTAAAATGTGGCAGCATGTGCCCAGTTTGTGCCCCCTTATTTGGACAAAAAGGCTTCCGAGCTGAGGTAATCTGTCATTGTCTTTTAGTTGAAACTGATCGAGGCTTAGTGCTTATCGATACGGGCTTTGGCTTGCAAGATTACTTACATATGAAACAGCGCCTAGGCTCATTAGTTAAACGCTTAGGCAATATTGAGCATAATCTTGAATTTAGTGCGATCCAACAAATCCAAAAGCTCGGGTTTAGTCCCAAAGATATACAGCATATTTTTGTCACTCATCTTGATTTTGACCATGCTGGTGGTATCTCAGATTTTCCTCATGCCACAGTTCATGTTTTAGCAGCAGAATACAACGCTGCCCAACTTCCAAATTTTAAAGGCAAACTTCGCTATAGAACTAATCAATATAAAGATCACCGGTATTGGAACTTCGTTGAATATCAAAAAGGTGAAGCATGGTTCAACCTCGAAAAAGTCACAGGTTTTCCGCTGTTTCAAGATGAAATTTTAATGATACCGCTCTTAGGACATACAGCTGGACATTGCGGTATTGCCATAAAGCAACAAAATCAATGGTTATTATTTTGTGGAGATGCCTACTACTCACACCTAGAGTTAAACCCTAAAAATAAATTAAGATCACTTGATCTGCTGGAAAAAACATTTGCAGAAGACAATCAAAAGCGTCTTTTTAATCTCAAGCGTTTACAGCATTTAGCTCAACATGAACCCACGATTGAAATAATTTGTGCTCACGACCCTGATGAGCTTAAACGGTATCAAACATGAAGAAATTATCGCTCCTTACACTTGTCATCTGTATAAGTTTACAAGGATGTATGCAGCACGAAAGTATCGCCCATGAGCATCGACCACAAGATTGGGGAAGCTTAGTTTCTCAGACTCATAACTTTTATCAAATTAGTAATGATGTTTATCGCAGTGAACAACCTGATACTGCAATGATTTCTGAATTAAAGAATCATCAAATTGGAACGATCATTAATTTAAGAGCCAAAGACGCAGATAGTTTAGTTTTTAAAAATGAAAATTTTAATCTTGTACATATTCCTATCAACACGTGGGCAATTGACCGACAAGACCTCCTAGAAGTCATGCAACAAATCAAAATTGCTAAGCAGAATGATCAACGCGTTTTATTGCACTGCTACCATGGTTCTGATCGTACAGGGGCCAGCGTTGCCATGTATCGCATTATTTTTGAAAATTGGGCAATTAATGATGCGGTTAAGGAAATGAAACAAGGGGGTTACGGTTATCATATTATTTGGAAGAACATTGACCGATTATTTACACCTGAAAATGTAAGATGGATTCAACAGCAACTGTCGAATCCATCTTAGTGACATCTTGAGTGGAATTTTTAATTTGGTTAACGTTGGTCTAACGGTACCCAGTCAATTACCCAAGCTGATTTCATATTTAAGCTTGAATCAGAAGTAATTTTCTTACGAGCTGCATCCGCTGTATCACGGTCTTTTGCAGGACCAACCATAATACGAATTCCCTTACTGGTTGGGCTTGTAGTGACCTTATAGCCTTTAGCTCGTAATTTAGAAACCACTGCATCTGCATTTGCTTGGTTAGCAGCCAAAGCGACTTGAACCATCCACTTTTTATCGCCATTTTCAAGCAGTTCACGTGCTTTTTCAGCTTCAGCTTTTTTCTCAGCTTCAGCTTTTCGTTTAGCATCAGAGGCTTTTTTATCAGCTTCTGCTTGTCGTTTGGCTTCAGCAGCTTTCTTGTCTGCTTCTGCTTGGCGTTTTGCTTCTGCAGCCTTTTTATCTGCTTCTGCCTGTCGTTTAGCTTCAGCTGCTTTCTTTTCTGCTTCTGCTTGGCGTTTTGCTTCAGTTGCTTTTTTGTCTGCTTCTGCTTGACGCTTAGCATCAGCCGCTTTCTTGTCTGCTTCTGCTTGGTGTTTTGCTTCAGCAGCTTTTTTGTCTGACTCTATTTTTGAAGTATCAGTTGTTTTATTCACCGTATTGGTTTGCTGGTTTTTAGCTTTCGCTTCACCCACTAACTCCGGTGGAATATTATCTGAACTTTCTTGAGCCGCTGTACGGCGCGCATTAATCGCAGCGTACTCTGCTGCAGCTTTACGAGCAGCATCAGCTTCAGCTTGCTGCTGCATTGCTAAGAACTCAGCTGCACGTGCTTCTTGTTCAGCAACGGCCTTTTCACGCGCACGACGCTGCTCTTCTAGCAAACGTTTTTCAGTTTCAACATCAACCGCAAGCGGTTGTAGTTGTACCATTTGCCCTTCAGTTGTCTGTTTTGGTTTAGTTTGAGTTTTTGGCGATGTGGATGCGGATGGTTGAGCTTCAACCTGTTTTATTTCCTCATTTCCTTTTAGAAGTAATGCTGCCAATAAAACACCACCTCCTAGTAAAACAACGCCACCCATCCAGCGTTGTTTGTTATTCATTGACATTCTTCCAAATACTCCCAAATCGCTTCTAAAGTATGAAACGAACCACAGGCCAAAATCAGCTGATTGTTATTTGTTTGCTCAAGCGCTGATTTAAAAGCCTCTTTGATATTGCCATATTGTTGTACTGTCTGGCCTTGCAAGGCATCATTGAGTTGCTGAATCGGTGCAGCACGCGGCACATTCAATTCAGCAATTTTCCAATGTAAAACAGTAGGTTTCAATAAATCGACTACTGATTTTATATCTTTATCTGCCAGCATTGAAAATACTGCGACAACTTCTGTGTACTGTTTATTGTATTCTAAGAAATTTCGCAATTGCTTTAACAAAAATTCAACACCATGTGGATTGTGCCCAGCATCAAAAATGACCGTCTTCCCATCCACTTGACGCTGTTCAAAACGTCCAGCTAAGCGAGCAGATTGGATACCTTTTTCTAATGCTGACTGAGAAATCTCAAGTCCGCTATTTAAAATGGCCGCAACTGCTCCTGCAATATTTTCAATCGCTAATGTACCTAAAGGAAGTTTTAAAGTGGTTCCTTCCGAAGCAAAGTACCAGTTTTGTCCATCTTCTGCGAGCTTATAAAAATAATCACGATTAACGGTATATAAGTCTGCTTGTGAACTTTGTGCTTTATCCTGAATTGCTTGCGGTAATTGTTGCTCACCCGCGAAGATAACTGGAATATGTGAACGAATAATACCTGCTTTTTCAAAAGCAATTTTTTCAATGGTATCGCCTAGCCAATCTGTGTGATCTAGGCCAATATTAGTAATCACTGCAATGTCGGGATCAATCACATTGACGACATCTAAACGCCCGCCCAAACCGACTTCGAGCACCCATACATCACATTGTTGTTGTTTAAAAATAACAAAAGCAGCCAAAGTGGTTGCTTCAAAAAAAGATAAGCTTAAATCACAATCGCGACGAGCCTGATCGACTTGAACAAAAGCATCAATCAGACTTTGATCATCGACTTCTACCCCACCTAGTTTAACTCGCTCATTAAAGCGATAGATATGCGGTGACTGATATAACCCAACTTTATAACCCTGTGCGTTTAATATCGCAGCCAGTGTGGTTGTGGTTGAGCCTTTACCATTCGTTCCGGCTATTGTAAAAACTTTAGCATTAGGCTGAGTTACACCCAGCTTTTCTGCAACAGGAATTACACGTTCCAGACCAAGATCTATCCCTGTAACGTGAACATGGCTCCAATAATTGAGCCATGTATCTAAAGAGTCTATTGAAAGTGGAGCTTGTTGGTTCAAGGTAAGTTCATCAATTTCGATACAAGTCGAGATACAGTATCACGTAAAGCATGACGATGAACAATCTGATCGATTACACCATGATCAAGCAAATATTCAGCACGTTGGAACGGTTCTTCAAGAGTTTCACGTACAGTCTGCTCAATTACACGTTTACCAGCAAAGCCAATCATCGCTTTAGGTTCAGCAATATGAATATCGCCCAACATTGCTAAAGAAGCAGTTACACCACCATACACAGGATGTGTTAACACAACGATATATGGTAAGCCAGCATCTTTTAATTTTTGAATCGCAGCAGAAGTACGCGCCATTTGCATAAGCGATAACATACCTTCTTGCATACGCGCGCCGCCAGAAGCTGCGAAACAGATTAATGGCTGACGTTTTTCAATTGCAAGCTCGGCAGCCTGTACAAAACGGTCACCTACAACTGTACCCATTGAGCCGCCCATAAAGTCGAACTCAAAAGCACATGCAATCATATCTACGCCATTTAAGTTACCTTGCATGGCAATTAACGCTTCCGTTTCACCAGTTTTGCTTTGCGCTTCACGCATACGATCTGGATACGGTTTAGAGTCAACAAACTTTAATGGATCTTTAGCAGTAAATTCTTGACCCAATTCAGTTACAACATTATCGAAGAACCAGTTCAAGCGGTCACGAGCTTTCATTCGTAAGTGTTCGTCGCATTGCGGACAAACATATGCATTGAAAGAAATTGCTGTACGTGTCACTAGTGCATGACATTCAGGACATTCAATCGTTGGCTCAGTAAATGTTGCTTTGAGAATTTGTTGCTCATCTGCGACTTCAATACCTGGAACCGGACGTTTTGTCCATGGTGTCGAAGGGCTAAGAACTTTCCCTGGTTTCACTTCTTGATTCATACTAACTCATCGAGCGCTGCTCGAAGCTCCTTGACTTTACTCACCGTCTGTTCAACAGCGTCATCCGCTGCCAACGTTGCAAAATTTTTAACGAAAGCACTACCCACAATCACGGCATCAGCAACATTACCCATTGCTTTTGCTGAAGCGGCATCACTAATACCAAAACCAACACCCACTGGAATATTAGTGGCATTTTTGATTTTTTGAATACGTGCAGCAGCTTCTGCCGTATCAAGTGTGGCTGCTCCAGTTACACCCTTAAGTGAAACGTAGTAAATAAAACCACTTGCCTGATTTGTCACATGTTGAATGCGTTGATCTGTAGAAGTTGGTGCAAGTAAGAAAATTTGGTCCATATCATGTTGTTTCAACACAGCACCAAATTCTTTTGACTCTTCTGGTGGTAAATCCACAAGTAATAAGCCATCTACACCACATTGTTTCGCATGAGAAACAAACTTCTCGTAACCAATCACTTCAACCGGATTGAGATAACCCATTAAAACAACAGGTGTTTCCTGATCCTGCTCACGGAACTCTTTTACCATGTTGAGTGCATCCAACGTGTTAGTCCCTGCCGCAAGCGCACGTTCAGCTGCAAGCGCAATTACCGGACCATCAGCCATTGGATCTGAAAATGGTAAACCAAGCTCAATGACATCTACTCCTGCTGCAACCATTTTATGCAGTAACGGAACCGTTACTTGTGGCTGTGGATCACCCGCCATAACATAAGATACAAGCGCTTTACGTTGTTGGGACTTAAGCTTTTCAAAACGGGTGGCAAGACGTGACATAGGGTTGTGCTTTCCTTGAATTATTTAAAATTGAGGAGTTGTTTGTAGAAATACAAGAACATCGCATTTTAACGCTATTTTTTGTCCATTGAACAGGTCTAACGTTATGGCGATATTCGATTGTATGATTCATACAACCCATGGTGTACATTTATCAATATTTTGAAACTTTTCTCAATGATCAAAGCTTCCTATTTTCGAGCCATTATTAGATCGCCATCAGATCAAAAAACAATCACGCAAAACTTATTTCTCAATATTTTTATTGGCGAGTTGTAATTCCCTTTTCCGCATGAGTAAAGTTTGTCCTGTCAAATTTTTATGAGCCCGTGCAAGTGCCGACTGATCCGAATATCCCAACTGTTCAGCAATTGTGGTGAGGCTCTCATTTTGGTGAAGTAATATTTCACAGCGTTTCATGCGTTCAGTATCTAAAATTAATTTAAATGAAGTATTTAATGACTGTAATTGACGCTGCAAGCTTCGTACTGAAATATTCAACTCAATAGCAATATCCTCTATTTTCGGGGCTTGTTGCTTGTGTTTGAAATATTCATGAACAATCCAATGTATTTGCTGAGCCAAATCTGTATGTATTTTCCGCTGAGCTAATGCCTCTTCTGCTTGTTTCACTAAAAGTTGCATTAAGCTGGGGTCTGCATGTCGAGGACGAACATTCAATCCTTCACTTGCAAAAGTTAATGCATAGTAAGGTTGCTCAAATGATAATTTACATTGAAAGAAACGCTGATAGTGAACTAAGGGACCACGTGAGCGGTGCACAAACTCAACATGCTGCAAGAGAAAATCATGGAAAGGAGCAATTTGTTTAGCAAGCTGAACCATAGCAGCTAAAGTCAGCTCACAAAGTATGATATTACTGGCATCAACCAAAGGCCAATACAAACGAATGTTAGAAGCATCTTGTTCAACTTGCATAGGCACGACTTGCTCACCGTCAATCACGAGACGATGGAATTTCATGACATATTCAAGAACCTCTGCAAAGCTCCCACTTCGAGAAGCCATATATCCCAGTACACCAAAATTGGCAGGTGTAATACAAGTTGCCATTTCTAGGGCTAAATTAGAAACTTGTAGACGAGACTCTGTCAGCTCTAAAAGTTCAAGAAAAAAGTTTAAAGAAGATTGAGCATCAATAGATGAAGCTAAGATATTTTGAACTTGACGGGCCTGAACATCTGTAAGGTTTAATGCCTGCCAATCGACTCCTTTTTCTTTTAGATAAGTATTCCACAGATAAAAGTAGCCATTTGAAATCGTAAAATCCTGCATGGCTCATCCTTTTTTTAATGCCATCTTGTCGCAAACTGTATAAAAATTGGCAATAACTGTCAAAACAAAGCCGACTATTAGCGACATACTAATGAACATGTTAGATGCGAGAAATAAAAATATGAACGCACATGTTTCTTATCAGGTCGAGCCAGTAGTTCGTAAAGATCTAGATTTTCATTTAAACGAAGCGCCTCGCTTTTGGTTTAATAACGATCCTTTTTTGACTCGTATGTTTGATGCATTGAGCTTAACCTTTCCAGATGGAGAGCGTTATTTTATTGAATGTGTCCGTATGTTCCGAGACAAAATTGATGATCCCGAACTACAAAAACGGGTTGCAGACTTTATTAAACAAGAAGCTCAACACGGTATTGCTCATGACAAAATGAATCAGCTCATGAAAGAGCAAGGCATGCCTGTTGACCAGTTCACAACCACACTTAAAAGAATTTTTCGTTTTGAACTCACCAAACGTTCACCGCAATACAATATTGCGATGACAGCGGCAGCTGAACATTTAACTGCATTAATGGCAGAAACTTTTTATAGCAATAAAAAAACTTTGGAAAATGCTCACCCCTATGTTCGAGCGCTATTCGCGTGGCATGCCATTGAAGAGATGGAGCACCGTGATGTTGCTTTTGACGTCATGAAACAGGTGGGTGAAGTTCCTGAGTCGACTCGTCGTTTTGTATTGGTTCTTACAACAGTACTGATGTTTGGCTTTACACTCTATCGCACCAACATCATGTTGAAATGTGATGGCTTTAGTTCTAGAGAAAGACTCCTGATGAACCTTAAAGGTTTACCTTGGTTCTTTGGCAAAAATGGCACATTAACCGCTATGAAAAACCAATATTTAGATTGGTTTAAAAAAGACTTTCATCCAAGTCAGCATCCAGTCATTCGTCAATATCCTGTTTGGATTGAAACACTCGAAAAGACCAATGATCCTATTGCAGCTGGTGAAGCATTCTGGCAAGCAGGTTTATAACCTGCTTGTTACCATTTCGCATAATGTTGTTCTAGTAAACCATATTGTTCGTTGCAATTGATGATATCGGTTGCCTCATGCTCAATCGCGCCGCTAATTTTAGCTTGCCACTGATTGAACTGGCTGCCGATCATTCTTAAGTTTATATTTTCATATCGGCACCAACCAATATGCACTTGGAGATTAAGCTTTTGATCTAGAGAGCTAATTTGCCAAAGTTCATCATTTACTTTTTCAAATAAAACATCAGTTAGTGGAAATAAGACTCCGTTAATCCATAAGCAGTTTTCATTACCAAAACTTTCATTAACACCAGAAGCCAGATTTAGCCCTATACGACGCCCTTGCTCATCCCAGAAATTACATGAAAGCCAGAACCAAGCCGTTTCAGGTCGCAAAAAACCGCAGGTATCATCTAAAGAGGCAAATGTCTTTTCATCAAATTGTACGACTTGGTTTTGCTTATTAATAAACATTCCCTCTACAGCCAATGTGGTCTGCTTTTGGGTATAAGTCCAACCATTGATGCCAGTTGGTGTACACAAACTTAATATATCGGTTCCAGCACAAAAAATACGAGCGCTGAGTTGAATCTCACCATATTTGGTCACTCGGATATATCGCACACCATTGGCATGCTGGATATCAAACTGATAAGGAGATTTAGAAAAATAACTTTGATTAAATAAGGGTTGTTCATCAAGATAGGTTTTATGCCCCAAAGGCTGAATGGCATTCCACTCAATAACCTGCCCTGTTTCATGGTCATAAATATAGAAAAAGCCATGCCCGACCCAGCCGATATCTGCAATTGCCAGACCAATACTATAGTGTTTATGTTGAATACCACAGAATTTAAATTTTTTATATTTTAATTGCTTACGCCAGCCTTTAAGGACCTTACCGTAAGGGGTTTTATAAATATAATGTTGTACGTGAATGGTTGACGGTACAGATTCAAAACGCCCGTAGCGAGGCTGTCCATTTTCTTGAATTAAATCCATTTACCCACTTCCATATGAATATTAGATTTCAAATGACCTATACCACGGTCAAATACGTATTTTCCCAAATTGTTTCAGCAAAATCGCCTTTTATTAAATGAATATAGCGCCCTGCTACACAATCTATCGCTAAGCAGTCATCAATATCAATGACTCGATCTGTGTGTGCTTTTTGCCACTGTTGATCTATAAATTGTTTACCTAATTGTTTTGCAACGACAGCATTTGGTGCAACTACAAACTCATAACGGTGAAGCTCACCGAATTCACAAGCATTATATCCACCCAGATTAATTAAATATAATTTTAAATCATCTGGTTTGGGTGCTGCATCTGTAAAATGAATTTGATAATTTTGCCCTTGAGAGTTAACACCAGAGAGCTTGGCCCAAGCATCAATATGTAATCCTTGAGCTTCACCAAACCAAGCCTGTTTAAGTTGAGGATAAACTTCTTCCAAAGTATCTCCTACAGCCATGACTACATCATGGACTTCTGTATTAGCACGTGCATGACGCCCGCCTAACATCACCATAAACAAACTTGGCATTGTATCCTCTTACATCTCGACCATTTCTACGCCATCAATACGTGCAACTGTCATTAAATCTTTATCACCACGACCTGAAACAGTCGCAATAATAATCTGATCTTTAGACATTGTTGGTGCAAGCTTAGACACATAGGCCATCGCGTGCGAGCTTTCAAGCGCAGGAATAATCCCTTCGATTTTGGTTAAATCACGGAAACCTTGTAGAGCCTCAGTATCATTAATCGGCACGTATTCTACGCGCTTCATATCTTTCAAGAAGCTATGTTCAGGGCCAACACCCGGATAATCAAGGCCCGCCGAGATACTATGTGTCTCAATAATCTGGCCTTGTTCATCACTCATCAAGTAAGTACGGTTACCATGTAATACACCAACATGACCCGCATTTAACGGCGCAGAGTGTTTACCAGTTTCAATACCAAAACCAGCTGCTTCAACACCATACATTTTCACGTTGGCATCGTTTAAGAATGGATAGAACAAGCCCATTGCATTTGAACCACCACCTACACAGGCAACTAATGCATCTGGTAAGCGACCTGCTTGCTCCAAGATCTGTTTGCGTGCTTCGCGACCAATAATCGACTGGAAGTCACGAACCAATTGAGGATATGGATGCGGGCCTGCAACTGTACCAATCACATAGTACGTCGTATCAACATTAGTTACCCAATCACGCATCGCTTCGTTCATGGCGTCTTTCAGCGTTTTAGAGCCGCTTTGTACAGGAATAACTGTAGCACCCAACAAGCGCATACGATAAACGTTCATGGCTTGACGCTTAACATCTTCAGCGCCCATATAAACAACACATTCGAGACCTAAACGTGCTGCAATTGTTGCTGTTGCTACACCATGCTGCCCAGCACCAGTTTCGGCAATAATACGTTTTTTACCAGAAAGCTTTGCCAATAACGCCTGACCAATCGTGTTGTTTACTTTGTGTGAGCCTGTATGGTTCAAGTCTTCACGTTTAAGGTAAATTTGTGCACCACCTAACTCTTTTGACCATCGCTCAGCATAATAAAGTGGACTAGGACGACCTACATAGTAGGCGAGGTCACGGTCGAATTCTGCCAAAAACTGTTCATCATTTTTCATGCGGGAATAGAGATTTTCTAAATCTTCTAATGCCGCCATTAGAGTTTCTGACACAAAACGTCCGCCATGGATACCGAAATGCCCTGCAGCATCTGGGTACTGTGTATAGTCAATCACATTGTTTTGCTGATCCACGTTGGACTCCTTGCATAAATCGTTCAATGAGTTGTTGGTCTTTTATACCTTTTGCGGACTCTACGCCTCCGCTCACATCTACTGCAAAAGCACCGGTAGTATGAATAGCGTCAATGACATTGTCAGGAGTTAAACCACCTGCCAAGATTAATGGAATATCAAGTTTTGGGAATTTAGACCAGTCAAACTGATGTCCTGTGCCCCCTTTGAGCTCAGGATGCCATGCATCGAGCAATACAGCACTGGCACCCGCTGCCTGATATTTTTGAATTTCAGCAACTACATCCAGATCAGGTTTAACCTGAATCGCTTTATACCAGCGACGTTTACAATGGCGAGCAATTTCCTGACATTGTTCTGGAGTTTCATCGCCATGTAGTTGTAATACATCTAGGGGAACACAATCAAGTACATCCTGAATTTCAGCAGCACTCGCATTTACAAACAAACCTACCATTTGTAGATAAGGTGGAATTACTTTTGCTAATTCTTGGGCCTGTTCAACCGTTACATGTCTTGGACTTGGCGGAAAAAAAACAAAACCAATCGCATCTGCTCCAGCAGCAACAACTGCCTGAACATCTTGAATGCGAGTAATTCCACAGATTTTTGCTCGTGTACGTTTTTGGTTTGATTGGCTCATGATCTGCCTAAACTACAACCATTTCTTAAAATAAGCGCCATTGTAATGCAATTTTTGTCCCTTGCGTAAAAGTTCTCTGGGAATTGCTCCAAATGACATTGTATGAAGTAAATCGCCACTTTATACTGCGTAAAATTGGAAGCAAGTGTAAGCAATTCATGCTTTAGGGAAGCTGGTGAAAGTCCGGCACTGCCCCCGCAACGGTAACAATGTAAAGCATATTTTTTAAGTCGTTCTCGACTTACACCACTGCAGTAATGTGGGAAGGTGAATATGTCCATAACATACATATGGCGCTGAAGTCCGGAGACCTACTTGTTTCATCTATCTACCCGATCATTCACGTGGGGTGAATGTATGGAGCATGTTATGTCTAAGTCTTTTCAACCTACTCGTCTGGTAGGGGCTATCGCTATTGCGATGGGGTTTTCACCTGTTATTTTTGCTGAAGATACAACGAATGTAACTCAGCTTGATCCAATTGTAGTGACTGCCACTCGTTCAGAAGAAAAAATTAAAAATGTACCCGCTCGTATCTCAATTATTGAGCCACAGATACTTGAACAATCACCAATCGCAGAGCTACCACACTTACTTATGAGTGATGCCTCTATTGATATGATGCAATATGGTGGTTACGGGCAAGCGGCATCTATCTTTACACGTGGTACAAATTCAACCCATACACTAGTACTTCGTGATGGTGTTCGTTTAAATACAGGTTCTGCTGGCTCTGCATCATTGGCTTTTATTGACACAACAGATATTAAACAAATTGAAGTATTAAAAGGGCCAGCATCTGTTTTATATGGTACAGATGCTATTGGAGGGGTAGTACAACTAATTTCAAAAACCCCTGAGAAAACTGGTGCTTTCATCACTGGTGAAATAGGTGAACAAAATACTTATAAATCTGTGGTCGGTGCTGATCTCGCTGAAAATGGATTCTATGCACAAATTCGTGGACAACGTTTAGAATCTGATGGTACTCAAGTTACAGACTTTAAAAATGCTAATGTAAAAACTGGATCTTATGATCAAAAAGGATTTAGTACAAAAATTGGTGTTGAAAAAGAACAGTATGCTGCCTCTGTAGACTATTCACAAAACCAAGGTAATTCTGTATATGTCCAATCCATTCAAGACGCCAATTATACTTTACTAGGATTAAAGAATGTATCTCAAGATTTTAAGAATGAGATCATTAATATTAAAGGTCGTGTAAACATTAATGATAACGTATCAGTGAATGCGCGCTTATCACAATTTAAAGATGACTTAAAACAAAATGACTCACACGATGCTATCTATAACACAACAAAAGAAGCTGAACTTTATAGCAAGTGGCAATTTACACCAAATCAGAATATTTTAGCAGGCGTTGCAACTAAAAATATAAAGTCTGATGTCCTTTCAGGTACTGCTCCCTATGAAGTTGATTATAATAAAGAGGTCGACAGTACGGGCTATTTCGTACAGCATCAATATCAATCCAATAAACTCCACACCCAATTAGGTTTACGTGTAGAGGATCACGAAACATTTGGCACTCATACTGTTGGACAAGCCGCTGTTCGCTATCAAGTTTTACCTACTACAAGTATTTATACTAATATCGGTACAGCATTTCGTGCACCAACCAACAATGATCTTTATGCACTTAATTGGGGGGGAAATCCTAATTTAAAGCCTGAAGAAAGTGTTTCTTATGAAATTGGTTTAGATCAAAAAATTACTGATCAGTTAAGTTTAGGATTATCTGCATATCGTAATGAAGTTGATGATTTAATTACATTTGTTACAGATCCAATTACATATGAAGGCAGATTATACAATGTCAAAAAAGCAACCTTTACAGGTGGTGAATTCAATCTAAATTGGGTAAATGATGAATTATTTACTCACCTGTCTTATGCATACGTTCAGCCTAAAGATAAAGAGACAGATCAAGATTTAAGTCGTCGTTCACGTCAAAGTCTGACGCTGACTGCTGGTTTACAAAACGAAGTTTATGGCATAAGCACGTCACTTTCTGCAAAATCTAGACCTAAAAATAGTGCAATCTCAGGCTATGCTACTGTCGATGTGAATGCATTTTGGAATGTGAATCCCAATATAAAACTATTTACAAACATCCAAAATATTGGTGATGTTCAATATGAGACTACAGCTTATGGTAGCGGTTACTATTACATTAATGGTGGCCGCCAAGCTTCTGTTGGAGTCACTTTCCGTTATTAATTTCTCACTCCAACTATAAAAATATTTTCTTAACTCCAGTTTCGGGGTAATGTTCTGACCGACATTATCCCTTTTTTATGTTCAGGATATCCATCATGGGACACCGTTTAAGCAAGATCTATACACGTACAGGCGACTCAGGCACCACTGGTTTAGGCGATGGTTCTCGTGTTGCCAAGGATGACTTACGAGTAGCCGCGCTTGGTGATGTTGATGAACTCAATGCCATTATTGGGGTACTTCGTGCTCAAATCACAGATAGCCAAGTAACTGATAAGGCCACTTGGGATAAAAGCTTAAGTTTGATTCAACATTGGCTATTCGACTTAGGTGGAGAAGTTTGTATTCCAAATTACCATCTACTCCAGCCCGTTTGTATTGAATTTCTTGAAAAAGAAATTGACCGTATGAATGAAGATTTGCCTATGTTGAAAGAATTCATTCTACCGTCTGGCACTTTATCGTGCAGTTACGCTCATCAAGCTCGTGCCGTTTGTCGTCGTGCAGAACGATCGCTCATGTCAGTACAAACTCGTGATCAAAATATTCAAGCTACAGCACTCCAACTTTTAAACCGTCTATCTGACTGGTTATTTGTCGCATCGCGTGCTTTACAGCGTGCCGAAGGCGGGCAAGAAGTGCTTTGGCAAAAAAATATTAATGAGATTATTTAAAAATAGATTAGATTAAACATGGTCTCTGCTCTTTTTTAAAGAGACCATAATCAAAAGATTTCATAGAAGAAAATTATGCGCATTATTGGTCATCGTGGTGCACGCCGAGAAGCTCCTGAAAATACACTTGGTGGGTTTCAGCACATAAAAAATTTAGGTATTCGTGGTGTCGAATTCGATATTCGTCAGCTTCAAGACCAAGAGTTAGTTGTTATTCATGATGACAATTTTTTGCGTACAGCCGGAGTCGATCAAATTGTAGAGCAATCGACTTTGGCTCAAGCGTTATCATTTGACCATCGTCAAAACTGGCCTGACTGGCCAAATTCAGAGCCAACACCTACACTCACAGCCGTTTTAAACTTACTTGATAACTTCGATCATATTGAAGTTGAAGTTAAAGCTGTAAGAGATATGGCGTTGGCCGAAAAACTCGTTCAAAAGCTTGAGACGGAATTACAGGGCTTTGAAAAAGTCGTCACCATCACAAGTTTTGACCTTCAAATTCTAACAGCCTTACGCGATATCAACTCTCAATTTAAACGTGGATTGTTAGTTGAACTTCCTATTGGGGCAACAGCAATTGAACTCGCGCATCAATATGGGTGCGGTCATATTGGTTGGCACGATCAGCTGGCAACAGATGAAATGATCCAACTATCACATCAAGCTGGTTTGAACATTAGTGTGTGGACAGTCAATGATGTAGAAAGAGCAAAAAGGCTGCGTGATTTAGAGATTCAGGGCTTAATTACAGATATTCCAACCACGATGTTAGAAGCCCTATAAATATAAAAAAGGTGGTAAAAACCACCTTTTATTTCTTTTTTGCCTGAATGAGGCGCTGACCACTCTGGTCAAGTAGATATAGCGTATTACCTACGAGTTGAAAGCGTTGAATACGTTGCAAAGCATCTACCAGCTCTGCTTCTTGAGCCAAAGCACCATCACAGCTTGAATGGCCTGCATTTACTTGCATATCAAGTTTTTGCTGACTAAAATTAAATGTATAACGGCCAAAAACAGCATTACAGCCAGTATGTCCCGATACTGTTTTGACTGCTGAGTTCAGTGAAAGGGTTGGCCATTGGTTAAAAAATTTTGCCTTATGACCACTGATCTGAGTGATCTGCCAATCAATATCTTGAATGCCATCTGGACTCACTCGCTTTTTTACAATAGGGGTTTGAGTCTGATGAACTGTTCTTTTTGTTTGAACTTTTTTCGTAGTTTGTTCGGGTGCACTTTGACATGCGGCTAATACAAGACTGATTGTGACCAAGACACACTTCAATGATAATTTTCTTGAAATATCAATGCTGTTCTTTTTTTTCAATCGTTGTACGTTCATTAAACAACTTCTCCTGCTTGAAAAACTCTTTGACATAGTTTAATTCTGTTACGGTTCTTTCAATACATCTGTACAATAATGCTAGTGATTCTCACTAAGCACGTGCTAATATGAAGGATAGAATAGCAATATATCTTGATGATTGGTTTTGCTATGTCGTTTTGTCTTTGTACCTTGTTTCACAAGGATTCTAGGAGCGCTGCCGGATATGACTTCCGCCCCACTCAAAGCCCCAATTAACTGGACCGCTAGCATTACCTTAATTGGTTTACCAATTCTTGCCGCAATCATAATCCCGATTTATGCGTATTATTATGATTTTAGTGTAAGCGCATGGGTAAGCTTATTTTTTCTTTTAGCTCTAAGTAGTATGGGGATTACTGCTGGTTACCATCGCCTTTGGGCTCACCGAGCTTATGAAGCATCGTTACCGCTTAAAATTCTTTTAATGATCGGTGGAACATTTGCCGTACAAAATAGTATTTTGTTCTGGGCATCTGGTCACCGTACTCACCATCGACATGTTGATGATGTTGATGAAGATCCGTATTCAATTGAACGTGGTTTTTGGTATGCCCATATGGGTTGGATGATCCGTGATCATTCACCATCTGAGCCAGACTTTAAAAATGCACCAGACCTACTCAATGATAAACTGGTCATGTTCCAGCATAAATATTACGCACTACTTGTAGTCGCAGTTCATGTTGGTATTTTAGGTTTAATTGGTTGGGCAACAGGTGATCTATGGGGTGTAGTCCTCCTAGGTGGTCTCTTACGTTTAATCATTAGCCATCAAGTTACATTCTTTATTAACTCGCTTTGCCATATGTTTGGTAAACGTCCTTATACAGACGAAAACTCAGCACGTGATAATTTCTGGTTAGCCATTGCCACTTGGGGCGAGGGTTACCACAACTATCACCATATCTTCCAATACGACTACCGTAATGGTGTGAAATGGTGGCAATATGACCCAACTAAATGGTTGATCTGGTCATGTTCTAAAATTGGTTTAGCTAAAAATTTACGTCGTATTCCAAGCTTTAATATTAAAAAAGCAGAACTGGCGATGAAATTTAAATACGCTGAACAAGACCTCGCTATTTATGGTCATGATGTAAATGCAGACATTACTCAAATGAAGCAACGTATTGCACAAGAGTACGAAGCATTTACACACACCTTAAATGATTGGGCAAAACTTAAAGAACAAGAGTTACAAGCGAAAAAAGCAGCAATGGCTGAAAAGATTCATAGAATGGATCATAAGCTTAAAGTTGATTTCCAATTGCTTGAACACCGTTTAAGTCATCACCGCGAATGCTTAGAAACACTGATGCGTAGTGTTAAAAAGAATACCAACGTGGTGTCAGACTAAAATAAATCCTGATCTAAAATAGCTCTTTCGGGAGCTATTTTTATGCCTGCTTTTTAACTGTGTTATAGTGAAATCCGCTCTCTCTATTTTGCTAAGCCTATGCAGTTTAATCCACTCTACCCTTCACTTCCGTCTAAATTATTCCATGTTCAGCAACCATCACCTTTACGGGGTGCAAAAGCAGGACATTTTAACAGTGCTTTGGCTGATGAACTGCAATGGTCAGAAGACGATAAAAATGCATGGGTTGAGATCTGTAGTGGACAGCGCACATTCCCTGAATTTCCGTCTCTTGCGATGGTCTATGCTGGCCACCAATTCGGACAATGGGCAGGACAACTCGGCGATGGACGTGGTTTACTAATTGCACAAATACTGAATACAAAGGGCCAAACCATCGACCTACATCTCAAAGGTGCAGGTCCTACGCCTTATTCAAGAATGGGAGATGGGCGAGCAGTATTACGTTCTGTGGTCCGTGAATATTTAGCAGGACATGCTTTAAATGCTTTAGGCGTCGCATCTAGTCATGCAGTCGGTTTTACAACCTCGACTCAAGGTGTACAGCGTGAAAAACTAGAGTTAGGCGCAATGCTACTTAGAACATCTGAATGTCATATTCGTTTAGGACACTTCGAATGGATTAATCAATATGCGCCTGAATTGCTGTCAGAATTCACTCAAAAATGTATTGAATGGCATTATCCAGAATGCTTAGAAACTGAAAATCCAATTTTATCCTTTGCCAAAAAGGTAGTTGAACGTACTGCAATTATGATTGCAAAATGGCAATTGGTTGGATTTGCTCATGGAGTGATGAATACCGATAACTTAAATATTACAGGTTCAACACTCGATTTTGGGCCATATGGTTTTATGGAGCGTTTCCGCCCCAACTGGATCAACAATCACTCGGACTACCAAGGCCGTTATACTTATCAAAATCAACCGAGTATAGGTCATTGGAACTTATGGACGTGGTTAAATAACTTAATTCCTCTCGCTGAGCCTGAACAAAAAGATGAGTTCAAAGAAGAGTTAGCACGTTGCTTAGAACAATTTGAACCAATCTTTTTAGAACACTATGGACAAGGTTTATGTCAAAAAATGGGACTTCCCCATTTTCATAAAGACAGTCTTGATTGTAGTTTTAGTTTTTTAAAGATCTTACAAACTGAACAACTCGATTACACTCAAAGTTTTATTCGTCTTCAAAATAAAGAATACAAAGCTTTACGAGATGATTGTCTGGATATTCGACAGTTTGATGAGTTTCTTAGGCAATATGAAAGCATTCGTGAACATCAAGATATTGATGAGCTGGATGCAAATATGCAAAAAGCAAATCCAGTTTATGTTTTACGGAACCACATGGCGCAGCGTGCTATTGAAGCAGCGGAAAGAGATGATTTTAGCGAAGTAGATCGTTTATTTAAGCTACTTAATCATCCATACACAAGACAACCGGAGCTTGAGCAACCACAAGATTTAGGGCCATTACCAAGTGATGTTCCAGATGTAGCAGTGAGTTGTTCATCTTAATATTAAAAAACTAAAACTCTCTTAAGTTAATTTGAGACACTTAAGAGAGTTCATTGAGTATAAAAAATAATATATGAAAATTAAACCCCTCATTATTTGTACATTTCTTATAGTTCCACTGGGAATCGCTTTTTATAATTATGAAAAATATTTACCGACTTTTACGTCAGGCCATCAAGCGCTCTCAAAAGAAGAAATATTAGAACTCATAAAGACCAAGCCAGTTACCTCAATTGAAGTGTTTAAAAACCAACGTCTACTTCTGCTCAAGAGTAATCAGGAGGTGATTCGGCAATATCCGATTCGTCTCGGCTTTAATCCTAAAGGGCATAAACACTTTGAAAATGATGGTAAAACACCTGAAGGAATTTATTCTATAGATTGGCGAAACTCACAAAGTGCTTACTATAAATCTTTGCATATTTCCTATCCCAATACGAAAGATATTGCTTATGCCAAGCAACATAATCAACCAACGGGAGGAGATATCATGATTCATGGATCTGTTCCGAAATCATTACTCTCGATGCCTTTTAGCTCGACTTATATGCCCCATAAGGATTGGACGTTAGGATGTATCGCTATTAGAAATGTAGATATAGATGAGATTTGGCAATTAGTACCCAATCATACCAAGATTATAATTTATCCATAAAATCTTTAAACTATCCACATTTTCTGTGGATAACATTGTGGTTATCCACAGAATAACTTTTATGAAGACTTACTCTTCAGGATATTCGAAGCGATAACCTACACCATAAACGGCTTGAATCCACTCATGACGGTTACCAGTTTCTGCTGCTTCACTAATTTTTCGGCGCAAGTTTTTGATATGGCTATCAATCACACGATCGGCAACATCAAAGCTATCTGGATTAATATGATCCAATAATTGTGCACGTGAATAAACTTGCCCCACATGCTCTAAAAATAACTCAAGTAAGCGAAATTCGGTTGGCGTTAAACTCAATGATTTTTGTTGATACCAAATTCTTTGTTGTGCTTTATCAATTCGGAAAGAATCATTTTGCTCAGGCTCTGCTTTACGCTCTAAACGGCGTAGCACAGCTTGTACACGAGCAACTAACTCTTTTGGACTAAATGGTTTACATACGTAATCATCAGCGCCCATGTTAAGACCTAATACTCGGTCAATTTCTTCGGTACGGGCAGTGACCATAATAATCGGTAAATCTGATTGTTCACGAACTTTACGGCAGATCGTTAAACCATCCATTCGTGGAACCATTAGGTCCAGAATCATCAAATTTGGTTTACGTTGCTGGAAACTCGCATAGGCATCTTGACCATCATGAAACATACTTACTTCAAAACCGGCAGCTTCAAGATAATCACGCACTAAATGCGCTAATTCGACTTCATCTTCAACCAACATCACATGTTTCATGAGATATTTTTCCTTTTATATTTAACTCTGCTTTTTAAAAGTGAGCACACAACGTAAACCACCTAGCGGTGAATGTTCAAAACTGAGTGTACCACCAAGCGCCTGCGCAATTTTACAAGACAAAGCCAAGCCTAGCCCTGTTCCACCTGTACTACGCGTACGCGAATCATCTACGCGATAGAAACGTTCACCTAAACGGGATAACTGCTCATCACTTAAACCAAACGGACTGTCATCCACATACAAAGTCCACTCTTGAGGAGTCTGACTTGTATGAATATGAATTTTGCCACCTGTTTCCGTGTAACGAATACTATTACTAATTAAATTAACAATAATCTGTTTAAACCGGTCACGGTCTAATAATAGCGGAGAACTTGTTCCTTCAACCTGAATTTCGAGACCGGCCTGCTCAAGTTTTGGTTTAAAGTTTTCAACTTCTTGTAGTACCACTTCCCATGGATTAACAGAGCTCAAATAACACTTAAGCTGCTGGGCATCTGCCTGCGCCAAATCTGCAAGGTCTTGGGTCAATTTTTTCAAGCTTGAAACCTGACGCATCATTGCATCTAAATGTTCAGGTGTAGCTTTTCGAATCCCGTCTTGCATCGCTTCAATTTGTGCTTGCAATACAGCCAAAGGCGTTTTTAACTCATGAGAAGTATCAGCCACCCATTGACGTCGTGACTCTTCATGCTGATGTAAAATCTCTGCCAAATGGTTCAATTGAGTTGATAAATCACCTAACTCATCATTGCGCTTAATGACCACTTGGTGTTGATAATTTCCTTTGGTTAATTCATTCGTTGCATTTAATAAACGCTGAATTGGCTTTTTAAAATAAGTCGCCATTAACAGCGCTGCAACTAGACTTGATAGTAAAGTTAAAGCATAAATTAAGAGTAAATAACGCTTTTGATTACTAAAGAAATTAATACTCAAAGCATCTTCTTTATCTAAAACTGGCTTTAAACCTAAATATCCAACAACTTGATTGTTTAAAATAATCGGGCGAAATGACATTTGATCTGAAGAAGGCGGTTCACCTACCACAAACTGGTGTCGTGCATCATATAAAGATAAACGTGAACTCAACCCTAAACGGTCTGGCAAAGCAATAAAACGTTTCTTCCCATTTTGGGTTTCAATATCTTTTAGGCTTCCCTTCTTTGACTTATTTTTATCATCACTTGGACGAAACTGGTTTGCACTTAAGGGGAATCTTAGCCCTTCAAAGGGTTGATATTGAGAAGGTAAATTTTGCTCAAGCGTTCTTAACTCTTCATCACTAAAAATAGTATTTTTATTGGTCGGTGCAACTTGCGGTGAAATATTAATAAGGGCATGTTCATCAAAAGAATGCTGCTGTATGGCAATATCATATTGACGACGAAGCCACCACTGTGAGAGACGATCATAGTCATCAGGAGCCGCGGTGCCTTCGATTTGTAAAATCTGTGCCTGAATCGCATTTCCCCAATCATGGTATACCGTATAAACATCACCCAGATTGGTAATGAGGCGGTCTAGTTTCTGCATTTCAACGTCAGCCACATATTTGGCAAAGTTCTTTTGCATTGTCCAGTGCAAAACGCTCAAGCTTGCAGTCGCAATAAGCAATGTGGTGAGCAAGACTGTCAAAAATAACCGTAATGCAATGGGAACACGTAGAACGTTCAAAAGCACTCTCTCATTTTTACGCTATATTTTGCATTGTAACCAACAACGAAAAGAAAAACTCTCCATTGTTTCTACATCTTTATTATCTAATCTTTAAGCCATCAGAAAACACAACATTAAAGGTCTTTAAATATGAAAATGACGGCAAAAATTGCATTATTCAGTGCGGCAATTGTAACAATGGGAAGTTTGGCTGCGTGTCAATCGACAACTCAACCACCTAAACAAGAGCATGGAATGATGCAAGATGGCCCACGTGAGGGTCACCACCGTATGAAGCACCGTGAATTCACTCCAGAACAAAAAGCTGCATGGGAACAGCACCGCGCAGAACGTCAAGCTCGCTTTGAACAAATCCAAAAAGCATGTGATGGTAAGGCCAATGGACAACCCGTAAGTGTTCAAATTGGGGATAAGACACTTGAAGGGACTTGTAACCTTCGTTTTGAACCTAAACGCCCTCAACCACCTGTTAATGCCCCTGCTCCTGCACCAGTTCAAGCAAAATAATTCTAAAAATCATAAAACAAAAGGCGCCTATAGGCGCCTTTTGTTTATACATAAGTGTTTACGATTTTGACTATTTGTATCATATAAACATAACCAAAAGTATTTACACTCAAAGCACTTACATAGTTTCAGCATTTTTTTCTTGACTTTGCAGTCACAAAGTAAAGGTCCTGAGGTGCTTGTACAGTTATGCAAGTTGTTGCACGATGTAATAGTCCAAGGTGCCTCATGGCACATTATCATAGATTAAGATTATAACTCTGGTTTCACCAGTATTGAGGAACCCGATATGCCACAATACAAAGCGCCCTTACGTGATATGCAATTCGTTTTGCATGAATTATTAAATGCTGAAGAACACTATGCAAAATTACCTGATTTCCAAGGTAACGTAAGCCGTGAATTGGTTGATCAATATTTAGAAGCTGCGGCGGACTTCTGTGAAAATGAACTTTCTCCTCTAAACCAAGTGGGCGACCGTGAAGGTTGTACTTGGAATGATGGCGTAGTCACTACTCCAACAGGTTTTAAAGAAGCTTATCAAAAATATATTGAACTTGGCTTTCCGTCTTTATCAGCAGAAGAACAATACGGTGGTCAGGCCTTACCTAACTCTTTAGGTATCGCAATTTCTGAAATGGTAGGTAGCTCTAACTGGGCATGGGGCATGTACCCAGGCTTGTCTCACGGAGCTGTACGTACGTTAGAACATCACGGTTCTGATGAACAAAAAAATACTTATTTACCAAACCTTGTTTCAGGTGTTTGGACAGGTACGATGTGCTTAACTGAGTCTCATGCAGGTTCAGACTTGGGTATTATCCGTACTAAAGCAGAACCAAATGCTGATGGTAGCTATGCAATCTCTGGCGAGAAAATTTTTATCTCTGCTGGTGAACATGACATGGCTGAGAACATCATCCATATCGTTCTTGCTCGCCTACCTGGTGCACCCAAAGGTACTAAAGGTATCTCATTATTCATCGTTCCTAAATTCAATGTAAATGCAGATGGATCTATTGGCGAACGTAATGCGGTACGTTGTGGTTCTATCGAACACAAAATGGGTATTCATGGTAACGCAACTTGTGTCATTAACTTTGACCAAGCTAAAGGTTACTTGATTGGACCTGAAAACCGTGGTTTGAACTGTATGTTCACCTTCATGAACACAGCACGTATTGGTACTGCTGTTCAAGGTTTAGCAGCGTCTGAATCATCTTTCCAAGGTGCGTTGACTTACGCGAAAGAACGTTTAGCAATGCGTTCACTTTCTGGTCCTAAAGCTCCAGAAAAAGAAGCAGACCCTATTATCGTTCACCCTGCTGTTCGTAACATGCTTTTAACTCAAAAAGCGTTTGCTGAAGGTGGTCGTGCTCTTGTTTACTTACTTGCTCAATACGCAGATATCGTTGAAAAAGGCGAAACTGAAGAAGAGCGTAAGTTTGCTGACAACATCTTGTCTTTATTGACTCCAATTGCAAAAGCATTCTTAACTGAAACAGGTTCTGAATCTGCTAAGCACGGTGTACAAGTCTTCGGTGGTCATGGCTTTATTTCTGAGCATGGCATGGAACAAATCGTACGTGATACACGTATTGCTTGCTTATACGAAGGTACAACTGAAATTCAAGCACTTGATTTGTTAGGTCGTAAAGTATTGCAAACTCAAGGTGCAATGCTACGTGACTTCACTAAGATCATCCATAAATTCGTAGAAGCAAACAAAGACAACGCTGCTATGAAAGAATTTGTTGAACCGCTTGCGGCGCTTAACAAAGAATGGGGCGATCTTACTATGCAAATCGGTATGCGTGCTATGCAAAACCCAGATGAAGTCGGTGCTGCTGCTGTAGATTACCTATACTTCGCAGGTTATATCACTTTAGCTTACCTATGGGCTCGTATGGCGCTTGTAGCACAAGAGAAATTAGCAGAAGGTACAACCGATGTTGACTTCTACAATGCGAAAGTAACTACTGCTCGTTTCTACTTCAAGAAAATCTTGCCACGTGTACGTTCTCACGTAGATGTGATCGCAGGTGGTCTAGATCCATTAATGTCATTAGACGCTGAACATTTCGCTTTCTAACCATAGTTAGTTGCGATATGCAATGTTAAAAAACAAAAAAGGACTGCTCAGTTTTGACGGTCCTTTTTTTATAAAATCAATGATAAATTTACACTTTAAATTCCATATCCATTTCGTTTTACAGGATATCTAGCACAGGCCAATGTGCACAAAAAAGGTGAACGATTATGCCAATTTACAATGCTCCTTTAGCTGATATGAAATTCATCTTAAATGATGTATTTAAAGCAGAACAATTTTGGCAGTCTAATGAGAAACTCGCTCATGTAGATGCTGCAACAGCTGAAGCAATTTTAGAAGAAATGGCTAAATTTGCTCAGAACGTGACTCATCCATTAAACCGTACC
Organism: Acinetobacter sp. 22301; assembly: GCF_052045285.1. NCBI lineage: Bacteria > Pseudomonadati > Pseudomonadota > Gammaproteobacteria > Moraxellales > Moraxellaceae > Acinetobacter > Acinetobacter sp. 22301. The sequence continues at coordinate 48,142 of NZ_JBQEOR010000004.1, read as the reverse complement.
GGTGATGAAGAAGGGGCTCGCTATGAAAACGGCGAAGTATTCACACCAGCTGGTTTTAAAGATGCATTTCGTCAATATGCAGAAGGTGGTTGGATTGGCTTAGGTGCCGATGAAGAATGGGGCGGTCAAGGCATGCCAAAAATGCTCACCGTTCTTTCTGATGAAATGTTATTTGCGACTAACCCATCTTTCATGCTTTACCCGCTACTTTCAGTAGGTGCTGGTATGGCTTTAAGCAGCTACGCATCTCAAGAACAAAAAGAAACTTATTTACCTAAGATTTATTCAGGTGAATGGTCAGGTACCATGTGCTTAACCGAGCCACATGCAGGTACTGACTTAGGTATTATCAAAACTAAAGCAGAACGTAATGAAGACGGTACATATAACATTACCGGTACTAAAATCTTCATTACAGGTGGTGACAACGATTTAGCAGAAAACATCATTCACTTGGTACTTGCTAAAACTCCAGATGCCCCTGCTGGTTCACGTGGTATCTCGTTATTTATCGTACCGAAATACCTTGTAAATGAAGATGGTTCTTTAGGCGACCGTAACCATGTTGGTCCAGGTTCTATTGAACATAAAATGGGTATCAAGGCATCTGCAACTTGTGTGATGAACTTTGATGGAGCTAAAGGTTACCTCGTTGGTAAAGAAAACGAAGGCCTTGCTGCAATGTTCGTGATGATGAACTACGAACGTTTATCAATGGGTATTCAAGGTTTAGGTGCATCTGAATTTGCTTATCAAAATGCTGCTCAATACGCGACTGACCGTTTACAAGGTCGTAGTGCAGCTGGTGTTCAATCACCAAACAAACCTGCTGACAGCATTTTAGTGCATGGTGATGTACGTCGTATGTTGTTAAATGTACGTGCCAATAATGAAGCATCTCGTGCATTTGCTGTCTATGTAGGTCAACAACTCGATATTACTAAATTCTCAACTGATGCAGCAGCAGTGAAAAAAGCCAATGACCGCGTTGCGCTTTTAACTCCAATTGCAAAAGCTTACCTCACAGATACAGCATTCCAAGCAACTTTAGATGCTCAAATGGTATTTGGTGGTCACGGCTATATCCGTGAATGGGGTATGGAACAATGTATTCGTGACCTTCGCATTGCTCAAATCTACGAAGGAACCAACGGCGTTCAATCTCAAGATTTAATTGGTCGTAAAACCATTAAATGTGGCGGTGCATTCATTGCTGAATACATCACTGAAATCCGTGACTTTGCAAATGACCTAGACACTGACTTGAACTTCATTAAAGATGCAACTTTAGATGCTGCAACTGAAATTGAAGCAATCACTCAGTTTATTATTGAGCAAGCTGCTGAAAATGTAGAGTTCCCGAACTCAGCTGCGGTTGATTATTTACATGCGGTTGGTTTACTCAGCTTCTCATACATGTTTGCAAAAATTGCTGCCGCTGCTAAAGATAAGTCTGGTGATTTCTACCAAAACAAACTTGCTTTGGCTCAGTACTTTGTTGAACGTATCTTGCCGGATATTGATGCACGTATTGCTAAAATCAAAGCTGGTTCTGACTTAATTATGGGCTTTAGTGAAAATTACTTTACAAATCAAGCTTAATTAAGTTCTTTATAAAAAAACGCCTGAATAATCAGGCGTTTTTTATTTCTAATCATAAAAGATAGATAACTTTTAAGTTTTTAATTTCTCGACCAAGAAGTCAGCAGTAATATTGACACTGGGTAAAAGCCCTCGTCTTGTCAACATCAATAAACTTGTCGTTACGCTACCAGCAGACCAGTCTGGCAAAACATGAATTAAGCTACCCTCAGATAGTTCATTCATACAAAAAGTTTCAGGTAAAAGCGTAATACCCAATCCCCTTTTTGCAGCCCCCTTTAAGATCTCCGACTCATTTGCTACAAAGCGGATGTTTGGACGTACTATCTCTTTCTGACCATTTATATTTTGAAAATGCCATGGATTCATTTGCAATTCAGGCCATAAGCCTTCGTGTTTAAGCAAATCTTCTGGTGTATGTATAGGAGCCGTTTTCTTTAAATATGTAGATGCTGCAACAGCAATAATTTTGTCATTTTTAAGTACACGTTGAATTAATCCAGAATCCGGCAGTGGTTGAAAATGACTACGGATCACAATATCAAAGTTTTCGCTCATAACATCAACGTAACGATCAGTTACCTCTACTTGTAATAACAACTTAGGATAACGTTCTGCAAGTTCAGGCAAACAATCAGATAGAAGATACTGAGCAATGGGCACAGAAGCACTGAGCCTGACTACACCACTTGGTTCTTGTTGTTGTATTAATAGATTTTCTTCTGCATAACGAAACTCATCTACTGCATTTTTGGCATGTTGATAAAACAGTTTCCCTGATTCGCTTAAGACAAAACTACGTGAACTACGATGAATTAACGTTAAGCCCAGCTTATTTTCTAATATTGCAACACGCTTACTAATAGTTGATTTAGGTAAATTGAGCTGTTTAGCTGCGGCAGAAAATCCTTGATGCTCTACAGCAACAACAAAGAGATAAACATCATTCAAGTTTTGTCTAAGTAGCATTATTCAATGTCCATATATGTAGACAATAAGTTTCATAATACCTGACTACTAGAAACTTTTCTGTCGACTTATGATGATTTTACACATCAAAAAAGAGTAATCATCATGTCAACTTTCACTTTATTTTATGGCGTTCCTTCTGGCTGCTCATTTGGTTCAATTGTTGCCTTGGAATGGTCAGGTTTACCTTATCAGCTCTGTAGAATCGAGATGCCAGCTCAGTGTAATACCGAGGAGTACCGCCAAATTAATCCAGTCGGTGAAACACCTGCACTGCTCTACGATAATGGTAAAGTTTTAACGGAAAGCATGGCTATCTTGAACCATATCATGGCAAAAAGCCTGAATGCGGCTTTTCATTATGAACAAGGAACAGAACAATTTAATCTCTTTAATCAGAAACTAGCTTTTTTGAATACGACTTTATTCAATGCATTTAGCCCACTCTGGTATAGTCTTGAACACTCTTCATCAGAAAGTAATAAACAAGCATTACGTGAATATGGAGCAGTCCAAGTTAAAAAAGCATTTACCGCTTTAGAAAATAGTCTGATAAATCAAACTTGGCTAATGGGCGATCAATTGTCTTTTGTGGACGGATACTACGCAGGTATCGCAAGATGGTTGAAATATCATAATGTTATTGATATTGACCAATTTCCAAACTGCAAACGACTTTATGAACAATTACAGAATGAGGCGGCAGTTAAATTTGCACATGCAATTGAACAAGAACAGTCAACAAAGAGTATAAGCAACTTTTTAGGTCATATTGCATTTGAAGATGTCATTCAACAATATAAAAACTTGAAATAGACTTTGTAATTATAGTGGATATCACCTTACTACCTGAGTTGAATTAAATCTTCATAAAAACGCCTGAATAATCAGGCGTTTTTTATTTTGTATTTACTATTTCCATTGGCACAAAATTTGTTTAATTTCTAAACATTACGAAGTAAACAAAAGATCTTATTATGCCTGATCCTAAAAAATACGAACGAATACTTGACCGTTTCGGACATTACGCCGTAGAAGCCTTCCATTATTTAGCCTTGTTTATTATCGGGTGTATGGTGGCATGGTCGGCAGCCAATACAGTTTTTGAAATTCTGACCGTCAAAAAGTATGCTTCAATTGATGATATTTTATTATTATTTATTTACTTAGAACTTGGAGCAATGGTTGGAATTTACTTTAAAACCAATCATATGCCTGTACGTTTTCTTATTTATGTCGCGATTACGGCGTTAACCCGTCTACTCATTTCAGATATTCAACATGATCATAAAGCGGATATCGATCAAGTCATTATTACGGGCTCAATTTTGATTTTAGCTTTATCTATTTTAGTCGTACGATTTGCTTCATGGCACTACCCATCAGTGATGAAAGAGAAACATGCAAAAACCTCAAATAATTTGAAAACCCCTCAACCGCAAGATGACGAGTTGGCATAAAAAAAGGCCTCAATATCGAGGCCTTTTTATTTTTACATTTAACGAACTCGGTAAATGTTGTGTCTTGAGTCTACTAATAAGTATTGGTTAGGGGTTTTAACCCAGTGGTATCCACGTGGTGGCGCATATAAACGGTGTGCTCTCCAGTCCGAAACATAATAGCGGCTATGGCGATATTGGGCAGGAATACGTTCACCACGTTTAAAAGCAACATAGTTACCATAATGCTTACCACGATCAGAATTTGACCAAACTGGCGCTCGGTGATCATTACGATAATCATGACGGCGGTCATCACGATGCTCATATCGAGCATAGTTTTTACCATGGTCATTGTTCCAACGGTGTCCAGAATCGGCCATCGCGGTAGCTGATATACCTAACATTAATGTCGAAAGTACAAGAACGATTGGCTTTTTCATGGCCTATTTCCTTTTAATCTTGATATGAAGCTAGATTAGAAGAGACTCAAGGAGAAACCATGAATAAAACCGCTTTGATTGCTAAACTTTGTAATGACTATAAAGAAAATATGAAGAATCTGTATCTGTGCTACCATTAGCATTTTTCAAACTAGGTCAATTGCTGTGTCTGAAATCAGTTTTGAGCGTCTTCATCAATTTTTTTGCAAAGTTCCAAGTGTACAAGAAGCCCGTATTATGGCTCATGGAGCAGATGGCGAACATGCTTGGTGGTTTAAGTTCAGTATTGACGTAGAGCATGCACTTGCATGGCAAACAGTTCAAGAATTAGGTCATGTTTTAAATTATCTATCGACAAATGAACGCCTACCCACATTATTCTTTCCTGTTTCACCACCACCTTATATGAACGGTGAAGCAAAAGACTTTTTATCATGGATTATTCAATGTAATCATCCTGAATTCTCTCCGGATGTGGTTTGTGATTGGCTTGAAGCGCGTTTGCCGAATCCTGTTGACGATGAGTCGCAGTGGAAAATTAAGACGGATTTGAGTGAAATAGAAAAGTTAGATGATAAAGCGTTGGATCAATTGATTCCGCCAGCGCCTTAAATCGGACTTATAGCACAGCCTTTACTTACAGTGATGTTCGAATGTCTTTTGTATAGGCTAATGCCTCACTTTTGAGAGGTCAAAAGTGACAAAAACCTTTGTTTCACTGATGTGGCTTCCTTGCCACACAGTGAAACGGCGACCTCCATGTCGCCAATCATCTTGCTAATTTTTGGAAAACTTCAAGATAGTGATTAAAAAGTCGATAATCCTGACCATTCCATAAAACGATAAATCCAATACTTCACTTTAGACTCATCTGCATACTTCGCGTAATCCACGCTCATCTGTCTATCTTTTAGGTTTGACCACGAGGTATTGAAGTAATCTTGTGCATCTTTAAAAACTTGATCTTGAACTTTACCAATGACCAACATATCCGTTTCAAGGTTGTAATTTTTTAAATTACGGGCCGTAAAGTTGGCAGATCCTACGATCAACTCAGCGTGTTGGGCGTTATATTTCAAGATCATTTTGCTATGGTTCTGCTCGCCATGGGTATCACACCAACGGATTGGAATGCCCGCAGCGTATAGCTCTGAAGCCACCTGACGGTTTGGAATACCATTCTTTTGTCGACCAAACGCATCTTTATTTGGATCGAGTAAAACACGAACAATAACACCACGTTCTTGGGCACTTTTTAGCGCTTTAATAATCTTACGTTCAGACAAATAGAACATACTTAAATCAAGATGTTCTTTAGGTTTAGCCATATTAATTAATTTTAATACAGCTTCATAGATCGCCCCTTCAGTTAAAACCTGTACTTGCGGTTTCATTACATCTTTTTCAAAGTCACCTAAAATGAGCGATGGAGAGCTACTACCTGACATTTGCGCAACAGCAGCTTCAGTTTGGAGCACATCAGCAGCTGTTGCCCCTGTTACAACCAACGCGACATTAGAGTGTCTAGAGCTGCCATCGTGTGGATTTGCTGAGGTTACCAATGATTTCCAACCCGCATCGGTATCAACGACAACGGTTTTACGATGATTGGCCTTAAAATTAAATAAGTTCAAATAGCTACGTAGTGTAATTTTTTCATCACCGAATGGATTTGGTAACCAGCCCTTTTCAGGGTTATTGCCAATATTTTGACAGCAAATGTACCAGAACCCTGACCAAAACGGGTTAGAAGCTCGTAAAGGGGCTAAATTCGTTTCAATCACATCAACACCTGCCTGACGTAACTGACGGTAGTGTTCAGGGCTGATACCACCGTATACCGAGTTAATCGGGTCGGTAATCATAATAATCTGGATTTGGCGATTTTGTCTTTTTTTACTGACTAATGCATCGGTTAACTCTTGCATGAGTGGTCTTTGCTTTATTTTTGAATCGCCAACTTCTGAATTAAACAAAAACATATCCACCACAATCGTGGATTTGGCCTCATCAATCATTTTCAAGATTTCATTAAAGATATGCTGATCAACCTGTTGTTGCCCTTTTGCATCAAGGTAGGTTTTATCTGCTAAAAATTTGACATCGGCATGTCTAAGCTTGCCACTAAAGTTAATTCCTTGTGGCAATGGTTTTACCGTGTGATAAATTGCCGATGCAATATATGCAATAGCAACAACGCAAAGTAATATCGCCATATAACGACGCCCTGACCAATTTATTTTTTGATGAATTCGTTGAAAAATACGCATAAAAAAGACCTAACTTGATGGTTTCAAATTAGGTCTTTTGGATTGATTTTTCAAGTTTAGTTTCGTGTTAAAGCCTTAAAAACTAAAATCAACACCTACCGTAAAATTGCGTCCAACTTGTGGAATATTTGATAAGAAAGATGCATGTTGATAAACCGTGTCATCTAACAAGTTATTCGCTTTCATATAAACACGATAATCTGTTTTTGCACCATATTGTCCAGAATATGCCACCCCAAGATTGAGCATGTTATAACCTTCAGTTTCGGTCTCGTAAGCTGCGATCTTGTCTTGGTTAAAGACATGATAATACTCAGCAGAACCACTAAAACCATCACCAAAATCTGCATCGACTTTAGTACCTAAACGTCCTGCTGGAATACGCGGGGCATTACCTTCTGCATCAATTTTACCGCGCACATAGTCACCAAAAGCACTGATCTTGTACATTGGTGTAATTTGATAACCAATTTCACCCTCTGCACCATAGAAGCGTGCTTTATCTTGAGTATATTGAACTAAACGGAAGTCTTTATAACGGTCAAGGGTTTGCGCATAGATGTAGTCATCAAACCAGTTATGGTAAACATGAAGATGGTAATCAAGTTTGTTATTATCAAAATGCAAACCTAACTCAACATTATTCGATTTTTCCTTACTGAGTTGATCATTTCCTAACTCATAAGTATTTGTCGCAAAGTGCCCACCATTTGCATATAACTCTTGAGCTAAAGGTAAACGTTCCTGATGTGAAGCGACAAAAGAAAGTTTGTAGTTCGGTGCAAATTCCCAGTTTGCAGCACCTGCATAGGAAAATGCCGAGCCATCAAAATCTTGTTTAGAGTTATCGTCTACATCAACTTCTTGCTGATCTGCACGTGCAGAAAGCTCAAAGTGTACGTCTTTCCATTGCTTATGTTCTAAAGCAAATACGCTCCACTTTTTGGTAGTGGTCGGTGCCATAAATGCTTCTTCGCCAGTTAAATTCAGTTTTTGCTGGCCTAACTGTGCACCGATCACCCCTTCCCAACTTGCAATTGGGTTATGTACTAACTCAACACGCCCATCATAGCCTTTGTTTTGGAATCGGGTTGCAATTGCTCCCTCTTCAATTTCATCATGCTGATAGTCAGTATAGCTCGCTTGTGCACGTAACTTTTGGAAACCCGCAAACGGATCATTTAACTCAGTTTTAAAATCATAGCGCTCCGATTTTAAGTCAATCCACGGGCCGCCATGTTCGTGATCATGAGCTTCTTCATCACTATGACCTGCATGATCATGATCTCCACAATGCAAGCTCAGATCATCTACATGGCAGGTTTCATATTCATGACTATGCCCCGGTAAGCCATATTGATCGCGACGGTTACTATAAGAAATACCCGCATAACCACGGTCATAAATCCAAGATAACCCGACGTTAACTGAATCACCCTGAGCAAAAGTGTTGTCTACACGGCGCTCTTTTTCACCTTCATGAATGTAATTTGGCGCAATGTAGTTATTTGCATCACGTGTTAACCCCTCAACACGTAAAGCAACTTGGCTACCCAAGCCAACAGTTACTCCAGCGCTCGCCAGTTTTTCATCACTTCCAGTGTTATAACGTAAGCCAACTTGTCCTTCATAACCGTTTTCAGGCATTTGCGTAGGGATCTTGTTATCAATTACGTTGACTAAACCGCCAACTGTTCCAGCACCAAATAGTAAAGTTGAAGGGCCTCGAATCACTTCCACTTGCTTCGCAAGCACTGGATCTACAGTTACTGCATGGTCAGGAGACAACGTCGAAACATCAATATTTTCTGATGAATTTTGGAGTACTTTAACGCGTGGTCCATCTTGTCCACGAATCACTGGACGACTCGAACCAGCCCCAAACTGATTAGCATAAATTCCTACTTCACTACTGAGTGCATCCCCAATGGTAGCAGCGCCTTGCGACAGGTGCTTTTGATCAACAACAGTATCTGCCACAGCAAAATCTTGTGAAGTTTGCTCAAGTGGATGAGCCTTAATTCGGATAGTTTCTAGCTTTTCAACATTTTCACTTTCTGCTGCAAACGAAGGTACGGATATGACAGCTAAAATGGATAAGGTCAAAATATTTTTATAGAACAACATGAGGTGATTCTCTGATCGCTACGCCTTTTGTTTTGTTATATTATAACATTTCAGTCTTTTTGCAATAAAAAACATTTCCAATCGGCTGATTCGTTAGACTGGGCAATTAAATGATGTGAGTAATCTCTGTTTTATAATGCCTTTTACAATCTCTCATGCCGTTATAGCGCCTCCTCTTTCAAAGCTTAGCCGAAACACTTTACCAGTTGCAGCTCTAGCAATTGGAAGTATGACACCCGATCTTTACCGCTTATTTACAATGCAATCAGGTATGTTGACACATCAATGGAAAGGCCTGATTTATCCCAACCTTGCCTTAGGCCTCATTTTTTGTGCTATTTGGTACTTTTTATATCGACCTGTAATTTACCGTTTTTTCGGCATTCAGCATGATCTTGGCCCCAACTCTTTAAAACGTATTTTTTTATTTTTGGTTGGAACATTACTCGCACTTACTTTAGGAATTGCAACACATTTAATATGGGATGGTCTAACACACTCAGACTTTCGGACTTTTTTATTTAAAGATGTATTAGCAACAAATATTCACCTTTTAGGACACCCCTATCCCTTACATCGTCTTTTGCAGTTAGGCTCCTCTGCTCTTGCCTTACCTTTTATTGTTTGGATGTGTGTTCACTATTATCAGCGCTATAAACAACACTGGAAAGTAAGTAAAAAAATTAAAATTTTTGCATGGTGTCTGTTGTTTTTATCTACAGTGTTAGGCCTATTTTCTTTTTGGGATTATGCCCGCTACATTCCTCATGAAGTTTGGCATGCCGATACGTATTATTTCACTGGTCGTTCTATTAATGAATTTATGCAAGGTTGGTTAAGTACTTTTAGCTTAGGATGCTTACTATTCTTGATTTTAGATCGCCAACAAAGAATGGGATGAATAACTAAGATTGCTGCCAAATTGCTCATTTTCAGGTTAATTTCTGCGGTTTTTTGATCTAGTTCTTGTGACAAACCATCCAACAAGGCATAATCGAAAACTTACTTTTTTGACGGTGCGCGGTTTACGCATCCGTCCTTTCAGCCAATATAGTTTGGATAATCTTCATCATGATGCGAACTCATTACTGTGGCTCTTTAACTGAAGCCCAAATCGACCAGACCGTTACACTATGCGGTTGGGTACATCGTCGCCGTGACCATGGCGGTGTTATTTTCCTTGATATGCGTGACCGTGATGGTCTCGTTCAAGTGGTTATTGACCCAGATACTCCAGAAGCATTTGCAACAGCAGATAAAGCACGTTCTGAATATGTATTAAAAATTACAGGTCGTGTTCGTCGCCGTTATGAAGGTACTGAAAACCAAAATATGGTGAGTGGTCAAATCGAAGTTTTAGGCAAAGAAATCGAAGTTCTTGCTGCTTCTGAAACTCCGCCATTCCCGTTAAATGATGACACGATTAACGTGTCAGAAGAACACCGTTTAAAATATCGTTTCTTGGACATCCGTCGTCCAGAAATGTTAGATCGCTTACGTTTCCGTTCTAAAGTAACTAACTTGATCCGTAATTATTTAGACGATCACGGTTTCTTAGACGTTGAAACTCCGATTTTAACTCGTGCAACTCCTGAAGGTGCACGTGACTATTTAGTACCAAGTCGTGTACAAAATGGTAGCTTCTACGCACTTCCACAATCACCGCAATTGTTTAAGCAATTATTGATGGTGGGTGGTATTGATCGTTACTACCAAATCGCGAAATGTTTCCGTGATGAAGACTTACGTGCTGACCGTCAGCCAGAATTCACTCAAATCGATATTGAAACATCGTTCTTAAACGACGATGAAATCATGGATTTGATGGAAGGCATGACTGTTAAATTATTTAACGACTTGCTTGGCGTAAAATTTGAAAAATTCCGCCGTATGCCATATAGCGAAGCAATGCGTGACTATGCATCTGACAAACCAGATTTGCGTATTCCGTTGAAACTCGTTGACGTTGCAGACTTAATGCAAGAAGTAGAGTTCAAAGTATTCGCTGGTCCTGCAAAAGATCCTAAAGGTCGTATTGTTGCTTTACGTGTTCCTGGTGCAGCTTCATTGCCACGTAGTGCAATTGATGAATACACCAAATTCGTTGGCATCTATGGTGCTAAAGGTTTAGCGTACATTAAAGTTAATGAACTCGCTAAAGGAATTGAAGGTCTTCAATCTCCAATCGTGAAATTCATTGAACCGATTGTACTTGAGCTGTTGGAACGTGTTGGCGCACAAGATGGCGATATTGTATTCTTCGGTGCTGATAAAGCTAAAGTTGTAAATGACGCAATGGGTGCGCTTCGTGTCAAGATTGGTCACGACTTGAACCTTTCAACTTGTGAGTGGGCTCCACTTTGGGTTGTTGACTTCCCAATGTTTGAAGAAACTGACGATGGTAAATGGACTTCTGTTCACCACCCATTCACGTTACCTAAATCTAGCGTAGAAGACGTGAAGAGCAATCCAGGTGAAGCACTTTCTGTTGCTTACGACATGGTATTGAATGGTACTGAAGTTGGTGGTGGTTCACTTCGTATTTACACATTAGAAATGCAAAAAGCGATTTTTGAAGCGCTTGGTATTTCTGATGAAGAAGCAGAAGAGAAATTCAGCTTCTTACTTAACGCGCTTCGTTATGGTGCTCCTCCTCACGGTGGTTTGGCATTTGGTCTTGACCGTTTAGTTATGCTTATGACTGGCGCGACTTCAATTCGTGACGTTATTGCGTTCCCGAAAACTAAGACTGCTGAATGTCCACTTACTCAAGCACCTGCTCCTGTTGAAGCAAATCAGCTTCGTGACCTGGGCATCCGCTTACGTGAAAAGCCAAAAGCTGAAGAATCTAAATAATTTTTTAGATTTTCAAATTAAAAAACCCTGCTTATGCAGGGTTTTTTTAATGGGAAAATTCAGCTATATATTCGACTTACCTAAGCTATGCTTTGCGAATAAGCAGGTCAGTGGCATAATAGGGAGCTTTTAATTTAGAGGTCAACTTTATGGCTATGCGCCCTGATGTACGTCGACATGCTTTAGTCGTGATTGTATTCTCCCTCGCACAATGGTTTTTCATGCGCTATATCCTTGCAAATGAATTATTCAACCTTACTACAAATCAACGTATTTTATTTTTCTGTGTAAGTAGCTTAGCAGGTGCGTTACTTATTTTTGTTGCGCTGATTTATATGGTTTTAAAAGGAAATGCGGATAAAGAGTAAGAAATTACCCGTATTCCTAGATACGGGATCTTATTCTTAAGACTTTACTTCTTGAAATAATATATTTCTTAATTTTTTAGTAAAATCTATTACATTATGATATTCCTCAATATATTTTCTAGCTTGTATTGCTAAAAGATGTCTACCTTCTTCATTTTGCATTAAGGATTCAATAGCTTCAACATATAAATGAACTTTTTCAAAGCCATCTCCTAATACATCTCCTACGTGAATTCCAAATTTACTTGTTAGTTCTTCAGGATTTCTGTTACTTACTAATAAAGTTCCAAAAGAGAGGGCTTCTAAAAATGAAATAGGTAATGCTTCATGAATAGAAGTATTAATAAGTAACTTAGCATCTTTTAAAAATTTTTCTTTTTCACTGCCTTCAACATGGCCCGCAAAATGTAAGTTAGCAATATTTTGATAACCTTTCATAATTTCATTGTTTTTGCTTTCCTCTCTAAATGTCTGCCCTAATACATAAAACTCATATTGCGGCATTCTTTTTGCGATTTCACAAAATAACCACCCCCGTTTTACAGATTCTAAACGACCTAAAAAAATGATTATATTCTTTTTAACATAAGTACTAACATCAAAGTTGAAATCAATATCAATAGGATTAGGCACATATTCTATTGGTACACTATTTTCTAATTGATATAAATCTATAGCTTTTTGATTAAGAAAATGTCCTTGCGAAATAAATTTCACACGGTCATTAACATACCAGTTATGTACTAGATCATATATTTTTTGATTATAATAATTAGTTTCAGGAAATAATTTAACTGTATTAATTTCGTCCCATTCATAGGTCGGTCTTGGATCTTGTATCCATAAAACTAATTTTTTTGTTTTATCTAATTCATTTTCCAATACATAATTAAATGTTAATTCGACACTTAAATAAATGTCATAATTTTTTTTCTTAAGCCAGCGACGAGCAAACCATTTTCTACGTGGCAGTCGATATAATTTAACATTATCTACCGAATATTCTTCCGCAAAAAGCTTTTTACTTCCTTTACCCAGTAATACATCTATTTGGATATCCGCATTTGGAATATATTTAGCTATATGATTTCGCGCTAAAAATCCGTAACCGCCAAAAGCAGTATTAGCACCACCAAAGAACTCATCAATAATTAAACCAACTCTAATTGGTCTATTATATCCACTCATTAAACACTCTCAATATATTAATAAAAAGTATAATTAAAAATTTCTTTACTTATCTTAATTAATAATTAAATATCACATTTTAAAAGACGTGACATAATAGTACACTCATCCAATTCATCTAATTTTATACCCTTTAACATCTCATTATATAGATGAATACAAGTAGTACGAGAAGTAGTAATATCATCTATAGTAAGCTCAGGATCACAAAGTTGACTTATACACTGATAGTGAACAGGATAAAAAATATCAATTGGTTGAATATTATTTTTTAACTCCAACTGTTTAACATAATAAGTAATAGCTTTGGGGCCAATAACTCCCCACGGCATATCCGCTAAACTTTTTCCTATTCCCATTATTTTTTTTGTTTTTAATTTAATTTTTTTACTCGCAGAAAACCATGGTGGTACAAAAAATGGGTCATATGCGGCTTTTAATAATTCTTTAAGTAAGTCGCTTTCTTTAGGAATGCGCAAAACAGCTCCATTAATCCATTCATCATCTTCAAAGCCTAATAAGTATCCATGCTCTGGTATTGAAATAGGTTTTAAACAATACACATCACAGTCAACATAGACTCCATCAACTTTACGCATTAACTCATAACGAAAAATATCTGAAAATAATGCATAACTTCCTGTTTCCTTATGTTTTATAATTTGGTCTTTAGAAATAATTTTATTTGCATCAACCAATTTTACGCCTTCTGGAACATCTACAATATCAGCGTATGTATGTAAATGAACCTCATGCCCCCTCATTACAAAAGAATGTAAACAACATCTAGAAATTGCTCCGAGTTTTTCTCCAATCCACAAAGCATGAATGATAGGTAAATTATTTGACATCATTTAGGTATAGCCTTTATAAATCTTTTTTGCCCATAGTATTATTGTTGCCTCTTCACATAATATGATTACCCTCACTAGAGGTACAAGTAACCACCAATATTACTTTTTTAACTTCTAAATTTTTTAGAGCTAAGCTAGATGAATAGGTAGAAGGACTATCAACAACAAATACAGAAGTATAGAATATCTAAACTGTATTGTATCAAGTTAGTTGAAACATGAAAAAGATTCTTATCCTATGTGTATCTTTACAAGGAAGTAATGAACGTCAAGAAAAAATTAAACAACAACATCAAAATTTGCAATCAACCATTCATGATATACAAATTGATTTTCAATTCTTCGATGCTATTTATGGGAAAAAACTTCCTCAAGAATATTTAACTTTTTTAAATTTAAGTCGTCAATTTGCAGGATTATGCGATCATGAATTAGGACCAAGCGAACTAGGCTGCTGGCTAAGCCATATGATTATTTGGCAACGTCTAGCTCAAGGTGATTATCAAGCGTATGATCGTGTCATCATCATTGAAGATGATGTAATTTTTCAAACTAAGCATATACAACGGAAGCTGCACTCTCTATTAGAAACCAATCCTTCATTCGCATTCTTAGGAGGGCATTCTGAACCTTCTAGACGTCGAATAAGAGGTTATACAAGTAATGATAAACTTTACTTCAATATGACTGGACCTAAAGATCTCTATACAGCAACATATGCGTATTCTTTAACCACTGAGACAGCCAAAAATTTTGTTTCTAAGCAAATTCATAAATTGACTTATATTGATGACTGGAAGTACTTATTAGCAGGCGATGTTTCAACTCCCTTTTATTATTGCTTTGAACATGATGATGAGATGCAAAGTCATATTGCATCAGATAGAAAAGCATACATGAAAAAACCAAATCGTTTTAAAAAGAACTTTAACAAAATGAAAAATGATTTAATTTCTCGAATTATATCTTTATTCATTTTCAAAAAAATTATTCGATTAGCCTTTTTCCTAAACTCTACACAATCACATAAAACGGACAGCTAACAGGTACTTAGATGTTAATCACTCGCGGTCTTCAAAAAAAATGGTACAAGTACCAACAAGCAAAAAAAGCGAAAACTTTTGACTCCCATTGGTATATGCGTTTTGGCTGGTTAGAACAACCATTTACAACACTTGAGCAATTAGATTCACTCTTTGAGATCCACTCTCCTAGAAAGTTTACATTTGCAGACAGCTTTTATGCTTATGAAAATGGCCGTCATTTCATTTTTTTTGAAGAAGTCGATGACCAACATCCGGTAGGCTTTCTTTCGGTTTTAGAAGTCTTTAAGGATGGCACTTACACACCACCTGAAACCATTTTAAAACTCGATTACCACCTCTCATATCCTTGCGTATTTAAAATAGATAACACTTGGTATATGGTCCCAGAAACTTCTGCCAACAAGACCATCGAACTTTGGAAATGTACTGAGTTTCCGCTGAAATGGGAAAAGCATTCCAACCTTATTGAAAATATTGAAGCAGTCGATAGCACCCCTTTTTACCATGAGGGCTTATGGTATCTTTTCACTTCAACGCGTCGTGATTGTAAGAAATTTGGTTATCGTTTAGATCTATTCTTTACCGAAGATATTTTAAATCCGAACTGGCAAGAGCACCCAATGAACCCAGTGTGCCGAGGCAGTCAGCAGTTCCGTATGGCAGGCAAACCTTTTATTTATAAAGGGCAACTGGTTCGACCAAGCCAAGATTCTTTAAAGCGATATGGCGGCAATATCGAATTAAAAGCGATTACTCAGCTTAGCCCAACAGCTTATGAAGAAAAATTACTAGAAGTAGTTTTACCAGACTGGAATCAGGCTGATGATGGTTGCCATACCATTAATGTCGAAGATAATTTCGTGGTACTTGATGCCATCCGCCTTACACCAAAAAATAATTAAGTTTTCAGCAGGTCTTTATAAATATTAAGCGTCTGCTCAGCCATGGCTGGTACGGTCAGTTCAGCCTTGGCCTTTGCATATAGTGGGCTGAAGTCATTTTGAGCCTCAGGTTGAAGGGCATATTCAATCGCTTTTGCTAAACCTTGAGTATCTCCAATTTCGGCTAGATATTGCTCTGGCAACCACTCGATCACACCGTTCACTTTGGTTGAAGCCATTGCTTTATCGGCCTGTAAAGCCTCGACCATAACAAGTGGAAAACCTTCACGATCTGATGATAAAACCACGATATCAGCCAGTTGTACCAGATCACGCGCATCAGTTCTAAACCCAAGAAAAGCGACCCGATTTTGCATGTTCAATTCGCTGACTTGCTTTTCCAAACTTGCTCGAAGTGAACCGTCACCAACAATCCATAAATTGGCATCAGTCTGTTGCATCGACTCAATCAATAAACTGATATTTTTTACTGGTTCTAGACGTCCAATACACATAACAACTTTTTTGCTTGTGTCTAGCTCAGTAAAATCTTTTTGAATCGATTGAAGCAATTTTTCTTTATTTTCAGTTGTAAGTACGGGCTGAGGATATACCCCGTTATAAACTACGTGTGCTTTAGACTCTGGAATGCCTTGCGTGAGCGCTTGGCTCACCGCAATAACTGCATCACCTGCTAAATAAGCAGACTTATTCTTTTTAGTACCATGAACAGTCGTTACAAACTTTGGACCAGATAAAAATGGCTTAATGCGGGCAATCAACTCAGCCGCTTTTCCTGCTTGTGCATGAACAATAGCGGGTTGGATTTGTTGAATAAGATTTTTAAGTTGCCAAAGTAAAAAAATATTCCAACGACTACGGGCAAAATCGATAGCATGAAAATGTACTTGTTGGCTAAACTTGTCTACATAGCAAGGATGTGCAATCACATGTACTTCATGGTTTAAAGCAAGCTCATTAACAAGGTTAAAAGTGTGCTGCTCTAATCCACCAACTCCACCGCTAGTTGCCAATACCTGAACAATTTTCATAGCTTGCCTACTTATTTTTTATCTTTATTCATGGTCTGTTCAAAAAGCTTAGCTTCTTTTAGAAATGCATAAAATGCGTTAATCATACTATTTACGAAACCACGCCAACCATTTAAGAAGCTACGGCGAATAAAATAAGACTTCATAAAAGTCACTGGCATCACCAAAACCAATTTTGCAATGCTTGGAGACTTTCCTTTTTGGTATTTCTCTAATGCTTTTAAGTTGGAATATTGGTTATTTTTTTCGACTTTAACGAAAATGCTCGACTCACCATAATGGTAAATATCGTGTTGAGCACGTTGAGATTCACCATCTACGATCACATTTTCATGGACTTTATTGGCAAGGTCATAATGCCCTTTAGACCTACGGAAAAAACGCACTTTTGCATGTTTTTTAATATGTTTACTGTTCGGAACACCTAAAAATACATCATTAATTGGGGTGATTAATGCATCAAGCTTGTTCTGTTGAATGGTCTCAACAATTTCTTGTTTTAACTCATTAGATAAAACTTCATCGCCATCTAAATTAAGCACCCAGTCATTTCGGCATTTTGCTAAAGCTAAACTTTTTTGCCCAGCGTAACCTTGCCAGTCTTGATGAGAAATTTTCGTATTTTCAAAGTGCTGGGCAATTTCATAAGTATTATCAGTACTGCCCGAGTCTAAAATAATAACTTCATCAAACTCACTGACACTTTGCAATGTTCGCTCTAACCAAGCACCACAGTTTAAAGTGACAATATAGACACTACATGGAATTTTATTCATAACTTATAACGTCCTTTAGCAAGGGCGATACGCATCTGTAACGCATTCATGGCGCCATGCGTGCTGACACGTGGAATATTAAATTGATTAACAGCTTCATAGGCTTCGATTTTTTTACGAGTCGACACTGCGTTTTTAAAGCCAATCTCCTGAGCCATTTTTTGGTGTTTTTCGTTAAATCGACCAAATGGATAGGCAAAGCTCGGACATTTTCCAACTAATGCTTCAACATCACGCTTAGACTGAAGCATCTCATCGTAAGCCGTTTGATCGTCAAGCTTAAGTAAGTTCACATGATGTTGCGTATGCGCACCAAATTCAATCAAACCAGAGTTGGCCATTTCATGAATTTGCTCATGAGTGAGCTTTTCGATGCCTTCAATTTGCGTTGCCAAATAAATCGTTGCTTTCGCATTATATTTTTTGAGTAATGGATAGGCATAAAGATAATTATCCATAAATCCATCATCAAAACTTAAAGCAACCACATTCTTTTGATTACGGTATTGCTCAAGCTCAGAAACAAAGCAAAAGATAGCCCCTTTACGAGTTAACAGTTGTAAGAGTTGTTCAAACTTTTCAGGAGGCATGTTCATGCCAGAGGCTGCATCTTTAGGGGTAACCTGATGCAACATGACAATACGAGGTAGTTTATTCGAACGAAACGGAAGCCAGAATGTATAATTACCCAGCACATATAACAGTGCAGCAAGTACTAATAGGCCCACCGCAACGTACAAGAACCACATCATGCATAAACCTCATGTGACCATTCATAATCTTCTGAAAGGGGCTGCTTAAATGTCACCTCAACCATAAACTGGGTGATGCGCTTAGCATTGAAAGATGTACGTGTTTTTTCCCAGCCCTCTTTCGCTATTTTTTCAGCCTGCTCTGGATTTTGATCAAAGAATTGGATCTTCTTGGCCAAGTCAAACTGATCATCAAAGTAAACTACTTCCTGCTCAGTATAGAGCTTCTCAAAGCCCGGAATTCTTGGGCTAAAAGTGAGTAACCCATTACCAGTCAGCTGTACAATACGGTCAGAACTATACAAGGTTACATCATTACGGCGTGAGTAATTAAGTCCCATTTTTGTTTCAGACAGAACTTTATAATAGGCTTTACCATAAACACCCGGTTGTTCAAAACAACCATAATATTGATAGTTCACATGACCTTGTTGCAAAGCATCTGCCAAATCCTTTAAGAACTTCTCACGCTCAGGTTCTTTATAGACCACGCCGCAGAAAATAAAGGTCTTGTCAGTCTTAGAATTTGAAAATTGCTGTAGTGTTTCTACATTGCGGTGGCCGACATTTGGCAAATAAGCCACACTTAAATGGGGTTGCTTTAACTTTTGTAGATATTCCCCGCCTGTTGTACAGAAAATAGCATCTAAATATGGCGAGAATGCTTTGACAAAGTCGAGTTTATTTTCAAGATAAAGCGGGTCAACATACCAAAATGCAATTTTAGTATTTGGATAAGATTCTTTAATTTGTCTTAGAACATCTGGACTCATTAAGTCACTATGTCCAATGAGAACTAGATCAGGCTCAATATTATTAACGACTTTTAGGACTTCTTTATTAGCCCAATTAGCACCCAGTTTTTTTGTTTTAAAAATGGTACCCATTCGAGCCATGTCACGAAAACTAAAATCATAAACGAAATGGCCATTTTCAATTAATCCGGCAGAAATTTTACGGTCTGTGCAGTAAAAATGGGCGCCTTGTTTATTAAAGCCAAAATTTGCAATATGCAATATTTTCATTTATTTACTCAAAATAAAAATTTAATTTTTTGATAAAAGATATGTTGCCACACGGTCTGCTTCTTTAAAAGCATAAGGTTGTGGTAACTGTACAACAGAGGTCTGCTGTGAGATTAATTTTGATTCTAACATTTGATCAACTGAGTGCGTAATCCGGTCGTCTTTCAAACGCTCCATGGCCATCACCCCTACTCGACAACCCGCAGTAAGGGCCTCAAAAATCATAGAGACGCTGTCTTCTGTTACCCACACAGCTTCTGCTTTTTGCATTTCTTCGAAAATCCAGCCTTGAGGTGTTTGCTCAACCGGAAATATGTGTAAATGCTGGGCAAAATTTTGTTGCCTTAAAATATCGACAAACTCTGCCGGGGTTCGACGTGAAGTGGTCAGAATAATTTCAACGTCTGGATTATTCTCAACAATTTTTTGAACACTGGTTAATACTTTATTTTGGTTCCATTGATGTCGTTTAGATGAACCACCTAAAGCGATTAAAACTCTCGCGGTTTGATGGCGATTTTCATTACGGATAGGATTTAATGCACCACGCGTGACAATCACATGGTTATCGGCGTGAATACCGTCATGCTCCGGAATAACAGCATAATCAAAGCAAGCTACAGGTAAGTTAGGCTTCATCAAAATAATAGTTTTTGCTTTTCTAAAAATTTTGCCGAGCAACCAGACACGAAAATGTGTGTGGCTTCCCACTCCAAATATAAAATCGGGCACTTGTTTAAATAAGGATTTTTTTGAAGAGAAGAGTGTCTTAATTAAAGAAATAATAGGTAAATCAGCAATTAAGACCTCTTCAAAAGTTGTTTCTGGCTGTTGTCTTTGCATTGCCTGAAACAAGCCTAATGCTTGTGAGCGGTGTCCTGCCTTTCCATCAGACACATAGACAATATGCATAGAAGCTCCCTAAGCCAAAAAATAAAAAGGCGAAACTTATGTTCGCCTTTTTATGTTAACGGATTAACTTATTTTACGTAAGTTAACCAATGTTCATATTTCGGATTTCTACCTTGAACGGCATCAAAGTAAGTTTTTTGGATTTCAGTGGTAATTGGACCACGGGTACCCGAACCGATTGGACGGTCATCATATTCACGAATTGGTGTTACTTCAGCAGCAGTACCTGTGAAGAATGCTTCGTCTGCAATATAGAATTCGTCACGTGTAATACGGCGCTCAACAACTTGGTAACCAAGATCTCTAGCGATTGTCATCACAGTTTGACGTGTAATACCATCAAGCGCACCACCAGCGATATCTGGAGTGTGTAAAACGCCATCTTTAATTAAGAATACGTTTTCACCTGAACCTTGGCATACATAACCTTGTGGGTCCATTAACATTGCTTCATCGTAACCAGAATGTGCAACTTCTTGGTGAGCAAGAATTGACAACGTGTAGTTACCAGATGCTTTTGCTTTACACATGGTCACGTTTGGATGATGGTGAGTAAATGATGAAGTTTTAACGCGAATACCTTTAGCCATCGCTTCATCACCAAGGTATGCACCCCACGCCCATGCAGCAACAGCGGCATGAATGGTGTTATTTGTTGCTGCAATACCTAGTTTCTCTGAACCGATCCAGATCAGTGGACGTAAATAGCAAGAGGCTAATTTATTTTCACGAACAACATCGATTTGTGCTTGTTCAAGCGTTGCTTGATCATACGGCACTTTCATTTGATAAATTTTTGCTGAATTTAACAAACGTTTTGTGTGGTCTTGAAGACGGAAAATCGCTGTACCTTTAGGGGTTTCATAAGCACGAACACCCTCAAATACGCCCATACTGTAGTGTAAAGTATGGGTTAAAACGTGAATCTTTGCATCACGCCAATCAATTAATTTTCCATCTTGCCAAATAAAACCATCACGATCAGCCAAATTCATGGAACACTCCAAATTGTTATAAAATCATTCACTATCCAACTCAACCGAAGCGGTTGGGTCTATTAATCTTTGCCATAAATTGCAAACGACCGCACGGGTACTACGCCAGTCCGCTGCGCTGACTTGCATGGATTGATTTGCAAGGGCTAAACGGTGGCTTTCGGCACGTTCACTAAGATAGGCTCGAATTAATGCTGTGGCATCTTCACTGGATAAGCAGTCTGCTTTAGCAGCATCTTCTAATATTCTTACATTATCAGAATAATGGGCGAGATCGGGTTTCGTCCCGCTCCATGCAAGTACAGCATACTGTGCCATAAATTCGATATCGACGATACCACCTGCGTCCTGTTTTAAATGAAAAATACCATGTTTTTTTTGTTCAGAAGACGAACCTAGGTGGTCTTTCATTTTCTGACGCATTTTCAACACTTCTTCACGAACATAAGCCTCATCTCTAGATTGAGTCAATATCTCGCGGCGAAATATTTCAAATTTCTGGCAGAGCGCTTCATCGCCAGCAATAGAGCGTGCTCGAACTAATGCCTGATGCTCCCAAAGCCATGCACTTTTCAACTGATAGTGTTCATAGGCTTTCAGACTCGTTACCAATAAACCTGCCTCACCTGAAGGTCTTAAGCGTGTATCAATTTCATAGACACGACCATCTAGCGTTTGCGTAGTCATCAAAGACATAAACTTTTGAGCAACACGCATAGCAAATTCAAAGCCACTAATTGACTTGGTTCCATCCGTATCAGCTTGTTCATCTAGGTAATGAATAAAGACAAGGTCTAAGTCAGAACCATAGCCCAGCTCAATACCACCCACTTTGCCATAACCAATGACAGCAAAAGCTTTGTAGTCGAGTGAGCAGCGTTTCCCATCAACGTCCTTTGGGTAACCATGACGCTTCGCCACGGTCTGATAAGCTAAATGTAGGGTTGCATTAACACTCACTTCAGCAATATCAGTCAATGCATCAGATACTTTCATTAATGGGCTTTCAGCTAACACATCACTTGCAGCAACAGTGAGTACATTGCTCTTTTTAAACAGGCGAAGTGCTCGCATTTGGTCTTCGACCTGATCAATCTCAATACGAAGCAATTGCTGACGTAATGAATCTTCTAAATCCTTACGTTTTGGTAGCTCAAAGTCCATCGATAAAAATTCATCTAGTAGCACTGGATATTGAGTTAACTCTTCACAAATCCACGGACTCACTGTCGCCATTTTCACTAAGCGTTGCAGTGCCCCCTTACTTTCAATCAACATCACCAAATACACGGTTCGACGCATGACTGATTCAATCAGTGGCATTAAGCGCAACAGTGCAGTTTGTGGTTGTTCTGATTGTAAGATCGCTTCAATCAAATGAGGCCAAAATATTTTTAAACGCTGCACAGCATTTGAAGGGAGTTTTTTAAGTGCATGACCATGCCAAAACTCATGAATTAGATTTTTCGCATTGTCATCCAGCACTTCATCTAATTGCTGCTCTAACTGCCCAAAATTTTCAGTTGCTGCATTAGAGCTGGTATCTTCAATGAGTTGCTTAAATTGAACTTTTACTTTTTGACGTTTCTCATTAAGAACATCAAGAAACTCATTCCAGCTAGCGAAATCTAAGGTATCAATAATGCGTTGTCTTAAGTCCAATTCTTCTGGTAATAATTGGGTTTGCTGATCGTTGAGAGCTTGAATTGCATGTTCAACACGGCGTAAGAATAGGTAAGCATCTTCAAGTTCTAATACAGCTTGTTTTTCTAATAAGCCAGCTTCACCAATGTGCTCAAGACTAACTAAACATTGACGGTCTTGTAACTCACGTTTAGACCCGCCATAAATAAGCTGGAAGACCTGAACAATAAACTCAATTTCACGAATACCACCCGCTCCGAGCTTAATATCATCCTCAATATGACGACGTAAGACTTCGCGCTCAATCATCGCTTTCATATCACGCATGGCAGCAAAAGCAGTGTAATCGACATAACGACGAAATACAAAAGGACGTGTCATTTCCAATAAGTCTTGTCCTTCTTTTCCCCCAGTGACAACGCGCGCTTTAATCCATGCATAACGTTCCCACTCACGGCCATGTTGACTTAAATATTTTTCTAAAGCTGCATGACTAATCGCTAATGCCGAACCGTCTCCCCAAGGACGCAAGCGCATATCAACTCGAAATACAAAACCATCGGCAGTAATGTGTTCAAGCAAATAAATGAGTTTTTGTCCCCACAAAATACAGAACTGCTGTACATCAATACATTTGCGACCGTTGGTTTCACCTTGCTCATCAAAGGCAAAAATTAAGTCGATATCACTCGACAAGTTAAGCTCTTGAGCACCAAGTTTACCCATGGCAACAACAATCAAATCTTGAACTTTGCCAGAGTAACTCACAGGTTCACCGTGTTTCGCCACAAGTGTGACACGCGCAAAATCCTTTGCTGCACAAATACTGGCATCGGCAAAATCAGAAAGTTCACGAGTGAGTGTGACAACATCAGTCAGCTGATTGGCATCCTGCCAGATCCAGCGGAACATTAAACGGCTACGTAAAATGCGCATTCCGCGCATCCAAAGCGTTTCATCAGCAATCCCATCTAGCGTGGTCTGTACAAACTGGTAAATCTGTTTGGTCGAGAGCGGTGCAGTAAATTGATCTATTTGATAATCTTGTTCTAAAACAGCTTGATGCAAACCTAAAACTTGTTCTGCGTACTGACTGGCACGCAATGTTTTTTGTAACTGCTCCGCATTCATATAAAAAGCTCTTTTCCTCGTACTCTGTTTTTAGTTATAGCAGTTCGAGTAGTGGTAGGAAAAGGGATTAGACTAATTTTGCTTCTGATGAAGAATGATGTTCGGTATGTACTTCATGACTTTCTTGAGCTGAAGGTAATAGAACTTTAAATGTCGTTCCTACCCCTTCTTTAGAATCAACAGTAATTTGCCCCTGATTAATCTCGACAAAACGCTTGCAAAGACTCAAACCCAAACCAGCACCTTTTTCCCCTGCAGTGCCTTTAAAGCTAGCAGTAATACGTGGATGGAATAAATTTGCCATTTGTTGTTCGGTCATGCCCAGACCTGTGTCTCGAACAGTAATTTCTACATTTGTATCCGCTTGTTGAGCTTCAATAAAGACTTTGCCTGATCCATCAACATCGGTAAATTTCAGCGCATTTGACACCAAGTTTTGAATTACAGAGGTCATCATATTGATATCGGCGTAGATGTTTAAATCATCCGGAACACCATTCACCAGTTCAATATTTTTCTTTAAAGCTAATGTGTGCAGTACATCGCAAACGATATTGCTGACTTGTCTAAGCTTAAAATTAATTGGGTGATAAACAAAACGCCCTCCCTCGGCCATCGCCCATGTTAGTAAGCTTTCAAGCAAGTTATAGGTCGATTGTGAGGTGTCATATAAATAGTCTGCAATATTTTGAATACTAGATTCATCTAAAGTTTCACGCTCTTTAGCGAGTACCTCAGAAAATCCGAGCAATCCATGAAAAGGCGCACGTAAGTCATGCGAAATAATCGAGAAAAATTTTGTTTTACTCGAATTAAGTGCCACTTGTTGCTCGTATAATTCATTTAACTCTTCGTAGTTAAACTTCAACTCGACTTGTTGCATAAAACTAGAACAATAATCGAGCAATAATTGAATATCATCATCTTCAAATGTTGACGCATCATCATCGAAAAAGACAGCAAACCCCATTGAGGTTTTATCAGGGTGTAAAAGATGCACAGCCAATGCCCTGCTGCACTCAATATTAAATTCTTTTAAATAGTTGATTAAATTTTGATATGAGGGATGTGAATGATTAATCACCTGTTGTTTAGCAAAGCACTGCTTTAAATGTTTTGAAGGTTTAAATGATATGGCTGTCATGCCTTCAGGGCAACGGTGCCAAAAGTAGGGTTCCTGATTAAAAGTCAATAAGGCTTTTTTACAATTCAAAAGACGAAGACTAAACCGGAAAAATTGCTCGATGTAGTTCTGCTCGGCGTTTAATCCCAGCAACAGAGATATCCTACAAGCACTTAACTGCTCAACCTGATTTAGTTCTAAACGTTGGAATGTCATTGCCCGCCTCACAGATTTTGTCGTTTTTGGTCGGAACCGCTCTCAAGAAATGTACTTATAATCATTATGATCTACTACAAACTTTAACACAGTACATTAAAAGAGCAACGATCTTTTCAAAATAGAAATGTGAAGTTTCAATTAAAGGTTTTCAGATACATAAAGTGGGTATGCTTGAGGAAAATACAACAAATGTTTGAAGGTAGAGAGTTGTAAGATGTTAGAAATGCGAGTTCAGAATACTCGTAAAAGATGGTCAAAAAATATTATTTTGAGCACGAGGTTAGATTCTTACTCAGTTCCGCTTTTATCAAACGTGTTTGGTATTTAAACAAGAACTTCTTGAGCTTAAAAATGAAAGATTTTTATAAGCTCTAAATTTATAGCTAGAAATTCGAGTCCGACCCTCGAGATCAAATACTCATTTCATAATTTCTTAAGCTCTATCCACTTTTTATACCTAACAAAAAACCCCTAAGCCGTTAGCTTAGGGGTTTTCGTAGAATCATAAGATTCTGAATATGGTCCCGAGGGTCGGACTCGAACCGACACGTCATCTCTGACAGCGGATTTTGAGTCCGCCGCGTCTACCAATTTCACCACCTCGGGAGAGGAAGTATGTTTGTGTTGCGTATATTAGCGCGTTTGTAAAACTTGTCAAACCCTAAGTGAATATTATCGTTCACTTTTAGATCATTTAAACATTTTTCATGATTTAGGTCAGAAGCACAGCCATAAAAAAGTGAAAAAGTTTATACTAGGCCCAATTTTTGTGGTGTTTTTTCTCAAATATGCAACTGTCTGACTTTTCCTTTGAATTACCTGATGAACTTATTGCTCGTTATCCTCTCGAATCACGCAGTGCTTCGCGGTTGTTGCACCTAGATTCAAAGGGTCAATATCACGATCACATGTTCACAGACATTATCGATCTGTTCGAAGAAGGTGATTTGTTGGTGCTTAATGACACCAAGGTCATGAAAGCTCGACTTAAAGGAAAACGCTCTACAGGCGGTGCTATTGAGATTTTGGTTGAGCGTATGCTAAACCACACCACAGCATATTGTCATATCAAATCTAGCAACTCGCCTAAAGCGGGTGCAGAGCTTTTTGTTGGTGCAGATAATATTCCTGTGATTGTACGTGGTCGTCACGAAAATTTATTTGTGGTTGAGTTTTCACAGCCGATCTTGCCTGTTCTTGAGCAATATGGCCAGTTACCTATTCCGCCTTACTTTAACCGTGAAGCAGAAGAAATTGATACTGAACGCTATCAAACGGTTTTCCATAATCCAGAAAAAATTGCCAGTGTTGCCGCTCCTACTGCAAGCTTGCACTTTGACGAAGAGTTACTAGCAAAGTTAGAGCAAAAAAATGTTCAAAAATCTTTTGTGACTTTACATGTCGGTGCTGGCACATTTATGCCTGTTCGTACTGATGACATTACCAATCATGTCATGCACAGTGAATGGTGTGATGTTCCTCAAGAAACTATTGATTTAATTTTGGCGACTAAAGCAAGTGGTAATAAAGTGATTGCCATTGGTACAACCGCGACACGTGCTTTAGAAAGTGCAGCTCAAGCTCATGGCGGTAAAATTGCAGCTTGGACTGGCGACACACAAATCTTTATCTATCCGGGTTATGAGTTCTGCATCGTAGACCGTTTAATTACTAACTTCCATTTACCAGAGTCTACCCTGCTCATGTTGGTATCAGCACTTTCAAATCGAGACAACATTTTGACTGCTTATCAACATGCAGTTAAAAGCCGCTATCGTTTCTTTAGCTATGGCGATGCAATGTTGATTGATAAGTTAGAAGTTTAAAAATTAAATTCTGATCGATATTGTTAATCATCTATACACATCTTCTATAATAAGGATGCAAATATTTAGCAATATCGATTAGCTTTACCAAGTCGATTATAATCTTTATAAGCCTGAATTTTAGATATTTCCTTCATTAAAATATCTATGCCATAAAACCTATCCTTAGTTTCTCCAATCTTTTTATATAACAGCTACATTTAGTAGTAGAACTACGTCGCAGAATCAAGGAAAATAGCCCTCTTTTTAGCAGCGAACTGTTTCTTCGCCTCTGCTCGTGTTCAGGATTTTTAGATGAAGTTTGAAAAATTAGGTCAGTCGGGGCGCGCCCGTCGTGGTCGTTTAACTTTAGAACATGGTGTTGTTGAAACACCTGTTTTTATGCCAGTGGGGACTTACGGCACAGTCAAAGGCATGTTACCTCGTGACATCGAAGACATTCAGGCACAAATTATTTTAGGAAATACATTCCATTTATATTTGCGTCCGGGTCTTGAAGTGATTAAAGAACACGGCGGTTTGCATGACTTTATTAAATGGAATAAGCCAATTTTGACTGACTCTGGCGGTTTCCAGGTTTTTAGTCTTGGCGCAATGCGCAAAATCAAAGAGGAAGGTGTTACTTTCCGCTCACCGATTGATGGTTCAAAAGTATTTTTATCACCTGAAATTTCTATGGAAATTCAGCAGGTCTTGAACTCTGACATCGTTATGATTTTTGATGAGTGTACGCCTTACCCTGCGACACATGAAGAAGCTCAAAAATCATTGCAGCTTTCTTTACGCTGGGCAAAACGTTGTAAAACCCATCATCATGATGAGCTCAAAAATCACAATGCGTTATTTGGCATTATTCAAGGTGGCATGTATGAAGACTTACGCGATGAGTCTTTAAATGGCCTTTTAGAAATCGGCTTTGACGGTTACGCAATTGGCGGTTTATCTGTAGGTGAACCTAAAGAAGAGATGATCAAAGTTTTAGATTATCTACCGAATAAAATGCCGCATGACAAACCCCGTTATTTGATGGGCGTTGGTAAACCAGAAGATATCGTTGAAGCGGTGCGCCGCGGTGTCGATATGTTTGACTGTGTAATGCCGACTCGTAATGCTCGAAACGGTCATTATTTTGTCACTGATGGTCTGGTACGTATTCGTAATAGTAAATATCGCCATGATCAAAGTCCGCTCGATCCACATTGCGATTGCTACACTTGTAAGAACTTTACCCGTGCTTATCTATTCCATCTTGAAAAATGTGGAGAAATGTTAGCGTCTATGCTCGGTACTATTCACAACTTACGTTATTACCAACGTTTGACTGAAGGTATGCGTGATGCATTAGACAATGGCACATTTGACGAATTTGTTCAGGACTTTTATGCCCGTCGTGGTTTAGAAGTTCCACCATGTCCGGTTGATGAATAAGCCAGATTTGCGCTCAACCTCAAGACAAGGTAAATTGCAAAACGAATTAGGATTATGTCAGTTATCTGACTCATATTTTTAACTTTAGGAAATCAAAATGAGCTTTTTAATTTCTGCTGCTCATGCAGCACCGGCAGCTGGCCCAACTAATGGTATTTTGCCAAACATCTTGATGATTGTCGTATTCGTTGCAATCTTTTATTTCTTAATTTGGCGCCCTCAAGCAAAACGTGCTAAAGAACACCGTTCTTTGATCGAGAGCTTAGGTGTTGGTAGTGAAGTTGTTTTCGCTGGCGGTTTAATGGGCAAAGTAACCAAAATTGAAGGTGACTATGCAGTTGTTGAACTTAGCCGTGGTGTAGAAGTAAAAATTCAGCGTGCCAGCGTAATTTCAGTATTACCTGAAGGCACTCTAAATAACCTTTAATCATAAAACAGTCGTGCTTTAGCACGGCTTTTTCATTTAAGAAGAAAGCGAATGCGTTACCCTGCATGGAAATATTTACTGATTCTGGTTGTTCTGGTAATCAGTACATTATACGCACTGCCTAGTCTATATCCGGATGAGCCCGCTGTTCAAATTTCCGGTGCCAAAGCTGGTACCCAAATTGATCAAAGTGTGGTGAAAAAAGCAGAGCAAATTTTAAAAACAGCAAATATTGCGAGCCATGACAATACTTTTACAAATAATGCTGCCCTATTGCGTGTCAGTTCATCTGAAGCACAGTTAAAGGCAAAAGAAGTATTACGTCGTGACTTAGGTGATGAATATGTTGTCGCCCTAAACCTTGCACCAACCACACCGGAATGGCTGCAAAAGATTGGGGCAAAACCAATGAAACTTGGTTTGGACTTACGTGGTGGTGTCCACTTCTTGCTTGAAGTAGATATGGACAAAGCCGTTGCCCAACGTATGGAAACCTCTGCCACCGATTTGCGTCGTCAGTTCCGTGAAAACAAGATCAAATTTAACAGTCTTGCATTAACAAATAATGTGATCACTGTTCAATTTGCTGACAATGCTGACCGTGATGCAGCAATGGATTTTTTACGTCGTAATGGGAATGAATATACCCAACAGGCATTAGCAAGCTCTACAGGTTCTACTTTAAAGCTTACTTATACCGATGTACGTCGCCAAGAAATTCAGTCATATGCGGTAAATCAGAACTTAACAACATTACGTAATCGTATTAACGAACTTGGTGTTGCAGAAGCATTGGTACAAAGTCAGGGTAGCAACCGTATTGTTGTTGAATTACCGGGTGTACAAGATACAGCTGAAGCTAAACGTGTTTTAGGGCGTACTGCGAACCTCGAATTCCGTTTAGTTTCTGACTTAAATGATCAATATATCGATCCATATACGGGTAAATATAATGGTCAACCTTTACCTCCGGGCACAGAAGTTTTTGCTTATGAGTCTTTAGATAGCGGTCGTCAACTCTTGTTGCAACGTAACCGAATCTTGACTGGTGAGCGTGTTCAAAATGCAAGCTCTGGCTTTAGTCAGGACTCTGGCGGTGCCGAAGTAAATATTACGCTCGACAGCGCTGGCGGTAAGCTAATGTCCGATGCAACCCGTAATGCTGTTGGTAAACGCATGGCGGTATTGTTCATCGAGAACAAGCAAAAAATTAACTATGTCACAGATCCAAAAACTGGGGCACAAACAGAAGTTCGTACGCCATACACTGAGTCTGTAGTCATTAACGCTGCAACAGTTCAAGCTGTTTTAGGTTCGACTTTCCGTATTACCGGTTTAAGTTCTCCTCAAGAAGCATCTGAACTTGCATTAATGCTTCGTGCTGGTGCTTTGGCTGCGCCAATGTACTTTGTTGAAGAACGTGTAGTAGGTCCAAGCCTTGGTCAAGAAAACATTGATAAAGGTGTATTGTCTACTCAAATCGGCTTCTTGCTCGTTGCAATCTGGATGGTGGTTTTCTTCCGTGTATTCGGTTTAATTGCGAACTTTGCTCTTGTGTTTAACTTGGCAATGATTTTAACCGTGATGTCATGGATTGGAGCTTCCCTCACCTTACCGGGTATTGCCGGTATCGTTATTACCATTGGTATGGCGGTCGATGCGAACGTATTAATATGTGAGCGTATCCGAGAAGAAATGCTCTGGGGGGCCTCACCCAAACAGGCCATTGTGGCCGGTTATGATCGAGCCTATAACACCATTTTTGACTCGAACTTAACCACGTTCCTCGTTGCATTCATTCTGTTTGCAATTGGTACAGGCCCAATCAAAGGTTTCGCCGTGACATTAATGATCGGTATTATTTGTTCGATGTTTACTGCAATTACAGTAACTCGTGCAATCGTACAAATCATTTATGGCAAACGTCGTAATTTGAAAAAGTTGAGCATTTAAGGAGATCGATGATGACTAAAGTGACTCAACAAGATTCAAAACAATATGGTCGTCCGGATGATGCAAAAATCATCCCGTTCATGAAGATTGCCAAACCTGCAGCGATCTTCTCGATCCTTATTACTTTGGCAAGTATTTTCTTTATTGCGACTAAAGGTCTTAACCTCGGTTTGGACTTTACAGGTGGTGTTTCAGCTGAGCTTAACTATGCTCAACCAGCCAATCAGTCTGAAGTTATTCAGGCACTCGATAAAGCTGGTTTTAAAGATGCTGTAGTACAAACCTTAGGCAGTAATAAAGACTTACTTGTGCGCATGCCAGTACAAGAAGTTAAGGTTGAAGATCTTAATAACGCGATCACTAAGGCTGTACAATTACCAAATAATGCTGCCGAAGTTCATAAAGTGGACTCTGTAGGTGGCCAAGTTGGTAACGAGTTATATATTCGTTCTGCTGGTGCCGTTGCACTTGCACTTATCTTAATGTTGATCTACGTAACCATCCGTTTTGAGTTCAAACTCGCGATGGGTGCCGTAATGTCTTTATTCCATGACATCATCATTATTATTGGTGCTTTTGCATTATTCCAATGGCCATTTGACCTTACAGTGTTAGCTGCGGTACTTGCTGTTATTGGTTTCTCGCTTAACGATAACATTGTAGTGTCAGACCGTATCCGTGAAAATTTCCGTAAGATTCGCGGTGCGACTCCTCGTGAAATCGTCGATATTGCGTTAACTGAGACTTTACGTCGTACGATTCATACCTCAATGACGTTATTGCTGGTTGTACTAGCAATGATGTTCTTAGGTGGCGATGGTCTACACTGGTTCTCTGTGGCAATGTTTGTTGGTGTATTTGTTGGTACTTATTCTTCAATTTATATCGGTACTGCATTTGCATTGTGGCGTGGTCTTAACCGCCAAGACTTCATCGTTCAGGTTAAACCTGAATTTGAGGATGAAATTCCTTAAGCTGTCTAAAAAAAGACAAATAAAAAACCGCGATTCATTCGCGGTTTTTTATTTGATTCAAAAATTATTTACGGCGTAATGCATCCGAAATAGCTTCAACCAATTGTTGAGAAATTTCCTGTTTAGATGCTTTCTCCAACTCACGCTTTTTCATGTGATAGCTTTCAGCAAAGAAAACTGTCATCGCATTCTCATCAGAAGCAAACCCAATATCAGCACGTGATACATCGTTACACGCAATCATGTCTAATTTTTTAGCAACAAGTTTACCTGCCGCATATTCTTCAACATTTTGCGTTTCGGCTGCAAAGCCCACCATAAATGGACGTTTTTCCTGACCTGCGATTGTTGCCACAATATCCGGATTTTTAACAAGGGAAACATTCAACTCATCCCCTGCTTTCTTAATCTTATGCTCAGCAACTTCTGCTACGCGATAGTCTGCAACTGCGGCAGTGGCAATAAAAATATCGCAGCCTGTTTCTAGTGAACTCATACTGACGTCAAGCATTTGTCGTGCTGAGGCAACATTTACACGTTGAACACCATTTGGCGTATCTAAACTTACAGGTCCAGCAATCAAAGTCACTTGTGCACCAGCAGCATAACAAGCAGCGGCTAAAGCAAAGCCCATTTTGCCAGTACTATGGTTTGAGATATAACGAACAGGGTCAATCGCTTCACGTGTCGGCCCAGCAGTAATAACTACTCGCTTACCTGCCAACAGTCCAAATTTCTCAGCGATGGCACGTTGAGCTTGATGGAAATAGCCAGCGACTTGGCGAGCAATTTCTTCTGGCTCAGGCATACGGCCTAAGCCAACATCACCACAAGCCTGCTCACCCGCATCCGGCATGATCACATGTACGCCATCTTCGACTAAGGTTTGCAAATTACGTTGAGTTGCTTTAGCCGCCCACATTTGCTGATTCATCGCCGGAGCTACCCAAACAGGAGATTTTGTTGCCAAAAAAACTGTACTGAGTAAATCATCTGCCAAACCATTCGCAAATTTAGCCAATGTGTCACAGCTTGCAGGTGCGACTAGTAATAAATCAGCCCAACGTGCTAATTCAATATGTCCCATACCCGCTTCAGCCGCAGGGTCTAGAAGTTCAGTATGAACAGGATTACCAGAAAGAGCCTGAAAAGTTAGTGGGGTAATAAATGCCTGAGCACCATGTGTCATCACCACTCGCACGTCAAAGCCATAATCTTTGAGGCGGCGGACTAAGATGGCACTTTTATAGGCAGCAATTCCGCCAGTAACAGCTAAAACAATGTTTTTATGAGGAATAACGCTTAGATCAAAGCTCACGAACAGGATACCTTTCTGTTGCAGTGGCGCTCACAATAGCATTAAATACGCGCAGACCCAAGATTGATTGGGCAAACAAAATAAAATTTTAAGCGAATAATGCTGGGGAATATGAATACTTCTATTAAAAATTGGCCTGAACAAGAACGGCCAAGAGAACGGTTATTACAACAAGGTCCACAAAGTTTATCAGATGCTGAGCTACTCGCGATTTTTCTTCGCTCAGGTTCACGGCAATATTCAGCAGTCGAGTTATCTCGTTTACTCATTCAGCACTTCGGTAATCTTAATGCCGTGTTTGATGCCTCATTTAGTGAGTTAACTCAATTTAATGGCATTGGGGCAACGAAATATTCACAATTACTGGCAGTCAAAGAACTTGGACGGCGTTATCTCGATCATCACTTCCAGACAAATAATCTCAGCCTCCATTCATCAGATTTAGTTTTGGATTATCTGCGCTATGAATTAAAAGGTGAAAAACAAGAAGTCTTTGCTGTTTTGTGCCTAGATCCCGAATTAAGAAAGCTTCATTTTAAAAAGCTATTCTTTGGTTCAGTTCAGCATTGCGCAGTCTCAGTCAATCAAACCCTACGCTACGCCTTACAGCAACATGCTTGCCAGCTCGTGATTGCACACAATCATCCCTTTGGTTCAGCGCAGCCGTCTTCCGAAGATATTGCCTTAACTCAGCAACTTGAACAGGCTTGTCAGCTTGTCGAAATTCGTCTGCTTGACCACTTTATTATCTCACCAGAAGGGAGCTTTTCCTTTGCTGAACAACAACTGCTCAACCTAGCAACAATATCAGTTCAATGATATTGACAAAGTACTACTAAGCCTAGAAGATCAAAACAAAAATAGCGACGTTTAAAATAAAATGATTGTTCGGGAACAGCCTAGTATTTTCAAAGTATTATTCTCTTGGCGAGGCACAATTTTACCCAAAATTTTGCCATCCCTAGGCGTTGTGATGCTGATCTCGGCAATCATTGGTGGAGTGGAGTACATCAATCTTTATCGCTTTCCAGAGATTCCTTTGGTTGGCTTTACGCTCATTGGTGTCGTACTTTCAATCTTCCTAGGATTTAAAAATACTGCGTGTTATGACCGTTGGTGGGAAGCTCGAAA
This sequence comes from Acinetobacter sp. 22301, assembly GCF_052045285.1. NCBI lineage: Bacteria > Pseudomonadati > Pseudomonadota > Gammaproteobacteria > Moraxellales > Moraxellaceae > Acinetobacter > Acinetobacter sp. 22301. The sequence goes on along the minus strand of NZ_JBQEOR010000004.1, from coordinate 13,413 downwards.
ATTATGGGGCGTTCTCATTGCAACTTCACGCCATTTTGACCGTGACTGCCGTATTTTAACTCAAGCTCGCCGTGAGCGTGTTATTCAACATGTGATTGTTTTTGCTAATGTATTGCGTGACCGTTTACGTCGTCAGACGGCGAACCCAACTGAGTTAATTCAAACCAGTGGTATGAGTCAGCAAGCACTCACTCAACTCTACCAACAAAATAATGCCCCTCAGTACACGCTCAGTCTCATTCACTGGGAATTGTTGCAGGCTCTTAAAGAAGGTGAAATTTCTGACATCATTTATGCACAAATGAATAAAAATGTTTCAGATTTAAGCGTCGTACAAACTGGCTGTGACCGAATTGCCAATACACCCATTCCATTTGCCTATTCAGTTTTGCTTAACCGTACAGTCTATTTTTTCTGTTTTATGTTGCCGTTTAGTCTGGGTTCATTGCTTGGATTAGCAACACCTTTACTCGTCGGAATTTTGGCATACACATTTTTAGGTCTAGATGCACTAAGCTCTGAAATTGAAGAGCCTTTCGGTACTCAAAGTAATGATTTACCGCTAGATGCAATGGTACGTAGTATCGAGATTGAACTATTAGGGACTCTTGGTAAACCTACCCCACCGCCCATTCAGGCTCAAGATAACAACTTACTCTGAGCTCGATTAAAGAAAACGTTCCCAAATCCCATGCTGATTATCAGTGGGTTTAGGCGTATTTCCTAGTTTAATCCATGGCATATTTTCACCATGAAAATCACTGCCAATTGAAACTGCCAACTGATATTGTTCAATCATTCGATCAATCATCTGGCGAGTAGATAGAGGTTCCATTGGTGGAGGTAACTCAATTGCGTCTCCACCTGATGTCGCAAATAATTCAATTAAATAACGAACGTTAGTTGCAGATAAATCATAACGGGTCGGGTGTGCTAATACTGCGAAACCTTTACTTTGATGAATCACATCAATGGTTTCTTTTAAGCCTAGTCCTTCAAACTTTACAAAAGCACGTTTTCCTTCTTTTAAGAAACGATCAAATGCTTGTTGAGGACGAGTCACGACATTTTTCTCGACCAATGTTTTAGCAATGTGAGTTCTTGTTACCCTATCCGGCTGATTTTCTACTTTGGCAAGAACATCATCATAAATCTGAAAACCAATACATTTTTCTAATAGCTCACAAATCACTTTAGCTCTTTGCGCCCTAATTCTTTTTTGTTGTTCTAATGCTTCTAAAATTGGTGCTTCATCTTGCATATTTAAAGCAACAATATGTACACCATAACTCTTCTTAGTGGTTGGGCGCGACCACTGGCTAGAAATCTCTGCGCCAGAAATAATATTTAAATCATGACCTTGTGCAGCATTTTTTGCACGCTGCAACCCATCCATTGTATCGTGGTCAGTCAAAGCCAACGTATGCAAGTTCACATCTATAGCAGCTTGCACCAGCAATTCTGGAGACAAAGTTCCATCAGAAATATTGCTATGTGTATGTAAATCTATGCCTTGCATCTTTTATACTATGCCATTCGCCAAACCTGATCAGATACTCTAACATGAAAGCACTTCTGGACTTTGTTCCATTAATTATTTTCTTCTATTTATATAAAACAGTTGATCCAACTGACACCCAGCATCCTTTACTGAAACTGATCGGGTCTGCTGGTGGTGCCGATAATAATAATATTCTTGTAGCGACGACTGGCTTAATTATTTCAATGCTTGTGGTATATGGTGCCTTATTCGTTTTCCAAAAATTCCGTCTTGATAAACAACAGTGGTTTGTATTGTTTATGACTGTCATTTTTGGTGGTATCACCCTCATGTTAAGTGACGATTTCTATATTCGTCTCAAAGCTGCGATTTTAAATTTAGTTTTCGCAGGCGCATTCTTGGTTTCACCTTGGTTTGGTAAAGACCGTAAACCGCTCATTCAACGCTTATTTGACCCGATTTTAGATTTGAGTGAAAAAGGTTGGAAAAACCTCAATTTTGCTTGGGCTGCGATGTTTGTTGTGATGTCTTGTCTGCATGTATTCTTCGCATTTTTATTTCACGGTGGAAAATATTGGGGCGAATTTACTGCATTTGGTGACATGATCGTGATGTTTTCATTTATCATTATTCAGTTCATTATTTTACGCAAACATTTTAAGTCACCAGACGCTTAAAGTGCTTCCAGATTGATTATAGAGATACGATTACATGCCTTTTTTTGTTCTAAGCTGTACCGATAACGAAGGAACTTTAGAAAAACGCTTGGCAGTACGCCCTCAGCATATCGAACGCTTACAAAAACTCGATGATGAAGGCCGCCTTGTTACAGCGGGTGCTATGCCAAAAGATCCTAATGATCCGCAAGCAGGCTTCTATGGTAGCACCATGATTGTTGAATTCGACAGTCGCGAAGCATTAGATGAATGGTTAAAAGAAGAACCATTTCTTAAAGAAGGCATTTATGCTCACGTTGATGTAAAACCGTTTAATAAAGCATTTCCAAAAGGGTAATCGCATGCAGCTTGCAATCAAAAGCTTTCTTGGCTTGTGTTTGATATGTTCAACTGCTGGAGCAGTTGAACCTGCTGCGACACCAGCAACTCCTTCCCCAAGTGCGCCTTCAACTCAAGCCGCTAAACCAGCTCCAACATCTGCAACTGGAGTCAAAACAGCAGCGACGACAGCACCAACTGCAACACAACCACTTACAGCAGAACAGCTCGCAAAGAACAAGCAACAGCAAGATGCAAAAATCAAAGCCTTAGTTCAAGATCAAGCATCTCGCTTAAAACAGCTAGAACATGCCAACCTTGAAGCATTGGCTCAGAACCAAGAGTTACAGCTAAAAAATGATAATCTCTCTGTTCAGGTTCAAGTCTTACAAAGTGAACGAAGTGCGCAAATGTTTTTATATGGTGCTGTTACCTTAGCGGGTGGTGTATTGCTAGGTTTCTTTATTGCTAGTTATATTCATACAAAACGTCGACGCCAGTGGTAATACCAAGCGATCTATTAAATTCAATGAACGTATCAAACCGTATCCAAACAGCAGAGCTGGACTGGGAATTTGTCGATGGTATCGAGATTCCCATTTCTAAACAATTTGGTGATGTCTACTTTTCTAAAGATAATGGCCTATTTGAAACACGACATGTTTTTCTAAATGGTAACGACTTATCAGAACGATTAGCCAATCTAAAAGATTTTGAATATTTCAGTGTAGGAGAAACCGGTTTTGGTACAGGTTTAAATATTCTTGCACTCTGGCAACTTTGGCAACAAGTTCGCCCTAATAATCAAAGCCATTTACATGCAATTAGCGTGGAAAAATTTCCATTAAGTAAAGCTGATCTTATTCGCGCTTTAAATGTCTGGGATGAACTTAAACCGCTTGCAGAGCAGTTAATTGAACAATATCCCCTGCCTATTGCCGGATGTCATCGTTTAACTTTCCCTAAAGAACGTTTTAGCATCGATTTATGGCTTGGAGATGCGCAAGAAATTTTTCCAAGCATGGCTAAAACTAAAGCTGTGAATGCCTGGTTTTTAGATGGCTTTGCACCGTCTTGCAACCCAGACATGTGGGAACAGAATGTTTTAAATAATATTGTCCGTCTTTCAGGTTATGGCACTACCTTTGCCTCTTTTAGTGTTGCTGGCATTCTAAAACGTGGACTCAAAGCACATGGTATTGATATTTCTCGTCCACGTGGTTTTGGCCATAAACGAGAAATGCTCAAAGCAGTCTGGAATCTGCCTGAATCTGATGAAGGTTCCACAGAATTAGGGCAAACTCATGCATTGGCTACAGAGCAACAGCATATTGCGATTATAGGGGCTGGTGTAGCAGGTTTAAGCACGGCGTGGGCATTTGCAGCACGTGGCCACCAAGTGACCTTATACGAGCAAACAAATGCATTATCGGGTGCCTCTGGAAACCCTTTGGCATTACTTAATCCGAAACTATGCCCAATTGAACAAAGTCATGAACATCTCATGACCTTAAGTTGGCAACATGCTTTAAATTTTTATAAAAATTTTAATGCATTCCGTCCACTTCAAATTCAACAAATTGCATTGAAAAATGCAGAAGAACTTCTCGATTTGGTAAATCAGTATCCAGCTCAAGTTGTTACCCACTCAGCGAACTCACTTGAAACTGATTATTCAAGCATATTACTAACTGAGGCTGGTTCCGTTTCACCACATCAATTACGTGATGAAATTTTGCAGCATCCATGTATCAATCTCAAAATTGCCCATGTCACAGCACTTGTTTCTTGTGAAAATAAAGTTCAATTGCAAACCAATAATCAAGTTATTGCAGAAGCAGATCATGTCGTTGTGTGCTGTGCTCGAGAAAGTGCTGCTTTATTTGACAGCTATCCGCAGTTAAAACCAATACGTGGACAAGTGAGCTGGGTTGATAATACGTTTGCCCCTTTACCTTTAAATGAAGCGTATAGCTATGGCGGCTATTGCATGCAACTTGATGCCTCACAGATGATTTTGGGTGCGTCTTTCTACCCAAATCGTGAAGATCAAGATGTACTTCCCGAAGACCATGTGCATAACTTTGAATTAATCCACAGTGTATTCCCTGAATATGCTGAAAAGTTACCATCACTTTCGGCATGGCAAGGGCGTGCATCTATACGGGCACAAAGCTTGGATTATTTTCCTCTGGTTGGAAAAATGCAGGAGAATAGCCGAATTGCTACTTTTGCTGGGCTTGGCTCTAAAGGTTTCTTATTTGCCCCGCTGTGCAGTGAAATCTTAGTTGCTCAAATATTAGGAGAAGCTTGTCCAGTACCAGACCGCTTATTACAAAAATTGAATCCTCAACGGTTCCAAAAGAAAGTGAAACCTAAAAAGCCTTATTTTAAACCGCAATAATTCATTTCAATAAAAAAGCACCCGAAGGTGCTTTTTTTATGCGCCCTGCTCTAGAGGCAAGCCAGCATCACGAGCTGCACGTGTCCCGCCCATCAGCACGACATATTCACGCGAGGCATCCAATCCTTCTAGTTTCTCAGCTGCACGAGGAGCTTTGCTACCACCACCACATAAAATATAAATCGGCTGACCCGCAGAGACCTGGTTCAAAATATCAGCATTCAAATCATTAATTGGGCGATTCACCGCACCTTTAACATGCCCTTCTGCATAAGCATTAGTATCACGGACATCCCAGATAACAGCATTTTCTGGGAATTCAAATGTTGTAATTTCTTGTTTACGGATCATTGTGCACTCCTTTGATGTAAACAACACTTGGCAAATGAAGAAAACCCTCTTAGCATCTCAAATATTCTTTCACTTTGTAAAGGTCTAAACTATGCCTTCTTTCGATATTGTCTCTGAATTAGAGTTATTTGAAGTTAATCATGCTGTACAAAACACACAAAAAGAGATTGCAACACGCTTTGACTTCCGTGGTCACGATGTTTCTATCGAATTAAATGAAAAAAATAAAGAAATCAAAATCAGTACTGAAAGTGATTTCCAGTGTGAACAAGTTTATAACATGTTAGAAAATCATTTTTATAAACGTAAAATTGATGTTCAAGCACTTGATCCACAAAAAGCTGCGGCTTCTGGCAAAAACTTTGTACAAGTCATTAAACTTAAAGATGGTCTTGACTCTGATACTGCAAAAAAAATTAATAAAGCCATTAAAGAAAGTGGCGTTAAAGTGCAATCTTCTATTCAAGGCGACAAAATTCGTGTGACAGATAAGAAGCGTGACACCTTACAACAAGTCATGACTTTTTTACGTGAACAACAATTCGGTGTGCCATTACAGTTTAATAACTTTAAAGATTAATATCTTGTCGGCCATTTAAAGCTAAGGTAATCCCATGTCTCAATCCAACCGTCTATCAAAACTGGTAAAAGCAACTTCAAAATTCCCTAAAGGCATTCGGAGCACGCTTTGGAGCAAGGCGTTTGGTCGTATCGTGCCGATGGTGGGTACAGCAAATATCCGCTATCTAGAAGTAGACTCAAACCACGTTACTGTCCGTTTAGATAACCAAAAAAATATGCAAAATCATATTAAAGGAGTGCATGCCGCGGCTATGGCTCTTTTAGCAGAAACTGCAACAGGTTTTCTAACTGGTTTACATATTCCTGATAATCGTATTTTATTAATCAAATCATTACATGTCGATTATTTAAAAGTGGTTGAAGGCGGTTTGACTGCTACAGCGACATTGTCTGCTGAACAACAAAAGTTTATTGCAGATAATGAGAAAGGTGAACTTGTGATTCCTGTTACTGTGATTGATGATGCAGGCAATGAACCAATTCAATGCCAAATGCTCTGGGCATGGTTACCTAAACGTAAGAAATAATAACTAATCTAAAGTATTTTTAGACGGTTATTTACCTCAAGATATAAAACTAATATTTTGTATCTTGAGGTTAAAAATGAAAAAAATATTAATTCTTTCCTCTTTATTTACCAGTTTAATATTTACAACAATAACGGCTCACGCGACTGAACCCAGCATTAAAACCAGTAAAGTAACTTCGGCTAAATCAGAAGCTATTGATAAAGTAAGTGCTCAAAACAAAAGAATAGTGACCGACTTTTATGAAGGTGTCTTTTTAAAACATAAAGTTAAAGAATATGCAGACCGCTATATTGGTCAACAATACATTCAGCACAATCCTAATGTTCCAGATGGGAAAGCACCTTTCGTTAATTTCTTCACTGAAAAATTCCAAAAGAATCCGCAAGCTAAAAATGAGATTAAACGTGCGATTGCTGAAGGCAATCTTGTCGTTTTACATGTCCATTCGACTGAAAATGAAAAAGATCGAGGAAGAGCAATTGTTGATATATTCCGTGTTGAAAATGGAAAAATCGTAGAGCATTGGGATGTGATACAAAATATTCCTGAGCAAAGCAAAAATACAAATACGATGTTTTAATTTCTAAAAACTAGTTTTTCTTTTGAATAAAAATTAAAGCCTGAATACTAAGATTCAGGCTTTCTGATTCTTATTGAGTTTCCAAAAACTTTTGTTTCGCTTCTTCAGGTATTTGACGCTTATTACCTTTTACATCTACTGCTACAAAGGTAAAGACTCCTTCAGTAATGCGTATTGGTTCACGAGAGTCATCATGACTATCCCAAACTTCAATTTGCATCTGAATAGAAGTATTTCCAACTTTTAAGATCTTGGTATAGCAGCTAATGACAAAGCCAACTTTTACCGGAACCAAAAAGGTCATTTGATTAATAGAAATCGTAGCACAGCGACCACGACTGAAACGTTCTGCGTGAATTGCTCCAGCCAAGTCCATTTGTGACACAATCCATCCACCAAATACATCACCACTCCAGTTTGTATCTGCTGGCATGGCAATCGTTTGTAAGGATAAAATTCCTTCTGGTTTGGTATAAGCTTCTGACACCTTAGCTCCCGAAATTCGTTTGAAGTTGTTGATCGAGCCACTGTTGCAATTCAGGCGCACGTAATGCACCGCTAATACGCGCGACCTCTGTCGTTTTATTCATTAAGACAAGTGTCGGAATACTTCTCACATGAAAAGCTTGGCTCAAGCGAGGAGATTCTTCGGTATTAATCTTGGCAAAGATAACGCCTGGATTCTGTTTTGCGACCTGCGCAAAATGTGGAGCCATCATTTTACAAGGTCCACACCATTCTGCCCATAAGTCTATAAGAATAGGTAGATCACTATTGGTGATGTAGTTACTAAAATTTTGCTCATTTAGCTCAATTGGTGCAAGCGGTAGTAATGGCTGATGACATTGCCCACAGCTTGGTTGCTCTGGAAGTTTTTCTTCAGGAACTCGGTTTTTAGCACCACACGATGCACATACAATAATCATTTACATCACTCCTATATGCTGATGTAAAAATTCTAATTGGGTTGTCACTGCTTTTTCAAACCATGAACCGTGATAGATATCAAAATGTTTCATATCCCATTCATGATAACTCACAAAAGGCGCAATATTTGTCGCAGCTTCACGGCTTGACTCAATAGGAATAAGCGAATCTTTTTGAGCAGCAATAAATAAAACAGGAATATTAATCTGGCGCACAACTTGGATTGGACGGTATCGCATCAGATTAAAAAAGACACGAGCAGGAACTTCCCCACTCCAATAATAATCAGGATTTACAATCGATAAATAGCCATAATAACTATCAGCCGTAGGCATAAAGCATAAGTTATGTTGATCAACAACAGGTAATCTCTTTGGATTAAGCCCCATCTTTGATCCCATATAATCCTGACTCGATAGCTTTAATGCTTGGGGATAGCGCTGCAAAGGATAGAGCTTGGCAGTTTCAGCACCATCTACATAAGGAATTTGTACTAAAACCGCTTGAATATTCTTTAACTCAGAAGCTAAGCTTAGTGCATATCCCCCACTTAAAGAAGTTCCCCAAAGCACAATCCTTCGGTTATCTACAAATTTACAAGTCGAAGCGTACTGAATCACCGTCTTCCAATCTTCTAATTGTGAATTGATGGAGACCATTTCTCTAGGCTTGCCAGTACTGCCACCCCAACATCTGTAATCAAATAAAATAACAGCGTAACCTGCTTGAGCAAATCGCTGGGCATACTGAATAAGTTTAAATTGACGCAATCCGGCAAAACCATGCGCCATGATAATTACCGCAGATTTATTATTTGTTTTTGGAATATAAAAGTCGGCTGCGATCATTTCCTGATCACATGGAACATATAAAGGCTCAACCGTATAAGCGTGCATATGTGCTCCGTGGCATTATGGTCGAAGTAATAAATTTACAAAAAACATCCTGATCGCCTTTTAAAAATCTAGAGCTGTTCTATGACATAAGTTTTATCTATGTAGGAACAACGTTTTAGTGTCTTGTATCTCAGGTTAAGCTTAATGCTATGATACAGCATAAGAGGTTTTGTTAAATTTTGGAGTGACGAAATGTCAGATAATGTTGGTTTCGCAGGTCAAATTGGTCCAGAACACGTTGGCCAAGTTGTAGAAAAAGGATTTAAATCTATTATTAATAACCGACCAGATATGGAAGGCGGCCCAGAACAACCTACAAGCGCTCAGATTGAAGAAGCAGCACGTCAAGTAGGCTTAGACTATGTTTATCAACCTGTTGTAGCTGGACAGATTACTGAGCTAGATGTACGTACTTTTGCTAATCATTATAATGAATTGCCAAAACCTGTACTCATGTTCTGCCGTACAGGAAACCGTTCAAATAATCTATATCAATTAGCAAAACAAATGGATTTATTAGACGATTAAATTATTGGATGAGCCAACGAGAAGCTCTATTTTTCCTAAAAAGTAGAGCTTTTATTAATAAAAAGAATATATACAACTGTATCAACTCAACAGATATATAAATAATTTTCAGCTAAAGTATTCAAATCACATTAAATTTCTCAGTTCTCTTATGAATAAACTTATATTTTTATTGGTCAGTTGTCTTATTCTTAATGCATGTTCATCTATGCAGGTCCGACCTACCGTAGGTGTTAGTATGGGAACACAACTCTAAAAAAGAAGCAGCTTAAATGCTGCTTCTTTTTATATTAATTACCATTTGAACAATTTGGATCTATTCCATATGGGCTTTCTATATTTGGCCCATTAAGATCAGTAAGATTAACATCTTTCGATAAATAACCTAAAGTTAAAGATGTAGATCCTTTAATTAAACTTCCCGAAACTGTAGATTTAGCAGTTAACTGAACAGTTAACCATGATGCATAAATTTTAGGATATTGAATTTTAAGATCAAAACGTCCATTTGCATCTGTCGTATATTTATTATTGGTTGCAGCGGTACCTGCACTGTTGATATACGATACAACTTGGACTGTAGAATTTTCTTTAAGCGGCTTTAATTGATTAATAACGTCCCCATTCACATTTACAGCTTGGACTGGTGATGTACAGGCTGTTCTAATAACAGGAAGATATTCATCTGGTTTACCATCAGTTGGATTAGAAGTATCAACAAACCCATATCGACCCTTATAATACGCAAGAGCATTAACGCCCATGACTACATCTTGATTGGGTATCGGTTTACCATCCACATCAGTCACTTGTACTGAAATATTTTTATAGTAGTAGACTCCATCACTTGAATCTTCCATTGTGGTCGGATTATATGCTACGGCAATAGCGCCTACTGCTACTGGTACATCAGAATTAACCACATCAATTTTATAAGTATAAATTTTTGTAGATTGGCCAAAGTTTGCTTCTAAAACAAGATCATCTGTTACGAACTGAGCAGCACTATATGATGAAGTTCTTTGATTTTCACTAAAAGATAAAGTATAGGTGATCTGACCATTTGCATCAGTTTGTGTCGCATTAGGAGTAAATTTGACACCATTTAAAACTGAATTTCTAACTTTAAGTGTAATCGCTTGGTTTGCTAAAGTTGCACCATTTGCATCTACAGCTGTTAATGTGACGGTTGTTTGATCACCTCTAACATTTAGAGAGGTTTTTGTAGCATCAAACAATACAATACTCGTAGTATCAGCTTCGACAGTACTGTTGCTACCTGTTACTGTCACTGTCTGTTCTTGAGTAAGCGTACCATTATTCGTAGAGACTTTTAATTTAAAACCATTTTTCACCAACTCATTTATCGAACTTGATGTTTTTGGTGTTTTTATAATGTATATAGCATTACCTGCCGCATCAGTAGTTTGAGTAGATACGCCGTCTATAGATACGTTATTTGTTGGATCATCTAATTCCAAAGTGACATTAGCACCAGCAACACCGCCTTTATTCTTATCTAAAGCTCTAACAGTAACAGTTAAAGTATCATTCGTTGCAGCAACTGATAATTTATCTAGTTCTATCTTTAAAGCTGTAGCAGTCGCTTGCTGAGATCCGCTATTATTACTTCCAGATGATGAGTTACTATTTGATGAACCATTTTGGTAATAGCCATCACCGCCTCCCCCGCCACAACTTGCTAACATAATTGACACAGCAATAGCCGACAACTTTAAGGTAAGTTGTTTTTTATACATACTTTTCATTTCCCCAATCTTTCCTAAAGGTATAAGATTTTTTAATTATTTATATTATTAGTGTAATCATATTCACCATACTCTGTAAACATAAATTACATTGTGTTTTATTATGTAACTTATTAAGTGAAAAACTTATAGATATTGGAATTTATAATGTTCGATATTATTATCATTGGCGCAGGTACTGCTGGTATTAGCGCATACCAAGAAGCCGTTAAACATACCAACAATATTTTAATTATAAATGATGGACCATGGGATACCACTTGTGCCCGTGTAGGCTGTATGCCAAGTAAAGTTCTCATCTCTACAGCAAACCGTATGTTTGACATTCAAAATGCTCAAGAGGTTGCTTTAGATGTATCTGCAAATATTAATACTGATCAAGTGATGCAGCATGTACAAACTTTACGTAACAGATTTACACAAGCAACTTTAAAAGATGTAGATCAATGGCCGACTGAGCATAAAATTTCTGGCAAAGCATATTTTATTGATGCACAAACTGTAGAAGTTAACGGAAAACGGTATAAATCAAAAAGTTTTATTCTGGCTGTTGGTTCAACTCCTAATTATGATCAAATTTGGAAGCAAGAATTAGGAAACCGGCTTATAACAACAGACCAAATATTTGAGTTAAAAACACTTCCTAAATCTATTGCTGTAATTGGTAGTGGTGTGATCGCTCTTGAGATCGCACAAGCTATGCATCGTCTAGGTGTAGAAACAACAATCTTCGCTCGCAGTAAACGAATTGGAATCCTAACTAGTTCTAGACTTCAACAGCTTGCTCAAAAAGAGCTAGGAAAAGAATTAACAATTCTATTCGAGACTTTACCGAGTGAAGTTAAATGCAGTCAGGAAAACGCTGTATTAACTTACCAATTTGATGAAACAGAGAAAACTCTCGAAGTTGAATATGTTTTAGCTGCAACCGGCCGTACAAGTTTAATTGATACTTTAAAACTAGAAAATATTGATAATTCATTCAAAGATATTAAGTTATTACCTGTAAATGCTAAAACTAAGCAGCTAGATACATATCCAATTTTTGTTGTCGGTGACGCTTACACTTCAACACCACTACAACATGAAGCAGCTCATGAAGGTAAAAAAGTTGTTTATAACTGCTTAAATTATCCGCAGGTAAACTCAGTTAAGACACTTACTCCATTAGGAATTGTCTTTAGTCATCCTGAAATGGCGATCGTAGGTCAAAGTTATAAGCAATTAAAAGATGAAGGTATAGATTTTATTACAGGCGAAGCCTCTTATGAACGACAAGGAAGAGCTATAGTTCTTGGAAAAAATAAAGGTGCTATTGAAGTTTATATAGAACGAAAAAGCCAAAAGCTTCTAGGTGCTGAGCTATTTACAGAAGCAACTGAACATATGGCCCATTTATTAAGCTGGATAATCGGTGAAGAATTAACGCTAAATGATATTCTAGAGAAACCCTTTTATCATCCGACTTTAGAAGAAGGTCTTCGCACTGCTCTAAAGCATGCGCGTAGACAACTGAAATAATCGATTTTAGAAGAGCTCTTTATTAATAAAAATTGGCTCTTCTCTACTTCACATTGCTTTAATTAATTCATTTGATGGGAAATAACCGCAACTAATGAAGCATTCTTTTCAGATGAACTAGTATATATCCATGTTTCTAAAGCCTTCCCATTTTTAGAAATAATATAATTTGTTGTGGTCAAATTCTTATCTTTATATACTTCTTTTTTATAAGTTAGGCCCGTAGATTCTGGAGGTAGCCAGCTTTCTAAATTCTTCTGAATTTCAGTTGAATTTCCTTTATTTATAAATAATGAACATACGCCATTATCGAGTTGAGTAATAACAAATTTTCCTTCAGAGGAACTTATCATCCATGCATGACCATTATAATCTTTTAAAAAATGTGCAGCATATTCATTAGGCATTTGGATAAATCCCATATTTTTTGCTTGTTTATTTATTAATTCAGGATTTCCTCTAGAACTTACACAAATATTTAAAAAGGCTTTTGTACTATACAAACTTTTCACAGTTTCATTAGCATATATAGAACTACAACTGAGTGTTATAGCCAATATAAAGGAAAATATTTTAAATTCTGAAAATTTCATTATTAATACTCTTGTTATCATTTTAAATAATGTGATTTATATCATAATTCATTCTAAAGTTAGTCGGGGATTTAGATTTTTTTATCGCAATAAAGAAACACCCCCACTCTTGCGAACGGGGGTGTTTAGAATAATGAGCTGGCGATGACTTACTCTCACATGGGTAACCCCACACTACCATCAGCGCTAAGAGGTTTCACTTCTGAGTTCGGGAAGGGATCAGGTGGTTCACTCTT
>NZ_JBQEOR010000003.1:0-366531 GCF_052045285.1 Acinetobacter sp. 22301 | reverse complement strand
TGACTTAAATTTCGCTCAAATAAACTTCGAGTAATTTAAACCAATCAATCAATGAAAATTATTTCGATTAATCAATCAGTAAAAATCCACACAAGTTGTTCTTCAATTCTCTTAATGATCTTCTTCCTGGTTCGTCACCAGCAAGCTAGGTCGGCTATATTACTCTTAATCTCTTAAAAGTCAACAGGTAATTTCGATATTTTTAAAACTTATCTCTCAAACCAACTTACCATCAAATTCATCACTTAAAGCAACCAACTCAATTCCAAGTAACTGTTTTTCAACAAGTTTCTATCTGCATCACCGCCGATGGATGTGCATTATAGACCATTAACTTACCTTTGCAACCCTTTTTTTAAATCAATATCATCAACTGGACAATTTTTAAGCTTTTTAGCATTTTATCTATATTATTTGATCAATTTTACATTGATAATAGGTTATCAATTTTGTATTAAAACATATCTCCACCCAACTGCACATTTAAGTATTAGCCTGGCTGGCGGTTAAGGAATTATATGAATTATTCTAATTTAATTTTACTAAGCTTATTATCTGTAGGTGTTTGTACCTCTTTATATGCTCAAGAAAATACTATAAGCGAATCTTCTGATGCTAGCTCATTAGAAGAAACAGCACCGACTCATACGCGCTCACAAATTATTAAAGATTTAAAAAATATTAAAGTTAAAGATTTAAAAATTAATGCGAATGCAGCACAACCAGATCCTGTAAAAGATCCATTACAGTCATTAAATCGTCCAATTTACTCATTTAACGACATGTTGGACCGAAATTTTTTACGTCCAGTTGCTGTGCAATATAGAGAAAAGACTCCAGAAGATGTACGTGGTTCTTATCGTCAGTTCCGCAAAAATCTTGGAGAACCTTGGAATGCTGTTAACCAGCTTATTCAAGGCCGCCCTGGCCGTGCGGCAAAAACCCTAGGTCGCTTTACAATTAATACATTAACTACTCTTGGTTTAGCTGACCCTGCCAGCCGTTTAGGTTTACCGACTGAAGAAGAGAATTTTGGTGTAACTCTCGGTTACTATGGTGTTCCTTCTGGCCCATTCCTGATGTTGCCTTTTTTCGGTCCAAGTACCTTACGTGATGGTTTTGGTTTAGCAGTAGACGCCCAAGCACGTCCACAGAAATATGTTATGGATGATCAAGATGGTCTTTATTGGTCAAGTAATATGTTACAAGCGGTTGATACGCGCGCTCAATATCTAGATCTAGATCAGACCTTACAAGGTGATCAATACGCCATGATTCGAGATTTATACCTCCAACGTAAAGCATTCCAAATTGCAGAGAAAAAGGGTGACTCAGCTGATGTATCTTTCATTGATGATGACTCAGAAGATACGCCAGATGAGAATCAAAACCCTTAAAAGATGAAATCGAGGTATTGCTCGGATTAAGAGTTCGGCAATACCTTGATTTTGATCATACATACTCTATGATGAATAAAGTGATCATATAAAAGGACTACCATCTCTTCTATGTATTTTATCAAACCGACACGCTCTATCCCTTATTTAGAGCAAGCTTTGGATAAATTGCCAGGCTTACAAGTCATTAACATAGATGATTTAGATTTATATGATCCAACCATCATTGCAATAGCAGATGTACGAGATTTCCTGACATATAAATGGAATTTACCAACGGTTGTCATTGCTTTTGAACATGAAGGTAGCGCTTTAGCTCAAGCTTGGGAAGCGGGTGCTCTTGCAGGTTGGGTATGGAATCAACTACCTAACGATTTAAATAAAGCATTATCAAGAATCGATGCCCAATATAAACGTAACCAAGATAGCCGCGATTTACCTTCGGCTGCTGAACTACAAAAAAGACTATTACCTAATCCAATTGATTTATTAAATTATCAAGTCGAAACTTTCTTTCAGCCTTCAGCTTATCTTTCTGGTGATTGGTATGACTACTGGAAATTAAATGATAAGGAAGTTTTATTCTATCTTGCCGATGTTTCAGGACATGGCGTAACTAGCAGCTTATTAACCTCTTG
Organism: Acinetobacter sp. 22301; assembly: GCF_052045285.1. NCBI lineage: Bacteria > Pseudomonadati > Pseudomonadota > Gammaproteobacteria > Moraxellales > Moraxellaceae > Acinetobacter > Acinetobacter sp. 22301. The sequence goes on along the minus strand of NZ_JBQEOR010000003.1, from coordinate 364,496 downwards.
GATGGCAGCTTTCCATGGCCGCTCTAAAACCCCAAGACAATTAATAAAAAAATTAAATGGAATGTTGGTTCAAGAGAATATTGAAAAGCACATTACGATTGTGGTGGGTATTTTAAACCTTGAAACGCATACACTTCGTTGGTCAAGTGCTGGGCACTACCCTCCTCCTATCATTTTTGAACCCAATCAAGCTCCCAAAATTCTAACAACAAGTAGCTTCCCATTAGGCTTGACTGATGAACTCGAAGTTGAAGAGCATGTTTGTACATTAAATCACCAAGCACGTTTCATTGTTTGCTCAGATGGAGCACTTGAACCTTTTGATGGTGGGTTAAATGATCAGTTCCAACAATTGGTTCATCATTTGCAAAATCAATCATTCCAAGCACCCGATCATGTGGCTGATGACATTGCCATCTTCAGTCTTTGTCGAATGAATTAATTTACGAATCAATTAATTACATAATATACGACTTAAGGACTCTTGAGTCTGCGATGGCACTATGTGATAATTTTTCTATCCTTCTCTGAAAATGGCATTTATATGTCAACAGGTCATGTTGAATATGCAAGTTTAAATGGAACGCATATTTTCAAACTTATTGGTGAAGTGCGAGCCCATTCTTGTATAAGTCTAGACAAACTTTTAAACAGAATTGAACAGCAAGAGAATGTTGTTGGTGCAATCGTTGATTTAACCCAAACAACATTTATTGATAGTACGGTGTTAGGCATCCTGGCTAAGCTAGGTTTAAAGCTTAAACAAACTCATCATATTCAAGCTGTGATGCTATCTACCAATCCAGATATCACAACCTTAGCCAACAGTATGGGGCTAGGGCAGGTTTTTGTCATTTTGAATTACTGTGGCGATCCTAACGTTTGCACATTAACGTTAACTGATGAACAGATCACTCATAATGCAATGCTAAGAACAGTTCTGGATGCACATAAGACATTGATGAAACTCAATGCAAACAATCAGAACATGTTTGAGCCACTTGTGAAGCAGTTACAGAAAGAACAAGATACGCTTGAACAGGTATCAGATAAGCAAAATGCCTGACTTTAATCATTAAGCCGGATTATTAGAATATGACCCTTATTTCTGTTGCTCAAATGAACTCTCAAGATGATATTGAAAATAATTTTCAAGTCATTGAGTCGTTGATTCAACAAAGTAAGGCGCAAAATGCTAGCCTGATTGTTTTCCCCGAAAACTTTGTATGTTTTGCAGCTGGAAAACAACGCGAAACAGCTGAGCAATTTGAGTCTATTCAACAACGGCTTGAGAAGCTAGCACATCAATATCAAATCTGGATTGTGGCCGGTACCTTACCATGCCCATTTCGTCCAGATGGATCTACTATTCAAGATGGTCGAGTCCGGACGGTTAGTCTTTGTATTAGCCCTGAGCGTACAGAAGCACGTTATGATAAGATCCATTTATTTGATGTACAAGTGGGCGATGCGGTCGGTGGTTATCAAGAGTCTCGTTTTTTTGAACCTGGAACAGACGTAGTAGTCACATCTACCCCTTTTGGCAATATTGGCTTAATGGTATGTTATGACTTACGTTTTCCAGAGCTTGCTCTAACTCTGAGACAACAAGGCGCTCATATTCTGACTGCTCCTGCTGCATTTACTTATACAACTGGACAAATGCACTGGCAGCTTTTGCTACAAGCTCGGGCAATGGATAGCCAATGTTATGTTTTAGGCGCAGCACAACAGGGCTGGCATGGTGAAAAACGACAAACCTGGGGACACTCTGGGGCAACAGATAGTCGTGGTCAAATTTTAAGTATGATTGGATATGAAGGGAGTGGTTTAATCACTGTACCCTTTGATTTAACAGCACAAGAACTCGTCCGCTCTTCAATGCCTCTCATGACTCACCGTAAATTGATTCATTATTAAAAGTTTAATTATTCATGTGGAAATACTTATTTAGCATTTTTTGCTTGGGGGCAAATATTCATTGTTATGCAGAGCTTGGTACAACAAACTATTTTGTTTCGCCTACTGCACAGCTCAAATCAGATATTCTTCCAGAAACTCCTAAAAATATCCCCTTGCCCGCTTTTGGCCAAAGAATTATTGGTTGGGGTACAGGCGCAGAAGGTGCAAGACAACGTTTAGAAAATATTCAGCCAGCAGATGTTTCTGTGATTAAAAAACAAGGAACTACGCTTGAAATGATTACTGCATGGCAAGATTTTTATGAACAAGAGCAGCAACGTAATGCAAATAATCCTACTGCGAAGTATCGTGCGCGTTTAATGAAAAAGATTGCAGATTTGTGGTAAACACTTTCATCTAGACTATTTTTATCTTATGGAATAATTGATGTAATTATTCCATTTTTTATATCCCTTAATTTACTTTATTCATAACCTATTCTTATGAACATTTAAGAAACTGAATAGAACGCGATATACTACAAAAGCAATACTAGTTTCTTTGAGGAAGATATGGACCAAGACTGTCAAAACTTAAAGCTTGAGAATCAATTATGTTTCCTCATTTATTCAACGAATTTAGCGCTTAATCAACTCTACAGAAAACTTCTAGCACCTTTGGGCATTACCTATCCCCAATATTTAGTGATGTTAGTGTTATGGGAGCAGGATGAAGTGACTGTTTCAGAAATTGGAGCTAAACTTTTTTTAGAATCATCTACCCTCACTCCTATCTTGAAAAAGTTAGAAGCCTCTCATTTACTTCATCGTACCCGTTCAACTCAAGATGAGAGACAAGTGATTATTACGCTAAGTGATGAAGGAAAAAAATTAAAAGATCAAGCAATCCATATTCCATCAGGCGTATTAGAAGCAAGTTCATGTGATATGACAACACTACTAGGCCTTAAAGATCAACTTACTAAACTCCGTACAAACTTAGTCAAATAAACAGCAATTTTTTTAAAAATATACTTGTCAAAATAATTAAGTCGTGTACGATATATTTGTATTCAATTTATTTTAGGAATAAAAACGATGTCATTAGAAAAAGTTGTTTATCGTGCAAAAGCTAAAGCAACCGGTGGTCGTGATGGCCGTGCTACTTCATCAGACGGTGTATTAGATGTACAGCTTGGTGTACCTAAAGAAATGGGTGGCGCAGGTGGTGCTGTAACAAATCCAGAGCAACTATTCGCAGCTGGTTATTCAGCATGCTTTTTAGGTGCTTTAAAATTTGTTGCAAACCGCGATAAATTTAATATTAGTAAAGACGCTTATGTAGAAGGTGAAGTAGGTATTGGCCCAATTCCTACAGGTTTTAGCATCGAAGTAACTTTAAATGTTTACTTAGTGGGTATGGATCGTGAAGAAGCTGAAAAGTTAGTTGCAGCAGCCCACATTGTTTGCCCATATTCAAATGCAACTCGCAACAATATTGATGTGACGTTTAATATTGTGACTGAATAAGTTTTGATATTTAAAAAATGCCCGAATCAAATCGGGCATTTTTTACATCTTAAATATTATGCTTCACTTGCCTCATTAGTTACACGAAGCACTTCTTCGAGTGTAGTTTTACCTGCAAGTACTTTGCGCAAACCATCATCACGAATAGAACCTGAATACTCACGAGCATGATTTTCTAATTCATATTCAGCTGCATTACCATGAATCAGACGGCGCATGGGTTCATCAACTGGTACGATTTCATAAATCGCTGTACGTCCATTAAAACCTAAATGTGAGCAATGATCGCACCCTTTGGCTTCAGGTAACTGCAACAACGGTTTATTATGAATATGCTGAAAAACCTGTTTCTCAAAAGTATCGGCTTCACGCCATGTCATACAATGTGGACATAAAGTACGAACCAAACGTTGAGCAATCACCCCAATTAAAGAGCTTGATAATAAGAAGGGCTCAATCCCCATATCTTTAAGACGAGTAACTGCACCAATAGCTGTATTGGTATGTAGTGTTGATAAAACCAAATGGCCTGTTAAAGATGCTTGAACCGCAATTTCAGCAGTTTCCAGATCACGAATCTCCCCCACCATTACCACATCAGGATCTTGACGTAACATTGCTTTTAAAGCACGAGCAAATGTCATATCCACTTTGGTATTCACTTGTGTTTGACCAATACCTTCGAGTTGATACTCGATTGGATCTTCAGCAGTTAAAATATTACGAGTATTGTCATTTAGATCAGACAAAGCTGCGTATAAGGTGGTCGTTTTCCCCGAACCAGTAGGCCCTGTGACCAAAATAATACCGTGAGGACGATGCACTAACTGAGTTAAACGCTCATAGTCATTAGCCATTAAACCCAAGTGAGTCATGTTGAGTCGGCCCGCTTGTTTATCAAGCAAACGCATAACGACCCTTTCACCATGTGACGATGGCAAAGTTGAAACACGTACATCCACTTCACGACCAGCAAGACGTAAAGAAATCCGTCCATCTTGTGGTACACGTTTTTCAGCAATATCGAGCTTCGCCATAACTTTAATACGCGAAACCAGTAGAGGCGCCAGCTCACGGCGTGGTTGTACAATCTCACGTAGTTGACCATCTACACGTAATCGTACAGATAGTTTCTTTTCAAAAGCTTCAATATGAATATCAGAAGCCCCTACTCGAATTGCCTCAGAGAGTAGTGCATTGATCAGACGAACAATAGGTGCGTCATCTTCTTGGTCCATCAAATCTTCTGTTTCGGGAACCTGGTCGGCCAAACTCAATAAATCCGGATGGTCTTCTAAACCAGCTGCAACTTGTTGTGATTCCCCTGTATCACCTGCATAACTCGTACTTAAGAGCGTATTAAATTCTTGTTCAGTACATAATTGATAATGAGCTGGCTTACCCAAGATACGTCTTGCTTCCTGCAATGCAATTTTTTCAGTGTTTTGACGTCTAATAATAAATACCTGATCACCGTCATAACGAAATAAAACACCATGACGCTTGGCAAAACTATATGGAACTTGTATTTGTTTCAATATTTGCATCACAATTTATAATGATGAGTAAGATGATTTTGAGTGTACTCTAAGCAGATTACAGCGTGAAGTCTGTTTAACAACTCGGTAGAGGAATTTTGCGTCTTGTTTGAAAATAATGAATATCAGCCTCGCCCCCAGAATTCTTTAAAATGGTGGGGTGAACAGCACTTTGAAATTAACCAGTCCAAAGCATGGCAATTCGGTTCAATGCTCTTTCGTTTAACACGTGGCATAAAAGAATGGCGCATCGAATATTATCGCCCCTCTCTTCAAGACGATAATGAACAAGATTGGCACCCAATTGCCGATCCACATTTTGCCTTTCCGCATACGGTTCAAGTAGAACGTTACATGTTTCGAAAGACCAACCCAGAATTTTTACTGATGCCACGTCTGGCAGATCGTTCTGTGGTTATTAAACCAGTCGATCCTATTTATATTCCAGCAGGTCAACGTGGGACTCTATATATCAGCACACCATTATGGATTGCAGGCTTAGTTGAAAGTCAGCATGAACCTTTGTTTGAGATTCCTGTGATTCAGCCTAAAGATACGTGGTTTGGTCCTAATGCGCAGCAAGGAGAAATCTGTTATGCCACTTCCGTGGATGGCCGTACTGATTTGAATCTATTAACACCACGCGCTTTCCGTGCTGTTACTCCAATCGACTTTCACAACACAAGTAATCATCAATTACGCTTTGATCGTATGAATGTGCCAGTTACCGCCCTTCCTCTTTTTTATAGTGAAAGTACAGGTCGTTTATGGACTTCTCAAATTAAAGTTTATTATGAGGGTTCTGATCGTCCGGCACGTATTCGTATTGAAAATCGTACGCCACCTCTTGCTGGTGAAGTGACCTATGTTCACCCACCACGCTCACCTGGTGGAGCATTATTTAATATGTTTGATTCATTCTTTTAAGAGGTTTATATGGCTGATTCAAATATTCCAAAAGATATCGCTGATAGCCTCAAAAGTATATTTACCAATATCAATACCGAACGTATTAGTGAAATTTTAGTCGCTGTTGTACTGTGTTTCATTGGCTTTGTTCTTGCTCGTATTATTTCGAATACGTTTATTAGAACCATTGGCTCACGTTTTAATGCTCACCAACGCCTTGTATGGCGCCGTGGTATTTTTTATTTCATTTTCTTACTCTTCATCATGACAAGTTTGAAAGAAGCTGGGTTCAAACTTAGTGTATTCCTCGGTGCAGCAGGGATTTTAACTGTAGCACTCGGTTTTGCATCGCAAACATCTGCCAGTAACTTGATTAGTGGTTTATTTTTGATTGGTGAAGGTTCATTTGAAGTCGGTGATACGATCCAGATTACTCTCATTCGTGGTAATACCATTGAAGGCGAAGTCATTTCAATTGATTTGCTTTCGGTAAAATTACTTACACTCGACAATGTCTATATTCGTTTGCCGAATGAACAGCTTATTCGTGCGCCTGTACATAACCTGTCTAAATATCCGATACGGCGCATCCCAATTACGCTCGCAATCAACTTTCACGAAGATATTATTAAAGTACGTGAGGTTTTACTGAATGTAGCAGCTCATTACCCTCTCGTACTGGATGATCCCAAACCTGCAGTTACAGTTACCGCGTTCAGAGAATCATCAATTGAGCTTTTATTCACAATGTGGTGTCGACAAGAGAACTCTTTAAAAGTTCGAGATGAAATGCAAGAACGAATCCGAAATGGATTCTTAGATAACCGAATTGAAATTCCTGTTCCTAAAATGGGCTTGATTGATCGACCGTCTACCGGTTTTGCTGAAGACGATATCGATCAATATAGCAATCAAAAAGAATTAAAACGAGAGCCTAAAGCTTAGGCTCTTGATTCTTCTGCGCGGTAGACGACGGGGGTAATGGCGCAAGATAAGCAATAATTAACATTACTCCACCTGCTCCAATAAACGAAATGACTCGAGTTAATGTCGCACTTTGTGATAGATCAAGCAAAATCAACTTTAATACCACAATACCTAAAAGTGCAGCACCTACAAACCAGAGTTGACGAATCATTTTACGGCTTGAGAATGTAGTTAATACAAATGCCAAAATGACCCAAAGCAATGTCAAACTTAACTGCACTTCACCATTCGTCCAAATTGCTAAGCCCCATAGTGGCGTTCCCCAATAATGATGTAAGCCCCTAACGACCACACTACTGAATACCAATAACCCAGCTAAAATTGTTGTAATTTTAAAAGTCCACTCCAGTGATTTATCTTGATCAAAAGCATGTTGATAAATAATAAAGAGCAGACCTGCAAATACTATAATAGAAAGAAAATCGGTTAAATTAAATAAAGGAACAAAATAAAGGTACTCAGCAGAGTGGCGATCAATGCTCACAACTAGCAACCAAATTAAGTTTAAACACCAAACAGGAATTTGATGCAACAATGTAGTTTTATGAGCCTTATACGCCCAAAGCGAATAAACCACAGGAATAAAAGCCAGAGCAACAACTGGCATTTTTGGAAAGATCGCCAAACCAACTATTGCTAACGCCAACCAGCTTAAACCAGCCCAGACATTTAAGTACCCAGACTCATCCGACTGCGGTTGAGCCATAAGAAATAAGGCACTTAGAATAATGGTAGCGACTAGGAAAGAACTCTGCCGTAATAGATCGGTCCATTTAAACAGAATGAATACTTGACTGGTAAAGGCTTCACCCAAAACTAAGAACAGTAACAAGCTAATTAAAATTAACTGCAAACTTTGCCATTGCACACGAAGTTTATAGTGAACAACTGCACTAAATATTGCGATTAGAACTACGGCGAACATCAAATATGGACTCAAAGAATGATGATGCCATGTCATTATTTCTACACCAGCTACAGCACCTGCATACATCCCTAAACACAAGAAAATGCCACTAAACATGCTTGCGCTAAAATAGCGTTGCTCTTTACTATTGTATTGCAGTAAATAAAAGGCAGAAATAAATTGGGCAATTGCATAGATGCTTGTGCTTAGCGTTGGGAACTCTTCATTTGCCCACACTTGATAAAACAGTGCAATAGAGCTAAGTAAAACTAAAACTACACCAATATATCGGCTTAAACGGTAGCGCTCAGTTACTCCCCACACAATTAAAGCAGTACCTTGAGCAACCCAACCAATTGCTGTCCAATGTGCTCCTTTTGCAAGCGGGAAAATTAAGGCAAAAAACGCAACCGCGAGAATGAAAAAGCTTTTTGCAAGGACCGAAAGCTGTGGATGAGTTTTTTTAATCCAGAAAGTTAATACTGCATAGGTACCTGCCAAGACGGCTGCACCAATCGTCAATGCTTGTGTAGACTCATGTACTAAGTAGGCATGAAGGGTAAAGCCCAGTACTGGCACACTAAAAATAAGACCAACATCCAAGAGCGGACGTAAGCGAATACCTTCTTGTTTTTCATTTGCTGACGTCCGAGATATATTTTGGCTATAACGGACACTAAGCCAAATAAACAGCGCGATATGGCACCACAAAATCCAGTCTAATGTATTAAATTTTGCGGGTTCTGCATAAAATGCGATTGCACTACCACCAATAAACATTGTGGCAAAAAAAGCTATTTGATTTAAGATTTTCCAAGGCTGAATAAAATTAACCGCAGCAACTGCTAAGTTAATTACTAAGTAATAGCTAAATAAGAAGGTTACATCAGGGCGATATTGCGGAATAACTAAAGGAGCCGCATAAGCCATACCAAGTGCTAATATTGCCAAATAAATAGCTTGTTGTTTTAAGCTCAGGAATACTGTAATAGCTAATAAAATCGTAAACAGAATACTCGCTGTAGTTAGGTTGGCAATTACACCAAAATGATGAGAGAACACAAGTGTCAGGAATACAACAGCCAGCCCGACACCTTGCAGTGCCACAGCAAAAAGCTGATTTTTCTTTTGCAATGTATACCCAAATGCCGTTAACACACCTCCAGCAATCGCAATAAATCCAAGTTTCACACCTAAACTAAGTTGCCAATGCTCGCTTGCAAAACGTAATAGCAACACGACCCCAACCATAAGCACAGCAACAGCAACTCTTAAGATTGGATTACCATGAATCATCCAATCTACGGCTGGTTGCCACCATGCGGTCTGAACATGTGCTGGTTGTTCTGTTTGATTTAAAGGTGCCGTTCCCGCTGGGACTAGCGTGTCTGTATTATTGGAACTAACTTGTTCTATTACAGGATTTATAACTTCTGTTTGTATGGTCTCATTTACATGAACAGTTTGTTTTGCTGACTCGAGGTATAATAGTCGAGTATGAAATGCACTGATGGTTTGAATCAAACATAGCAATAAAACCAGTAAAGCCCCACCAGCAATCCACATCCAATGATTGATATAAGCAACTAATGCAACCAAGGCTGCTGCATAAATCACTGTTCTTTGCATGTGAATAGAATAAAGTGGCGTTTTCTGCTGAGAAAACTGCTGTTCTAAATGAGTTAAACGCTCATGTAGATTTGACAGTAATTGAACTAGAATGACAGTAAGTGCAATAGATAAAGCAATAACAGCACTCTGAAATTTAAAACCAATTGAAATGGCTAAAAACAAAGTCAAAGCGATCAAAACAATGATCATTCCCTGTTTGTCTTTTTTATACATGGGCTTAGCAATATGACACCTTCATTACAGGTCATCTTACTTCAAGCCAATACAAGCGTATATTTATACATACAAAATACTGCAAAAATCATAAACCTGCATTCATAGCCGTTTTCACGTAAAATACCCCTAATTCAAATTAAGGAATTGTTCAATGCCACCATTTGTCTTGGTTGATGGGTCCTATTTTTTATTTCGTGCATATCATGCATTACCACCATTGACGACCTCTACAGGGTTACATACCAATGCAATACGTGGGGCAATTTCTGCCATTCAAAAATTAATGCGCCGTATGCAGCCAACACATATGGCCGTCATTTTTGATACGCCTGAGCCAACTTTCCGCCACAAGCTTTCACCTATTTATAAAGGTGATCGCCCTACCATGCCGGAAGAGTTATCTCAACAGATTCCATATTTGCATGCATTGATTAAAGCTCAGGGGATTCCTTTATATAGTCTTCCGGGTGCAGAGGCAGATGACATTATCGGTACACTCGCTAAACGCGCCGTACTCGAAGGCCATCATGTACTTATCTCAACTGGAGATAAAGACATGGCTCAGCTCGTCAATGATCATGTAAAACTTGAAGATAGCTTTAAAGATCGCGTCATGGATACCGACGGGGTATTTGAAAAATTTGGTGTTTGGCCAAATCAAATTATCGATTACTTAACCCTTATGGGCGATGCGTCTGATGGCATCATGGGTGTACCTGGCGTAGGTGCAAAAACTGCAGCTAAGTTACTAACTGAATATGGCACTTTAGACAATATTATTGCCAATGCAGACCAACTTAAAGGCAAACTTAGCCAAAATATTAAAGATAACTTAGACAATATTAAGCTTGACCACCAGTTAGCTAGTATCGTCTGTGATCTTCCTTTAGAACTCGATTGGCATGAGTTAAAACTTACTGATCCAAATGTAGAGGCTCTACGTAATCTTTATACTGAGCTTGAGTTTAGAAACCAATTACAGTCGCTTGATCATCCAAACAATCCAAATAGCTCAAGCTATAAACAACAAGCTTCACAGACTATTGTTCAAAATGAAGTTAAACCTGCTGAATCTATAGAAACTGAAGATCAAGCAAGCTTAACCAGTCAAGATGACCAGCTTGGAACTGCAAATTATCACACTGTTTTAACCCAAGAAGCATGGGATCAGCTCTGGCAACGTATGCAAAATGCCGATCATTTTGCTATTGATACAGAAACTACAAGCCTTGATTACCGTATTGCCGAGATGGTTGGCTTTTCAATCGCATTTGATGCGAAAGATGCCTACTATGTTCCATTAGCGCATGATTATGAAAATGCGCCGCAGCAACTGGATCGTGACCAAATTCTGGCTCAAATTAAGCCTGTGCTAGAAAATGAAGCAGTTAAAAAAATTGGGCATCACCTTAAATATGATGCGCATATCTTTGCCAATCATGGCATAGAACTTAAAGGCTGGTATTTCGATAGCATGCTTGCATCTTATGTATTGAATGCAGCAGCAACTCGTCACGGCATGGATGATGTAGCGCGTGTCTACTTGAGTCACTTGACCACTACCTTTGAACAAATTGCTGGTAAGGGTGCTAAACAAAAGACTTTCAATCAAATTGAGATTGAAGTTGCTGCTCACTATGCTGCAGAAGATGCTCATGTGACTTATCGTTTGTATGAAGTGCTTTCAAACAAACTTAAGCCATTTCCTGAGCTAGAAAATATTTTATATAACATCGAAATGCCAGTTGCCCGTATTTTATCGGGTATGGAAGAAGATGGTATTCGTCTAGATCATGCCTTCTTAGATAAATTAAGTGTTGAATTTGCAAAAACAATGGAAGGGCTTGAAAATCAAGCGATGGAAATTGCAGATGAAACTTTTAATATTGCTTCACCTAAACAAGTAGGTGAAATCCTATTTGATAAATTAGGAATCAAAGGCGGTAAAAAAACTGCAACTGGACAATACAGCACCAGTGAAAGTGTTTTAGAAAAAATTGAACATCCTTTAGCGGAAATTATTCTAGAGCATCGTGGTTTAGCAAAGCTAAAAAGTACCTATACTGATCGTCTAGTTGAGCAATCTCATAACGATACGCATCGCGTACATACAAGTTATCACCAAGCGCTCACAGCAACAGGTCGCCTCTCCTCTTCAGATCCTAACTTACAAAATATTCCAATTCGTAGACAAATTGGGCGTCAAATTCGTAAAGCATTCATTGCGCCAGAAGGTCGAGTATTATTGGCTGCCGATTACTCGCAAATTGAATTACGTTTAATGGCCCATTTTTCTCAAGATGATGCTTTAGTACATGCGTTCCAGCACGGACAAGATGTTCACCGCCGTACTGCTGCAGAAGTATTGGGTATTGCTATCGAAGATGTGACCAATGACCAACGCCGTCAAGCGAAAGCAGTTAACTTTGGCCTACTTTATGGTATGTCTGAGTTTGGTTTGATTCGTCAATTAGGCTTTACACGTCAAGAATCACAAAACTATATTAAGCAATATTTCCAACGCTATCCTGGCATCTATGAATATATGCAACGCACACGTCAAGTTGCATCAGAGCAAGGTTTTGTTGAAACTATTTTAGGTCGTCGTCTTTATACACCAGATATTGATGCACGAAATGTAATGGTACGTAAGGCTGCCGAACGTGCTGCAATTAATGCGCCTTTACAAGGTAGTGCTGCTGATATCATTAAACTCGCAATGATTGAAGTCGATAAAATCTTGCCAAAAGATCAAGCCAAACTACTACTTCAAGTACACGATGAATTAGTATTTGAAGCAGATCAAAACATTGCCGAAGAGCTCTCTAAGCAAATCGCGACTGTCATGGAATCTGTAGTAAAAATTTCTGTGCCTTTAGTCGTTGAAGTTGGACAAGGCCAAAACTGGGATGATGCCCATTAATTAGCAGAAATAAAAAAGGGCTGTATTAACAGCCCTTTTTTATTGCCTTAACTTAAAGCCCCGTTAAAAGAACTTTTGCAACTTCATTCATTAAGATCTCGGCAATATAAAGCGCCAAAAACGCCAAAATTGGAGATAAGTCAATCATTCCCATATTAGGCAATAAACGACGGAATGGCGCGAGTAATGGTTCAGCTAAATCTTGAATCACTTCAATATAAGGTGAACGCGATTGAGTAAACATAACCACCCAACTCAAAATAATTGTCGCGAAAATTAAATAACGGCAGAAACGAATTAGGTCCTGAATCATCGTCACAAATGTCAGAATCACTAAGTGAACCGGACTATTTGGCATAGAACCAGAAAGATACATCACGCCAAAAATTTTCAGCAAATATAAAATAATTAAAAGAACCAACGCAGCCAAATTAAATCGGCCTTTTGCGACCGTCGGAAAAATTCGGCCAAAAATATCAACAATTTTAGTCGCCTTTACAGTCGATAAAACCACAGGATTATAAGGACTTACTGCCGCCAATTGCATTAAAAAACGGAAAAAGACCAATAAAATCGCGACATTAATTAAAATTCCAAAAATTAGCGCAGAATTTGCACCCATAGTTGTCTTATCCTATTTAAGCTATTTCGCACTGTCACTCAATTCTTGAGCCAATTCTTGACTACGCTTCTGTGCAGCAGCCAATGCAGATTGAATATTTTGGGAGATTTGTGCACGGTCAAAAACTTCAAGTGCAGCTTGAGTTGTGCCATTTGGCGATGTCACATTCTTACGAAGTTCAGAAGGAGTGTTTGAACTAGTAATTGCCATTTGAGCTGCACCTAATGCCGTTTGAAGAGTCAACGCAGTTGCAACTTTTTCATCAAGTCCTAAATTTTTACCCGCACGGATCATACTTTCCATGAGATAGAAGAAATATGCAGGACCTGAGCCAGAAACCGCTGTTACCGCATCAATTTGAGCTTCGGAGTTTACCCAAATTGTTAAGCCTGTGGCTGCTAAAATCTGACTTGTTAATTCACGATCCGAAGTACCTACTACATCATTTGCATAGATACCATGTGCACCCGTCTGAACTAGAGCTGGCGTATTTGGCATAACTCGAACAATTCGATTGCTATCAATTAAGTTTGATATCGTTTGGATTTCAGCACCAGCAATAATTGAAATAACCAATTTATCTGATAACAGTCCTTTTAGAGGACGTAAAACAGTCGCCAAAACTTGTGGTTTTACTGCCAGTACAACGACATCAGCATTTTTAATTGCAGCTACATTATCTTGTGTCACATGGACTTCTTTTTCTTGCAATAATTGACGTATTTGCTCAACAGGATCTGAAACGGTAATACGTGTTGGCGGTAACCCTCTTGAAATGAGCCCACCAATCAAAGCTTGGGCCATATTACCACCACCAATAAAACAGATATTACTATTTACTGCACTTGTCATAACCATCTTCGCCATTTACCAGATTACAAGAATAAGAAATTAAATCTGGTTGCCATCCTCCTTGCTCACAATACGGAGACTGAGCCAACCAAAATCCTTTCGGTGTAAAAACCCCAAGCATAACATTATCTATGACTAATATTTGAATTGTATGACGAAGCCAAGGCAAAATATGTGCTTCTTGAATTGCTTTTTTTAATGGCCATTGCCCAACACGACCATATAAATGGACCTTTTCACCACCTTGGCGTCGAATTATTTTTAATTTTTTATTTAATAAAGATGCAGACAACCCCATATTTTTTTGAGTTATTTGAAAATATCCTGAAGCACAATCCACTATTTCCCCTAGTTGAAAATGATGCTCCGTCTCGGTTTCAACTGGGTTTAATTTTTCAGCAAGAAAAACTTGTCTACTCAACCGATAAAGATAATGTTGATAACGGACATAATAAAACTGGTTCCAATGTAATGCCGCTTGTGCATCAGACTTAGAAGCAATTACTTCATTTTTTAACCGCTCAACCATTTCAAATGCAGGCCGATATTGTCCATCACCTTTCATCCAAACTGAAAGCAATTGGCGCTGTCGAGCAGAAGATAGTTTTAATAGCCGAGTTAAATCCAAACATTCGTCCGTACCACAATTTTGCAAATCAACTTTTAGAACTTCTTCTAAAATTTCAGAAGCATCTTGCATCAAATAGCTAGTACGACTAAGTGCTTGCTGCATTTTTGGAAATCGGTTTTGTAAGAAGGGCCAAAGTTCTTCACGCGACCATGCCCGATCATAATGTATATCGTAATTTGTAGGATCATCTACATACTCAATCTCAAGTTGAGTAGTCCACTCGGCAATCTGCTCACGGGTTAAATCCAAAAAAGGGCGCCAAATTGTCATATCTACACGATGATCAATAGACTGCATAGCAGCAAGCCCATCAACACCTGTACCCGACAATAAACGCAATATTACCGTTTCAGCCTGATCTTGCTGATGATGAGCGAGCACTAAAATTTCATTGGCTTGCAAATGTTGTAGATAAGCTTGATAACGCGCCTGACGTGCTTGAGCTTCCAAATTACCGTCAGTAACTTGAACTTTTTGAATGGTATAAGGAATATTTAAATGAGTCGCTTGTTTAGCAACGAGTTCGCCCCACTCTGCGCTTTTTGATTGCAGTTGATGATCTATGTAAATTATTCGGATCTTATGAGGGAAAATTTGAGACATCAAATGTAGTAGCAGCATTGAATCCATGCCACCACTACATCCAATAAGAAAAGTACTATTTTCTGAAAACTCTTGAGCCTGTTTTAAGACGCAATGCCTAAATTTTCGCTGCCAAACTTCATTAAACGTTGATAACGTGCTTCGCATCGTTCATTTGCATCCATTGGTAGCAACTCATCCAAAGCTTGCTTCAAAACTACTTTTAGGTTTTGCATGACTTGCTCAGGGTCTAAATGAGCACCTTCGCCTTCATCTACTACATATTCAACAATACCTAGAGATTGTAATTTATCTGCTGTCAAACCTAAAGCTTCACTTGCTTGAGCCGCTTTTTCAGCAGTTTTCCACAAAATAGATGCACAGCCTTCTGGTGAAATCACAGAATAAATACTATGCGACAACATAATTACTCGGTCAGCAACACCAATACCTAAAGCACCACCAGAACCGCCTTCACCAAGTACTGTTGCGACAACAGGAACTTTCAAACTTGAAAGTTGAGCAAGGCTAGTTGCAATTGCTTCAGCTTGTCCACGCTCTTCAGCACCAACACCTGGATAAGCACCCATAGTATCAATAAATGTGAAGACCGGAAGGTTAAAGCGCTCTGCCATATCTAATAGGCGTTGAGATTTACGGTAACCTTCTGGGTTAGCCATACCGAAGTTGTGCTTTAATTTTTCACGGGTACTACGACCACGGTGTTGGCCAATAACCATCACAGGTTGACCATCAAAACGAGCAAGACCACCTACCATCGCACCATCGTCACCAAACAAACGATCACCATGCAAGGCATCAAACTCTGTAAAGATTTCACCGACATAATCTAGAAACTGCGGACGATCAGGATGACGTGCAATTTGAACCGTTGTCCACGCTTTGGACTGAGTAGCTTTTTTCATAGGTCGAATATTATCCCTTTAATCGATAAATTTTTCCGACTGAATATTCAATTCAATGTCCCAATGCTTAAACTGCTCTTGCTCATCATGCAAGTCGGCAACTAACAATGGCCATTGTTTGGCATCACCAGAAACACTAAGTTGCCATTGTTGATCATTTATGATGGTCAGTTCAATGGCAGGAAGCATCTGATCACTTCGACTATGGTTGAGTAAAACTGCTAGGCGAAGTAATAAACATAGATAAAGTAATTTATTACCACCAGCCTTCAAAATTTCATTTTTCACATCATTTCGTAATTTACGACGGTGGTGAGCGACTAAATGTGAAAGGTGATTTTGATCAATTTGTGAGAAGCCTGGAATATCAGAATGCTGCAATAAATAAGCACCATGACGGTGATAACCACCATGGCTAATTGCTAAACCAATTTCATGCAAATAGGCAGCTCGACGCAGTAAGTCACTGTCTTCACTCGTTAAATTAAGAGATTCCGCAACACCATCAAATAATTGCTGTGCTGTATTTACAACCCGTTCTGCTTGTTTTGGATCTGCGTTATAACGCCCCATTAAGGCCTGTACACTACGATCACGGATATCTTCATGTTTAAAACGACCTAATAGGTCATACATGACTCCTTCACGTAATGCACCATCAGAATATGCCAAACGATCAATTTCTAAAACTTCGAAAACTGCGTACAAAATTGCCAATCCGGCTGGCAAAACTGCTCGTCGGTCTTCTCTTAACCCTTCAAAATCAATTTCAGAAATATTTTTAAACTTAAGTAATTTATCTTTGAGTTTATATAACCCTTCTCGAGTGACGTTTTCTTGCTCGTCACTCAAGCCCATATTCACCATAATTTGGCGGCAAGCTTTAATCGTTCCACTAGAACCAACGACAGTATCCCAACCTTCCATTTTATATGTTGTTGCAATAGCTGAAAGTTCTTTACGGGCAGCAACTACTGCTTTATCAAAGGCTTTTTGTGTGATTTCACCATCAGCAAAGTAGGCTTTTGTATAAGCCACACATCCCATTTGCAATGACTCTGTATAAATAGGTTCAAACTCTTCACCAATAATGAACTCAGTAGATCCACCACCAATATCAACGACTAAGCGACGTCCGCCATTAGCCATCGTGTGAGATACACCAAGGTAAATCAGTCGTGCTTCTTCACGACCTGCAATAATTTCAATAGGTTTGGGTAAAATTTCAGCTGCTTTTTGAATAAACTCATGGCCATTTTTGGCCTGACGTAAAGCATTGGTTGCCACAATTCTTAAACGATTGGGTTGAACAGAACTTAAACGTCCCACAAAACGAGCTAAACATGCTAATCCACGTTGTTGTGCTGCTTCTGTTAAATTTTTATTTTCATCAAGACCAGCCGCAAGCTGTACTTTTTCTGACATTGAAGCCACTTTTTTAACTTCACCGTGATCTACCCGTGCAATTGCAAGGTGAAAACTGTTCGACCCCATATCTATGGCAGCAAGTAATTCTTCATCAATCAGAAAATCAGACATTATTGAACTAAACCCATAACAATTCACGCCTAGAGTAATTCACAAGAATGCAATTGAAAAGCCATTTTCATCAACAATTAATAGACATCGATATTTTTCTATTTGTTAAACGATTGTACAAGCCGATGATGAATATCGTGAGCACCCATTAGACAAATTTAGTTAAGCCTTGAATAATAGCATCAAACCCTTACATTGAACTAAGTAGCTATGTAATACTGATAGAGATAATTTCTCCTGTAATAGCACTTTTTTCTAAAAATTGGAGCCGTACTATGTCTGCGACTATTGTAAATACAACTGATGATAACTTCCAAGCAGATGTTTTAGATGCTGAAACCCCTGTACTTGTTGACTTCTGGGCAGGATGGTGTGCACCTTGTAAAGCAATCGCACCTGTTCTTGAAGACCTATCAAGTGAATATGCTGGTAAAGTAAAAATTGTTAAAGTTGATGTGACTTCTTGCGAAGATACAGCAGTGAAATACAACATCCGTAACATTCCTGCTTTACTACTTTTTAAAAATGGTGAAGTTGTAGCTCAACAAATTGGTGCTGTACCTCGCTCTAAACTTGTTAGCTTTATTGATGAAAACGTTTAAGTCAAAATGCTAAAAAAGAAAATACGCTATACTTTTTTATAGCGTATTTTTTTCGCCTATAAATTGACAAATTTGCTAGGCTGGCTTATATTGCATGCTCAAGAGGCACTGAAGGGAATCATCTTCGTCCGGCTTCTTACAAGACACAAACATAAAGATCGCCACTCGGCAACAGAAATTGTTTTTTCACATTTCTCTTCGAAACAATTAATCAGACTTCTGAATTGTTATTGTGTAAATACAATTGCGATAATCTTTTTTGTATGCGAGCGATTTTTCTCCTTTTTAAACCACACTCTACTCTTTCCTAATTCTGACCCTTATGAATTTAACTGAACTCAAGAAAAAACCAATCGGCGAACTAATTAAAATTGCTGAATTTATGGGCCTGGAAGGTATGGCTCGTAACAGAAAGCAAGATATTATTTTTGCCATTTTGAAACGCCATGCGATGAATGGCGAAGAAATTTTTGGTGATGGCGTTCTCGAAATTCTCTCTGATGGTTTTGGTTTTTTGCGTTCTGCCGCAGGTTCGTATTTAGCAGGTCCGGATGATATTTATGTGAGTCCTTCACAGATCCGACGCTTTAACTTGCGTACAGGTGATACCATCACAGGTACTATTCGCCCTCCAAAAGAAGGTGAGCGTTATTTTGCGTTGCTCAAAGTTAACCAGATTAACTATGACACGCCAGAAAATTCTCGAAATAAAATTTTATTTGAAAACTTAACTCCCCTTTTCCCGACCGAACAATTGGTTATGGAATTAGGTAATGGTACGACAGAAGACTTAACTGCTCGTGTCGTTGATTTAGTTGCACCAATTGGTAAAGGCCAACGTTCTATTATTGTTGCACCGCCGAAAGCGGGTAAAACAATGTTACTTCAAAATATTGCTCAATCGATTGTTAGAAACAATCCAGAAGTATTCTTGATTGTTCTATTAATTGACGAACGTCCAGAAGAAGTAACTGAAATGGAGCGTACTGTTCGCGGTGAAGTTATTGCCTCAACATTTGATGAAGCACCGGCTCGCCATGTACAAGTTGCAGAAATGGTAATTGAAAAAGCTAAACGTCTTGTTGAGCATAAAAAAGATGTTGTGATTCTTCTTGACTCTATTACTCGCCTTGCACGTGCTTATAACACAGTAATCCCATCATCAGGCAAAGTGTTAACTGGCGGTGTAGACGCTCATGCATTAGAGCGCCCTAAACGTTTCTTCGGTGCAGCACGTAATATCGAAGAAGGTGGTTCACTTACGATCATCTCTACTGCTTTGATTGAAACAGGCAGTAAAATGGATGATGTAATTTATGAAGAATTCAAAGGTACAGGTAACCAAGAGATTACGCTTGATCGCCGTATTGCTGAAAAACGTGTCTTCCCTGCTATGAATATCAAAAAATCTGGCACACGTCGTGAAGAGCGTTTAATGGATGAAGATAAATTACGCAAAGTATGGATCCTCCGTAAGCTACTTCACCCTATGGATGAATTAGCAGCAATGGAATTCTTACTCGACCGTATGAAAGAAACGAAAACAAACGATGATTTCTTTGATCAAATGAAACGTAAAGCTTCAACTTAAGTGATCAAGCTTTCAAAAAAGCCACTCTTTTGAGTGGCTTTTTATTTGGTTGACAAGCTTTACACAAAAATACATTTTGCTAATTTTTATGTAAAATTATTTATAAGTTTTTGATAATAAATATTTTTGCATAAAAAAGCTTAATTTTTTTAGTAGCTTACCTCTACCTTTTCCAATATATAGGAGCTGATTAATTGTTTTTTTCTGTTAAAAAACAGTCTGTTTTTCTCTTTTTCATACGTTTTTTTGACAGACGACAGTAGTATTTCAGCATTTGCAGTGATAGCATAGCGGCAGACCAGTTAGACTGCTCCATGCGTTGTTACCTAGCTACGTTTTAGGAATAATAAAAGCAAAACAGTCCAACTTAGGTTTTTTTAATCTCAAATCTTTTTTGTGAGAGTGATGCCATGTTATTCAAAAAATTCGCTGTTGCTGCTGCTGTTGCTGCTACTTTAGCTTTCGTTGGTTGTTCTAAGAAAGAAGAAGCTCCTGCTGCTGCTTCTGAAGCTGTAGCTGCTGCTTCTGAAGCTACTGCTGCTGCTTCTGAAGCTGCTGTAGCTGTTGACGCTGCTGCTTCTGAAACTGCTGCTGCTGCTTCTGACGTTGCTGCTGCTGCTTCTGACGTTGCTGCTGCTTCTGCTGCACACTAATCTATATTCTAGATTAGATAAAAAAGAGGACATTTTGTCCTCTTTTTTTATATCTAAATTTTGATTTTCTAAGATTAAGCGGTCCTATATTGCTGCCCAATAAACTATAAAAGCTATTTAAAATATAAAAAAAGCAGATCAATCGATCTGCTCATTTCCAACGCGCTGTCTAAACTTCTGACCCGCTCTGAACGTAACTACACGGCGCGCAGAAATTGGAATTTCCTCGCCTGTCTTAGGGTTACGTCCTGGGCGTTCGCGTTTATCTCTTAATTCGAAATTACCAAAACCAGAAAGCTTAACCTGCTCCCCTGCAATAAGCGCTTGGCTAATCTCGTCGAAGAACAACTCGACCATTTGTTTTGCTTCACGGCGATTTAAGCTGGTTAACTCACTTAAATGATCAGCCATGTCTGCTTTAGTTAATGCTGTCATGAGGCCCTCAATGTCGCTTGATAAGTGTTTTCCAACACTTGGATTATATTGTCCATACCAGATTTAATTTCAGCATCTTCAAGCGTACGTGAAGGATGTTGCCATAATAATGCAAACGCCAATGAGCGCTTACCTTCTTCGACACCCTGCCCCGTATACACATCGAATAACCATGTAGAGTCTAAAAGCTCTCCACCAGTTTTTTCGATTAACTGCTGAATATCTCTAACATTTATATTATCAGAGATTAAAAGCGCGATATCACGTCTAATCGAAGGAAAACGTGATAATTCTGTAAAATTAGATACATAAGATTGCAAAACGGCTGTTTGATTAAGTTCAGCAACCCAAGTTGTGCTTAAATCTAGCTCATTTTCTAAAGATGGATGCAGACGGCCTAAATAACCAATTGATTGCCCATCAACTAAAATTTCAGCAGACTGCCCTGGATGCAACCATGCACGCTCTGAACGTACATATTCAACTTTGACACGACCAGCAGCTAAAATCTCTTCAATTTCTCCTTTGAAGTCGAAGAAATCCATTGGCTGAGGCTTAACATGCCAAGATTCTAGTTGTTGCGAGCCAACTGCCACTAAAGCTAAAGTTGGAATCTGTTTTAGATCCTCAATACTTTTAGCATCTTGATAATCAAAACGAAGTCCTAATTCAAAGAAACGAACACGACTTTGTTGACGGTTGAGATTATATTGTACGCAAGGGATTAAACTTGAAAGTAGAGTACTACGCATTGCAGCCAAATCACTTGAAATTGGATTTGCTAGCATTAACGGATTTACTTGTGGGTTCAATTGCTTTTCAAGTTTTGCATCAGCAAAGCTAAAACTAATTGCTTCTTGATAGCCTAAAGTGACGATAGTTTGGCGTAACTCTGCAATTTCAAATCGGTCTTGATATTTAGCTAATTGAACATCCATGCTTGGTAAGCTAATTTGGATATTGTCATAACCATCAATACGTGCCACTTCTTCAATTAAGTCTTGATAAATAGCCATGTCATAGCGATGTGATGGAGGTACTACATTCCACTCACCTTCAGCTTTAACAGTTACTTCACACCCTAGTCGAGTTAAAGCATCTGCAATGAAATCAGCCGTCAATTGATATCCCAACAATTGGTCTACCTGAGCTTGTTTCAGTTCAATTGCTTCACGCTTTGGTAAAATTTCAGTTTTTTCAGCCACAGTAATTGGACCAAATTCACCACCTGCCAACTCTTGAATAAGCTGCGAAGCACGGTTCATGGCAATTAACGGCAACTCAAAATCTACACCACGTTCATAACGCTGAGAAGAATCAGTATGCAAGCCAAAACGGCGAGCACGTCCAGCAATAGCAAGTGGCGCGAAGAAAGCACTTTCTAGGAAGATATCGGTAGTATTATCAGTTACGCTTGATGCTAAACCACCCATAATTCCAGCAATTGCCAAAGCTTTCTGGTCATCAGCAATCACCATAATATCTTCTTGTAATTCAACTTCTTGATCATTAAGGAGTTGTAATTTTTCTTGTGGCTGAGCTTGACGCACATGTACAGTCCCTTCGATTTTAGCTAAATCGAAAGCATGCATTGGCTGACCCAGTTCCATAAGGACATAGTTCGTCACATCAACCAAAATGCTGTGCGTGCGAATTCCTGAACGAGCTAAAGCCTGCTCCATCCACTCAGGAGTAGCAGCTTTAACATTTACGTTTTTAATTACACGTCCTAAATAGCGTGGAGCACCTTCAGTGCTGATCACTACTTTCTTCTCATCAGCAATTGTCGCTTCAACTGATTTAATATCAGGTTCATTCATTTGCAGTTGGTTAATTACTGCAATCTCACGAGCGATACCACGGATACTGAAACAGTCACCACGGTTTGGTGTAATACTGATATCGATGACGTTATCATCGAGTTTTAAGTATTCACGGATGTTTACCCCTACTGGAGCATCGGTAGGTAACTCAAGCAAACCATCGATTTTATCTTCAAGATCAATTTCAGAAGCACCACAAAGCATGCCTTGTGACTCAACTCCACGAAGTTTACCTTTTTTGATTTTGAAATCACCCGGTAATACAGCACCAATCGTTGCAACTGGAGCTTTCATGCCAGCACGAACATTCGGTGCCCCACAAACAATTTGTAAAGGCTCGCCCGAACCAATATTAACTGTCGTTACACGCAAACGATCTGCATCTGGATGCTGCTCAACTGTTAAAACTTCGCCGACCACGACACCAGTAAATGGCTTGGCAACAGGTGCAAGTTCGTCAACTTCAAGACCAAGCATAGTTAACTGATCAGACAATGTCTCACTATCAATTGCTGGGTTAACCCATGTGCGTAGCCAATTTTCGCTAATCTTCATCTTTATAAACCTTTTTTAATCCTGAAAAATTGTTAGGCAAATTGGCGTAAGAAACGCACATCATTTTGATAGAACATACGCAAATCATTAATGCCATAACGCAACATTGCAAAACGCTCTACCCCTAAACCAAAAGCAAAGCCTTTGTATTTATCAGGATCAATACCCGCAGCACGCAATACATTTGGATGTACCATGCCACAGCCTAATACTTCTAACCAACGTCCACGCTCATCCATGATATCTACTTCTGCACTAGGCTCTGTAAATGGGAAATATGATGGGCGGAAACGTACTTTTAAATCTTTCTCAAAAAATTCATTCAGTAGGTTAATCAATAAACCTTTTAATTCAGCAAAGCTGGTGTTCTCAGCAACATATAAGCCTTCGATCTGATGGAACATTGGCGAATGCGTTTGATCCGAATCACAACGGTAAACACGGCCAGGACATACGATACGAATTGGCGGCTCACTCGTCTCCATCGTACGAATCTGTACCCCAGAGGTATGCGTACGTAGTAGGTGAGTAGCATCAAAGTAGAAAGTATCGTGCATAGCACGTGCTGGATGGTGACCAGGAATATTTAATGCTTCGAAATTGTGATAGTCATCTTCAACTTCTGGACCGGTTGCAACTGTAAAACCAGCTTTAGTGAAGAACTGACAAATTCGCTCTTGTACCTGAGTAACAGGATGAACTGTACCAATACGTTGACCACGGCCCGGCAATGTAATATCAATCGTTTCACTTGCTAGCTTTTGTGCAAGTGCTGCCTGTTGTAGTGCCACTTGACGTTCTGTTAATGCAGTATTAATTGTTTCTCGAACAGCATGAATCGCAGCACCTTGTACTTTGCGTTCTTCAGGGTCCATTTTCCCTAATGCTTTCGATTGTTCTGCAAGCTGGCTTTTTTTCCCTGTAAATTGCACACGCACCTGATCAAGTGCAACAAGGTCTTGAGCTGCTGCAATGGCAGCAAGCGCTTCTGTGGTCAGGGCTTCCAGTGACATATTAACTCTCAAAGCAACAAATTTAAAAAATATAATAAAACACTGCATTCTAACAGTTTTTCATCGAATTGATGAAGTTTATCCATCATGAAAAATGTATTAGGCAACAAAAAGATAAAACGTATAAGATAGTAGCATCGTCAATGAGATCAACTATTATGGCGCTTAATCAGATTTGGAAACAACAACTTACGCTTGTGACATATGGTAATGAATACCTCCGTCAGAATTTAAGCTTTAACCAATGGCGACAACATCATATTTTCGACCATCATAGTTTTCAGTTTCGTGACTTAACTTCTCAACATTTGTTGGCCCAACACTTCCAAGTTTGGTTAGAAGTATTAAAAAAACAAGGCACCACAAAGCTCAGCTTACATTTATCAAGCCTTCTCAATGAAGAACAAAATCCAAACAGTAATGTCGAGCTCTTACCTTATACTCATTTTATCGTGACCCATCAAAATGATAAGAAATTTGCATGGATTTTTGGCCATGAGCTTGCCGAATGGTATAACAATGATAATGAGTTTGAAGCCCCTGCCTCACAAACATGTGAGCTTCGTTTAGAAACTTTCTGGCGTTTTGAACTCAATGAAAAATTATCAAAAAAAATTGAAGCTGATTTAAAAAATCCGCCATGGCAAGAAATAGCTGATTTTATGGATAGTGAATTATTTCATAGTAAATATGCAGCAGGCTTTGAGGAGCCAGAACTTCAAAATGCTCTTTTTGATGGTACAAATATTAAAAGCTTAGAGCCAAAACTTGCCTTAATTCCTGAGAGCTATCCCGCAGATTATGCCCATCAGCTTTTATCTCGTACTCAAGCATTAGCTGACTATGTAGAACAAAAGAAACGTATTGCAAATGATCCTTTGGGAGAAGAACTAGACCAGGAGCAACTCATCAATTTAAGAAACTTTACACAAAAAACTGATGATTTGTTTGCCAAGCTTATTGTAAAAGTTGCCAACCATTATCAGACAGCTCAGATGGTGCCTGTAGTTAAAGCATCTCCATTTGAGCAATCAAACGAAAATCCACAGCATCTCAAGTCTCAGCACCATAAAGGCACTGGTTCAGGCGTTATTAAGCTGATTATTCTAACCATTATTATTTGTGCTTTGGCTTATTATTTTGGCCTTTAGATAAATAATAAAAAAGACCGCTAAAAAGCGGTCTTTCTTTGAATCTCTAAGCTTATGCAGCTAATGCGCCTTTAGCTTTTTCAGCTAAAGCAGCAAATGCTACTGCATCATGCATAGCGATGTCAGCTAATACGCGACGGTCGATGATCACTTGAGCTTTTTTCAAGCCATCGATCATACGGCTGTAAGACAAACCGTTTTGACGAGCACCAGCATTGATACGCGCAATCCATAGAGCACGGAATTGACGTTTCTTTTGACGGCGGTCACGGTAAGCGTATTGACCAGCTTTGATTACCGCTTGGAACGCTACGCGGTAAACGCGTGAACGAGCACCGTAGTAACCTTTAGCGCGAGCAAGAATTTTTTTGTGACGACGATGAGCCACTACACCACGTTTTACACGAGCCATTTATAATCTCCTTAGATGTATGGGCACATACGACGAACTGAATTCATGTCAGAAACATGAACCATTACACAGCCGCGTAATTGACGGATACGTTTAGCAGATTTTTTGGTCAAGATGTGGCGCTTGAACGCTTGTTTACGCTTAAAACCGTTTGCAGTCGCTTTGAAGCGTTTAGCTGCACCACGGCGAGTTTTTAACTTAGCCATAGTAACCTCTTTTAGGCACCTGTTCGGCGCGATTGCACCATTGCAAAATCGACCTGCAGGTAAGGAAGCGCGTATTTTATAGCATGCTGAGCAAAATTAAAACTATTAGTTACTGTTTTTATGAGTGCAAAGAAAGACTTTCTCGATTTCAACTTGTGGCAGCCATATCAATAATAAATAAAGCACCTATACTTTTTTCCATTTATAATACGATCAAATTATCAACATACGATATTCCCAATGCAGAAACATGATGCATTTGCCGCCTTACGCTATAGAGATTTCTCAATTGTTACCATTAATCAATTTTGCTTAACATTAGCAATTCTAATTCAAGAAATTATTGTTGCCTATTCACTCTATCAAATCACTAAAGACCCTCTGACTCTAGGTTTAATTGGACTTGCAGAAGCTATTCCTTTTATTGCTCTTTCTCTTTGGGGTGGCTATTTTGCAGATAGATTTAATAAACAGATTATTATGAAAATCTGTTTATTTTTCTCGGTTCCTCTTCCTTTAGTTCTTTGGTCGTTGTTCCATCTGCATGGTCTAGGTCATATCAGCGTAAATTTCCTTTCTTGGGGTATTTATGCTGTTATTTTTGGCTTAGGCACTATACGTGGGTTTTATAATCCCTCTGCAACGTCTTTAAAACCATTTTTGATTCCTCGTGAACTGTACGCAAATGGTGCAACATGGACGACAATCGGTTGGCAAAGTGGAGTAATTATCGGGCCAATGCTTGGTGGTTTCATGCTTGCCTATTTAGGCCGAGAAACAAGTCTATTTAGTGTTGCGGTTTTACTTGGTATTTGTTTTATCTTAATTAACCTATTGCATAAGCGTAGTTTTCCTAAAATTGAAACTGCTAATGTTTTAGAAAGTTTAGGAGATGGTTTCCGTTTTATCTGGAAAACTAAAATTGTTCTTTGGGCAATTTCTCTTGATTTAGCTTCTGTTTTATTTGGTGGAGTCATCGCATTATTACCAATTTTCGCAGAAGATATCTTAAAAGTCGGTCCAGAAGGACTGGGATATTTGCGTGCGGCACCATCTATTGGAGCGCTCGTCACTATGATTGCTTTGACTCGCTTCCCACCAACTCAGCATGCATGGCGTAACATGCTACTTGCTGTTGCAGGATTTGGTGTTTTCACGATTCTTTTCGCGTTCTCAAATAACATGTGGTTATCACTATTTGCGTTGGCTATGACAGGCGCTTGTGACAGTATTTCAGTTGTGGTTAGACAAACCATTTTGCAAATTTTTCCACCAGAAAATATGCGTGGTCGCGTTGCTGCCGTAAATGGCATGTTCGTTTCATCAAGTAATGAGCTTGGTGCATTTGAGTCAGGTTTAGCAGCTAAATATTTAGGAACGATTGCAGCAACTATTTTTGGTGGTTGTATGACACTTGCAGTGGTCACATTTTGTTGGCTAAAAACCAATGACCTATTTAAAGTCGATATTACTAAAAGCTCAGAAGACTAATTAAACCATTTTAATAAAAGCATCTTCAGATGCTTTTATTTTAGATAAAATCTGTAATCACCCAATAAATAAAAATATAACGCCCTGCTTTAGCAATCAAAACGATAATTAAAAAGCGCCAAAAATTTTCTTTGAATAAACCCGCAACTAAAGTAATTGGGTCACCAATCACAGGTGTCCAACTTAGCAGCAACGAATAAAACCCATATTTATGATAAAAACGCTGAGCTTGTTCTAAACGTTTTTCAGAAACTGGGAACCACTTTTTGTGTTTAAACTGCTCTATTTTTAAACCAAGCCACCAGTTCACACACGAGCCCAGTACATTTCCGAAAGTAGCGATAGAAATTAGAAGGAAAGCAGAATATTCTTTTTTTAATAATAAGGTGGCGAGCACAGCCTCTGATTGTAATGGTAATAATGTAGCCGCCCCAAACGCGCTCAAAAAAAGTAAAAAGTAACTTAGCATATTAAATTAGACCAAATCACCTTTCACTTTATTCATTAGGCTACCAATAAGAATTAGATGACTTTGATTGATAATGCTTTTTGTACCGCAGGACGTGCCGTTAAACGTACAACATATTCTTGTACATAAGGATAATCTTCTAATTGAATACCCTGCCATTCATAGCGCAAGATCCAGGGTAAAATTGCCATATCAGCAATCGAGTATTCACCTGCAACAAACTTCTGACCAATAAGCTGTTTGTTTAATACACCATATAAACGTTTAGTCTCATTTACATACCGGTCTATAGCGTAGGGAATTTTTTCTGGTGCAAAGCGGTTAAAATGATGATTCTGCCCAAGCATAGGCCCTAGCCCACCCATTTGCCACATGAGCCATTGTTCAACTTCAACTCGTTCTTGCTCATCAGTTGGATAAAATAATCCAGTTTTTCGACCTAGATATTGCAAGATAGCGCCTGATTCAAATATTGAAATTGGCTCACCACGAGGTCCATCTTGGTCAACAATTGCCGGAATTTTATTATTTGGAGAAATTCTCAGAAAGTCTGGTTGAAATTGATCATTTTCTAAAATATTGATTGGGTAAAGAGTGTAGTCCAGTCCCATTTCTTCTAAGGCAATTGTGATTTTATGTCCATTGGGAGTTCCCCAATAATATAGATCAATCATTCTATTTTCCTATTCATCGTTATCATGACTGCGTCTTGCGTTATAGCATGTTTTAAGAGGGACGATGAGATTTCCAACACTAAAAAATACATAAAATTCAAGAATTGAATTTCTTTCAAAATATAGCAACTGTCTTAAATCAAACTGAATAGATAAAAGTTAAATCATCTTTTTTTATTATGATAAGGATATAAAAAAGCACTGCTTTTGCAGTGCTTTTTTTGAGTATTACTTTTTCTTTTTCGGTCCAAGTAACATACCCATTTGACGGCCTTCCATTTTAGGTGCTTGTTCCACAACCCCAAACTCAGCGACATCCGCTTCAATTTTTTGTAATTGAGCTAAGCCAAGTTGTTGGTGAGCCATTTCACGACCACGGAAACGTAAAGTGATTTTCACTTTGTTTCCTTCTTCAAGGAATTTCAAAATAGCACGAAGCTTAACTTGATAATCACCAACATCAGTTGCAGGGCGCAGTTTGATTTCCTTCACTTGCACTTGATGCTGTTTTTTCTTCGCATCTTTTTGCTTCTGCTTAAGGTCAAACAAGTGCTTGTTGTAATCCATAATTTTACAAACAGGCGGCTCGGCGTTTGCAACGATCTCAACTAGGTCAAGATCTGCCTCTTCAGCAGCGCGCAGTGCTTCATTTAATGAAACAATTCCTTTTTGCTCACCGTCAGCACCAACGAGGCGTACTTCTTTTGCACGGATCTCGTCGTTAATTGCTGGACGGTTGCTTTTTGCACCTTGTTGTTGGTTACGGTCAGGCTGTTTAATCTTTCTTACTCCACAATATACCGGCCACGTTCGGCGACGGCAGACTTCACTAAGTCAATGAATGCATCTACTGACATAGTACCTAAATTTTTTCCTGAGCGGGTACGCACATTCACTGTACCTTCTTCAACTTCTCGATCACCAAGAACTAATAGGTAAGGAATACGCTCTAGAGTACGCTCACGAATCTTAAATCCGATTTTTTCATTTCTCAAGTCAGAAATAGCACGAAGGCCATTTTCTTTGAGTTTTGCTACGACTTTCTCACAAGCTTCAGCTTGAGAGTCCGTAATATTCATGACACAAGCTTGTAACGGCGACAACCAAGGTGGCATGAAACCAGCGTAGTGTTCAATTAGTATACCAATAAAACGCTCAAAACTACCAAGAATTGCACGATGCAACATCACAGGCTGATCACGATCATTG
Organism: Acinetobacter sp. 22301; assembly: GCF_052045285.1. Taxonomy (NCBI): domain Bacteria; kingdom Pseudomonadati; phylum Pseudomonadota; class Gammaproteobacteria; order Moraxellales; family Moraxellaceae; genus Acinetobacter; species Acinetobacter sp. 22301. The sequence continues at coordinate 334,517 of NZ_JBQEOR010000003.1, read as the reverse complement.
TCTTCAGTCACATAAGACGCATCTAAACGTTCTGGTAAGTTGAAGTCACACTGAATAGTACCACACTGCCATACACGTCCGAGACAGTCTTTCAATGAGAATTCAATTTTCGGACCGTAGAACGCGCCTTCACCAGGTTGTAATTCCCATTCGAGACCCGCTGCATCTAAAGCATCTGCTAAAGATTTTTCAGCCATATCCCAAAGTGCATCATCACCCACACGTTTTTCTGGACGTGTAGAAAGTTTCATTTGCACTTCTTCAAAGCCAAAATCTTTATAAACTTCTAAAGTCAGCTTAATAAAGTCTGCAACTTCTTGACCGATCTGTTCTTTAGTACAGAAAATATGTGCGTCATCTTGTGTAAAGCCACGTACACGCATAATGCCGTGTAAAGAACCTGATGGTTCGTTACGATGACAAGAACCAAACTCTGCTAAACGAATCGGTAAATCACGGTAAGACTTCAAACCTTGGTTGAACACTTGCACGTGACATGGGCAGTTCATTGGCTTAACGGCATAGTTACGATTCTCAGAATGAGTTGTAAACATGTTGTCAGCATAGTTCGCCGCATGACCTGATTTTTCCCACAGTGTAAAATCTACAATTTGTGGTGTTTTAATCTCAAGGTAACCGTTGTCTTGCTGAACTTTACGCATGTATTGTTCAAGTACTTGGTAAATAGTCCAGCCATTTGGATGCCAGAACACCATACCTGGTGCTTCTTCTTGCATATGGAACAAGTCTAAAGCTTTACCAATTTTACGATGGTCACGCTTTTCAGCTTCTTCGATACGTTTGATGTATGCAGCGAGCTGTTTTTTGTCTGCCCAAGCTGTACCATAAATACGTTGAAGCTGTTCGTTCTTCGCATCACCACGCCAGTATGCACCAGAGATTTTAGTGAGCTTGAACGATTTTAAGAATTTGGTATTCGGTACGTGTGGACCACGACACATATCCAAATAATCTTGATGATAGTACAAGCCCATTTGTGTTTCTTCAGGCATGTCTGCAATCAAGCGTAATTTATATTCTTCACCACGCGCAGTAAATTCAGCAATAACTTCATCACGTGGTGTCATTTTTTTAACGACATCATAATCTTGATCGATGAGCTTTTTCATGCGCTCTTCGATAGCTGCCATATCATCTAATGTAAAAGGACGTGGCATCCAGATGTCGTAGTAAAAACCTTCTTCAATGACTGGACCAATCACCATCTTGGCTTCAGGGAAAAGCTGTTTAACAGCATGCCCTACAAGGTGTGCACAAGAATGGCGAATAATTTCAAGACCTTCCTCATCTTTTGGAGTGATAATTTGTAAGGTCGAATCTTCGGTAATTAAGTCACATGCATCAACTAAGCGATCATTTACACGGCCAGCAACAGTATTTTTTGCTAGACCAGGCCCGATACTTTGGGCAACTTCCATAACAGATACAGCGTGATCAAAACTCTTTTGATCGCCATTTGGCAATGTGATAATTGGCATAAAAAAATCCTTAAGGAGTGATGCCCTATACGAAGGAGCATTTCACCGCGAGATTATGATCGAGGCGAACCTCAAAATATAAAAACGGTGTAAATCAAAGTTAAAAAACCTGAAAGATTTTACACTTGTTCAAGCAATGTGAAAACCTTTGAGTCCATAAAATCATAAATACATTTTGCTTATCACGTAAACAGCAATAAATGACTTAAAAAATATATTGAGATGATTTTTAAACATGTTTAACACAAGTGGTTTAAGATGAAGAAAATAGCATTTCTGCTCATTTTTTGACTGGAGGGTATCGCTCTTTAAGACTAAAGCATAGATGCTTTGATTAATATTACATCATATGTTCAAAGAATGAATTAAAAATAGAACACGGAGTTGTTTCACATGGTTAGTGCTTATGATGAGTTACCACGCACACCCGCAAACTTTGTTGCGTTATCACCTCTACGCTACCTAGAGCGTGCGGCTTATATTTACCCAGATCAAGCTTCAATTATTCATGGTAAGCGCCAAATTTCATGGAAAGAAACTTACCAACGTTGTTGCCAATTTGCATCTCAGCTCAAGCAACTGGGAATTGAGAAAAATGATACGGTATCTGTCTTATTGCCAAATATTCCAGCCATGATTGAAGCACATTTTGCAGTTCCTATGGCTGGTGCGGTACTCAATACTCTCAATACACGTTTAGATGCAAAAACAATCGCTTTCATGTTGGAACATGCTGAAAGTAAAGTGCTGTTGGTTGATCCTGAATTTGTGAATTTGGCAAGAGAAGCCCTCTCACTTATTCCTAACCAGCACATTATTGTAATTGATGTAGCTGATACCGAATATGAAGGTGAAAATCAGTTTTTAGGTTCTTTTGAATATGAAGAATGGATCGCTCAAGGCGACATTAACTTCTCTTGGCATTTACCAGAAGATGAATGGGATGCGATTAGCTTAAATTACACATCTGGAACTACAGGTAATCCTAAAGGTGTGGTCTATCATCATCGCGGGGCTTATCTTAATGCTGCAAGCAATATCTTGGCTTGTGGAATGAAACCACGTGCTGTGTATTTATGGACACTACCCCTCTTTCATTGTAATGGCTGGTGTTTTGCGTGGAGCATAGCAGCAAGTGGTGGAACCAATATTTGTTTACGCAAAGTCGATCCAGAATTAGTCATGCAATTGATTGCAGCACATCAAGTTGATTATTTCTGTGGTGCACCTATTGTTCTTTCAATGATTCTTAACTTACCTAAAGAAAAACAAGCGAACTTTGATCACCATGTTGAAGTCATGGTCGCTGGGGCAGCTCCCCCTGTTGCCATAATTGAAGGGATGCGAAACATGGGGATTAACGTAAACCATGTATACGGTTTAACAGAAACTTATGGACCTTCTGCCCTATGTGCTTCTCAATCTGGATGGAATGAGCTATCAATTGCTGAACAAGCCCAACTTCATTCCCGCCAAGGCGTACCCTACCCGTTGCAAGACAGCATGCGTGTGTTAGATCCCGAGACTATGGAACCTGTGCCTAATGATGGTCAAACCATGGGAGAAATCATGTTCCGTGGCAATATTGTCATGAAAGGCTATTTAAAGAATCCTAAAGCAACTCAAGAAGCCTTTGCTGGCGGATGGTTTCATACGGGCGACCTAGCCGTTTGCCACCCAGATGGTTATGCAAAAATTACTGATCGTTCGAAAGACATTATTATTTCAGGTGGAGAAAACATTTCATCTTTAGAAGTAGAAGATGTGTTGTATAAACACCCTGCTGTATTAACCGCTGCGGTAGTCGCTAAACCCGATGCACGTTGGCAAGAAGTACCATGCGCGTTTATTGAATTAAAGATGGGTACTACAGCAACACCTGAAGAAATTATTGCACACTGCCAAAAAGAGTTAGCGCGCTTTAAAGTACCTAAAGATGTGGTTATTACTGAAATTCCAAAGACATCGACAGGTAAATTACAGAAATTCATTTTGCGCGAATGGGCAAAAGAACGAGCTGAAAATATATAAATAAAAAAAGCGACGCCTTGAGCGTCGCTTTTTACTATTGAAGAGCAATTAGCCTTGATCAGACAATAAGGCAATTTGCTGCACATAGTTAACAAATTTACCTTTTGATGCCTCAAGCTCTGCTTCACTCACTTCTTGAGTCTTATCACGCTTGATTCTCAACACATGCTGACGCAATGTGTGACGTTCCGATGCATTATAAATTTTACTAAATTCATTAATTGCAGGGTCACCTTGTTCGATCATACGATCAACCCAACGCATCAATTGAGCCTGTTTTTTTGCGCCTTGCTGCGGAGTTAAATAAGACAAAATAATGGTCTCATCTTCATTACGCAATAATTTACCAATACGTTGAAACTGACGACGACGAGCTTCAAAAGAACTAATGTTCTGTACTTCCATTAACGCATCAATTAAACGTTCATCAACTGGGAGTTTTTGAATCTGTTTAACAGAAAGTTGTGCTAATTGCTCACCTAAAGCAGCCATACGTTGAACTGCTTTTTTCTGCTCTGTCTTACTTGCACGTCCTTCTAAAGAGCCAAAATCTTCTTCAGTATAACGTTGGGGACGACGTGCCACGATTAATCTGCCTCATAAAATTTTGCGGCGAATAACGCCTGTACTTCATTTAATGCCTGCTCTTCGTCGGTACCATCAATGACCAATCGTAAAGTGGTCCCTTTACCTGCACCTAACATCAGCAAAGACATAATATTTTTTGCATCTACTAAATGATCGCCTTTTCCAATTTGGATCGACGAACGAAATTTTGTAGTGACCTCTATCAGTTTTCCTGATGCACGAGCATGTAAACCGAGTTTATTAATTACATCAACAGTTGTGTCTATCATGACCAGTGCTTCATTTCTCTGTGTAAGACCTGAACAGACCATTCTGCCTCAAGTGCTTGTTTTAGTCTATCTACGATATAAACGGAACGATGTTGACCACCAGTACAACCAATAGAAATCGTCATATAGTGACGATGCCCTTCAGCAAATGCTGGAAGCCATTTTTTTAAGAAGTGAAGAATATCATCAAACATTTCGTTTGCTTGCGGACTTGCTTCTAAAAATAGTCTTACTGGCTCATCCAAACCAGAAAAACGTCTCAATTCTAAATCCCAATGCGGATTTGGTAAATGCCGTACATCAAAAACATAATCAGCATCTAAAGGAATGCCATGTTTATATCCAAATGACTGCAATATCACGATAAGCTTATCTGACTGCCCCAATTTAGACAGTAAAATATGCTTTAAATCATGAACACTTTTATCCGTTGTATCAATATGAACCGTAGCACGGAACTGAATTGGGAGCAGCAATTGCTTTTCTTCATGAATACATTGCAACAGACTTTTAAAACGATTGGCCAATGGATGCGGACGACGCGATGCACTAAAACGTGCGATCAAATCCTGATCTTGCGTAGTCAGATAAATCACATCAACTGTGCCATGTTTTTGTAGTTGTTCAAAAACATGATCAAACTCTTGCATATCTGCACGAGTGCTTCGAACATCCACACCTAATGCCAACTGCTCTAGATTATTTTCATGATCTAGCTTTGCCACAATTTCGGGCAGCAATGCCAAAGGCAAATTATCAATACAGTAATAGCCCAAATCTTCTAACACTTGGAGAGCCGAAGATTTTCCTGAACCAGACTGTCCTGTCACGATAAGTATACGCTTCATGGCATGGCTGTCCTTTGATCTGTTTATTGGGGTGTAAAGGCAACTTCTAAATTATCAATCAAACGAGTTGCACCCAATTTTGCCGCGATGAACAACACAATATCACGATCAAACTGAGTAGCAGGTAACAGATTTGACTGACGAGCTTCGACATAATCCACAACAAACCCATTATCTGTCAACTGAGTTTTGATATCTTCTAAAACTTGTTGTAGATCTTTGCCTTGATGTAACTGCTGCTCAGCTTGCTTTAAACTCTGATAAATAACTGGAGCGACCTGACGTTGCTCAGGACTTAAATAACCATTTCTTGAACTAAGAGCCAAGCCATCTGCTGCACGAACAATAGGCACACCAATTACTTCTAGCGGGATATTTAAGTCTTGTACGAACTGACGAATCACTGCTAACTGTTGGTAATCTTTTTGACCAAAGAAAGCATAGTTAGGTTGCACAATATTAAAGAGTTTGGTGACCACCAAAGCTACGCCATCAAAATGCCCAGGACGTGAACTACCACATAAAGCATCAGTAATTTGGCTAACACTTATATTGGTTAAACGTGGCTGAGTACCGTACATTTGCTCAACTGAAGGTGCAAAAATAATGTCACAGCCGACATCGGCCAATAGACGACTATCTTGTTCTAAAGTACGAGGATAGTTATCAAAATCTTCACCCGGTCCAAATTGGGTTGGATTTACGAAGATACTAACAACCACAACATCACATAACTTTTTCGCTTCACGAACAAGTGTGAGATGGCCTTCATGTAGATTTCCCATTGTTGGGACAAAACCAATAATTTTACGCGCAGCTCTAGCAGGATTTAAAGATGCTGCAAGACCTTGTATGGTGGTTTCTGTTTTCATGAATTACAGCTCAACGTGGAAAGTATGTTCTTTGGCTGGAAATGACTGGTCCTGTACAGCAGCATGAAAAGCTTTAAAAGCGTCTAGGATTGCTGTTTCGCCGGATTGTTCTTTCATAAAGTTACGGACAAAACGCGCAACTCGACCAAAAGTTAAACCAAGCATGTCCTGTACTACAAGTACCTGACCATCAGTCGCATTACCCGCACCAATACCAATCACAGGTGTATTTGGAAATAGTTCGGCAATTTCCTGTCCTAACTGAGCAGGAACACATTCAAGCAATAGAACTGCCGCACCCGCTTCAACCACTGCCGTACAGTCAGCAATAAGTTGATCAGCTGCTTCACGTGTTTTAGCTTGTAATTTGTAACCACCAAATACGTGTACAGATTGAGGAGTTAAACCTAAATGTACACATACAGGTACACCATTACGTGTTAAAACTTGTACAGTTTCACTTAACCAAGCGCCACCTTCGATTTTGATCATCTGAGCACCAGCTTGCATAACTGTTCTTGCGTTTTGCAAAGCATCATTTAAGGTGGCATAACTCATAAATGGTAAGTCAGTCATAATCAAAGCATGCTGGTTACCACGACGCACCGCCGCCGTATGATAAGCCATGTCCTCAACAGTTACAGGTAAAGTTGAGTCACGACCTTGAATTGCCATTCCAAGAGAATCACCAATTAAGATTGTATCAATTTCAGCAAGTTCCATTGCTTTTGCCATACTCGCATCGTAACAAGTTAGACAAGAGAACTTACGTCCTTCGGCTTTAAATTTTCTTAAGTCACTTAGACTAATCATGATGGTATCCTCTACAGGAGTTTGCAGAACGTAATAAGTCAGGCTTTAAGCCCAAGACTCATCAGCAAGTACAGTCAGCGTAGGCTGCTGTATGAGTTCTAAATTTTTAAGTGGCTGATCGTTAATATGTAAATCAGCGTCTAAATCTAATAAAGGAATTACAACGAAATCTCGCTCTAGAATTCCAATGTGTGGCACAGTTAAGCGCTCATTTTGAATTTTTTCATCACCATATATAAGCAAATCCAGATCCAAGGTACGCTCTCCCCAACGACGAAGGCGTACACGACCAGCTTCTTGCTCAAATCGCTGTAACTGGTCTAACAAATCTAAAGGCATGAGATCCGTATTTAGCTCTGCAACTGCATTTAAATAATTTGGTTGATCTTGAGGACCCATAGGTGGACTTTGATAAAGTTTAGAAACTTTCACTCCACCTAAAGTTTTAAGCTTAGCAATGGCTTCAGATAAGATTTGGCGCGAATCACCCAAATTACTTCCTAAACCAATATAGGTCTTCGTTGTCATTGCGTTGGCCCAAAAATAACTTGGCTTAAATCGCGTTGTACTCGCTTACGCTTCAAAATCGGATGGTCGCTCATCAACCCAGCTTCTGAAGCAGAGGCTTTTTCAACGAAACGACCCATCGATTGTTCTTGTCGAGCACGTTCTTTTTTCCCACGACGGCTGCGTGGTTCAGGAATATCAACCAAAGGTTCGATTTCCGTCTCAACTTTATTGTTTTCAACAGGTTCAGCAACGGCTTTACGACGGTTTCTAGCTTTCTGACGATTGTACTGGCTAATTGCAGCTTCTTTTTCGTCATTCGACATTTCTTGGTAGGCTTCCCACCAGCTTCCCATTCCTTGCGTGGTGTCATCACCTGACTTTTCACGAAGTAACAAGAAGTCAAAACCAGCACGGAAACGCGCATGTCCAGCCAATGCTTCAATTTGCTGTGGTTTCGGACTAAGCAAACGGGTCTGCATTTCCCAAACTTCACGAATAAAAGTTTCTGCAAAACGAGGAATCACAGTGCGGGTTGCTTGACGTTTTAAGACATCTAAACCAGCTTGTGCACGCGCTTCAGCTGGTACCACACCTTTAGATAAATAAAATTCACAACGCTCTAAAAATGGTTGCCACAATAAGACTGCATAGAAAAATGCAGGGTTAATTGTTTTACCCACTTGAATACGCTGATCTGTATTCTTTGCTGCTCTTAAAATAAATGGAGTGAGGTTAGGCTGAATATCGGCAAAGAGTTGTTTCCAAACACCAAACTCAATCAACATTGGCAAAACACGCGCCAAATGTCCCATTGTAAAGAGCTTCTGAGATTCATCATATAAACGATGCGGAGAAACATCACGCAATAGTTGCGTCATCTCTGCATCAAATATATCGAGAATATCTGAATCAATTTTAAAATTTAACTTCGCTGCAAAACGTAAAGTTCGCAGCATACGCACAGGGTCTTCTTCGAAGCGCTGTGCCGGATCGCCCAATAAACGTAGGGTTTTATTTTTTACATCGTCAATTGCTTTGCAGAAATCAAGCACAATACTCTTACGCGGTTGGTAATATAGCGTATTGATTGAAAAGTCACGGCGAGCAAAGTCTTGTTCGATGGTTCCCCAGTTATTGTCACGTAAAATCATGCCTGAAGCACTGGTGACTGCTTTTTTAGGAGGAGCACGGAAAGTTGCAACTTCAATAAGCTCACGCCCTGAATAGACATGTGCTAATTCAAATCGACGGCCAATGATTCGACAACGTCGACCAAAAACTTCTTTAATCTGGGAAGGTGTTGCATTAGTGACTGCATCGAAATCTTTAGGATTAAGCCCTAGCATTAAATCACGGACACCACCCCCAACAATATAAGCTTCATAGCCAGCTTTAGTCAGGCTATCGATCACATCTAAAATCGAAGAAGGAAGTTGGGCTGTGGACAAACCACATTTTGACGCTCGCAAGGTTTGCAAAAGACGCTGTCTCCTACGTCAGGACGTAAATAACAAGTTGTCGCTAATCATAGCTCTAACGCACACAAAGGGCAATTTGATTCTCTGTAGTTTGCACATGAAATGATAATTGACAGAAAGATGATTTATAAAGCCATCCGTGATTTATTCTTTTCAAAAATGGCTGGACCAATACCCTTTACGTTTTTAAATTCATCAATATTTTTAAAGCCGCCATTCTTTTGACGGTATTCTACAATCGCCTGAGCCTTTTTCTCACCAATACCTTTTAGCTTTTGGAGCTCATCAATATTGGCTTGATTCAAGTGTATTTGCCCTGACGAATCAGTCATAACTGAGCTTTTTGGACTATTAGAATGAGAGGCTTGTTGCATGCTCAACTTCTGATCATACATCTGCTGTTTAGCCTTCCACTCCTTAAAATTTTGATCAAAAGATTGAGCCTGAACAAAGGTTGAAGAAATCAGGCTCCAAAATAAAACAATGAAAATGTTGTGCTTATTCTTCCAAAGATTCATGCTGAGCTGCATGTGTTTTTTCCCCTAACTTTAACTGCCGCTTTGCCTGATTCCACAATTCATCCATTTCAGACAAGGTCATGTCCTCTAATGTTCTTTGCTGTTTTTGCGCTTGATCTTCAATAAAAGCAAAACGGCTTCTAAATTTATGTATTGTCGATAAAAGTGATGTTTCACTTGAAATCGCAAGTTTACGTCCAACATTGACTAATGAAAACAGGCAATCTCCAAATTCGTCTTGAATTTCATCAATATTTTGATTTTTTAGGGCCTGCTTAAACTCATCCAACTCTTCTTCTAGTTTTTCATAAGCATCTTCTACCGTTTCGAAATCAAACCCAACCTTAGCTACATTTGCTTGAATTTCTTGTGCCTGTAACAGGGCTGGCCCATGTTTAATTCCATCTAATCTTGATTGCGGCTTGCCTTGTTTTTCTTGTTGCTTAATTTGTTTCCAAAGCTCACTTACTTGTTCTGGTGTTAAAGTATTAAATTGATCTGCCTGAAAAACATGGGGATGACGGCGTATTAACTTTTCACTTATTGCCTCAACAACATCTTGAAAGTTAAAAGCGCCTTGCTCACTAAACATTTGTGATTGAAACACAACTTGCAATAACAAATCGCCTAGTTCATTTCTAATTTCATTGATATCGCCTTGACGGATGGCCGCCTCGACTTCATACGCCTCTTCAATCGCATATTTAGTCAGTGACATTGGGGTTTGTTGTTGATCCCACGGACATTTTTCACGTAACTCTTGCATGATTTTAAGCAATTTATCCATGGTAACCCTCAAGTTTAAAAAGTCGGTCAGTCAAACTAAGATTTTAATTTGTTATGATCAAAATCAAAGCGATTAAATCAGTCGCACTATTGTACTGACAAAGAGAAAAAAGATGAGATACAGTATTCTGATTAGTGGTGCCGCTCAAGGTATTGGGGCTGAAATTGCACGCGTATTCTACAAACAAGGATATAAAGTAGGCATTTATGATATTAATGAATCGCTTGCTCAGGAACTAGCAAATGACTTAGGGCCAAATGCCCGTGCCGGCTATCTAGATGTAAGTGATTACAGCCAGTGGCAACACACATTAAAAGAATTTACCGAATGGGCTGGTGAACTTAATATTTTGGTAAATAATGCAGGTATTTTATATTCTGGCGCGTTTGAAATGACTGATATTAAAGCTCACCAAAGAACAATAAATATTAATGTAAACGGCGTAATCAATGGTTGTCACGCTGCTCTACCCTACTTAAAGCAAGCGTCTTTTGCACGTGTTATCAACCTCTCTTCAGCCTCTGCAATTTATGGGCAAGCTGATTTGATTTCTTATTCTGCTAGTAAATTTGCAGTTCGTGGAATTACTGAAGGTTTAGATGTGGAATGGAAAAAATATGGTATCCGTGTTTTAGATGTGATGCCGCTATTTGTCCAAACTGCAATGGTTAACAATATGGATGCAGGCACCATTCAGAATATGGGGATAGATTTAACCCCAAATGATATTGCTCAGCAGGTGCTTACGCTTGTAGAGAAAAAGGCTCATTTTTGGACGCCTACCCACACTCCAGTGGGTATAAAAACCAAACTGCTTTATCAGCTCTCAACGTTGAGCCCACAATTTCTAAATCGACTAACCAATATTTATTTATCTAGAAAGTAATTTGCAATAAAAAGGCTGCCATTTGACAGCCTTTTTACTTAATTTATTAAACGCCTTGAATCATGCGTCGAGCACTAATGATTCCTGGTTGTTGCTCTAGGCGAGCCAATAAACGAGAAAGCTGCGCTAAACCTTTAACCTCAATGAGCAACTTCATATTAGCAATACCATCTGCCTCAGAAATTGTATTAACCTGACGAATATTGATTTGGTCAGAGAAAATCACTTGAGTTAAGTCTTTAAGCAGACCACGACGATCATAAGCTTCCACCACAATTTGAACGCTTTGACCACGTGTTGGCTGCATTTCCCAATCAGCTTCAACAGCACGCTCTGGCTCTTGCTTAATCATACGCTGATAGTCAGAACAAATGACTTTATGGATGCTGACACCGCGGTTCAAAGTAATATATCCAGCGATTGATTCACCATGCACCGGCTGACAGCACTGAGCGATGTGCAGTTCTACATTATCCAAACCATCAATTAAAATGCCATGTGCTGATAGCGTATGGCTAGCACGCGGATTTAACGTTGGTTTAAGTACTAGTTCAGGCTCATCCTGATCTAGATGCATTTGGCGGTTCACCTGATTAATCAGGGCATGTAAGCTAATATCGCCACTGACCAAATTCACCAAAATGTCGTCGCCGGTCTTCACATTAAAATGTGATGAATAATCGTTTAAGTCGATACTTTTTGGGTGAATCGCAAGACGAGCTAACTCTTTATTAAGCAGTTCTCGGCCTACTTCAAGATTCTTACTACGGTCTTGCTGCCTAAACCAATGACGCAACTTGTCACGTGCACGAGAGGTTTTAATATAACCTAGAGAGTTCACCAACCAATCACGGTTTGGTTCACGATCTTTTTTAGTTAAAATTTCAACCTGTTCACCCGTTTTTAAAGTATAGGTAAGTGGCACATAACGCTGGTTGACCCGCGCCGCATAACACTTATTCCCTACTTCTGTATGCACATGATAGGCAAAATCTAAAACTGTTGAGCCACGCGGCAATTCCTTAATATCACCATCACGACTGAAAACATAAATCTTCTCAAAGCCTTCAAAGTCTTGTAACTGTTCAAAGCCTTCTGTTTCATCTTCGTTTTGATGTACCGTCGTTTCATTACGCTCTTGATAATGTTCTAAAACGGCACGTAATGAATGCAAACGATGGTTAAAAGAATGGTCGGTATTCTTTGAACCTTCTTTATAGTTAAAGTGTGAACATACGCCTAACTCTGCTTCATCATGCATCTCGTGAGTACGAATTTGCACTTCAAGAGATTTGTTTTCAGCAATTACAGCCGTATGCAAAGAACGATAACCATTGGCTTTCGGGTTTGTAATATAGTCATCAAACTGATGCGGAATATGACGCCAGATTTGATGTACGATACCTAAAGAGTGGTAGCACTCTGGCACACTATTGACCAACACACGCAAAGCACGAATGTCATAAAGTTGGTCAAAGCTCAGGTTTTTGCTCTTCATTTTTCGATAAATCGAATAAATGTGTTTTGCACGCCCTGTAATTTCAGCTTCAATGCCGTAAGACGCTAACTCATTTTTCAAACGATCAATGACGAACTGAATATAATGCTCACGCTCTAAACGCTTTTCATTGAGTAATGAAGCAATCTCTTTATAGCGATCTGGAGCCAAATAGCGAAACGCTAGATCTTCAAGTTCCCATTTAAGCTGAGCAATACCAAGTCGATGTGCCAACGGCGAATAAATAGTAAGAATTTCACGCGCTACACGTTCTTGGCGTTCACGAGAGGAATTTGCAAGCTCTCGCAAAGAATAAGTACGTTCAGCAAGTTTAATTAAAACAACACGAACATCTTCTGTCACCGAAATCAGCATTTTATAAATGCCGCTTAGATGTTCTCGTTGATTATTATTAAAGTGATCTTCTAACCGTTTATTTTTCTCAATAAGTTCTGAGAGTTTACCCATTGCCAAAGTACCTTTGACAAGGTTGTAAACTTGCTCCCCGAATTTCTGTTTTACTTCTTCTATATCGGTAATGCCTTCACGTACACTACGATAAAGCATTGCTGCTGATAAAGTATCTTCATCTACATGGAGATGTGCCAGAATGTCGGCCATTCCAACGCCTGTAGCAAAAGTATTGGAACGATGATTAACCGTTGAATCTAACTCTTTTTGCAGGGTTAAATGAGCGACTTTTTCAAGTTGTTCAAGCTCCGCCCCATCTAATATTTCACGCACCCGATCCAACCATGAGGCTAAACCGATTTGCGTTTCGGCGGCATGCTCTACAGTCGTTTCCTCTGACAACTCGGTTAGTTGTTCAGGTAACTGTTCACGTACTGTGACCATACCATTCTCCTCAATATGTAACTCATGTTTTTAATCGTTTATCTCTTGAATTTTTTCAAATAGTGCAATGGATTCAACATGTTCGGTATGCGTAAACATGTCCATCACTGCTGCTTTTTTTAACTGGTAACCATATTGGACCAAAACACCCGCATCCCTTGCCAGTGTAGCTGGATTACATGATACATAAACGATTCTTTTTGCTCCAAAATTTGATACATACTGCATAATTTCATATGCACCAGCACGAGGAGGATCAATCAATAATGCATCAAATCCTTGATTTGCCCAAGAATGATGCGAAAAATCTTTTGTTAAATCTTGTGAAAAGAAGGTTGCTTGCACCAAACTATTGCATTCCGCATTAGCTGTTGCTCGCTGCACCATTTCTTCACTCCCTTCAACACCGACAACCTGACCACTCTCACCAACACATCGTGCTAACGGGAGTGAGAAATTGCCCAAACCGCAAAATAGATCAAGTACCTTTTCACCTGGTTGCAATTGAAGCAATTCACATGCCAATTGAACCATCTGTTCATTTACTGTGGCATTGACCTGAGTAAAATCCAATGGCGAAAAAGCAAAATTTACATTAAACCTTTCTAAGGCATAATGTAAACGTAAAGCACCTTGTTCATCATCAATACGATGAATGCTTTCAGGACCTTTAGGTTGCAAATACAAATGCCACCCTTTGTGTAACGCAAATTGCTTTAATTGGTTGACATCAGAATTGTTTAATTTTTCTACATGACGAACCAATAAAGAAATTTCATTATCACCTTTTGCTAATTCTACATGACCAATGTGCGCTTTGCCTTTTAGACTTTGGAGTAAAGTGCGTAACTCAGGCAGACTATTTGATAAGTTTTTATCCAAAACACTACAGCTATGGATCGAAGTTAAACGATTACTATGATGTTCGCGAAAACCCATGATTAAGCGATCTGGTTTTGGCAAATAGCGCACGCCTATTCGAGCACGACGACGATAATCACTTTGTAAAGATCGAATCGGTTCTAGCCACTGTTCAGGTTGAATACCTGCGAAATGCTGTAAATGTGACTGGAGTACATTTTGTTTTAAACGGATTTGTTCATCAGGGTGAATATGCTGCATGCTACATCCACCACAGATACCATAATGAGGACAAATTGCCTCTATACGATGTGCTGAAGGTTCTCCTAACAACTGCAACATTTCAGCTTCTTCAAGACGCTTCGCTTGATGGGTAATCCGAGCTTTTACAGTTTCTCCTGGCAATGCATAACGAATAAAAACTTTTTTGCCATGCTTATCTGCAGGGTGCTCAGGATGAGAACCATAATGTGCAATTCCACGCCCCTCATGAGAAAGTGTTTCAACCTGAAAAATATATTCAGGTTGTTGAAGGTTGCGAGATTTGGCTTGTTGTTTCAAAGAATGAACCTAAAAATCTGAAGAATTAAAATAGTGAGAAGTAAATTCGGTATGTTTCGAAGTACGTTCCCATACTTCAAGGAAATCGGCTTGCTGTGGCATAGTCTGTAAATATTCAATACTCGAACTAATCCAGTGGTTATGTTCATCTGCATTCAATTGACCTTTTAGTACTAACCAACGCAAATAAATAAACCATGTATTGAGCACATCCCCTTCACAATAGCTCGTCAATTTTAACCACTGTTGATTACGAACATATTCAGGCACATGATAACCCGATTCGCCACGCTTACCCGGCAAACCTAAAATACAGGCAATATCATCAAGCTTTTGAAAATTACGACCATTAAACATTGCCATCACGTCCATTAAATCTATATGGCGATGGTGATAACGGTTTTGGTAATTATTAAAACGCTTTTGGCTATCAATCTCACCTTGATCAAACAGACCGGGTGCAGAGAGCCCATGATACATAGCGCGAAATAGGATAACTGGTAAATCAAATTGCGAACCATTCCAACTTACTAGAGTCGGATGGCGCTTATCAAAAATAGATAGAAATTTCTGCAAAATTTCTGCTTCAGAATATTGTTCTCGACTGAAAGAAAATAATCGAAAACCAGACTCATCGATCCATAGGCCAGAAATACAAACAATTTCATGTAAAGGCAAACGCTGAAAATCCATACCAGATTCTTGGCGACGGATTTTCGTCAATGCTTGCTCTACATCGGCTTCAGGTAAATCAAGATGATATAAATGCGCACCCGCTTTTAAATCAGTTAAAGTTTCAATATCAAAAACTAAGGTAGGGAAACGCATTATTTCTCTCAATTATGAGTTATCGTCCTGTACTGAAAACAGACCTGTAGACAAGTAGCGATCGCCACGGTCACAGATAATGCAAACAATAACAGCATCCGGATTTTCTTCTGCAATTTTGATTGATGCCCAAACTGCACCGCCTGAAGATGTACCAGCACTCACACCTTCCATACGAGCTAATTTACGCATAGTTTTTTCAGCTTCAATTTGGGGAATATCAATAATACGATCAACACGGCTACTATCAAAAATAGTAGGCAAGTATTCTTTTGGCCAACGGCGAATACCGGCAATACTTGATCCGTCTGCTGGCTGTAAACCAACAATTTGAATATCTGGGTTTTGTTCTTTTAAATATTTAGAAACGCCCATAATAGTACCGGTTGTACCCATTGAGCTTACAAAATGGGTAATCTTCCCACCTGTTTGCTTCCAGATTTCAGGACCAGTTGTTAAATAATGTGCTTCAACATTATCAGGATTACCAAACTGATTTAAAACGTGACCTTTGCCTTCTTTTTCCATTTGCAAGGCTAAATCACGTGCACCTTCCATACCTTGCTGTGGTGTTACCTCAATCAGCTCTGCGCCATAAGCCAACATTGCGTCTTTACGCTCTTGGCTCATATTGTTCGGCATAATAAGTTTCATTTTATAGCCGCGCATTGCCGCAACCATAGCCAAAGCAATACCGGTATTACCGCTGGTTGCTTCAATTAAAGTATCACCCGGTTTAATTTGACCACGTTTTTCTGCCTGCATAATCATGTTATATGCAGGACGGTCTTTTACAGAACCTGCCGGATTATTACCTTCCAATTTTGCTAAAACTATCGCTTGCGTATGAGAAGCTAATCGCTGCAAACGAACTAGAGGTGTCTTACCTACATAGTGATCTAACAAAAATTCGTCAGCTAAAAAATCAGGTTGTGTATTACTCATGATCAACACCTATATCGAGGTGGGCCTATTGTATGAAAAAATGCTCGGTACTGCACCCATTTCAATATGCTTTTTCATGAAAGCGATTAAAGCTCGGTCATTTATAAAATGCCGTCTGTTTTAAAATAAAGCGTGATAAGATGCCGTACAGAGAGATAAATCTGATGTAGCCATGTCTAATTTCAATAAAACCTTATCGAAACGCTTACGTCTGAATCATGCATATGGGCAATTGATTGCTCTTATTTTTGTGCCCATTATGATTTTAACGTGTGTTGGTGCTTTTCTGGTTTTAACTGAAACCTCACATTCAGTAAAACAACAACAGCTACATCATGCCTCAGCAATTTTAGCTCGCTATAATCAAATTGCACTAGACTTATACCACCTAGTTGAACTACAGCCTGATGAATATGACCATGCTCAGCACATCATGCAAAGCATGTTTAATGAAAAAAATCTAAAGCGTGCTGCGTTAATTGATAGTAACGGCCAAACCTATTTAAGTATCGGTTATCGAGACAATCGTTACTGGCCAAATTTTACTGAAAAAAATAATTTTTTTGGTCCAATCTCTTATAATCACAACAATATTTATGGACTTCGTATTAGCGATACACCAGGAAAAACACCTGTCTGGCTCGTGATTGAAATGGATAATCAGCCACTAGAATTGGCACGTTACCGTATTTTGATTGCCCTTGTCATTACTGGCTTAATGACCTTACTGTTACTTTTACTTTGCTTGAATTTTTATTCGCGTCGCTGGATTGCGCCGATGTACGAAATTCGCATGCAGTTGCAACGTTTAAATGCAGACACGTTGGACCAGCATATGGTTATTAACAGTACGGGTGAATTGCGCTTGTTACAGCGAGATATTGCAAACGTTGTTAAACGATTGCACTTTAGCTTTTTAGAGTTAAAAGAACACACCGAACAAACCGAAGAAGACTTACGCAGAACGCTAGATACCTTAGAAGTTCAAAACATTACCTATCGTCAAGCACGTGACCAAGCGATTTCGTCAAACCAAGCCAAATCGGTTTTCCTTGCCAATATTAGTCATGAGCTTCGAACGCCTTTAAACAGTATTGATGGCTTTATTCATTTATTACTTCGTCAACAAAACCTAAATAACGAACAAAACCTTTACCTACAAACCATTCGCAAATCATCTGCCCATTTATTAGCATTAATTAATGATGTATTAGATTTCTCAAAAATTGATGCGGGTAAGTTAGAGCTCGAAACAGCACCGTTTGATTTAGAAGAAGCTGTCTTTGATGTCATGGATATGCTGTCTCCACTGGCTGCTCAAAAGCATATCGCAATGGCTTTTTATTATGCGGACAATATTCCACAACAAGTGATTGGTGATGCTTTACGCTTTAAACAAATTCTAACTAATTTGATTTCAAATGCGATTAAGTTCACTCCAGATGGCGAAATTATTGTTCGTGTTCGTATGGAACATGATGATATCGGACAATGCCTACTTCATTTTAGTGTTCAAGACAGTGGTATTGGTTTAAGCGGCACAGATCGTAAAAAATTATTTGAATCATTCTCGCAAGGTGATGCATCTGTTACACGCCAATTTGGCGGTACAGGTTTAGGCCTTGCGATCTCTAAACAGCTTGTTCATCTGATGCATGGCCAAATTGGCTTTGAGGATAACCAAGAACGCGCTCCAACAGAAAAAGGCTCGACCTTCTGGTTTACAGCACAATTTGTGGTAGATGAAGATTACGAGATTGAACACCCGCACTTTGAACATTTACAAGTGGTGTCTTATCTTGCCCACCCTGCTACAGCAAGTGTTTTACGTTATTACCTTGAGAACTATCATGTTCCTCATATCGAGACACAATCGATTCTGGACTTATTTAGTCGTTTAAAACATCTTGATCAGAAAGATAATACCTGGCTCATTGTTGACCATAGTGGTGATACTGAAGCGTTATTAAAAGAAATTCGTAGTCGTTATCAAGGTAATTTGGCAGTTTATGGCTATCAAATGACGCTTGAGCCAAACATGCTCACTGAATATCGTGCTCGCCCTCTCTATCAACCGCTCAGCCGAAGTGGTCTTATTCAATTGTTGAGCGATCAACCTGTATTTGAAGAAGAACAACAAGACTTTAATGGTCAGGGTTTACACATTCTGGCAGTGGATGACCATTTACCTAACTTAATTGTTTTAGAAGCCCTACTGGGTGAACTCAACGTTAGAACAACTAAAGCAATCAGTGGTCAAGAAGCGCTTAATCTGATTCAAGAGCGAATCGATCAGAAACTCAAACCATTTGATTTAGTGTTTATGGATATTCAAATGCCTGTTATGTCAGGTATTGATACCACGCGGGCTATTCGTTCATTAGAGTCGACTTTAGATGGTGAAATGCAGCTTCCAATTATTGCATTAACAGCCCATGCCCTTGCCGATGAAAAACAAAAACTTCTCAAAGTCGGCATGAATGACTATGTCACCAAGCCCATTCAAATGGAACAAATTATTCAGATTTTAACGCAATGGACTAAAAACAACTTTACAGCAAAAGCTCCAGATAAAGACCATCATGTCGTTGCAGAAGCATTAGACCCAGAAATTCTAAACTGGCAACAAAGCTTGCAGCTTGCAGCAAACAAAGAAGATCTTGCTCAAGATTTACTTAAAATGTTAGTTGATAGCTTCCCAACTGAGCTAGACGAAATGCAGCAGCTCATCGAGCTTGAGGACTTCCCTCAACTTGAGCATGTTTTACATCGTCTTTATGGCGCTACACGCTATGTAGGGACTCCAAAACTACAACAAGTGACTGGTGACTTTGAGCAATTTATTTCAACACTACGCAAAGAACGCCGTATAGCCGATGAAAGCTTTATTGAAGAAGTTATGAGACGCTTCGACGAGTTAGGACTTGTTGTAAAAGAAGTGGAAAGTGCAGCCCATCAAATCTTGGTGATCCCTGACTAACATATCTACAAAATAGGCATGACTGGGCTGTCATGTTTCCAAATTACAGCCATGTTATGCTCCGCTTATCGATAAAAAAATAAGCGGGAATTTCATGGCACTTTTACGTATTGAAAAGAATAATGGCATTGCAACAGTTTATCTAAACCGTCCTGATAAACGTAATGCCATGAGTTTTGCCTTATTAAAAGAACTCGTTTCAACAGCAAAAGCCATTAAAAAAGATAGAGATATCCGCTGTGTGATTTTGACAGGTGAAGCACAAGTTTTTAGTGCCGGAATTGATTTATCTGACCTGAATAATCCAAAAAATTCTGCCTTTGCCATTTGGGAGCTTGTAAAGCCTGGACAAAGCTTATTCCAAAAAGCATTCCTGATTTGGCAAAATTTACCTGTACCGGTGATTGCGGCACTTGAAGGATATTGTTTTGGTGCTGGAATGCAACTTGCCTTAGCAGCTGATATTCGAATTTCTCATCCAGACACTAAAATGTCGATTATGGAAAGCCGTTGGGGCTTAGTGCCAGACATGGGACTTACTCGCTCATTGAAAGGCTTAATTGGTGTTGACCTTGCAAAAGAACTCACCTTAACAGCCCGTGTTTTTGATGGAGATTATGCAAAAGAAATTGGTCTTGTAACTCATTTAAGCGACTCTCCGCTAGAAAAAGCAAATGAAATTGCCACTGAAATGTTACAACGCTCACCTGATGCTCTCACTGCTGCAAAACGTGTACTTGATGCAATGGAACACCAACCTGAAAAGTCATTGCGTCTAGAAAAAATCTGGCAACTTAAATTATTACTTGGTAAAAATAGCAAACTTGCTCGTAAAAAAGACAAACATCCGGAAGTTAATTTTTTACCACGCCAATATAAATAAAGAGCTTAGTTTATGAATTTTGATCGTAATACCCCTATTGCTTTTTTAGGTATAGGGCTGATGGGGAGCCGCATGGCAACCCGCCTTATTCAAGCTGGCTTTCAAGTTGCGGTTTGGAATCGAACCCCTTCTGCATGTGATGAACTGATTGATATCGGCGCACAGCCTTTAGAACTTTCTGATATTGGCGAGTATCCAATTATTTTGACCTGTCTAGCAGATGACAAAGCTGTACAAACTGTATTTGAACAAATTCAGCCGAACTTAAAAGCTGAACAGGTAATTGTGGATTTCTCGAGCTTATCTGTTGCTGCAACAAAAACGCTTGCTCAAACTGCTGCCGCGCATGATGTTACATGGATTGATTCACCCGTATCAGGTGGAACCGCTGGTGCAGAACAAGGCACACTTGTTATTTTTGCAGGTGGCGATGCTCAAACCATTACAGAATTAACGCCTGTTTATAATGTTTTATCTCAACGTGTAACACGAATGGGAGATACAGGAACTGGCCAAGCCACCAAAATCTGCAATCAACTCATTGTTGCAGCCAACAGTGCTCTTATTGCAGAAGCTGTTGCGCTTGCAGATCGAGCGGGTGTAGATACCACTTTGCTCGCTCCAGCCTTAGCAGGTGGATTTGCAGATTCAAAACCTTTTCAAATTCTCTCCCCACGTATGGCAACTCATACCTTTGAACCTGTTCAGTGGAAAGTTCAAACATTATCAAAGGATCTTAACAACGCAGTAACATTGGCTAACAATGTTAATTTAGATATCCCAGTTGCACAAAAAGCTCTATTACAGCTACAAACTCACCAAAAAAATGGCTTTGCCGAGAAAGATTTAGCTACTATGATTCAATTAATAGAGCAAAAATAAACGGAGTTTGAGTATGGGTCGTCTTGCAATCAATTTATCCATGATTTTTACCGAAGTTCCTTTAATTGAACGCTTTGCTCTGGCCCATGCTCAGGGCTTTGAATATGTCGAAATTCAATTCCCTTATGAATTGTCTATTGCAGATATTCAAACCCAACTCGAACGCTATAACCTCAGCCTTTGTTTAATTAATGTGCCTGCCGGTGATCTTATGCAAGGTGGAAACGGTTTAGCAGGCATTCCTGGCCAAGAAACAGCTTTCCATGAGGCATTAGAATTGGCTATTAACTATGCCACGGCTTTAAACGTTCCTCGTGTTAATATTTTAGCGGGCAAACAACCACTAGATGCAGACTTGCTTCCTTGTTTAAAAACACTAGCAGCCAATTTAAAACTTGCCTGCAACTTACTCAGTGAACATGATATAGAACCCGTTTTTGAAATGATTAATGGCACGGATATGCCTCGCTTTTTGGTGCAGAACATTGCGCAGGGCCAAGAAATGCTCGAAGCGGTCAACCACCCTGCTCTGAAAATGCAATATGACTGCTATCACATGGCCATGATGGGGGAAGATGTACTTGAGGGTTTGCAAGAGAATATTAACTTAATTGGACATATTCAATTTGCAGACTGTCCGGGCCGCCATGAGCCTGATACAGCTCAAATTCCTTATGAACAAATTTTTTCTTGGTTAAAGCAAAGTTCATATCAGAACTATATTGCAGCGGAATATAAACCTGAAAATGGTTCAAATCAGTCGTTTACATGGAAGAAAAAATACTTTTCTGATGATGTAAATATATAAACTGTTACGACTTCTGTTTGAAATTTAGTGCGAAAACCACTATATTAGATAGTGAGTAATTGTCAGGAAAATATACCCTATATGAATTTAGAACCATCGCCCAGCGTGTCTAATTCTCACGATTTCGCAATGAACACCTCAAATAAAGACGTACAAGCTTGTCTCAAAGTCGTCCACGACGCTTTAGTTGATGTAAAAGCAAAAGATATTCTCCAGTTAGATGTTAGCTCAATTAGCAATGTCGCCGATGCTATTGTAATTGCAAGTGGTACTTCTACTCGCCATGTCAAAGCACTTGCTGACAATGTTGCAGAAGAAGCTCGAAAAGCCGGTTTCCGCCCGATTGGCGTTGAAGGTGAACGAGATGCGGAATGGATCTTAATTGATCTCGGCTTTGTTGTAGTACACGTAATGCTACCAACAGCTCGTAAATTCTATGATTTAGAAAGCTTATGGCGTACCGCTCCAGAGTCGGTTGCTTAAAATTTTGCTTTTAAAAAAAGCGGCTCTTTTGAGCCGCTTTTTTTATTTATCTAACATCAATTTTAATTACATTCAAATACGCAGCCCTATCCCCAAAGCACCAATCATCACTTACAACTAATTTTGACATGACAAATTGTCAATTTTGCAGCACTATACAAATTCTTGAAGTCCCCACCAATAAATAGCATAACCGGAGTACAGAAAGTGAAGATATTAATTACAGGTGCTAATACGGGCATAGGTTTCGCGACAGCAGAACAACTCGTTAAACAAGGGCAACATGTGATTTTGGCATGTCGAAATCCTCAGAAAGCGCAAGAGGCACAAAACAAACTAAGCTCACTTAACCAAGGACAAGTCGATGTCGTTTCTCTCGATTTAAACAGCCTTGAGTTAACCCAAAAAGCAGCAGATGAAATTGCTGATCGCTATGGCAGCCTTGACGTACTCATTAATAATGCAGGCTTATTTGCCAAAACCAAACAATTGACCAATGAAGGCTTTGAGCAACAATTTGGGGTTAACTATTTAGGTCATTTTTTACTTACTCAAAAATTACTCCCAGTTTTAAAACAATCTCCTAAAGCGCGCATTATCCATCTTGCATCTATTGCCCACTGGGTGGGCTCAATTAAACCCAATAAATTTCGTGCAGAAGGTTTTTACAATCCCCTGTTCTATTATGGCCAATCAAAGCTTGCGAATTTGCTCTTCAGCAATGCATTAGCAGAACAGTTAGCTGGAAGTTCAATTACCAATAATGCATTACACCCGGGTGGTGTTGCTTCTGATATTTATCGTGAATTACCAAAACCAGTTTATGCAGCGATGAAATTAGGCTTGGTCCCAACCTCAGTTCCAGCAAAACTCATTACAGAAATGGCAACTGGAGATGCATGGCAGAACCGTAATGGTGAATATGTGAGTGCACATATGCCAGACTGGAAATCATCACATGCTAAAAATCAGCAACTGGCACGTGACCTGTATCAACAATCGATGGATCTTGTAGAAAAATTTCTTTAAAAAACCAGCTCAAATAAAAAACCACCCGAAGGTGGTTTTTTTATTTCAAAGCAACTTAGTGGCCTGTACCATTAATTGCTTTTGTCATATCTTCAACAACTTTCTTAGCATCACCAAAGATCATCATTGTTTTTTCATTATAGAACAAATCGTTGTCTAGACCAGCATAACCAGTTGCCATAGAACGCTTAATCACCATGATTGTACGCGCTTTATGAGCCTCAAGAATTGGCATACCATAAATCGGTGAGCTTGGGTCATCTTTTGCAGCTGGGTTTACAACGTCGTTTGCACCAATTACAAGTACTACGTCTGTTGCAGGGAAGTCTGAGTTGATCTCATCCATTTCCAAAATGTCTTCATATGCTACGTCTGCTTCAGCAAGTAGTACATTCATATGACCAGGCATACGACCTGCAACTGGATGAATTGCAAAACGAACGCGAACACCTTGCTCTTTCAAAAGCTCACACAACTCTTTTACAGCATTTTGTGCACGACCTTGCGCCATACCATAACCCGGTACAATCACAACGCTGTCCGCATTTGACATTAAGAAGCCAGCATCATCAGCAGAACCTGAACGGTAGTTACGTTGAACTTGTTCACCTTTATCTGCAGATGCAACTGCTGCACCACCCATTGCTCCACCAAACAATACATTGATGATCGAACGGTTCATTGCTTTACACATGATGTACGACAGAATCGCACCAGATGAACCTACAAGCGAACCTGCAACGATCAACATGTTGTTTTCAAGAGTAAAACCAATACCTGCCGCTGCCCAACCAGAGAATGAGTTAAGAAGCGATACCACTACAGGCATATCACCACCACCCACTGGTGCAATCCAAACCCAACCAAATGCAAGTGCAAGTGCTGTCATTGCCCAGAAAGCAGTCATGTTGCCAGTTGTAAAGAAGTAGAAACCACAAGCCAACATCGCAACAAAGATAAGTGCTTGAACAGGTTTAACCCATGCGCCAGAAATTGTTTTAGCCCATTTTTTTGCAGCCAATTTACCGTATGCAAACACAGATGCAGTAAAGGTAATCGCACCAACGAAACAACCCACAAACAATTCAAATAAATGAACCTTGCTCATGTGTGCATGTTGTACGCCAGCTGCAGTCAAAGCCGCCTCATTCTGAGCAAACAATGCAGTTAATTGATTGTTATGTAAAATTGCAGCAATCGCAATTAATACAGCAGCCAAACCCACCAATGAGTGCATAAGCGCAACAGTTTCTGGCATTTGAGTCATTGGCACTGTACGTGCACGCGCAATACCCACGATTGCACCTAACACCATTGCCCCAACGATCATCCAAATGACTGGGTTATTCGCAACAAAGAAGGTCGTTACAACTGCAATCGCCATCGCGATCATACCGTAACGGTTACCTTGAATTGCTGTTTTAGGGCCAGATAAGCCACGAAGCGTCAAGATAAAGAGGATTGCGCCAACAAGGTACAACCAGTTTGCATTTGCTTGAATAAATTCCATGTCAAAGCCCTCTTATTTCTTTTGCTTAGGCTTGAACATTTCCAGCATGCGTGCAGTTACTGCAAAGCCACCGAAAATATTAATGCTTGCCAAAAATACTGCAATCGCACCGAGTACGCTCACCACATTCACACTTTGAAATGCAACGTTAGCATCTACACCTAAAACTGGCAGACCTACAGTTTGCAACATCGCACCTACCACAATAATAGATGACAACGCATTGGTTACTGCCATAAGTGGTGTATGCAAAGCTGGCGTAACCCCCCAAACCACGTAATAACCTACGAAGATGGCAAGGACGAAAATTGTAATAGTTTCAACCATGAGAAATCTCCTTAACCACGCTTAAGCAGTACTTGACCGCCATGAGTGACCAATAGGGCTTTTTGGATTTCGTCTTCCTGATTAATCGCAAAGTTTTTCTCTTTGTCGAATAAGGTCTCTACGAAATTAAAAACGTTACGCGCATACAATGCAGAAGCTTCTGTTGCCACAGTCGCCGGAATATTTGGAACACCCAAAATTTTCACGCCATTTTCTGTAAACACAGTCTCACCAACTTTAGAACCTTCAACGTTACCACCAGTTTCAACAGCCATATCTAAAATGACAGAGCCTGGTTTCATCTTGGCAACAGTTTCAGCTTTAATTAAACGCGGCGCATCACGACCTGGTAATAATGCAGTAGTAATCACGATGTCAGCATTAGAAACAGCTTTATCTACAATCGCAGCTTGGTCTTTGATGTATTGCTCACCCGGCATCCATCCATAACCATTTTTAGCGGCATCTGCTGCACGTTGTTGCTCTTCTTCAGACATTGGGACGTCTAACCACTTACCACCTAAAGACTCAACTTGATCTTTAGCTGTAGGACGTAAGTCTGTCGCTTCAACAATTGCACCTAAACGTTTTGCAGTTGCAATCGCTTGAAGACCAGCAACCCCAACACCCATGATTACAACACGCGCAGGCTTTACAGTACCCGCAGCAGTCATAAGCATTGGGAACATGCGTTGATATTCAGCAGCAGCAAGTAAAACTGACTTATAGCCAGCTAAGTTTGCTTGAGAAGACAACACATCCATGTTTTGTGCACGAGAAAGCGTACGAGGAAGCAGTTCTAAAGCAAAAGCAGACACTTGTTGATTCGCAAACTGATCTAACTCGGTGTTACGATAAGGATCAAACATTGCTACAACAGCGGTATTTGCTGCAAGTTTCTGAATTTCCGTGCCCTGTGGTGCGCGAACTTTCAAAATAATTTGACTACCCGTATAGGCATCATCCGTAATGGTTGCACCGACCTGTTCATAAGCACTGTCAATGTACGCAGCCTTTACACCAGCACCACGTTCAATCACAACGCTATGACCAGCGCTAATCAACTTCTTTACTGTCTCTGGCGTAGCAGCTACACGATTTTCACCGACGACAGTTTCGGTTGGGATTCCGATCTGCATGAGCGTTCCTCAAGCTAATTTCTCATTGTCAAAAACATTGCAAGCTGCAATGTTTCCCCCATGTGTATTCTTTGTACAGAATTTGGATTCTAATTGAACTTTTTTAAAATACCACCCACTATTTATTTAATAAATACCCATATTTTGAACTGATGATTCACGATATTTATTTAGAGGTGTAATATAGGAGGATTTTTCTTTTTTTGCAGACAATAGTCTCTCTTATACAGTCCTGTATATGAAAATTTCTTTATCTTCGTTTCAAATCGGGTCTTTTTTTGCTCTTTGCTCTGCGTTTCTATTCAGTACAAAAGCAATCTTTATTAAACAGACTTATGCCCTTTCTCCATTAGTAGACGGTACGGTCCTGATGGCTTTACGTATGTTAAGCGCTTTACCGTTCTTTCTATTAATTTGCTGGTTTAACAGGCATCATAATCAGGGCATAAAAAAGAAGGATTGGCTAATTTTAATTTTTGCCGGTCTATTAGGCTACTACTTTGCAAGTTGGCTCGATTTCATGGGCCTTATGTTTATTAGTGCCTCTTTAGAACGAATTATTCTATTTTTATATCCCACGCTTACAGTCATCGTATCAAGCTTACTCTACAAACAAAAATTAGATGTAAAAAGTTTCTTTGCCATTTTTCTTAGTTATGGTGGAACCGTGCTGGTTATGCTTCAGGAGCACAACAACGCACCAATTCAGGGCAACTTCTGGTTAGGGACAAGTTTCGTATTTGCAAGTGCCGTGGCTTTCGCCGGCTATTTGTTGCTGACGCCACCTCTCATTAAGAAATTTGGCTCTTGGAATTTCACAGGGTTAGCCTTAACTGTGGCTTGTATCGGCACATTAACTCATTACGCATTAAGCACACCTCATCCAATTCAACTCCTATTACAACTCCCCTCTAGTGTAATTTGGTATGGCATTGGCTTAGGCTTTTTAGTTACCGTGTTACCTACCGTTATGCTTATGCAAAGCATTGAACGATTAGGGGCCTCTCAATCTGCAATGATTGCTTCAATTGGACCAGTTTTAACGATTTTGCTTGCTGTTTCTTTTTTAAATGAACATCTCAATATGTGGCAATGGGTTGGCTGCCTTCTTAATATTGTCGGTGTCATGATGATTACACTCAGAAAGAAAAGACTAAAACATTAAATTCTCTTGACCTCAACTTAAGTTGAGGTTGGATACTCATCTAAATTTTAATAAACGGTTGAGTTCCAATGAGTCAAGAAACTTTTAAAATCATAAATCCATCAACTTTATATAATCCAACGCCAAACGCTTATAGTCATGTTGCTGTAGTGGAAAGCTTTAAGAATATTATTCATGTAGCAGGTCAAGGAGGCGAAAACTCCCAAGGTGAATTAAGCCCAAGTTTTGAAGAACAAGCGAACCAAGTTTTTGATAATATTCAACATGCTTTAAAAGCAGCCAATGCAGAGCTTAGCAATATTGCTGTATTGAGAGTTTTAGTTGTTGACCACTCGGTCGAAAAACATCAAATTTTGATTAAAATTATGCAGAATTTATGGAAAAATCATCCTTTTCCTGCCTGTACACTTATTCCTGTGCCGCGCCTTGCGCTAGAACACATGCTTATTGAAGTTGAAGCAACGGCATACACCCAATAAAACTGAGAGAACGTCATGTCTACCCCTGAAGATATCAGTCAAAATAAACCTTTGCTTTGGTTGATGGCAGCAGCATGCGGTTTATGTGCAGGTGTGAATTATTATTGTCAGCCTCTAATTCACTCTATTCAGCAAGAGTTTGCTGTAACTCAAGCACAAGCCGCTTTAACAGTGACATTTGCTCAGGTGTCTTATGCCCTCGGTTTACTCTTTATTGTCCCGCTGGGTGATATTGTCAATAAAGCCAAAGCTATTCCGTTTTTGATGGTACTTTGCGCAGTTGGTCTATTTACATCTGCTTTTGCTGTGAACTTACCCATGTTGTGGATTGGTACAATCTTAGCGGGATTGTTTTCTGTTGCTGCCCAAGTCCTCATCCCACTTGCCACAATGACCGTAAAGCCCGAAAAAACTGGCGAGATCATTGGTTTTTTAATGAGTGGCTTATTGGTCGGAATTTTACTCTCTACCAGTTTAGCTGGCTTATTTTCCAACCTTTTCCACTGGAAAGTAGTCTATGTCGTCAGCGGCGTATTAATGCTTCTGTTGGCATTTACTTTAAAAAGCCGTCTGCCTTATGTCTTACGCATGAAAATGAACTATGGACAAATATTTGTTTCCATGGCTCAACTCTTAAAAGAGGAAAAGCGACTATTATTAAGAGCGCTTACAGGTGCTTTCGCCTTTGCCGCAGTAAGTATTTTGTATTCCACCATCGCCTTACTTTTGACTTCGGCACACCATTTGCCCGATTTATTTATCGGACTAGTCCCACTAGTCGGTATCTTTGGGGCATTATCAACACGCTATATTGGTAAATATGCCGACCAAGGCTACACAAGGTTACTTACGTGGATGGGTTGTGGACTGTTTTTGGTGAGCTGGCTTTGTTTCTATTTCGGACAAACCCTCCTTTCTAGTTATGTTATTGGCTTTGCTTTAATTCAATTAGCACTCGCGCTCGTTCATACCAGCAACCAGAGCATTATTTTCCGTTTACGTCCAGATGCTAAATCTCGTATTAATGCCATCTATATGACAACTTATTTTATTGGAGGAGCTGGTGGCTCTGCCTTAGGGATTTTTGCTTGGAATCATGGCGGGTGGACTATGACATGTGTTGCAGGTGTAGCTCTTGTTCTGCTTTGTATTTTATTTAGTGTCATTGATGCTTTCTTACAAAAAAAGCAGCTCGCTCACTCATAAAGTAAATTGTTATAAATCATCTTTCTATATTCAACATAAGGGTGGTTATAAATTACTCGGTTAAATGCCACTGTCGATTCAGGGCTAAACCCCGTATAATGCTGCCCTTTCATTAATTTAGCGACTTTTGGGTCTATTGGCTATGCAATCACTTCAATCGTTACAACCTCGTATTTCTGTCGCACCTATGATGGACTGGACTACAAAGGACTACCGATTCTTTGCACGCTTGTTTAACCCAAACGTTGTGCTATACACCGAAATGGTGACTACAGGCGCGATTTTATTTGGCGATGCAAAACGTCATTTAGACTATAGTGCTCAAGAACACCCGATCGTATTACAACTTGGCGGTTCAAACCCACAAGAGCTTGCCACTTGCACAAAAATGGCTGAAGACTGGGGCTACGACGAAGTCAACCTGAATGTAGGCTGCCCAAGTGACCGGGTACAGAACAATAAAATCGGTGCATGTTTAATGGCAGAACCAGACTTGGTTGCTGAGTGCATTCATACCATGCAAAAGGCAGTGAATATTCCGGTAACAGTAAAGCACCGTATCGGTATTGATGACATGCAGTCTTACGAAGAAATGCTACATTTCGTAGATACTGTCGCTGCAACAGGTTGTACGTATTTCGTTGTGCATGCCCGTATTGCTATTTTGAAAGGTTTGTCTCCAAAAGAAAATCGAGAAGTTCCTCCTTTACGCTACGAAGATGTATACCGCTTAAAGCAAGAACGTCCGCACCTAACCATTGAAATTAACGGCGGAATTAAAACTTTTGCCGAAACTCAAGCTCATTTACAACATGTTGATGGTGTCATGATTGGCCGTGAAGCCTACCATAACCCTTACCTACTTGCTGAGCTCGGCCAACTTTGGAATTTAGAAGCACCAGATCGATTCGATATTATGGAACAAATGCTGCCTTATATTGAGCAACGCATGGCTGAAGGTGCTCCCCTTTCAATCATTACACGTCATATTTTAGGTTTATTCCAAAACTTACCGGGTGCTCGTAAATGGCGTCAGGCGCTAAGTGGCGGAAACGCAAAAACTTTAGCTGATGTTGAAAATGCAATTCAGAACATGCGAGCAGCTATGATTCGCACTGAAGAGTATGTAAAAGAGCAGCAGGTTTGAGTTGACAACGACTTCTTAAATTGTAAGAAAATGTGGCATTTTAAATCAGAGACTTAGATTTTGAGTATATTCGCAAATGTTGGAAAAAAATATTCAAATTTAAGCTCTGATTAGTTATTTATTTATAATGATATCAATAATTTAAATTTCACAATTTTTGACCACCTCTTTTGATAAGTATATTTTCGCTCCAAAGCAGACACCTCTGGAAAAAAGATACGTTATTACATAACATACACAAAACTTTTAAGATACGCCTATTAGTATCTCTGAACGCCACAGGTAGGTGGTGATTTTTTTAATATGGATATGGGTAGCACGGTAGAGATTTCACGATGATTATTTATGACGGACAAGTAGCTGATAATTACATGTATCAGGATTCAAATCAGGCAGCCATTGTTGTATCGCACAGCGCACCAAGCCTCCCTTATCCTTTCACCATGAAACCCAATAATCATCAAACTCAAACTTCAACCAACCCACCGATCGATGTAGAAAAGTTTGTAGAAAAATTAGAAAGCGTTACTTCTAGACGCAGTAAAGCTAGATGCGCACGTAGTATCCGTCTTGCACTCGAATCTGCTGGTGCTAATGTTGAAAACCACCCAATCGCAGCTTCAGATTGGGGCGATACTCTCAAAAAGATTGGCTATAAACAAATTGATCCAGCCTTCGACGAACCTCAAGAAGGTGACATTTATATTATTCACAGAACCCGCAACCACGTTTATGGACACATCGCAGGATATACTGGAAGTGAATGGGTCTCTGACTTCAAACAAAGTAGTTATGACGTTTATAAAGACGATAACGTTACTTATACTTACTATAGATTAGCTGCCTAATCAATTTCCTAAAATTGAAAAACTTGATGAATGCGTTCGGCACAATGCTGAATTATTTCATCATGATCTTTTCTATAGACCAAAACTACTTCCGAAAGTGATAGCTGATCGGTTAAAGGCAATAGTTTTACCTGAGCAGGCAAGATCTGCTGAAATTCTTTAGGCACAATACTTACACCAATATTTGCTGCCACAAGTTGTAACTGTGAAATCTTACGCGACTGGATTGGAGCTTTTTGTGGGGTAAATCCTGCGGCTAAACATAGATTTGAGACCAAATAGCTTAATCCACCTCTTTTAGAATGGGGTGTAGAAACAAAGTATTCTTCTTTTAAATCTTTGACTTCGACCTTCTCTTTATTTGCAAATTTAGCATGATCAATGTGCACGGCCACCATTAAAGGTTCTTCATATAATTTAATAACATTGACGTCATCTAGTGTATGCCGAACTGGCGGTCTAATTAAACCAATATCAATCTCCCCATTCAGTAAAGCCAAAACCTGATGCTCCGATGAAAACGTGTTTATCTCAAAGTTAATTTTTTGCTTTAAACTCATTTCTTTTAATATTTGAACCTTTTTATCATCCATAACAATACTGCTCGAGTGAGCAATTTTAATCTGGCGATTTTTTCCTTCTGCTATATTCTTAGAAACTCCAATGATTTCATTTAAATAATGCATATTATCTTTTATTTTTTTATAGAAGATCCCTCCTGCCTCTGTGAGTTTTACTTTCTTATCAGTACGATCAAATAACTGAAAATCAATTTCTTCTTCTAATAATTTAATTTGCCGGCTTAAAGCAGACTGAGCTATGAATAGCTTTTCAGAAGCCGCAGTAAAGCTTCCTTCTTCAACGATTTTTATGAAATATTGGAATTGTTTTAACGTGAGCATTTCTATCTCAAAATTAGATCATCAGGTCTATTTTCTATATTAGATTAGATAGATTGCCTTCGCTAGAATTTTATCAAGACCATTCACTTGATTGAATTATTCATGAAGTATTTAAAAGGTTTAGCCATCTTCACCGTTGTTGTTCTAATTTTATGGTGCTTTAAATTTTATGATCAGCAGCTACCCACACACACCCAGCAAGACAACATAGAGCTGTATGATTAAATAGTTTTTCTCAAAAATAAAAGGCATGCACTCACATAAGCACATGCCTTTTCAATATTTAAATTAGGCTTTCTTTAAATCGAGCTTTTTCAAAACTTCAGCCACAGCAATCATAGCAAAGCTTGAAGTCACCACTACCGCTGAACCATAGCCACCACAACGTAAGCCAGCTGATGGGCAGACATCCGCACTTGAAAATGGGTTATCGATTGAGTAAATACAGGTAATGCCAAATTTCTCTTTTGGCTTTTTACAGATGCCGCGAGCACGAAGTTGACTACGTAGCTTCGCTAACATTGGGTCTTGTTCTGTTTTTGATAAATCAGCTACGCGGATTTTAAGTGGATCGAGCTTACCACCTGCTCCACCCGACACAATTAAAGGAATTTTATTAAAACGACAATGGAGCATTAAAGCCAGTTTTGCTTTAACGTCATCAATACAGTCCAAGATAATATCGGGTACAGGATTTAAAAGTTCTGTGACATTCTCAGGGGTTAAGAAGTCATCAATAATATTAACTTTAATACGTGGGTTAATTTGGCGACAACGCTCCGCCATAATCTCAACTTTTTCACAGCCCAGAGTTGATGTCATCGCAGGTAACTGACGGTTCACATTTGATGCCGCAACCACATCCATATCGACTAATGTGATCTCACCAATACCTGTACGCGCTAAAGCTTCCACTGCCCAGCTGCCGACCCCACCAATACCAATCACCATCACATGACTTTTTTCATAGT
Source organism: Acinetobacter sp. 22301 (assembly GCF_052045285.1). Taxonomy (NCBI): domain Bacteria; kingdom Pseudomonadati; phylum Pseudomonadota; class Gammaproteobacteria; order Moraxellales; family Moraxellaceae; genus Acinetobacter; species Acinetobacter sp. 22301. The sequence continues at coordinate 301,111 of NZ_JBQEOR010000003.1, read as the reverse complement.
GCTGGAACGATGAATTACCATAAACTTTGGCTACACCTGCAAAACGGCGGTCATATTCATCTTGTTGAAGATCGGTCATTTCTACTCTTTGGAGATATAAAACACGGAGAGTATTTTACTGCTTTTCAGAAGAAAGTGTATTTTAGATCAAAGAAAACTTGAGACTATAATATTTAAACTCACGACAAGTCTTATGATTATTAATCAAATTATACGGCTTAAGATTTAAACTATTGATTACTAGTGTGACAGGCGGCATGGATGCCGCCCAGTTGGGCTGCGGTATAAGGACATACCGTCAGCCCGACAAAGGATTTTTGTTACTTTTTATCCTTAAAAAGTAAGGATATGGCTATATACCCAACATTAGCTCATTCATATTCATTACAAGGCTGTACAAGCTTAGCCAATTTATGAAGCAATCAAATTTCGTAGTACATAATGCAAAATACCACCTGCCTTAAAGTACTCAACCTCATTTAACGTATCAATTCGACATAACACATTAAAGTGGCTCGCTACTCCATTTGGTCCTTTGACATCAACTTCAAGAATTTGATGAGGCTGAACGCCATCAGACAAACCTCGAATTGATATCACCTCATGACCAGTTAAGTTGACAGATTGTCGAGTTTGTCCATCAATAAACTGTAATGGCAACACTCCCATACCCACCAAGTTTGAACGATGAATACGTTCAAAACTTTCAGCAATGACAGCTTTTACACCTAACAAGTTTGTTCCTTTGGCAGCCCAGTCACGCGAAGATCCTGTTCCGTATTCTTTACCAGCAATAATCACAAGCGGTGTATGTTCTTGTTGGTAACGCATTGCTGCATCATAAATAGCGAGCTTTTCACCACTTGGCACATGAATGGTATTACCACCCTCTTCCCCACCAAGCATCTCGTTTTTAATACGAATATTGGCAAAGGTCCCGCGCATCATGACTTCATGATTACCGCGTCGAGAACCATAGGAGTTAAAGTCTTTTGGTTCAACACCTTGCTCTTGTAAGTATCGGCCTGCTGGGCTGTCTTTTTTGATATTACCTGCCGGTGAAATATGGTCAGTCGTTACCGAGTCACCAAGCACTGCCAAAATACGTGCCTGTTCAATATTTTTAATTGGTTTGGGCGGCTCACCAATGCCTTCAAAGAACGGCGGATGGCGGATATAAGTCGAATCATCAGCCCATTCATAAGTTTTACTTTTTGGAATCTGGATAGATTGCCAGCTTTCATCACCATCAAACACCGCAGCATATTCTTTATGGAACATCTCTGTATTTACTTTCTGTAAGACAGCATCAATCTCTGCCTGACTTGGCCAGATATCTTTTAAATAGACAGGTTGTCCATCTTTACCTTGCCCAATAGGTTGCGTAGTCAAATCGGTACGAATATTACCAACTAAACCATATGCCACTACCAAAGGTGGCGAAGCAAGCCAGTTTGTTTTAACTAATGGATGTACGCGTCCTTCAAAGTTACGGTTACCAGAAAGTACTGATGCAACATTCAAGTCATGGCATTGAATTGCATCTTCCACTGGCTCCGGTAGTGGACCTGAGTTACCAATACAAGTTGTACAACCATATCCCACCAAGTTATAGCCCAACTCATCTAAATACGGCGTAAGCCCAGCAGCCAATAAATAGTCAGTCACAACTTTAGAACCTGGTGCAAGAGAGCTTTTCACCCACGGTTTACGCTGCAAACCTTTTTCAATCGCTTTTTTAGCAAGTAAACCTGCTGCTAGCATTACACTTGGGTTAGAAGTATTGGTACAAGAGGTGATTGCCGAAATAACAACATCACCATGATTTAATGGATAAGTTTTTCCTTCAATCACGCAAGAAGGACTTTCATGTTGGATATTTGCTTTTTTTGCCTCGACAGCAGTACCGCCACCACCTTCATTTTCTAAACGTTCTTTCGCTTCTTTGGCTGGTTTTAAAGTTAACTCCATCAGCGCATTAAAGGTTTTCGGCACCTCTGATAAAAGCACTCGATCTTGTGGACGTTTTGGGCCAGCTAGACTTGCCTGAACAGTACTCATATCAAGACTTAAAGTATCGGTGAAAACAGGTTCATCCCCCGCATTACGCCATAAGCCTTGTGCTTTGCTATACGCTTCGACTAGTTCAATACGATCACTTTGACGACCAGTTAATTTCAAATAACCCAAAGTCACTTCATCAATCGGGAAGAAACCACAAGTCGCACCATACTCTGGTGCCATGTTGGCAATGGTCGCTCGGTCAGCCAGTGGTAAATCGGCTAAACCATCTCCATAGAACTCTACAAATTTCCCCACAACTCCTTTTTGACGGAGCATTTGAGTAATAGTCAGCACCAAATCAGTTGCCGTAATCCCTTCTGGTAGTTTTCCTGTCAATTTAAAACCAATGACTTCAGGAATGAGCATTGAGATAGGTTGGCCCAGCATAGCAGCTTCAGCCTCAATTCCCCCTACACCCCAACCCAATACACCTAAACCATTAATCATGGTGGTATGTGAGTCTGTACCGACTAAAGTATCTGGAAAAGCAAAGGTTTGTCCGTTGTCCTCACCTAACCAAACCGCTTGAGCCAAATATTCTAAATTAACCTGATGACAAATTCCCGTCCCCGGTGGCACTACACTAAAGTTATTAAATGCAGACTGTCCCCAACGTAAAAATTGATATCGCTCACCATTACGCTGCATCTCGATTTGTACGTTTTCTTCGAAAGCTTGATCATCGGCAAAATAGTCGACCATGACAGAGTGATCAATGACTAAGTCTACAGGAGATAAGGGATTAATTTTTTCAGGGTCGCCACCCGCTTGCGCCATCGCTGCTCGCATTGCAGCTAAATCAACAACTGCTGGTACACCCGTAAAATCTTGCATTAAAACCCGTGCAGGTCGATATTGAATTTCTTGATCTGAGGTGCGGGTTTTTAGCCATTCTGCTAAAGCATGGATGTGTTCGGTTTTAACGCTATGCTGATCTTCAAACCGTAATAAGTTTTCCAATAATACTTTTAAAGATTTCGGCAGTTTGGCAATATCCCCTAGCGTTTTCTCTGCTTGGGCTAAGCTAAAAATCTGATAATTGCTGGAACCTACTGTTAGCGTCTGTAAAGCATTAAAACTATTGATATTGCTATACTTAGCCATTGGGTTATCCTCCCACGTCTGGCAATGTTATTTTTCACGTTTTTACATGTTGTTTTCTTACTTTAAGCTTCTTTTTTAATCGCTGTGTTTTGTTTTAGTTACTATTTCTAATCTTTGATTTTTATTACGATAATTTCAATGCAGTAAGAGAGTTTTTCCACAGCAACTTAGCCAAATCTGGCTCTGGCATATTTAAATTTTCAGCCAGACTTTGTAAAACATAGGGCAAATTAACAGGGGTATTACGAGTACGCTGTTCTGTTGAGGTTTGACAGCAAAGCGGTGTCATATCTGGACAATCTGTTTCAATCACCAAGTGCTCTGCACCTATAGCCTGCACAACCGTATGAAGTTTTTTTGCATTTGGATTGGTAATCTGCCCCGTCACACCAATTTTAAAACCAAGCTTAATAAGACCCTTTGCCTCTTCTACTCCACCACTGAAGGCATGAGCAATTCCGCCAAACTTAAATTTTTGAGCTTTTAATATAGCAAGCACATCACCGTGCGCTTTTCGAATGTGGAGTAACACTGGTTTTTGGTATTGGGTTGCAAGCTCTAACTGAGCTGCAAAATATTGTTTTTGCTTTGCATATACATCTGGCTGCTTATGTTCTTTCAAGAAAGTATCTAAGCCAATTTCACCTACAGCCACGCAGTTTTCTTGCTGCAAGATTTGTTCAAGATGAGAAAGATGCTCTGGTTGATGCTGCTCAATATAAAATGGGTGTAAGCCTGGTGCTAAATAAGAAGTAGGCACATTTTCCCAACTTTTTAACTGATGATGAGTCTGCACCAACTCATCAAAACGTGACTGCACAAACCCAATTAAGACTAATGCATCTACACCCACTTTTTTAGCCTCGAGTGCTAGTTGCTGCCGATCTTCATCAAAATCGGCAACATCAAAATGGGTATGGGTATCGAACAAATGCATTAGCCAGCACTTTTTGCAACTGGTGCCGAAGCTGGTTTAGCTTTAGGCTGTGGCAAATATTCTTCTTTCAACACATCTTGTAATTGGTCATAAGGAATGACTAATCGAGGGAGTCCAACCACGTATGGGCCAATTTCATACTCACCGTATTGAAGGATTAAACCTTGCTCACCTAACAAGAAGTTATTAGATAATTTAAATGGCCATGCTTGTTCATAGTCAGCAACATTATCAGCCAATTTAGAGTCCATCACCCATGTCTTAAAGGCTTCATGGGCTAACTTCTCTAAAGCTGCTTTTTGCTGAGGACGTAATAAATCTTCAAGCTTAATTTGCTTTTGCTCTTTTAAATCAAAATTATAATAATGCTGTGCAGCAGAGCCATGAGCCCCACCTAAATAACTACTACTGTTAAGCACTACAGTTACAACTTTACCTTGAGCCTGCAAAATCTTAGGTTTAACTAAAAGATTAATCTGATGATTACTACTTAAAGCTTTTAATTCATTATCTAGATCAATAAATGAATTTGCATAGCGTTGCACCTGTGCATCAAAGCTATTTTTTTGCTCTGCACCCGCTACAGCTGAAGCTTCTGACTTTTGTTCCGTTTGCGTACTCTTAGCATCAGGTTCAGCAATTTCTAAAATTTGATTTAGTGTACTTAAGATTTGTTGATCTATAATTTTGTCAATAAAAGGAAAATTACTTTGTAAACGTTCAACTGTGAATTCGGGACAAGTTTTACCATCACAATCAGGTAAAACCACCTTACTAGGAATTGTTTCACCCTTCAAAGTCAACTCTACTGGCTTTTGTTCTTGAACAGTTGATTTCTGCTGCTCTTGAGAATCCTTAGGATCAGCTTTAGGTTGGCATGCTGCCAGAAATATAGCAGAAGCAAGCAAAGTTAATCGCAGTGAAGCTTTAGAAGATAACATCATATTTTGCCTTTTATTCTAAGGAGATTACGCTATGCCTTTCTAAGAAATTAGCGCATATAAATAGAGGTTGCAAATTCTGCTACCATCTTAAAACATTTGTTCATAAACCTCGGGTTGTAATATTTTTTTGGTCTGTTCTTTAGATAAATAAATATCGAGCTGTGGAGCTTCTTTAGTAATCTGGTTTGCCTGATAATGTAAGCCAACACCTTCACCATCAAAGAACCAATCTGCCTGCCCCCAATATAAAGTTTTTGGTGCTTCTTTCTTTATGTCAGCAGTCTGCTTTTTTAACCAGTCTTGATAGGCCACCTGCACCATTTGATGCACAGTAGTTTGTTGATCTTTTTTCAAAACATCTAACAAAGTTAAGCTCTTATGCAGTTTGCGGTCGGCCACAAAAAAGTAATAACGGTCTTTAATCGTGAGCTCTTCCTGCTTGGTATCAAGTCCTAATTGCAATAAAACATATTGGTTACGCTGCGATGCAATACGGGTATGAAGATGCAATTCATAAGCCCGATTCTTTGAATATTTATCTTGCCATTCATCAGACTTTTTAACATAAGCATTAATGGCTTGCTGCAAACTTAAGTCTTTTTTCAAATCAATTTGATCTTGAATTACTTTAGCCTGACTTTTCGCGATCCATTCATTTAGCCATGCATCTTGAGTCTTTATTGTTTGAATATCGACATCAATACAATTTTTCTTCTCACAAAATGGCAAAGCATAATCAGCTTTTACTTGTTGCAAGTTTAGAAATGGTAGTACTTCCGCTTTCTCTATATTTTGATTTTGGGTAGAAGCCGATTTCATTTGAGAAGATGATGAAGGTTGAAAGCTTTTCCAGACAAAAAGGCAAATAGCTAAAAGTAATATGATTACCGCAACTAAAAGTGCAATAACTGTCTTTCTATTCAAATTCATTTCATCATCCTTTCTTATTTTTCAAAACAAAACAGCTTCTGTTCGAAGCTGTCTGTCAAATCTTAAAGATTAGTGTTCACGCGTGTTACGGAACTGAATATCAGGCCAACGCTCTTGCATAATCTGCAAGTTGACACGACTTGGCGCAAGATAAGTTAAGTGACCACCACCATCGATAGAAAGCTGATCATGTGCTTTTTTCTTAAATTCATTGAGAATCTTATCATCATCACAATGAATCCAACGAACCGTATTAACACTTACAGGCTCATACACGCAGTCAACTTTGTATTCTTCTTTCAGGCGGTAAGCAACCACATCGAACTGAAGCACACCAACTGCGCCCACAATCAAATCATTGCTAATTTGTGGCATAAATACCTGAGTTGCGCCTTCTTCAGACAACTCTTTCAAACCTTTTTGCAATTGTTTTGACTTTAATGGATCTTTCAAACGCACACGACGGAACATCTCTGGTGCGAAGTGAGGAATACCTGTGAAATGTAGATTTTCACCACTTGTGAAAGTATCACCAATTTGAATTGTGCCGTGGTTATGCAAACCAATAATATCACCTGGCCACGCTTCTTCTAGATGTTCACGTTCACCCGCAAGGAATGTCAATGCATCACTAATACGAACATCTTTACCAATACGTACATGATTCATCTTCAAACCTTTTTCATATTTACCTGAGCAAATACGCATAAAGGCAATACGGTCACGGTGTTTCGGATCCATGTTTGCTTGAATCTTAAAGACGAAACCAGAAAAACCTTCTTCTTTAGCATCGACAACACGCTCTTGTGTTGGATGCGCTTTAGGTTCTGGTGCCCAATTCATAAATGCGTCTAACACGTGGTCAACACCAAAGTTACCTAATGCTGTACCAAATAGAACTGGAGTTTGTTTACCTTGTAAAAATAATTCGCGGTCCAAAGGCTCATTCGCCATCTGTACGAGCTCAAGTGACTCTTCAAAAGACGCCCAAGCCAGCTCACCTACTTTTTCACGGATATCTGCATGGTCATAGCCATCGCGTACTTCAATATCTGTAATAGTTGAACCAAAACCTGCTTTGTAGACATACAATTTGTTTTCAAGAATGTTGTATACACCAGTAAAATCACGCCCCATCCCTAATGGCCATGTAATTGGTACACAGCGAATATTGAGGACATTCTCAATTTCATCCAGTAACTCAAGTGGTTCACGAATCTCACGGTCCATCTTGTTTACAAATGAAATGATCGGAGTGTCACGCATACGACAAACTTCCATCAATTTGATGGTACGTTCTTCGACACCTTTTGCACCATCAATCACCATTAATGCAGAGTCAACTGCAGTTAGGGTACGATAAGTATCTTCAGAGAAGTCTTCATGTCCCGGTGTATCAAGTAAGTTAATGGTGTGACCTTTATAAGGGAACTGCATAACAGACGTAGTAATGGAAATTCCACGCTCTTTTTCCATTTCCATCCAGTCAGATGTAGCTGCGCGGTCAGATTTACGGCTTTTTACCATCCCTGCAACCTGAATTGCTTTACCCCATAACAGTAATTTCTCTGTCATGGTGGTTTTACCGGCATCGGGGTGGGAAATGATGGCAAATGTGCGGCGTTGAGCAACCTGTGCCGCTAACTCATCTTTAAAACTCATGAAATACACCTACTGCGGAGATTGCAGTGCCAAAGACCTAAAGTCGATCAAAATAAAAATTGGCGTAATTGTAGCAGATTTATAGAACTGTTTAATGATTGTTGATAAGCCATGAGTTACTCATAAGCTTTTTTGAGTATGTAATTTAACTTCTTAGAAATTTTACAATTAAAAAAGCCCACCTTTTTATAGATGGGGCTTGATTAAGACTTAATAGAATCTTTACGCCAATTTCTTTTCTTCAATGAATTGAACATCTGCAATTTGTGCATCCCAGAACTCATTCCATAAAGCACAGTAATCAATACATAACTTGGTTAAGCTTTCATAATCATCTTTTGTAATTGCTTGTGCTAATGCAAACCACAAGTCATCTTCATGATCGTCATCAGCGGCCTCAGATGTTTCATCCGTAGATACCCCATGTACATGGTAATAACCACCACCTTCAACATCGATATTTACGAATTTGGTTGCTTGACGTAATGGAGGACTAAAAAGAATGACTTCCTCCTCTGCAACAGCTAATAATGCCACGACATTAATATAACTATCATAAGAAGATTCTAAAAATGATCTAACCTGATCTGCAAATTTTGATGGTTTATAATTACGACGGTCAAGTTCCGTTAAACCATAATCATTAAGTAAATCTTCATATAAAGGATAATGAGCATATTCAGGATTACCCAGATAGTAATTATCTTTGTCTAAACCAGGGCGAAAGCCAAACTCATCAAGTATATTTAAACTTAATAATACCCGTGGATACATCTTCGCTCCAGAGTGGAGTTTAGGTTCCAATTGTTTTGTTAAAAATTGAGCCTTTAATAGAGCGTCAGTAAAAATTTGTACAATCGCATGACGATATTCTAAATGGATAAGAGTCAAACGTTGTTTATCAAGATATCCACCGTTTAACAGCTCAATAGCAGGATGATTACAAACTGGTAACTCTGCAATTGTTTTTCTTAACTGTTTAAGAAATTGTAAATTTTCATCCCATTGTTTTGCAGGAATACTATTTTTCATCCCCTGCAATGCTTTTTCTCTTGGATTATTAAAGTCTTCAAATTTTTTTAACATAATGATTCTCTGTAAAAAGTTTTTCTTATAGTTAAGTTATAGGCTCTCTCTTTATTACAATTTTGCATTCAATTGCTAAAATAAATTCCGCACACCCATACTTAACAAGTTGATACTATGTGTATTATCTCAACAAATCAACGGATTAATTAATAATATTTAAAAAAGTAAACTATTGCCAATTAAATATATAATATGTTGTTTTTTAAATTAACCAAGCTATTGAATAAATATAATTTTTTAAATACTATAAAATAAGTTTTATTTAAGCTTATACACTTTACAATAGCAAAGTTAATCAAAAAATATCCGCAACGGGGAACCCGATGACAAAAAGAGAAACTATTATAACAACAGCAACATCCCTCTTTAACCAAAAAAGCTATACTTCTATTGGTATTGATCGCATTATTGCTGAGTCAAATGTTGCAAAAATGACTTTTTATAAATACTTTTCTTCTAAAGAAGCCTTAATTGAAGAATGTCTTTATAAGAGAAATTTAGAGATCCAATATTCAATATTGGAAAAAATAAAGAATACCAACAACCCTTTGATTAAATTAAAAAAGATATTTAATTGGTATATCGATTGGATTAATACAGATGACTTTAATGGCTGCTTATTTAAAAAAGCGACAATAGAAGTCATGCAATTGTACCCTTCTATTAAGCATCAAATTAATGAATATCGGGAGTGGATTTACTCGTTAGTTTTCTCAGCTCTTTCAGAGTTAGAAGTAGAAAACACAAAAATTCTAACAGGGCTCTTTCTTAACATCGTAGATGGAATCATTATTGACGGCACTATAAATAAAGGAAAGATTAATCCAGAACAAACGTGGTCTTATATAAACAAAATTATTGAATTAGAAACAGTTCGAGAGTATGCAACTATTTAATTTATAAATTAATTAAATATTTATATTTTAATAAAGATAAAAAGTATTTTTAATTCGGTGGAGTCTACCCTCCAACTCCACCAAAAATCCATTCACTCCCTAAAAATTAATATTTTTATTTAGTTCTATCTTCATTAATTTCAATTATTATATAAACTTCATAATACTTTATAACAATCCTTTTCACCTCTTATATTTTATAAAATACAAACATCAATTTATTAGTATTACTTTATACTTGCAGTATATATTCATAAATTATTATATGTAAAATACTCAACTAACTGAGAAGCTGATACTATTCACTACTACAAATATATAGGTGTATTTTAGAAGATAAATTTATTTTAATTAATTGTTCTTTAAAGATAAAATTAAAAGGAAATGTTAGGTTTAAAAATCGATATAGAAAAGATTAAGCGAAGTGAGCGCCTTGAGATTCAATCAGTTGATCGACATGAACAGGCATTCCTAATAAATAACCCTGAAATTGCTGACAACCTAAACGGGTTAAAATCTCAACTTGCTGTTGAGTTTCCACCCCTTCCGCTGTTACGGTTAAACCCAACTTTTTAGCTAAATGTATTATACTTTCTAATATAACTTCTTCTTTTGAGCCTGGTTTTAAGTCAACAATAAAACCACGATCAATTTTCAATTCATCTACAGGTAAATCTTTTAAATATAAAAAGCTTGAATGACCTGTTCCAAAATCATCAATTGCGACTCGAATGCCCATATCACGTAGTCGCTCACAAGCTCGAATACTTAAATCGATATGTCGCATTGCTGTTGATTCAGTAATCTCAACAATTAAGTGATGAGGTTGAATTTGATATTTTTTCAATAATGCTTCGAGTGTACTAAATAATTTTTTATTTTCGAACTGTAGTGCAGATAGGTTTACTGCGACTGGATAAAATGGGGTGTTACTGCGTTCCCACTCTTGAATTTGCAGGCAAGCTTGCTCAAGTGCCCAATATCCCATTGGAATGATCAAACCCGTTTTTTCTGCACCTTCTATAAACATATGCGGGGTGAGTATTCCTAAAGCTGGATGATTCCAACGGATTAATGCTTCAACGCCACAGACCTCAAGGTTCGTATTAAATTTTGGTTGGTAATATAGGATGAACTGCTTTTCTTCTACGGCCTTATAAAGATCATTGATTAGTTTTGACTGACTTCTCGTTTCTTGTTGATGGGTTGAATAACTAAAGATGGTGTAAGTATTTCGGCCTTGTTCTTTAGACATGAGCATCGCGGCATCAGCGTTCATGAGTAAGTCCTGAACATTTTGTCCGTGCTCAGGAAATAGTGCCACTCCTAAGCTTGCAGAGATATTAATTTCTTTACCAGAAATCTGATAACTCTCTTGAATCAGCTGTAAAACTTTCTCAGCCAAAATAACTGCTTCATCGGCATTTGTATTTTCGGCAATAAGCAAAAACTCATCACCGCCAATTCTAAGCAGTTTGCACTTCTCATTGAGTTGCCAATGTAAGCGGTTCGCCATCTGAATAAGTAATTGATCACCCACATGATGTCCAAATGCATCATTCACCGATTTAAATCGATCTAAATCAATGTATAAGAAAGCAATTTTCTGGTCTTTGTATCGATGATCTGAAAGTAATACTTCAGCATAATCCACTAAATAAAGGCGGTTAGGTAATTTGGTTAAATTGTCTTGTATAGATAGGTTAGCTAATTCTTTATTTGCCTTACGCAGCTCTAAATTCTGTTGAGTAAGGCGTTGCTCTAACATTGCAACAATAAAACTTGCTACGAGTACCAAACAGGTGACTAGAATAATTGTGAATAATAATAAGTCATGTTCAGCCTGATATTGGCTAATAAATTTATCAGTAATATTCGTCGCAATAAGCGCTGTATAGTGCATCCCCATAATGCTTAAGGTCATCATAACCGAAAATGCGATTTTTAAAGTTAAGCGATATCGTTCGGTGTCTTTTAATTTATAGGCTAATAAAAACGCTAGCCCTGAACCACTCATCGCAATTAATACAGAAAATAAAAGTAAAAACGAAGTGTAATCTTTTTTATAAACATTAATATTCCAGCCCAGCATGCTAATGTAATATGAAGCTGAAATTCCGATTCCCATAATAATCGAGCTCAAAATGAGTCTAAATAAAGGGAGTGTAAAACGCGAAGTCAACCACATCGCAATGCAAGATAACAATGCACTAATAGCATAAGATATTGCAATTAAAGGCATATTAGAGTGAGCTGCATCAAACAGATGATAAGCTTGTATACCAACAATATGGACGATGCTAATTGCTAAGGCGAGTAGCAATCCATTAATAAATAAAATTAAGGACTCAAATTTCTTATAGACTTGCTTGAATATTAGCTGCTCCATGGAAATTACAATATAACAAATGAAGCCAGCTGCAATAAAAGAGCCGACGATCAATGTGCTATCGTAATCAACATGACCCATATTGGACTTCCATGATTATTCAATACTTTTTTTTATTTTGTTCAACTCATTGCCCAAAATACAATTAAACATGTTAAAGAAATTTTAGTAAATTTGACTTATTCAGTCAGTTATAAACAATAACATTATCTATCTTTTGGTCAAGTATTTTTTACTTTATAAATCAATAAAGTAAATAAAAATTAAGCAGCCAATTATATGAAAAATATAGAATTTATTTAATCTAGTCAAGTTGGCCTAATCGCAATTTTCACATTCAAATAAAATAGTATAAATAAAGAACCCTGCTTAAAGCAGGGTTCTTTTAAAACGTTAGATAAAGAAAATTAGTTCTTTTCTTTGTCTACGATTTTGTTTGCTTGAATCCATGGCATCATTGCACGCAACTTATTACCAGTTACTTCAATACCATGTGCAGCATTTTGACGACGACGAGCAGTCATAGATGGGTAGTTTAACGCACCTTCTTGAATGAACATCTTAGCGTACTCACCAGATTGAATACGTTTCAATGCATTACGCATTGCTTCACGAGATTGTTCATTGATTACTTCAACACCAGTTACATATTCGCCGTACTCAGCATTGTTAGATACTGAGTAGTTCATGTCAGCGATACCACCCTCGAACATTAAGTCAACGATCAATTTAAGTTCGTGTAAACATTCGAAGTAAGCCATTTCTGGTGCATAACCAGCTTCAACTAAAGTTTCGAAGCCCATTTTCACCAATTCAACCGCGCCACCACAAAGAACTGCTTGCTCACCGAATAAGTCAGTTTCAGTTTCTTCACGGAATGAGGTTTCGATAATACCTGTACGGCCGCCACCTACGCCAGAAGCGTAAGAAAGAGCAACGTTACGTGCATTACCAGAAGCATCTTGGTGGATTGCAATTAGGTCAGGAACACCTGAACCACGTTGGAACTCTGAACGTACAGTGTGACCTGGTGCTTTTGGAGCAACCATGATTACGTCTAAATCTTTACGTGGAACAACTTGGTTGTAAAGAACAGAGAAACCATGAGCAAATGCAAGAGTCGCGCCTTCTTTGATGTTTGGCTCAATCACGTCACGGTAAAGTTGTGATTGGAATTCATCTGGAGTCAAAATCATTACGAGGTCAGCTTGCTTAACAGCAGCAGGAACTTCTGCAACTTTAAGACCTGCGTTTTCAGCTTTCTTCCAAGAAGCTGAATCTGCACGTAAACCTACAGTTACGTCTACGCCTGAGTCTTTAAGGTTAAGTGCATGAGCATGACCTTGAGAACCGTAACCAATAATCGCTACTTTCTTGCCTTGGATGATTGATAAGTCACAGTCTTTATCGTAAAAAATTTGCATTTGTGTTCTCCGCTAAAATACTTTTTAAAAAATTAAATGGCTAATACTTTTTCGCCACGGGCGATACCAGATACACCTGAACGAACGACTTCTAGAATAGTGTTTTCTGCAAGCGCATCGATAAAACCATCTAATTTTTCAGTTGTCCCTGCTATTTGAATGGTATAGGTAGTTGGTGTCACGTCTACAATCTGCGCACGGAAAATATCCGCTGTTCGCTTAATTTCAGCACGTGAAGCACCTAACGCTTTTACTTTAATCAGCATCAGTTCACGCTCAATGTGTGAACCTTCTGATAAATCAACTACTTTCACAACTTCAACAAGTTTATTGAGCTGCTTTGTAATCTGTTCAATCTTATGGTCATCACCATAGGTTGTTAATGTTAAGCGTGACAAAGTTGGGTCTTCGGTTGGCGCAACATTCAATGTTTCAATGTTATATCCACGTTGGCTAAATAAACCAACAAGGCGAGAAAGCGCACCAGCTTCGTTTTCAACGAGTACAGAAATAATATGTCTCATTATGTACGCTCCCCTTTACCTAACCACATATCCTTCATAGACTGACCTGCGATCAGCATTGGATAAACATGTTCCGTGCGATCAACCATGACATTAATGAATACACATTTATCATTAATCGCCATTGCTTCAGCAAGCTTCGACTCTAGTTCATCGGCATGATCAATCTGGATACCAACGTGACCATAAGCTTCCATTAATTTGCCAAAATCAGGCAATGATTCAACGTATGAGCTTGAGTGACGGCCCTCATAGTTCATATCTTGCCACTGCTTCACCATACCTAAAGCACGGTTATTCAAGCACAAGATCTTCACATTCATGCCGTATTGCTTACAAGTCGAAAGCTCTTGAATACACATTTGAATTGAAGCTTCGCCAGTAATACAAACAACTTGTTGATCTGGGAAAGCGAGCTTCGCAGCCATTGCATAAGGTAAACCTACGCCCATGGTGCCCAATCCGCCTGAGTTAATCCATTGACGTGGACGTTTGTATTTGTAATACAACGCACCAAACATTTGGTGTTGGCCCACATCTGAAGTGATGATAGCATCACCATTGGTCGCTTTATATAAAGCTTCAACAACTTGCTGCGGCTTCATTGTGCCATCAGTCGGAGTTTCAAACTTTAAGCCATGAACTTTACGCCATTCATTAATTTGATCCCACCACGCAGCAATTGCTTCAGGGTTTGGCTTAGACACATTTAATTGTTTCAATTGCGTCAACATTTCCTGAAGTACAGGCTCAACTGCCCCTACAATTGGAATGTGCGCCATAATTGTTTTTGAAATGCTCGCCGGATCAATATCAATATGAATAACTTTAGCATTCACACAGAATTTTGCTGGGTTATTGGTTACTCGGTCATCAAAACGCGCACCAATTGCAAGAATGACATCAGCATTATGCATCGCCATATTTGCTTCATAAGTACCGTGCATACCCAACATGCCTACAAACTGTGGATCATCGCCAGGGAAGCCACCAAGGCCCATAAGTGTGTTAGTTACTGGATAACCTAGTAAATGTGCGAGTTCAGTCAATAATGCCGATGCATTACCTTGAACAACACCACCACCCGTATAAATTACAGGGCGTTTTGCACTTAAAAGCTCATCAATCGCTTTACGAATTTGGCCAGAATGACCACGTGAAGGTGGCTGATAAGAACGCATCTTCACTTTTTCAGGATATTCGTACGCAAATTTTTCTGCAGGATTTGTCGCATCTTTAGGAATATCGACTACAACTGGACCAGGGCGACCACTTGCTGCGATATAAAATGCTTTTTTGATAATTGCAGGAATTTCGCTTGCATGACGAACTTGGAAGCTGTGTTTCACGATTGGACGTGAAATACCTACCATATCAGTTTCTTGGAAAGCGTCTTCACCAATAAGATGTGATGCAACCTGGCCAGACAAAATCACCATTGGGATTGAGTCCATATAAGCTGTTGCAATTGGAGTCACAGTATTAGTTGCGCCAGGTCCAGAAGTGACCAGTACTACGCCTGTCTTACCTGTGGCACGCGAGTAAGCATCTGCCATATGACCAGCAGCTTGTTCATGACGTACGAGGTAATGATTAATTTTGTCTTGTTGAAATAGCGCATCATAAATATGTAATACAGCGCCGCCTGGATAACCAAAAACATGTTCAACGCCTTCGTCCGCAAGAGCACGAACGAGCATTTCACCACCAGATAAAAGTTCCAACGTGATTCACCCTAAAATCTTTATCACTATTTATGGAAGGCACAAATAGTGTTTCATTCATTGAATTGTCTGCACTGTTATAGCACACATATTGTCTAGTTTTCGTTGCAATAGAAAAATTTCTGTTTTTCAGCCGTATAAGCTTTTTTAACATTAATAAAGCATGTCTGGATATACATACTTTAAGTAAAATCAATCTCTCGGCTAGAGAGAATGTCTATTACAAAACATGACGGTTATTCGAAGGGTGATCAAATAATCGCATATAAAACTAAAGGAAGCATTTTTGTTGTTTAATTCACTAAAGTCAAGATTAAAGAAACACTTTTCTATGATTATTTTTTAACTGACTATTTTTTCATCTTATTTGATTTTTCCACTTTTCTTTTTTTATGATTACCCCGCTTTTTTCAGGTTTATTCTTGTTTAATTTTTAACGGAAAATAAATCCATCCCAAAACTGCATTTTTGTCGATTTTGCGCTATGCTGTGCAACAATCTTTAATATCAATTTTTGTTGTATAGCTTACGTCTATGACTATTTCTCACATTGACCCCGAATATCAAGCAAACACGATTGAACCATCAGTTCAACAAGATTGGGAAAATCGTAAAGTCTTTAAAGTTGCCGACACTGTCGAAGGTAAACATCGTTACATCCTGTCAATGTTTCCTTACCCAAGCGGCAAGCTGCATATGGGGCATGTGCGTAACTATACAATTGGCGATGTGATTAGCCGTTTTTACCGTTTAAAAGGTGAAACTGTATTACAACCTATGGGTTGGGATGCATTCGGTTTACCTGCGGAAAACGCAGCAATTGCCCATAAAGTTGCTCCAGCAAAATGGACATTTGAAAACATTGCGTACATGCGTGACCAATTAAAAAAATTAGGTCTATCTGTAGACTGGGATCGTGAATTTGCAACTTGTACACCAGAGTATTATCACTGGGAACAATGGTTATTTGTTCAGCTTTATAAAAAAGGCCTGATCTACCGTAAACTTTCAACAGTAAACTGGGATCCGGTTGACCAAACTGTTTTAGCAAACGAACAAGTTGAAAATGGTCGCGGATGGCGTTCTGGTGCATTGGTTGAAAAACGCGATATTCCAATGTACTACTTCCGTATTACTGACTATGCACAAGAATTATTAGACGACCTAGACACTCTACAAGACGGCTGGCCTCAACAAGTGTTGACCATGCAACGTAACTGGATTGGTCGCTCTACAGGCATGGAAATTACTTTCCCATCTGCCAATACCGAAATTTATGCTGATGGCTTAACTGTTTATACAACACGTGCTGACACGCTTATGGGCGTGACATATGTTGCCGTTGCAGCAGAACACCCTCTTGCGCTTAAAGCTGCTGAAAACAACTCTGAATTGGCTGCATTTATTGAAGAGTGCCGCATGGGTTCAGTTGCAGAAGCGGACTTGGCAACAGCCGAGAAAAAAGGCATGGCGACAGGTTTGTTTGTAAAGCATCCTGTAACTGGTGAAGAGCTTCCTGTCTGGATCGCAAACTACGTATTAATGTCTTACGGTTCTGGCGCAGTGATGGCTGTACCAGCGCATGACGAACGTGATTTTGAATTTGCTAACAAGTTTAACTTGTCAATTAAGCAAGTGATTGATGCCAAAGGCGCTGACGATGCAGACTACTCTGCAACTGAGTGGCAAGAATGGTACGGTTCTAAAGAAGGTAAACTTGTTAACTCTGGTGAGTTTGATGGTTTAGAATTCCAAGCTGCATTTGATGCATTCCTTGCAAAATTAGAACCACAAGGTTTAGCAAATTCTAAAGTTCAATTCCGTTTACGTGACTGGGGTGTTTCTCGTCAACGTTACTGGGGTTGTCCAATTCCAATGATTAACTGTGATACTTGTGGTCAAGTCACAGTTCCAGAAGACCAGCTTCCAGTTGTATTACCAACTGACGTTGTTCCAGATGGTTCAGGTAACCCGCTTAATAAAATGCCTGAATTCTATGAAACTAAATGTCCTTGTTGTGGTGGTAATGCACGTCGTGAAACAGATACATTGGATACATTCGTAGAGTCATCTTGGTACTACGCACGCTATGCGTCTCCAGACTTCACTGGCGGAATGGTGAAACCTGAAGCTGCTCAAAACTGGCTTCCTGTAAACCAATATATTGGTGGTGTTGAACACGCGATTCTTCACTTACTTTATGCACGTTTCTTCCACAAATTAATGCGTGATGAAGGTGTAGTACAAGGTAATGAACCATTTACCAACTTGTTAACTCAAGGCATGGTGCTTGCGGATACATTCTATCGTGAAGCAGAAAATGGTAAAAAAACTTGGTTTAACCCTGCTGATATCGAATTAGAACGCGATGAAAAAGGTCGTATTCTTTCTGCAAAATATTCAGGTGACGGTCAAGAAGTTGTGATCGGCGGACAAGAAAAAATGTCTAAGTCGAAAAACAACGGTATCGACCCACAAGCGATTATTGATCAATACGGCGCAGATACAGCACGTGTATTTATGATGTTCGCTGCTCCACCAGATCAATCTTTAGAATGGTCTGATGCAGGTGTTGAAGGTGCAAACCGTTTCTTAAAACGTGTGTGGCGCCTTGTAGCGAGCTTCCTTGAAAAGGGCAACCAAGCTTCTACGATTGATGCAGCTAACTTGTCTAAAGACGCTCAAGATTTACGTCGCAAAACACACGAAACTATTCAAAAAGTAAGTGATGATATCGAACGTCGTCATGCATTCAATACTGCGATTGCTGCTTTGATGGAATTGTTAAATGCGAGCAACAAGTTTGAAGCAAAAGATGATAATGACGTTGCTGTAGAACGTGAAGCGATCACCACACTGTTAACTTTACTTGCTCCATTTGCACCACATTTAAGTCAAACATTATTGGCTCAGTTTGGTACAGATGTAACAGAAGCGACATTCCCTGAAGTCGATGCTTCTGCATTAACTCGTAATACACAAACGATTGTTGTACAGGTTAACGGTAAACTTCGCGGTAAACTTGAAGTTTCGGTTGATATTTCTAAAGAAGATCTATTAGCTCAAGCTAAAGCTCTTCCAGAAGTTCAACAATTCTTAACAGGACCAACAAAGAAAGAAATTGTGGTTCCAAATAAATTAGTTAACCTCGTGGTTTAATTAAAGTTATTAATGAGAGGATCAAGCATGCACTTTGCCAAACGTTTAGCCGCTGTTGTTTTGACCTTAGGCCTTAGTGCAGGCTTAGTCGGGTGTGGATTTCATTTAAAAGGAACCAACCCGACTGCAACTCCGCTTGTTTATAAAAAATTAAGCCTTGAGTTACCAGCTAAAACTGATGATTTAGAAACCCAGTTAAAAGTTTATTTAGCTGCAAATGGTGTTCAATTCAGCAATGATAATGATGCCTACGTACTCCGTGTTTTAGAGTACACACCACGTCGTCAGCTTTTAAATGGAAAACTAACGGAAGTATTATTACGCTTAACCGTAACCTTCCAGATTGAAGACCGTCAAGGTAATAAAATTACTGAACCACGTTCATTAACTGCATCTCGTAGTTACCAATATGATCTTGCAACGGTTAACACCGAAAATCAGCAAGAATCTTATTTGCAACGTATTGTGATCGATGACATTGCACAGCAAATTACTCGTCAGATTTCAGCAAATCGTTTACCAAAAGCTCAGCCTTAATCTTTATTTTTACCAGCAATGAAAATTGACTATTTACAAGCCTTAAAACGCATTCCGGAAGCACGGGGTGCGTGGATTTTACATGGCCAAGAACCTTTGCTGGAACAAAATTTATTAGATGCTTTTCGTAAAAGTTGGCAACAACAAGAAGTTGAAAGACAGCGCTACGATATTAGTAGTGTAAGCGACTGGAAAAATGTTTTTAACGCTCTTAACAGCTTATCTTTATTTTCTCAGCAGCTTGCCATTGAAGTACATGGCAATATAAAGCCTGACGCAAATGGGCTAAAACAACTTAAAAGCTATATTCAGCATAATGAAACTAACCTGCTTTTAATTGTTCTACCTAAGCAAGATAGTAGTAGCTTAAAGTCTGCTTTTTTCCAAGTTGTGGAAGCAAATGGTGTTGTTGTTGCCCTTACGGCAAACTATCCGCAAGACCGCCAAAGAATTTTATCTGCCGAAGCAGAGAAACTCGAAATTCAACTCGATAATGACGCATGGCAGTGGCTCATGCAGCATCATGAGCATAATCTGCTCGCAGCTAAGAATAGCTTGATGCGTGTAAGAGATACTTTTCCAGACCAGCAACTGATTCAAATTGAACAGTTGTATGCTTGTTTACAAGATCAATCTCGTTACACCACTTACGATTTAAGCGATGCTTTATTAGAAGGTAATCTCGCTCAATCTATTAAAATTTTTCAATATTTAATTGCTGCTGGCGAACCAGAAAGTCTGATTTTATGGACACTAAGCAAAGAAATGCGTTTACTGATGCAATTATTTGAACAGCCTCATAATGCATTACAACTTGGTATCTGGAAAACTAAAGTCAGTTTATATCAACAAGCGTTAAGAAGATTAAATCCTCAACAGTTTTTAGGCTGGTCCACCCTTCTATTGCAAGTTGATGCAGCAATTAAAGGAATGTCGAATGAAAATGCCCAACATTTGATGCAGCAGGCCATTGCTGAATTATGTGGGAAAACGCTATTTATACAATAATTCGGCGGAATCATTTTTCTTCATTCTTGAAATATAATAAAAATTCACGTTTTATCCTCATTTCGCTTTTATACTAAATTAAATTTTAAACTTTTCGACCTCTCACCATGCCAAAAATAAAGCCAATCAAACTTGTTATTATTATCCTCTGTATAGCAGTTATTGCTGTATTAGCTTGGAAGTTTTTAAAGCCTAAAGAGCAGCAACCTCAATATATTACTGCTGAGGTAACACGGGGGGATATTGAAAATAATGTACTTGCGACAGGTACACTAGATGCAACCAAACTCATTAGTGTGGGTGCACAGGTATCTGGTCAGGTTAAAAAGATGTATGTACAGTTGGGTGATCAGGTTAAACAAGGTCAACTCATTGCACAAATTGACTCAACAACCCAAGAAAATAGCTTAAAAACTTCTGATGCGAATATTAAAAATTTAGAAGCACAGCGTCTTCAACAAGTTGCTTCATTAAATGAAAAACAACTTGAGTACCGCCGTCAGCAACAAATGTATGCGCAAGACGCAACGCCGCGTGCAGATTTAGAATCGGCCGAGGCAAGCTATAAAACAGCTCAGGCACAAATTAAAGCATTAGATGCACAGATTGAATCTGCAAAAGTCACAAAATCTACGGCACAAACCAACATTGGTTACACACGTATTGTTGCTCCAACTGATGGAACGGTTGTCGCGATTGTGACTGAAGAAGGCCAAACCGTAAACGCAAACCAAAGCGCACCAACAATCGTCAAAATTGCAAAATTACAAAACATGACGATTAAGGCTCAGGTCAGTGAAGCTGACATTATGAAAGTTGAAAAAGGACAACAGGTTTACTTTACAACTTTAGGTGATGAAACCAAGCGCTATGCAACTTTACGTCAAATTGAACCAGCTCCCGACTCAATTTCGAGCGAATCAACCAGTACAACAAGCTCAACAACCAGTTCAGCTGTTTACTACAATGCCTTATTCGATGTGCCAAATACTGATGGTAAATTGCGTATTGATATGACTGCACAAGTTTATATCGTATTAAATTCAGCTAAAAATGCTTTATTGGTTCCATCTTCTGCTTTAAGTAGTAAACAATTTTCTGGTCAAAGAAAATCAGGTCAATCATCTGAGAAAGCAAGTTCTACCCCAAGTACAGAACGCAAACATGAAGGTAATGGTGCTCGTTTAGAACGCTTAAATTTAACTGCTGAACAAAAACAACTGGTTGAACAAGGTAAAGCAACGCTAAGCGTAGTACGTATTTTACAAGCAGATGGTACAACCAAACCGACTCAAATTTTGGTGGGTATTAATAACCGTGTAAATGCGCAAGTTCTTGCTGGTTTAAAACAAGGTGACCAAGTTGTAATTGCAGATAGTTCAGATACTTCTGCTGCTTCTGCAAATAGTGGTAATAACCGCCGCCGTGGCCCAATGGGAATGTAAGCATGACAAAACAAGCTTTGCTTGAAGTCAGCAATCTAGTCCGGGAATTCCCTGCTGGCGAAAGCACGATACAAATTTTAAAAGGTATTGACCTGACCATTTATGAAGGTGAACTGGTTGCGATTGTCGGCCAGTCTGGTTCCGGCAAATCGACCCTCATGAATATTTTGGGGTGTTTGGACCGACCTACGAGTGGTAGTTACAAGGTTAATGGACAAGAAACCGGTAAACTTGAGCCAGATCAACTCGCTCGACTACGCCGTGAATATTTTGGTTTTATTTTCCAGCGCTACCATTTATTGGGTGATTTATCTGCTGAAGGTAACGTAGAAGTTCCGGCTGTTTATGCAGGTGTTACCCCTTCTGAACGTAAACAACGCGCAACGGCTTTACTGACCGAATTAGGTTTAGGTACTAAAACCCTCAATAGACCAAGCCAACTTTCTGGTGGTCAGCAGCAACGTGTTTCTATTGCCCGTGCGCTGATGAATGGCGGTGACGTTATTCTGGCAGATGAACCAACAGGGGCGCTTGACTCTCATAGTGGTGTTGAGGTGATGCGTATTTTGCGTGAACTCAATGCCGCAGGCCACACTATTATTTTAGTCACCCACGATATGCAAGTTGCAAAAAATGCGACTCGCATTATCGAGATTAGTGACGGAGAAATTATTAGTGACCGCCCTAATGTTCCAGATCAAGCAGCTGAACCAATCAAATCTGATCCTGATGCGGCGCCTGCTTTGCAAGGTAAACAGAAGAAAGGCAAAAGTATTTCTGCATGGCGCTCTACTTTAGACCGTTTATCTGAAGCCTTTCAAATGGCTTTACTGTCTATGAATGCCCACCGCATGCGTACTTTTTTAACCATGCTGGGGATCATCATTGGTATTGCATCGGTTGTTACTGTTGTCGCATTAGGTAAAGGCTCTCAACAGCAAATTTTAAGTAATATTAGTAGCCTGGGAACAAATACGATTACGGTGTTTCAGGGCCGTGGTTTTGGTGACAACTCTAAAACTGCAAGTTTTAAAACCTTGGTGCCTGCCGATGCCGATGCGTTAATGACTCAACCATATGTTAGTGCAGTCAGCCCAATCGTCAGCACATCCAAAACCATGCGTTACCAACAAAATGAAGCGAACGCGACCATTAATGGTGTGAGTAACGATTATTTCGATGTGAAAGGTTTGGTCTTTAAAGATGGACAAACTTTTGATCAACGTAGTGTCCGTGATCGCTCACAGGATGTGGTCATTGATACTAATACTCAAAAGCAGTTCTTTAGTGACGGTACCAACCCTATCGGTCAAGTAGTATTACTCGGTAGTGTACCTGCTCGTATTATTGGCGTTCTAGAACCGCAAACGAGCGGCATGGGCTCAGATGACACTTTAAATGTCTATATGCCTTATACAACCGTGATGAGCCGTATGTTAGGACAATCTAATGTACGTAATATCGTGGTTCGTATTAATGACAAATATTCAACTGCTGCCGCAGAAAATGCGATTGTGAATTTATTAACCCAGCGCCATGGTGCACAAGATATTTTCACCATGAACAGTGACAGTATCCGTCAGACTATTGAGAAAACAACCAGCACGATGACCCTTCTGGTTTCAGCAATTGCCGTAATTTCATTGGTCGTTGGTGGTATCGGGGTAATGAATATTATGTTGGTTTCGGTGACTGAACGTACTCAGGAAATTGGCGTACGTATGGCTGTAGGTGCTCGTCAAAGTGATATTTTGCAGCAATTCCTGATTGAAGCAATTTTAGTATGTTTAATTGGTGGTGTGCTTGGCGTCTTATTGTCGCTTGGACTTGGACAACTTATTAATAAATTTGCTGGCGGTAACTTTAGCGTAGCTTATTCAAGCACTTCTATTATTGCCGCATTTGTCTGTTCAACACTGATTGGTGTCGTATTTGGTTTCTTGCCTGCCAAGAATGCCGCGAAGCTTGACCCTGTTGCCGCACTATCACGAGAATAAGGAAAATTGCATGTCTTTCTCTATGACTAAACTCAGCACAGCACTTCTTCTCACAGGTTCTCTTGTAGGATGTGCAGCTGTAGTAAAAACACCTTATGAAACACCTGCAGTACAAGTTCCGGGTAGTTTTCAGTATGACACAACAAAAACAAAAACCATGTCTGCCGCTCAATATTCTGACCGTTGGTGGACACTCTTTAACGACGCACAGCTCAATCAGCTTGTAAGCAATGTATTAGAGCGTAACAGTGATTTAGCAGTTGCAGGTATTGCTTTAAAGCAAGCCCGTCTACAAGCTGATTTAACCGCTAATAAGCAAGGCTTGCGAACTAGCTCTAGTGTTTCTACTGGACATTCTTTCGATTTAAATTCGGGAGATGACAGCGCTAATGGTCTTTCCATGAGTGCGGGAGTAAGCTATGAGCTTGATTTGTTTGGCAAGCTTGCACGCCAAACCGAAGCAAGTAAATGGGAAGCTTTAGCGACAGAACAAGATTTACAAGCTACTGGGCAAAGTTTAATTGCAACTACTGCCAAACTTTATTGGCAACTGGGTTATTTAAATGAGCGTTATACAACCGCACAGCAAAGTCTAGCAACCTCTCAAAAGCTTTATGACTTGGTACAGATTCAATATAAAGCTGGTGCCGTTTCCGGTGTAGATCTGACTCAAGCAGAACAGTCGGTACAGAGCCAAAAAGCGAGTTTAAGTCAGATTGAACAACAACTGGTTGAAACACGCACAGCCATTGCAGTGTTATTGCATGAACCATTGCAGCAATTAAACATTCAAGAGCCAAAGCGTTTACCACGCACTGCTCTACCTGCAATTGGTGCTGGTTTACCTGCCGATATTTTATCACGCCGCCCTGATTTGCAAGCAAGTGAACTACGCTTAAGAAAAGCATTAGCGACTAAAGATGCTACTAAGGCGAGCTACTACCCGTCGATTAGCTTAACCAGCAGTCTAGGCTCAAGCAGCACATCGTTAACGGAGTTATTACGTAACCCTGCTCTCACGCTTGGTGCAAGTTTAAGCTTACCGTTTTTGCAATATAACGATATGAAGAAAGATATCGCGATTAGCAATCTAGATTATGAAAAAGCGATTATTCAATATCGTCAAACGCTTTATCAGGCTTTTGCTGATGTAGAAAATGCTTTATCGAGTCGTACCGAACTCGATAAACAAGTAGCGTTACAAGAGCGTAATGTTGAACTTGCAGAAAAAACTGAACGTTTAACAGAAGTCCGTTACCGTTATGGTGCTGTCGCATTAAAAACGCTTCTTGATGCACAGCAGACCACACGTACTGCACGATTAAGCCTCGTTGAAACCAAGCAAAGCCAATACAATGCTTATGTCACTCTCATGCAAGCTCTAGGTGGTTCACCTGTAAAAGAACTACCGCAATAACTTGCACCAATTAAAAAAGCCGTAGTCCTTCAACTACGGCTTTTTTATGGCTAAATAAATTTTAAAACTTATTCATCATCCATCATAGATTGGCTCATACCTACAGTATTGAAACCAGCATCTACATATAGGATTTCACCAGTAATACCTGAAGCCCAAGGTGAGCATAGGAATAATGCTGCGTTACCTACTTCTTCAATGGTTACATTACGCTTTAACGGCGCAACTTTTTCATTGGCATCTAACATTTTACGGAAAGATTTAATACCAGAAGCAGCTAAAGTACGGATTGGGCCCGCAGAAATCGCGTTTACACGGATACCATCAACACCAAGGCTTGATGCCAAGTAACGAACACCAGCTTCTAAAGAAGCTTTTGCCATACCCATAACGTTATAGTTAGGCATAACGCGCTCAGAACCTTGGTAAGTCAAAGTTAATAAACAACCTTGGCGAGCTTGTAATAAAGGTTTTGCAGCACGTGCCATTGCAACAAAGCTGTATGCACTGATGTCATGAGCAACTTTAAAACCTTCACGGTCAGTCACGTCAGTGAAGTCACCGTCAAGTGTATGTGCAGGTGCGAAGCCAATTGAGTGTACAACACCGTCTACACCATCCCAATGTTTTGCAAGTTCTGCAAATGCATTATCAATTTCAGCATCAACAGCAACATCACATGGAAACACAAGCTTAGAACCGAATTGCTCAGCAAATTCATCCACACGTTTTTTTAATTTTTCGTTTGGATAAGTAAACGCAAGCTCTGCACCTTCACGGTGTAATGCTTGTGCGATACCAAAAGCAATTGATAATTTACTAGCAACGCCTGCAATCAAAAAGCGCTTACCTGCTAAAAGTCCTTGTGTCATGCCGATCTCACTCAAAACAATTTCAAGCATAATGCCAATATTCGGCGGTTTTCGAAATTGCATAATGCATCTTTTTTCAAAAATCGCACGAAAAAAAATCGCTCCTGATGAGGAGCGACTTCTAGATGAATGCAATCTTAGTCGTCAGACAGTAAGCCCAGTAAACGTAAGAAAGAAATATACATCCATACTAAAGTTGCAAGTAATGCGATACCACACAACCATTCCATGAATTTTGGTGCACGATATGCTGCATTAGTTTCGATTAAATCAAAATCTAAAATCAGATTAAGCGAAGCAATGACCGCGACGAATGCAGCAAAACCAATGCCTAACCAGTTACTTTCAAAAATATAAGGAACACTTGAACCAAATGCTAAACGCATGACCATCTGCACAATAAATACAATAAAGATTGCCAAAGATGCAGAGATTACAACTGACTTAAACTTTTCAGTTGCGCGGATAATTTGGAATTTATATAAACCAAACATCACCAAAGTCGTAACGAAAGTTGCTAATAAAGCCTGAAGTGGAACACCTGGGTATTTCAACTGGAAAGTAAACGAAATACCACCTAAAAAAGCCCCTTCAAATAAGGCATACGGAATTGCCAATGTTGGCGCAGTCGTTGGTTTAAACGTTGTAATTAAAGCTAAAACCAAACCACCAATTGCACCCACAATTGAAGCTGCGTAAGCAATACCAACATTTGCAGTAAAGGCTGCATAGAAAAATAAAGCGACACCCACCGCAGCTGCAATGACCGTCAACATAACAGATTTTTGAATCGCACCTTGCACAGTCATCGGTTGACTATAGTCACTGACCGTTTCAACACGAGTCAGTATCGGGTTATTACTTTGCATAAATGCTCTCTTTTTATAATAAAAATTTAAAACATCATTTTAAGCAAAATGAATATGAAAGCCAAATCAGGCGATCGGCATTATTGTAACAATGTCCTTTATGCAATAAAAAAAGGAGGCCTAAGCCTCCCTTTCATATCACATCTACAACGTAATCAATCTTTACCATCTGTATTCATGATAAAGAAATATTCGCGGTAATATTTCAACTCTGAAATTGAGTCACGAATATCATCCATTGCCAAATGTGATGCATTCTTTTTCAGGCCACTCATAATTTCAGGGCGCCAGCGTTTTGAAAGCTCTTTTACCGTAGATACATCAAGATTACGATAGTGGAAATACTGCTCAAGTTCAGGCATAAGACGGTGTAAGAAACGGCGATCCTGACAGATTGAGTTACCGCACATTGGTGAAACTTTTGGATTCACCCATTTTTTTAGGAATTCTAAAGTTTGTAACTCAGCATCACGAGCTGTTAATTTACTGCGACGAACTCGTTCAATCAGACCAGACTGCCCATGTTGACGAGTGTTCCATTCATCCATTGCATTTAAAATACGATCAGGTTGATGAATAGCCAAAACGGGACCTTCAGCAAGTACATTTAAATGATCATCTGTAATAATTGTTGCGATTTCAATAATTTGGTCATTATCGGTATCTAATCCGGTCATTTCCAGATCAATCCAAATTAATCGTGTATTTAAAGTACTGCTCATGAATGTACGTTCTAAAATGCCGTAAAAACATCAATAGTAGCAAATTTCTTGCTTCCGCGCTGTAATTCTATAGCTGCTTCATGCTATTTTTGCGGTCTTCAAACAATGGTTTTTTTGGGATATGAATGGCTTTAATTCGTAAGCGTCGTTTAACTGAACAACAGCAACGTCGTATTGAAAAACAGCATAAAACTCGCCAAGAAGAGATCGATACTTCACAGGATCTAGACGGACTCGTTGTACAACATTATGGCCGTCAACTTGAAGTACAAGCCCTCTCTGTACCGGAGCATCACCCAGAAAAACCACAAGTTGCCGAAGGAGAACCAGAACCATTCTGGAAGCCGATCGAGCTCAATAGTGTTTGGCGTTGCCATACTCGAACTAATCTTGAGTTACTTGTAACTGGTGATCGTGTTAAATGGCAGGCAGACCCAAATACGGGTTTAGGCATTATTACAGCCATTCACCCACGTACATCTTTACTTACCCGTCCTGACCGCTATCACAAAGTTAAACCAGTAGCCGCGAATATCAGTTTGATTGTGATTGTATTTTCACCGCTTCCTGAACCAGCTCCAACGCTAATCGATCGGTATTTAGTTGCTTGTGCAGATGCAAATATTCCTGCTCTTTTGGTCCTCAATAAGTCTGATTTACTCACTGAAAATGACCCAATTCTTACCCTATTAGAAGAATATAAAACCTTGGGTTATGAGGTGATGATTTGTCAGTCTAAGAAGGGAGATATCTCTGCTTTATCTGAGCGTTTAGATGGTGAAACCGTAGCATTTGTAGGGCAATCAGGCGTAGGAAAAAGCTCTTTAATTAATGTGCTCATTCCAGATGCAGAGCAAAAAACTAATGTTATTTCTGAAAACTCTGCACTTGGACAACACACGACAACCTCTACGCGCTTAATCAACTTCGGTAAAAATGGTGCCTTAATTGATTCTCCGGGAATTCGTGAGTTTGGGCTTTGGCATCTCGATTTAGAAAAAATTCGTATGGGCTTTCCTGACATTGCAGCACATCTAGGATCTTGCCAATTCCGTAATTGCACACATACTCATGAAAAGAATTGTGGGCTTAAACAGGCCGTTGAAGCGGGTGAAATTTTGCCACGACGTTTAGATAGCTTTTTGCGTTTAATCGATGAGATTCAAGAAGCGCAGCAAAAAAACTGATTTTCTGCCCTATTTGCCCTTGAAGTGGTGATTTTGATCACCATCTATATACGCTATACTCTAGGTCAATTTTGTTTTTTAATTTTTTTAGGTGACTTGTGGAACGCTGGTTAGAGTTTATGGGGAATCACCCCATTTTGTTTGGTACGCTCGGAGTCTTGATCGTGTTGTTCTTCATTTTTGAAGGTCAACGTAATGGTCGTAAAATTTCTCCACAGTCGCTTGGTATTTTAGTGAAAGCGAAAAATGCTCTTTTGATTGACTTACGCGATAGCAAAGATTTCCGCGAAGGTCACATTAGTGGCAGTCGCAATATTCCGTATAGCCAAATCGCAAGTCATGCTGACGAATTAAAAGCAAGTGACCGTCCACTGGTATTTATTTGCAACTTGGGGCAAGTTGCTGGAAGTGCTTTGCAAAAAGTTGCTCACCACGATAGCTATCGTCTTGATGGTGGTATTAGTAACTGGAAAGCACAAGGCTTACCTCTTGTTAAAAGCAAACCAAAAGCTTAAGGAGAATTATCATGGCTGCAAATGTCATTGTTTACTCAACTTCTGTATGCCCGTATTGTGTTCGTGCTAAACAGTTACTTGAGCGTAAAGGTGTTGCTTATAAAGAAGTAAATCTTTCTGTTGAAGCACCAGAAGTACGTGTTGAATTAATGCAACGCACAAATCATCGTACTGTCCCACAAATTTTCATTAACGATCAGTTTATCGGTGGTTTTGACCAACTTTATGCTTTAGAGCGTGAAGGTAAACTCGACGAATTATTGGCTTAACATCGCATCCATATTAAGGAAAAAACAATGAGCGAAGAACAACAAGTTCAACCACAATTAGCTTTAGAGCGTATTTATACAAAAGATATTTCTTTTGAGGTTCCTGGGGCGCAGGTTTTTACTAAACAATGGCAACCTGAACTTAATATCAATCTTTCTTCTGCTGCAGAAAAGATTGACCCGACTCACTTTGAAGTTTCTTTAAAAGTTGTGGTACAAGCCGATAACGACAACGAAACAGCGTTCATTGTAGATGTAACTCAATCAGGTATTTTCTTGATCGACAACATTGAAGAAGAGCGTTTACCTTATATTTTAGGCGCATACTGCCCGAATATTTTGTTCCCGTTCTTACGTGAAGCTGTAAATGATTTAGTAACTAAAGGTAGCTTCCCACAGTTACTTCTTACTCCAATCAACTTTGATGCCGAGTTTGAAGCGAACATGCAACGTGCTCAAGCTGCTGCTGTTGAAGGTCAAGCTTAATATTTTAGCTTTCCCTTTTAATAAAAAAACCGCGTAATACGCGGTTTTTTTATGTGTGCTATTAAAATTATTAAAGATCAAGTGAGTGAAGCTGAATAGATGGAAATTGAAAGCCACGGCAAGATAACTCTGAACGCCATGCAACGGTTAATATCATATTGCCCACAATAAAATTTTGATAGGCAAATGTCCCATTAAGTGGATGAGAACAGACTCCACCATGATCGGTAGGATGTGCCTGAGTATTTAACGTGTTTAAATCTAAACGTATGCCTAATCCTGAAGCTTTTAAAACAGCTTCTTTCGTGGTCCAGACTTTGAACCAATATTCTCTATCTTGTTCTAAGCTTAGCCATGTTTCATATTCATCAGGATGAAATGCATGTTTTGCTAAAGCGTCTAAGCGTACATTTCGATCCAGTTCCTCAACATCTACCCCAATATCTTCAACATGTTCACTCATGGCTAAAGCGTAGTAATGTTGGCTATGTGAGTGATTAAAATGCAAAGTGTGATTCAATAAATAAGGTTTGCCATGTTCATGCTTGGCAAACTCCAACTCCGTTGAAGTGAGTTGTAGTTTCTCTGCAATCAGTCTATTTCTGACACTCTGTATTTGTTGTTTTTTATAATGATTAAATGAACGGAAGTCTGGAAAATCTTGTTTAGACTTTAAAAGAAGCTGAGATAATGCCTGTGTATAGACTTCAATTTTACGCTTAGACATTATCTCGACCTTACTTAAAATTATTAGAATTTAACGACATCGCCTTTTAAAGCAACACCCGCCATCATGGTGCCTTTATAGCAATCGTAAGTTGTCGTACTCGTTGTTTCATTGGCTTTAAAATAGCTCACAATATTGGTCACGGCGTTTGCCCCTTGTGCTTTGGCATTGTTTTGCATTTGGATTAGTGCTGAACGCAAAACCCAGTCACAAGAAGTTGCTGCCGACTTACCAAAACCATTGGTCTTTTTATTCGTCACAGCATCTTTTTGAATAACTTTACCACCAGACTTTGTACCCTTTAAATAAAACTTTACCGAACCATCCAAAGTTCCATCTGCAACCGCACGGTCTACAGCTTCTTTAAAATTTAACTGATGTACTTCATCTCCAGCCTGAACAGTGGCAGTAAAACCCGCACTTAGCATTGCTACAAATAAAAGTTTTTTATTTAACATTGTTGTGTTCCTTATTGTTTAACACGTTTAAAAATAAGCGAAGTATTAATTCCGCCAAAAGCAAAGTTATTGCTCATAATAATGTCAGCATCCAAATTTCTCGGCTGCTGAACGATATAATCTAGTTCACCACATAGCGGGTCGATTTCATCTAGATTTAAAGTTGGAATAAAACGGCCACGATTCATCATTTCGATGCTTAACCAAGCTTCAATAGCCCCACACGCCCCCAGCGTATGTCCAAAATAACTCTTTAAAGAGCTGATTGGTTTATAGCCTAAAACTTTTGCAGTGGCTTGGCTCTCTGCCACATCGCCCTGATCAGTTGAAGTACCATGCGCGTTTACATAGGCAATGTCTTTAGCCTCTACAGATGCATCTTTAAGCGCTAACTCCATACAGCGCCCCATCATTTCTGACTCAGGACGAGTTACATGTTGACCATCGGTATTGCTACCATAGCCAATCACTTCTGCATAAATATGAGCACCTCGTGCTTTGGCATGTTCATATTCTTCGAGAATTAAACAGCCTGCTCCTTCACCAATCACCAATCCATCTCGTTTAGCATCAAAAGGACGTGGTGTTTTTTCAGGTTGATCATTCATTCCACTGGTCGCGAACAATACATCAAAAACCGCTGCACCTGCCGCACTGAGTTCCTCTGCACCACCCGCAATCATGACCTGCTGTTTGCCATATTTGATTGCTTCATAAGCTTGCCCAATGGCCATGGAACCAGAGGTACATGCACTTGAGGTAGGTAAAGTTAATCCTTTTAGGCCAAAATATACGGTCATGTTCACTGCACTGGTGTGGGCCATCATGCGAATATAAGTGGTGGCATTAATCTTACTCATGCTCTGGTGAAGCAACATGCTTGCAAACTCACCCACTGCATCTACGCTACCCGCAGATGAACCAAAGGCAACACCCGCTTCGCCACTAGACAAAATTTCATGCCCAAGCAACCCAGCATTTTGTAAAGCAGTTTCGGCACAAACCACAGACATGAGCGCTACACGTCCCATCCCACGGGTAACCTTACGGTTAAAATGTTTTGGAACATGAAATGTTTCAACAGGCCCAGCAAGTTTGGTCCGAAGGTCAACATATTGCTCCCACTCCGGCATGTAACGAATACCGCTTTTAGCAGCTTCAAATCGCGCAAAGATATCATCGGTAGTTTCACCTAAAGAGGTAATTCCTGCCATTCCTGTCACAACAACACGTTTCATCAGATGACTCCTCCATTCACAGAGATCACCTGTCGAGTTACATAAGAGGCTTCATCTGAACATAAGAATTTTACTACGCTCGCCACTTCACCGGCCTGTCCCATGCGCTGCAGCGGAATCATTTTAAGCGCATGTTCTTTGACTTCATCTGTCACCATTTCGGTTTCGATCAGTCCAGGGGCTACACAGTTCACAGTAATTTTTCGCTTCGCCAATTCGAGTGCCAAAGCCTTGGTCGCACCAATCAGACCTGCTTTTGCAGCACTGTAGTTGACTTGTCCACGATTACCCATAATTCCAGACACAGAAGATAAAGTGACAATACGACCACCTTTGCGTAAGTGAATCATTGGCATGATGAGTGGTTTTAAAACATTATAGAAACCATCTAAGGAAGTCGAAATCACTTCATCCCAGTCTTGATCTGTTAACGCAGGAAAAGCACCATCATGAGTAAGGCCTGCATTCAATACAACGCCATAGAATCCGCCATGCTGCTCTACATCTTGCTCTAAAATTTGTTGTACCGTCTGGCGCTCATTCACATCAAACATTAAATAATGGCTATTTTGCCCTAAGGCTTGAATCTCTTGTACGACTTGCTCAGCCTCTGCCTGACGTGAACGCGCGTGCACAGTTACATCAAAACCAGCCTTTGCCAGCTGTAATGCAATCGCCTTTCCAATTCCTCGACTTGAACCCGTTACTAAAATTCGTCTTGTCACAATGTATTCCTAATTCTTTGTGGTTATTCAAATGGTGTTTCTGTAGGTTCAAATACACTTAATGTTGCCTGAATGCAGTGCTCAGCATATTGAATTTCACAGGAAAATTGCCCAAGTCCTTCATGAAAATATTGTTGCTCTATTTGAATGATCAATCGTGAACCTAAGGCGAAATAAGGGATGGGTAAATTTAATTTACGTGTTCCCAATAAAAAACCGACTTTTGGTGCTTGTTTTGACTGTTGGCCTTGCCAGCCTGAGTAAGCACTAATGGTTTGTGCCATAATTTCAATGCTTGCCCATGTCGGCAAACCTTCTGCTTCACAAAACATCAGCTCTGGCGTAATCGTGAGCTCTGCTTGCGCCCGCCCTTCTGCAACCTCGGTTAAATGGTCGATAAATACCATCGGTTGCTCATGAGGAATATATTGAATTGCATCTAGTTTCACTAGGGCTTAACTCCAAAAACAAGACTAATATTACTTCCCCCAAAAGCGAAAGAATTACTCATGACATAGCGAATGGATTGTTTTAGTTCAGCTTCTTGCACATAGTTTTGGTCAGCCAAATCTGGATCAACCTCAACATTTTGATGTAAAGGCAACCAGCTTTGATCCTTTAGAACCTGTTCACAAATGAAAGCTTCTATGGCACCCGCTGCACCGAGACAATGTCCAGTTTTATGTTTTGTACTACTTAAAGCAACTTGGTAATCACCAAAAACTTGTCTTACAGCCTTAATTTCCATTGCGTCATTTTGTGGAGTTGCTGTCCCATGCAAGTTGATATAACCCACCTCTTGAGCGGAAATATGTGCCATATCTAATGCACGTTGCATAGCTAAAGCAGCACCTTTACCTTCAGGGTGCGGGGCTGAAATGTGCCATGCATCCATGGACTCACCCACCCCCATTAACATGACAGGTGCTTGTTCTTTACTTAGTACAAAAAACGCAGCGGCTTCACCAATATTAATACCATCACGGCTTATGCCGCAGGGTTGGCAAATATGTGCAGATAAACTTTCTAGACTATTAAATCCATTTAGAGTCAATTTGCACAAGGTATCGACGCCACCAACCAGCACAACATCTGCTAAGTCTGCGTGAAGTAATCTCTGCCCTGCGGCTAATGCTTTAGCGCTTGAAGAACAAGCTGTTGAAATCGTATATGCAGGCCCTTCCCATCCTAAGTACTGCTGTAATGCTTTCGCTAAACAGCTCATTTCTTGAGGATAGTGTGATATCGATAGATCTGTTTGCCCTTGAAAATATTGCTTAAGTAATAATTCATTATCTGCAATACCAGAAGTAGAGGTGCCTACCACAATGGCTAAACGTTTATTTTCAAAGGAAGCAGTATAAGCTTTTAACTCTGTTTCGATTTTAGATAATGCGGTTAATGCAAAACGTAGATTACGTGAATCTACAGACTGCAAAGCATCGGGTACGTACGAACATAATGGGTGCGTATATTGTCCCACCCAAACATCACGATCAGCGATTAAATCATCTCGCAAACTCAAGGTTTGCTGCAGCTGTTGTAATGCCTGTTTAATTTGATTAAGTTCACTGCCTAAAGCGGACAAACCAACACTAAATTGTATGCCTACTGCCATTGCGACTTTATTTTCTGAAGGTAACTGTTTCATGGCGTAGGGCTTTCTTCTGTCTGCAAGGTGTTCTCAATCGAACTCAGCGTCATGGTATAAGGGACTTGTTCATTAATCAATTCAATGCTTCCTTGTCCCTGTTTAAGCTGCAACACAGGTTGCTTTTCAATATAAACAACTTGCTTATCTGCTTGTTGTTTCATCTCTACAGCTTGCTGCCCTAAATGCGAAAACTGAGGGTATGTCGCAAACAAAAGATCACGTACCACAAACTCAAAAGGCAATAAACGCATCTGATCAATGCGCTGCTCAACATGAACTCGATGCCCATCAAACTGTAACTTAAATAATTGTTGACCTGTTAGGCTCAAAGCAACCATATCTAGTACAGCGCCCTTTTGCTGTTGATATAGCAAGAAGCTAAAACTTTGCTGCTTCCACTGAACCTCAACCTGATCTTGCCTTTGATAAGTCTGAGCCTGCCACAGTGGACTTTGCAGCCCTTTGGCATGTGGCATGATCTGACAACCATTTAAAAATATAAAGCTACTGAGTAATATCGTTGCCCATTTGCGTTGCATGGTTATCCCTCAAGTACCTGTTCTTGCGCCAAGCCTTCACGACAATATTCTGCCAAGGTGGTAAGTCTACGCTTGGCATTTTTATGGATCGGGTTTTGTTCATCCCACGCGTAACCAGCCAATAATGAAGAAATCATACGGCGAATGCCTTCATTCTGATTTTGTGAGAACACCACATCTTGGAACTCGCCTTCGTACCATGACTCAACATAGGCACGAAATACTTGAATGCCGCGGCGTAATGGCTTTTCATATTCTTCTAACCAGTCGACTTGTTCACCATTTAAAACTCGTTCAACTAAAGGAACCGCCAAACTTGAAGATTTAAGAGCAATCGTCACACCTGATGAAAAGACTGGATCAAGAAACTCACCCGCATTACCTAATAGCGCATAGTTGCGGTCTGCCAGATGCTTTACATTCGCTGAGTAGCCCACCAAGGTCCGCACTGGTGTATCAAACTTTGCACGACGCAATACATGTGACAAGCTTGGTTCATCGGCCAAAATGCGTTTGAATATTGCTTCAGGTTCATTATCCGAAGCATTTTCGACCATGTATTTGTCAAAAAAGTCTTGTTCTGCAACGATACCAAAAGAAGCCCGTCCATCTGCAAATGGAATCAGCCAATACCATGCGCGATGATCTTTTTCATGAACAGTAATTAAAATTTTATTACGGTCAAACTCTAGGGGATCTGTAATTCCGTCTTGAATATGGGTAAACAGCGCACGTCGTAT
The DNA here is from genome assembly GCF_052045285.1 of Acinetobacter sp. 22301. NCBI lineage: Bacteria > Pseudomonadati > Pseudomonadota > Gammaproteobacteria > Moraxellales > Moraxellaceae > Acinetobacter > Acinetobacter sp. 22301. Next base: position 264,860 of record NZ_JBQEOR010000003.1, on the reverse strand, counting down.
CGGAAAATTTGATGGACTCTCTAGATCTAATAACTTTGGCAAAATTCGCCCAAAGCCACTCGCATCTAACAAAAATTTAGTTTGAATCTGATAACGCTGTTGTTCTTCATCTAATACAGTTAGTACAGGCTGTTCAGATGTAACATCAACATCTAAAACTTCATGCCCAAAGCGTATATCAGCACCATAAGCTTGAGCCTGTTTTGCTAGTAAGTTGTCAAAATCTGCACGGCGAACTTGCCAAGTTGTGCCCGGACCATCGGTAAATTTTTCTGTAAAGTCATAAAAGCTACGTTGTTTACCACGTAGAAAAGCCGCCCCGTTTTTAAATTGAAAAGCGTATTGTTCAACATGTTCACGGACTGTTTCTAATAAACCAGCCTCTTCTAAAAATGCCATAGATTGTGGTAGCAATGACTCACCAATCGAAAAACGAGGGAAATACTGTTTTTCAATGACCGTAACGGTGTAGCCCTTTTGTCGAAGAAGTGCAGCAGCAGAACTACCTGATGGCCCAGCCCCAATAATCACGACGTCAATTTTTTCTATAGTGCGCATAGCACAACTTCCTTTTTAATTTATTCAAATTATGAATGGTCTTGTAAATTTACAATATGTTTTTCATCTGCAGGGGTTAACAAAGTTGCATAGATAAACGAGAAAATAACCCCGTATAAAACCGTTAAACCAAAACAATGAATTGCGTAAGTATGGCTAAATGAAAGTAATCCGAAGCCGAGTAAGGTCGACATCATACATAAAAATAAAGCCATTCCAACTACTTGTGGGTGATCATGTCCATGTCGATAAAATATTGCATAGTCGACGCCAATCCCGATAATCAGAAAAGTCGCCATAATACTAAACAGGTTAATTTCGACACCTAACCATGCCTGAACAGCAAAAGTGCTTAGTAAAGCCAAGCTGACTGGCAGGACCAAAGGCACAATCGAACTTAGTCCATAAATAAGCGCCAAACCAACTGCCAGGCCAATTAAGGCATAAATCAGAAGATGTTGAGCCTGCACTCGATGTTCAGCAAACATTTGCGACATTTCGGTAATCGGTTGTTGGAAATGTATATGCTCATTCTGAAGCTGCTTTAACAGTTCAGGCTGTTTTGCCCCTGTCACCATGACTAATCGTTCATTGGCTTGAGGTTGTAAAAAAGCTAAAGGGTGATCTTTAAATACTGAAAAATCTAATAACGGTTGTGCCGCTAGTTGCTGTTGCCACTGTAAAACGTCAGTGACATTTAGGCCCATACTTTGTGCATATTGCTGCAAAGTCGCTTTTGGAATATTTCTTAATAGTTGTAGATTATTTTGCTGCTCTGCCAATGGTGGAATCCATTGACCTAAAGCTTGAAATGCACTGATTTTTCCGTTTGTTTGCAACTGTTGTAATTGTCCTATCAGTTGCTGCTCTTGTTGCTGCATTTCATTTGCAGATGCTGCACGCACCACAAAATAATCACTACTTTGCTGCTGGCCAAATTGCTCACGAACAGCTTGGTCCTGCTGTTTTAAGCTCGCGTCCATACCTTGTAAGTTACGAATATCATCGTTACTTTTAAGATAGAAAAGACTCGAAGTACCTACTGCTAAAATGACTGCAATCAAGCCATAACGAACTTTGGCACACTGTTGAAACCATAACCGTGCTTGTCCAATCCATGACAGTGCTTTTATTGCTGGCTGGGCATTGAGCGCAGGTAATCTTGGTAATAGTAGAACACTACTGATCCACGCCGCAGTTAATCCTACAATTGAAAAGACCGCAATCTGCTTGAACCCAGGAAATGGAGTAAAACTCAAAAAGATGTATGCAACTAATGTGGTCATTAAGCCCATAAACAAACTTGGTAATAGCGGTTTTAAAATTTGAAAACCACCAAGCTTTCTATGCTGCGATTGCATTGCCATAAAATAAAATGAAAAATCAACACAGACACCTATCAGACTCGCACCAAAGACTAACGTCATCAGGTGAATTTCACCAAACATCCAATGTGTGACCGCAAACGCCACAAAGCTTCCAGTCGAAACGGCAATAAATTCGGTCGCCAAAGGCCGCAGTGAGCGAAAGCCAAACCAAACCAGAAAGATTAAGCCTAATGTTGAGCCAACACCAATGGTTGAGATTTCCTGTTTAGCCGATTGGGTCCCAAAATTTGAAAATAAAATAGTTCCAGTCCAATGAGATTTTAATCCCATTGCCGCTAGTTTTTGCTTAGTTTGTTCAATCCAAGTAGAGGTCTGTTCTTGATAATCAATATTGTATGGGCTTTGCGTCAACTGTAAGACGAAAAGCCGAGAAATGCCTTGTTCATGATGAATTGTGGCAAAGCCCTGCTCCATTTCAGTATCTTGTTGTGACGGGTTTGCCAACTGCATGGCATAGCGAGGAAACAACAGTAGTGGGTCTTGCTTAAGTGACTCCGCAGTGACAGGCATGCCTGGACTCATCATCTGCATCAGACTTTGTTCAGTCAGTGCAGTATAGTCCTTTTTTTGCAATAAGGCTTGATCTTGAGCACTCAACAAACCTGCTCGATGTTGATACAACTGTTTTGCAAATTGATCAAAATCAAGTTGTGGCTTTAATGGTTGCCACAACTGGCTTTGCTTGGCCTGCGCTGTTAAGAAATGAGTCGCTTGTTGTGTCGCAGTCTCATCTTTGGCATCTACCACCACAAATACTTTATTGTTGAGTTGCTCATTCATGTACTGCTGAGTACGTGCAAGTTCTGGGTCCTGCTGAACTTTAGGCAATAACGCAAAAATATTGGTCTGAATATGAATATCTTTATTCAGCCACGTCACACCAAGCCCCACCGCAATCAGTAGCAGAGCAATTAACCAAAGCGCGGTGAACTTATTTTGCCAGTTGGAAAATCGCATGCTCAGCAGCCGTTAGATTCGTCGGTTGAGAAGTCTGGTGACTAAAGCGAATAGTCGTTAAATTATTTGCTTTCTCGGTAATCACAATTTGGTTGACGTACTGTTGTCCTTGAGCATCAACACGCACAAATAACTTTTTAAACAAGCTATTTTTCGGAGTTAAGCTCATGCTCCAACCCGCTGGACTATAATTCGCACTTACCACATTAAAATTCTTTGCCAAAGCCTGTTCATTACCAGACATGAGCTGTAAGAATAAAGTCGCGACCGAACTATATGGCGATTGATCAACTTGTATTTGGCTAAATGTACGCTGAGTTTTCTGTACCAATTTGGTTGGGGTAACAATCAAATCTGCTTGCACAGGCCGTTTGATTTGCCACGCTACACCATAAGATTTTGAGAACAATAAAGAGCCATTCGATACAAAAGTTTTATTCAATGATGGCAATTTTTTTTGTTGTTCGAAATCAGCACGAACCGTAGGAGACTGTGACAATTGCTGAAAAATTTGAGTGATCTGTGCTGGTGCTGCATAGACTGCACTTAAACTACCCATCCAGATTGCAGCACCTAAACCTAAAGTTTTGATGAATTTAGACATCACGCATTCCTCTTCGGTTGAAACTCAGACCATGCATTCAAGCGATCAAACAAAACTTGAGGCGACTGAAAACACATTTCACGCGCTTCAATATTCACCGCAACCTGCGTGGTATAACCTTTAGTTAAACGTTTCCCAGACTCAGCATCAAAAATCAAATAATCGATTTTCAAACGGTTTTCCCATTCCTTTAAAATAGCTCGAACCCGAATCTTTTGTTCAAACTCAATACCGTATGCATAGCGAACATGGCTTTCAATCACAGGCCATGCATAGCCTGATTCTTTCATCTGCATATAGTTGTAATGAAATTGATCGAGCAATTTACAGCGCGCAATCTCAAAATATTTTAAATAGTGTCCATGCCAAACCACATTCATGGTATCGACATCATGAAATGGAATTTCAATGATTACATCTGCATGCATTGGCTCACCTTATCCCATAAATTCTGGTTGATTAAACAATTCAAGTTGGTCTAAACGATCAACAATCTGTTGTAATTCGGTTTGTAATGGTCGGTCTTCTTCGACAAATGCAAAGCTTTGTAAGGTCCATTGCATAAATGTCTGCAATGTTGGACTTAACTGTGTAGTTAAACCTTTCAGATGAATCGCCTGCACACTCGCACAGCAAAGAGCTGCAATGACTTGCTGTGTTAAGGTAATTACTCGGCTCGCATCACGCGCAGCAATGGTTCCCATACTGACTTTGTCTTGGTTATGACATTCGGTTGAACGTGAAAAAATTGAAGCTGCCAAAGTATTTTTCAAGGCTTCAGCCGTCCACGCCGACACCCCAATTTGTACCGCTTTAAAACCATGATTCAGTGGTAAACGTTCAGCTGTCGCACCTGTTAGATTACGTGGCAAACCATGATTCATTTTGTGGTCAACCAACTGTGCAATTTGTCTGTCCATCAAATCAGCAATATTGGCAATCATAATTTTTAAGCTATCCATTGCTTGTGCAATATGTCCACCGTAAAAATGACCGCCATGCAATACACGCATCCCTACTGGATCAATCAATGGATTGTCGTTACTTGAATTCAGTTCATTTTCAATAAACTGACGTAACCATACTTTTGAGTCTTCAAACACACCAATAATATGCGGTGCACAACGAAGCGAATAACGGTCTTGCAAACGTGGGCTTTGATGTGCTGTTTGTACTTCACTGTTCAGCCAGTCACGTAATTGCTTGGCAATCTGTTGCTGTCCCGGATGGGGCTTCTGTGCAAACAGCACTTTGTCAAAATGACTAGGATTACCTTCCAAGGCCAACACATTTAGAGCAGTAATTAAAGTACTAGCAAGTGCTATCTGTTCTGCTTTTTTATAGTTCAGACAAGCAATTGCCGTCATCACCGCAGTACCGTTCATGAGTGCCAAACCTTCTTTTGGTCTGAGCGTTAAAGGCTGCAAGCCTTTTTCAGCATACACCTGAGCAACTGGAACAATATTCCCATCAACATACACATCACGCTCACCGACTAAAGTTCCCGCAATGTAAGACAAAGGCGTTAAGTCCCCGCTTGCCCCGACTGAACCTTCAGAGGGAATGACTGGAATTACATTTTCGTTCAGCAACCATACCAAGCGCTCAAGTAGTGCTATTGATACACCCGAATAACCGCGAGCTAACGAACATAAACGCGTCACCACCACTGCACGTGCAGTGATGACATCTAAATCTTCACCTAAACCACAACCATGAAAACGTGAAAGATGCAGCGGCAGTTCATTGACCTGATGTAATGGCACTTCAACCAAACATGAGTCGCCATACCCCGTAGTTACACCGTAGATTACCCCTTCTTCTTCAAGGAGCTGATCGAGAAAATCAGCACCTTTCTGAATTAGTTCACGCCACTCAGACGTTTCAGGTAAAGCAACCTGACATTCGCTTCTTGCTACAGAAACGACATCTTCAATACTCAGTGGCTGTTCACCTACGGTTAACACACGCATGTTATTTCGTCCAAAAATTATAAAAATTAAACCATTGATAAGGCGCACGCAGACAATGCTGTTCTAGTACGGCAACATATGTCTTAGTGATGGTTTGCATACTTTCAATACGGTTAGCACGAGGTAAACTCACCTGCTCAGCAATTGAATGAATATGCACTTGAAAATGCTGCTGTACCCGATAGCAAAACACAGCAATAACAGGCACTTTGAGTAAATTTGCTAAAATCCATGCACCTTGTGGGAAAGCTGCTGACTCCCCTAAAAAATCAACATGCTGTACACGATCTGACTGCACAGGCACTCGGTCTGCCGCCACAATGATCCACTCACCTTGCTGCATTTTGTCTTGCAGCAGCATGGCAGTTTCAATACCCAGCTCATCAACTGATAAAAGACACACATCTGCCTTATCATTTATTTTTTTCAAAAACTCATTAAATTTTGTCGCGTGCTTTTGGTAAACCAACACATTAATTTTCTGCGGATGCTCTGACTTAATGGCTCGAAGTAATTCAATATTGCCAAAGTGAGAGACAATAATCAGAGCACCTTTTTGATAATACTGAGAGAAGTTTTCATGTCCAAAAACTTGTAATTCCTGCTCGGGAATATTACCCAACCAACCCTCAATCTTATCTAAAATACATTCGCCAAATTGCATGAAATGCGCATAGCTATTTGTCCAATTTGGTTGGTGGCTAAAGGGAGACTGCGATCCAGCAAAATGATGCAGTTTTTGTAAATAGAGTAAAGAAGCCTGTCTTGCTGTGGCTGCAAATAACCAATACCACATAATGACAAAATACATCACCAACTTGCATAACCAACGTCCACCAAAACGGTAAAACCACAACATCAGCATAAGGGGCAACATGCCACCTCGCTCTTTAATGTCATTCCATTTTGGTGAAGCTGAATCTGTCATAATTAACCTTGCAGCTTTTGTTTTAATAGCTTCGGTAAGCGAATCAGCATGCCCATAAACAAAGTTGCATGCGCTTTACTTAGCCCTAAGTTATCTCGCCAAGCATGAAAATGAGAAATACCCTGCTCTGGATAAACCACAGGCGTTGGTACATTAATAAAAGGGGTATTTTCCCATTTTAAACGTACTAAAATTTCACTATCAAAGCCCATACGTGGCTGAAATTTAGCACTATTCAATACCTTTATCGTGCTCTCGAGCGGATATACGCGAAACCCGCACATGCTATCTTTAATTTCAAAAGATAAGCTATTTAACCAGACCCAAAAATGAGTAATGTAACGGCCATATAAGCGCTTTTTAGGAATAGAGGCATCAAAGTATGGCTGACCAATCACCATTGCATCAGGATGTTGCCGAGACTGCTCAATAAATTTTGGAATATCATCCCAGCAGTGTTGACCATCTGAATCGAGTTGTAATGCATGGCTTAAACCAAGCTCATAGGCCGCACGTAATCCCGTCATGACTGCCTGACCTTTACCCTTATTCACCTCATGCTCAATAAGATGAATTTGGGAATATTGCTCTGCCAACACTTTTAAAATTTGGCTACATGCATCATCACTGCCATCATTGACCAAAACAATCGGTAGATCAAAACTGTTCAGATAAGAAATTAAATCTGCTAAATAATGTGGATGGTTATAAACCGGAACAACAAAGCCGTAATTGGTCTGCATTTTTAACCCTCTACTTCCGTTTGCAAAGCAAATAATAATCGCCCTGAAGCCAGAATTTGTTCTGAATCACGTAGTTCAAAACTCACTTTATGCTCTTTTCGAGAAAACTTGAGTTGTACTACAGCATAAGGGCGAATCAGGTTTTGGAATTTTACCTGCTCATATCCCTGACACCAGCTCAAATCAGACCAAATAGATTTAGCAAATTGTTGTAAAAAGCCTATTTGCCCAACCCCAGGATAAATGGGTTGTGTTGGGAAATGCCCTTTAAAACAAGCCAACTCAGGTGGAAATTCCAACTCCCAAATGTAGTCATCTGAATTTTGAGACTGTGACAGCACCACGGGTTGCAACATAGGCTTAAATAGAGTTTTCAAATAGTTTTTATTGAGTTTGGACTGAGTATTTTGTGGTAACTGACTTAAGAACCGCCACTGACGTGGAATCGCAATCGTTTCCAAGCCGTCTTTCAACTGTTGTTTTAAATGGTTAACAAAAGCTGATTTACCCTGTTGCTGTAACTGTCCACGAGCTTGTTCTGTTAGAACGACAATACAACCCAACATTTGGCGTTGCTCATGTTCAAATACCAATACATGGCATTGCTTTACGACATCTAAAGCTTGGATGCTTTGCTCGATCGCATCTAGACTTAAACGCTTTTCTTCAAGTTTTACAATTCGATCTGTACGCCCCATCAGCTTAAAGGCCTGACATGTTGCATCTGTCCATGCCGCACCGTCACCTGTGGTAATCCAATCATTCTCGAAGGCATGATTACTCTTGACCATAAGCTGTTGGTCTTCAATACGAATAGCCACAGTACTAAATGCAGTCCAAGCATCTTCATCTTTAGCGCGATGGGCAATACCACCAGTTTCCGAACTTCCCAAAACTTCAATAATCGGACGATTTAGTAAAGGACGAACACCACTTTCTAGCTTGCCCCCGGAACTAAAGACCATCTGGCAGTGTTGTAAAACAACATCGGTTGTCCAGCGTTTTAATAAAGCAGGACTTGAGATCAAATAATTGCTTAACCCCATTGTTTCTAATTGTTTTTGGACTTGTACCACATCTTCAGGGAATGCCATTTGAGGATTATAAAAACTTCGACCTGTAGCAAGTGGTAGTAATAATTTAAACAGTAATCCATAAATATGTTGATGACTAACTGTTGCAATCGCAGTTGCATGTTCATCAAAGCTAAAACTCTGACTCAACCCTTGGACTTCGTTAAGTAATTGTCTAAGTGTCCTTGGAATTTTTTTAGGTTCCCCAGTTGAACCCGAAGTATAAAAATAGAGTTGAGCCTGCTCTAAAAAAGTATCATCTAAGGTTAAAGATAAAGGTACAACTTCTCCAATTTCTTGACGCTTTAAAAAATAGATCTGCTGTGCTGAAAAATCCTGTTCTAATTCACGCACTCGATTGGGTGGCAAAAGTATTTGCTTTTTCGCTAACAAAGCAGCAAAGAATAAAACCATAAATTCATAACTATCTGCTTCCCATAAAGCCCAAGTTAGATTTTCCATTTGAGCAATTGCAGCAGCTTGTAATGCCACATCTTGCCAAAATTGATTAAAACTGGTCGAGTTTAGAGTACCGTCTATACAAAGTGGCTGAGCTGAATCGATGAATTTCTGAAAGTGGCAATACATAGTTTTTAATTAATGATTTGAAGAATGTAAACGCTGATGTCGCTTACGCAAAATAAATTCACCAAGGAACAAAATGCCCATCAGCACATAAGAAATAAAGCCATTATAAATGACCCAAACCTGAGTTGAGGTAAAAAGCACAGTGCTTAAAGCAATCAATGCATTACAAAAAAAGAAAACACACCAAACTTTGGTGACCTGTCTGGTCCACTGTACGCCAGAAGCAGGTAAATCAGGTTCAACGAGTCGGGCAAAGCGCTCAATCATAGACGGCGGCTTAATGAGCGTCAGCGCAAAAATAATTAATGCACCTAAACTCATACCCACTGGATATAGCTTTAGCCAAGCATGGTCATGTGACAATAAACTCAGGCTACCGCAAACGATGGCAAAACCCGTTAATGGCCATAATAACGAGTTGCCTTTGCTAAAAAGTCTGACGACACCCAACCCGATGAGTAAAGCACTCACCCAGACAAATTGGCCGTGAGTCAAACTCCAGCCCACAATAAAGGGATACAGCACAAAAAGTGCCGTCATTATCCCTTTAAGAATAAACTTCATTCAGCAGTCATATTCTGAATAACCGTCACCACATCAAGTACGGTTCTCACATTTTTAAAGTCTTCAGGCTTTACTTGCTTGCCTGTTAACTCTTTAATTTTTACAACTAAATCGACCGCGTCAATACTGTCTACATCAAGGTCTGAATAAAGGTTCGAATCGAGTTGAACAGTCTCTGGTTCAATCTCAAACAAATCTTCCATCCATTCGCGGAGTTTAGTTAATACTTGCTCTTGAGATAACATCATCACGCTCCTTATGACTTCTGTTGTGCTTCAACTAAAGCAACCAAGCTCTGGATTGACTTAAAATGCTGTTTGGTTTCATCCGATTCTGCATTTAAATGAATGTTGTAACGCTTTTTCAAAGCCAGTCCCAACTCAAGTGCATCAATCGAGTCTAATCCTAAACCTTCTCCAAATAATGGAGCTTCTGTATCAATATCGGCAATAGTAATATCTTCTAGTGCTAGAACATCAATAATCATTTGCTTTAGTTCATCAGCAAGATTGCTCATTTCAAGATAACTCTTCATCAAAAATTTTATAAAAACTACGACTTAACTGACGAACTTGTTTAGGTCCTACTGTTAAATCATCTAACAGATCTGATACTTGCACAGCATCTAGTACCTTGACCTCGATATGAAATGGTTGAGATGGTACGTGGTACCATTTTTCATTCTTGGTTAAAGTTGATGGTGTACAAGTAATAATTACTGGGCGAATTGGTACATTTGCACGAATGGCAATATTGGCTGCGCCTCGCTGAAACTCGTTTAGGGTCATCCCTTTTTCAGTGCGCGTTCCTTCCGGAAAAATTAAAAGAGAAGCCGCATTATTTTCTTTTAGACGCTTTACACAGTCTTCAACAAACTGCTGAGAGCCTGCATTTAAAATATAGCCTGCGCTTTGTACGGGTCCTTTTGTAAATGGGTTCGACCAAAGAGACTGCTTCACGACACAATTAGCCTGCTGCATCATACCAATTAGTACTACAACATCAATCAAAGTCGGATGATTGGCAATCACCAGCTCTTGACGACTATTTTGTAGTTTTTCTAGCCCCTCTACCGAATAAGTCATGATGCCAAGTTTGACCATCATGTCGGTAAAGCCTTTGAAACTATGTTTAATCACATTTTGCGCACGTTGCTGTCGCTTTTGCGGATCAGAAGTGGTTGCATTTAATACTGGTGCAATCACTGAGGCGATTGCCATACCACCCAGCCCAAAACTGGCAAAGCTAAAGCCAGTAGCAGCCACACGCCAGCAATAATTACTTTTTTGCTTGAGATTTTTAAGATTTAGCATTTGTTCCACCCAAATGCAGATGTTAACTGGTCAGCGTCCTGCCAAAAATGAGCAAAAGCAGGAGCATCTGCTTCATCTGTATGCGTCCACGCAGTAATTTGTAAATTAGGTTGCTCTAGAGTAACGACAGCAGCCATCGCATAGGCAGGAAAATTGATTGCCTCAGCATAAATATTAGGTAATGGCTCATCATAAGCGACGACTAAAACCCGCTTAATCTCAGGCATTGACTTTAAAAGTGCATAAGCCTCAATCAAACCTTCAGTCCATGAACAGCTTAAGCTTGTAGAGGGAGTATCATCCTGACATAAAATTGAATAGAGACCAGAAATTGCATTATGCACAGACGTTGAAAATTGTGTTGGCGATGGAGTTTGATCACTTAAAACGTCTTGCAAGATATTTAACGTTTTGGCCTCATCACCATATTTTGATACCCAAACAATATAATCGGCCTTATTACTTTCTAATGCACCGATCGCACTATTTAAAGCAAGTTTAGCCAATGGTGATAAACGTCTACGCTGCATAGCTGGGATGCTGTCGAGAGCCGCATAGGAAGGCTGAGCATGTGTAAATATAAGCTGAGCAAGATGTAATGTTACCATGCTAAAAAATGAACCCTAAGCCGCGTTATTCTGTCGAAATATAAATTATTTTATAAAGATGCTGATTATAGCATTCGTTATAAAATTTACAAAAAATTACGTTTATCACTCACACTTTTTCATAACTCTTATGATTAGCTCATTTATTTGCAAAAAAAACCCAAAGAAAACTTTGGGTTTTTGAACAGTAAAAAACTTAACGATTAAATTTTTTCTCTGCTTTCTTAAATTTCTGAATATAACGACGGCGACGTGCAGCAGTACGTTCATCAACCTGACTCTTACGACCTTCAAACGGGTTTTCAGAAGTTTTAAAGTCAATACGAACTGGTGTACCTTCAAGTTTATATACTTTACGGAACACGTTTTCTAAATAACGGCGATAATCGGCAGGTGTCTTATCAACCTTATTACCATGAATCACAATAGTCGGTGGATTCTGACCACCCATATGTGCATAACGCATTTTAATACGACGACCGCTAATCATTGGTGGTTGATGGGCTTCTGTCGCATCACTCAAAATTTGAGTCAATTTAGCTGGTGATACTTTTAAGTTCGCAGACTCATAAGCACGGTGGATAGAAGGATATAAATCACCTACCCCAGTTCCATGTAAAGCAGAAATTAAATGGATTTTTGCCCATGGAATAAAGTCAAAACGACGTTCAACATCAAGCTTACACTGCTTGCGGTCGTATTCAGACATGTTATCCCATTTGTTGATGGCAATAACCATGGCACGACCAGCTTCAAGCGCATAGCCAATTAAATGCAAGTCTTGCTCAACAATACCTTCACGCGCATCGACTACAACTACGACAACATGTGCATCTTTCATTGCTTGCAAAGTTTTAACAATTGAGAACTTCTCAATCATTTCATCAACCTTACCTTTACGACGCACACCTGCTGTATCAATTAAAGTGTATTTACGGCCTTCACGCTCAAAAGGAATGTAAATCGAGTCACGAGTTGTACCTGGTTGGTCAAATGCCACCACACGGTCTTCACCAAGCAAACGGTTGACCAGTGTTGACTTACCAACGTTAGGACGACCAATAATTGCTAAACGTAAGCCAGTATCTTTGTCATGTTCTTCAGGATTTTCATCTTCTGGAACTTCCGCAAGTACATCTTCCAGCATTTGCTGTACACCACGACCATGGCTAGCAGCAACTTGTAATGGTTCACCCATACCAAGTTTGTAGAATTCAACCAAAGCTGCTTCAGCATGAACACCATCTACCTTGTTCGCAACAAGATAAATTTTCTTACCTAAAGTACGTAGTTCACGAGCAATTTGCTCATCAGAAGCTAACAATCCCGCACGAGCGTCAACCACAAAAATAATAATATCTGCTTCGTTGATCGCTGTTTTTGACTGCTCGGCCATGTAGTTATCGATACCGCCTTCACTCTCACCGATACCACCAGTATCAACAACAATGAAAGACTTATTTTGATAAGTCGCATCACCATATTTACGGTCACGAGTCAGACCCGCGAAGTCGGCTACAAGTGCATCACGACTCTTGGTAATCTGGTTAAATAACGTTGATTTTCCGACATTCGGACGACCAATGAGCGCAATAACGGGTTTCATACAATAACCTTAATTCAAGACCAGCCATATCTCATGGCATGAGCATTAGAAACAATACAGGAGATATATTTTAAGGTCAGATATGACCATAATAAAAGACGGGGCTTTGAACTGATTTAATTCAAACACCCCGATATTTTTTTAACAGCGTAATTTGTTAAGCGGCTATTTTAGCACAAGCAAACGAAATTAACGATTCTGCCAAATACTTAAATCGCCTTTTCTGGTCGAAACGTAAAGTTGGTTCTCAATAACACGTAATGTATTGACCTCACCACTTGTTTTTGAACGACCAATCAACTTACCTGTTGCAGGATCAACAAGATGTAATACGCCATCTAAATCACCAACAATAAGATCCGATCCCAACACAACAGGGTTACTTAAATGACGGTTTAATAAACTATCATTTTGCCAAACTTGTTCGCCTGTCGTTAAATCATAAGCAGTTAACTTACCATCAGTTGATGAAACAAATACTTTATTGTCATAAACTTCTGGACGCTTCGTGCTACTTGAGTCTTCACTCCAAACTACACGTTGAGAAGCTAGATCAGTTACGGTCACTTGTCCTTGGAAACTAGTCGTTACCATAAACTGTCCAGCAACTGCAGGATCACCATCGATATCAATCAAACGTTGAATATCAGAACGGCCTTCACTTACTGCAACACGGCGTTGGAAACGTGGAATACCACTAATCGTATCAATTGCATAAACATACGCATTAGCAGATGCGATTAATACGGTACGCGGGTCAAGACTCACCGGTGAGGCCTGACCACGTAAACTAAATTGGACATTTGGTAATTTATAAGCCCAAACTTGTTGGCCTGAACCAGCATCATGCGCAAATACAGTACCATCATTAGCAATAGTAATAACGCGTCCAGACTGAACTAAAGAAGGACTTAATAGTGCACCAGATAACTGCGCAGTCCACTTTTGTTCACCTGTTGCCTGATCTAAAGCAAAAAGTTGACCTTTACTATTACCAACAACAACAATTCCTTCAGCAGCTTCAACACCAGAGCTCAAGCCTAATTTGCTGACTTTTTTCTCCCAAAGACGCTGCTTACCACGATATGCAGCGACTTCACCTTTTGGGTCAAGCGTAAAGACCACGCCCTCACTTGCGTCAAGCTGCAAACGTAACGGATCTGCCTTATCAGTAGAAGAAACACTGCGCGAAAACACGGGTACTAGAGTCTTTTTCGACTCAGTCAATTTCGGTAGTGGATTTGGTTTTGCTTCTTTTACTTTGTTGCTAGAACATCCCACCAGTACAGCTGATGCGATTGCAATTGCCAAAGGCAGTTTGAATTTCTGATTCATTAAGACTCTTCCACCTGTGTTTCCAAAATTGGGCGCTCAATCTGTGGATCTTCAACTAAAACGCCAACACTTTCGAGTTTAATTTGTAAAATTTGTCGTTCTTGTTTACGTTCCAGTAACGAATCCCATGCTGCCTGATACGCTTTTTTAGCAGAATCAACATCTTTCTTAGCAACAAAGATATCACCACGTAACTCTTCTACTGTTGCTTTAAATGCAGGATCGACGTTACCAGACAAGGTTTTTAGTGCTTCATCATATTTGTTTTGCGCCAATTGTGCATCTGCTAAACGCAATTTTACAACCTGAATCAAACCTTCATCTTTTACTTTTGAATTTTCAACTTTCTTCAATGCTTTTTCAGCAGCAGCATAATCCTGTTTTTCATAGGCTAATTTTGCTAATACAAACTGAGTCTGTATCGCCTGAACAGAATTGATATCATCTTTTACGATTTTATCTGCCGATGCAGTGACCGAAGTTAAAGCATTAGGATTATCAGCACTTGCATTTGCCTCATCCATTAACTGCTGTACTTTTGCAGTTTCTGTCTGGCTGCTCGCAAGATTTCTTTTTTGCCAATATTCCCACCCAAAAAAGGCAATCAATGCAATGAGAATCCCGCTAATCATGGCAGAACCATATTTTTTGGCGAACGACTTTAAGCTGTCGAATTGTTCTTCATCACTTACACTCATGTGATTGTCCTTTTCCAGATGTTTCAGTTTATTTTGTAAATTTTTCGATTAAGAATGGTACAAGCTCAGCCAGCGCAACTTGAGACTGCTCAGCTGTTGCTAACTCTTTGATAGCAAGTTGCTGTGCTTCCCATTCACGCTCACCTAAAATCATGGCGTAAACAGCCCCAGCCTGATCAGCTTTTTTCATCTGACTCTTCATGCTGCCTTGTGAACCTGTTTTGATTCGAATACTGCTATTTGCAGCTTCTAACTGGTCACGTAATTGCTCCGCTAAAATCAAAGCTTTAGTTTGATAAGCAGGTTCTGCAACCAAGAAGACTTCACAATCACGTATAACTTGAGCCTGTTCAACCTGCTCAAGTAGAAGCAATAAACGCTCCATACCCATCGCAAAACCAACAGCTGGTACAGATTGATCGGCCTTACCTTTTAGCTGACCAACTAAACCGTCGTAGCGACCGCCAGCACATACAGTACCTTGCGAACCAAGTGCAGTTGTTGTCCATTCAAAAACGGTTTTATTGTAGTAATCCAGACCACGCACCAATTTTTGATTAATGACAAATTGGATGCCAGCAGCAGTCAAATAATCTTGTAACTGCTTAAAATGATCCAAGCTTTCTTCTTTCAAGAAGTCATGTAATTTCGGTGCATTTTCTAAAATTTTCTGAGTAGATTCAATTTTAGAATCCAAAATACGTAATGGATTCGTTGTTAAACGACGCTGTGAGTCTTCATCCAACGCATCTTTATGCTCGTTTAAAAACGCAACTAAAGCATTACGATACTCTGTACGCTCATCAGTTTCGCCCAAAGTATTTAACTCAAGCTGAACCTTATCAGCAACGCCCATACGTTTCCATAAACGAGCGGTCAACATAATCAATTCAGCATCAATATCAGGAGTCGCAACACCGAAAGTTTCCACGCCAAATTGGTGGAACTGGCGGTAACGTCCTTTTTGTGGCTTCTCATAACGGAACATAGGTCCCATATACCACACGCGTGGAGTAGCACCGCGCAACAAATTATGTTCAACCAATGCACGAACACAACCTGCTGTACCCTCTGGACGTAAGGTTAATGACTCTGGTGGGTTACCTTTGTCAAAAAAGGTATACATTTCTTTTTCAACAATATCGGTAGCATCACCAATAGCACGTTTAAACAAGCCCGTTTGTTCAACGATCGGCAAACGAATTTGTTGATATCCATAAGCATCCATTAAAGATGCTAAATGTTGCTCGAGACGTCTCCACGCTACTGTTTGCGATGGCAAGATGTCATTAAAACCTTTGATTGCGACGATTGAACTCATGATGAACTACGAATAATTTCTTTAGATTTAGCTTCTTCAAGCTCTTGGACACGTTGACGAACCATAGTTTCGATTTCATCAACCAATTGATCGGTATCGATTAAATGACTTTTTTCACCATTACGATAAACCAATGAGCGAGGCGCAGCCCCAACAACCCCGATGTCAGCTTCTTTTGCTTCACCCGGGCCGTTTACTTTACAACCAATTACCGACACATCCATTGGAGTACGAATATCTTCTAAACGCTCTTCCAATGCTTGCATTACCTGAATAACATTAAATTCTTGGCGAGAGCAACTTGGGCAAGCAATAAAGTTAATCCCGTTAGAACGAAGCCCTAGCGATTTTAAGATATCAAAACCAATCTTGATTTCATCTTCCGGTTCGGCGGCAAGCGAAATACGCATCGTATCGCCAATACCTTCCATCAACAATCCACCAAGGGCAATTGCTGACTTCACAGTACCTGTACGATAAATACCAGCTTCAGTCACACCAAGATGTAATGGGTTATCAATTTGCTTTGAAAGTAAACGATAAGCATCCATGGTTAAAAACACATTTGATGCTTTTACGCTGACTTTAAATTCATGGAAGTTGAGACGATCTAAAATATCAATATGACGTAGTGCTGACTCAAGCAGCGCCTCACCTGTAGGCTCGCCATATTTCTTTTGTAAATCTTTTTCTAGAGAACCCGCATTGACCCCAATACGCATAGAAATGCCATGATGACGTGCCGCAGCAACAACTTCACGCACTTTCTGATCTGAGCCGATATTACCTGGGTTAATACGTAAACAGTCTGCACCATAGTCTGCAACTGCCAGAGCAATTCTATGGTCAAAGTGAATATCAGCCACCAATGGAACTGAAACACGTTTACGGATCTCACCAAATGCCTCAGCAGCCTCCATAGATGGGACCGAAACACGCATAATATCAGCACCTGCATCAACGCAACGCTCGATTTGAGCAACGGTTGCATCGACATCGCAAGTTTCGGTATTTGTCATACTTTGCACGCTAATAGGTGCATCGCCACCGACATACACCGAACCAACACGGATTTTACGTGTTGGTCGACGTTTAATTGGGTTCTCTATCATTGTATCGCTCAACTCATGGTATTAGCGGGATAAACGGAATTCTGCTTTACCGTTTACCGTATATGGAGACAATGAAATCTGTTCTTGGTTTAGACTTAATGACACAGCCGTTGCATCATCAAGACGAATCTGGAATGGAGACTCACCAGTTAAGTTTAAAGTTGATGACTGACGACCTGTCGCCAAAACTTTACCTGTTGCATCAACAATATGAACAGAAGTTGGTCGGTTAAAGTTTAACACCAATTGATCACCCACTGTTGAGGTGGTAGCTCCTTGCATAGGTAAAACTTCAACATTCGATTGATTTACTTTAGGTAAATCAGCATCTTCTTTCTTTGAAGTCCATTTTTGGACACCCATAACAAGCAATGACACAACAGCAAGAATTACAACAGCAAGAAGTGCGCGCTTTAACCATTTTTTATTACGATCACTATTAGAACCCGGGAGTTTACCCATGATTTTAATTGGTGAATTATTTAAGGCATGATTTGGTAACAGCCCAGTATCATTTGCATAAATCTCATCGAAACGCTGAATAATTGCCGTCGCGTCCGTATTTAAATATTTTGCATATGAACGGTAATAACCCTTAATGAAAGTCGCTTCCGGCAATGATTTATAGTCATCTTGCTCTAAAGCGGTCAAGGTCTTAACCGGCATATTTAAATCTGAAGAAACTTGCCCTAACTCTTTATTCTGAGCAACTCGAATTTGACGTAAATACTCACCAGGACGTTGAATATTTCCTAAAGCAGAAGTCGGTAAGCTTGAGCCAGTTGGCTGCTGTGAATTAGGATTTATTTCCATACGGCCTCAGTACTATACTGTAATTGCAAATAACGTTGATATTCTGGACTTTCTGGGAACAAAGCACGTAACTGGTTTACTAACACTTGCATTCCCATTTTATCCGCATTGGCTCGAGCCACTCTTACACCAATCCAAAGTGCTCTTGCACCCTGATTTTTCTGCCCCACTGTACGAACATATTGCTCATACATTTGTGTAGCAGCCGGAATCTGCTGCTGCAAATAAAAAATTTCCGCTAACTCTAACATTGAAATATAAGAGTCGCGGTTAGCAAGGAGTGCTTGTTTGAATGTTTTTTCAGCATTCGCAACATCACCCAATTTTAAATAAATACGCCCCAGATTTTCTAATGCCTGATAGCGTTGGTCATAACCTAATGTTGCGCCAGCAATACGAAATTGCTCAACCGCATCATTATAACGCTCCATTTGATATAAATAAGTACCATAATTATTATGTGCTTGAGCATTATCCGGTTCAGATGAAATTGCTCTTTTAAAATAATGTTCTGCTTTTTCTAAATTGGGTTTGCTACCTTCTTGCTGTAGCAAAATACCCATCATCATATTTGCAGTAGCATCGCGGCTATCTACACTTAAAGCTTGATCAAGAGCTCGCTTTGCTGAGTCCAAGTCACCCGAACGGATATGTTCAGCAGCAAGTTGTGTACGTACCTTTACTGCTTTCTCTGGGTCTTTTTTTTGCGTATGCGTTGTCTGGCAACCACTTACCAGAAATGCAACTGCAATCCCCATACATAAGACCGTTTTTAACTTTGGAATACTCAAAGCCTGCCCTCAATTTATCCTTGTGTACGTAAAATCTCTTGACGCTGTGTGACTTTTTTCTGCCACTGTTCAGCACGGCGGGTTCTGTCAGCCACTTGACCCACTAACTGCCCACATGCAGCGTCAATATCATCACCACGTGTTTGACGAATCGTACACACAAATCCCGCATCAGACAAAGTTTTTTGGAACGAGATAATACGATTTCGGCTTGAGCGACCATATGGCGCATGCGGGAACGGGTTAAACGGAATCAAGTTAATTTTACTTGGTAAATTTTTTAATAATTTAATCATTTGCTGTGCATGTTCAGGCTGATCATTCACGCCTTCTAACATCACATATTCAATCGTCACATGTTTACGCGTACTTTCATTACCATCTTTGGCAATATAACGCTGACATGCTGCAATTAATTGAGCCAATGGATATTTTTTATTAATAGGTACTAATTCGTTACGTAATTCATCGTTTGGCGCATGTAAAGAAATGGCTAAAGCCACATCAATATCTTTTGCAAGCTGGTCAATTTTTGGTACAACACCCGACGTTGATAAAGTCACACGACGCTTTGACATGCCATAAGCAAAGTCATCAAGCATTATCTGCATTGAGCTTAATACAGCATCATAGTTGAGCAATGGCTCACCCATGCCCATCATCACAACATTGGTCACTGAACGTTCGCGCTCCGCAACAGGCACTTCTTCCATATAAGAATAGTTTGCCATCCAAAGTTGCCCAATAATTTCATCTGGCGTTAAATCACGT
Organism: Acinetobacter sp. 22301; assembly: GCF_052045285.1. NCBI lineage: Bacteria > Pseudomonadati > Pseudomonadota > Gammaproteobacteria > Moraxellales > Moraxellaceae > Acinetobacter > Acinetobacter sp. 22301. The sequence goes on along the minus strand of NZ_JBQEOR010000003.1, from coordinate 245,116 downwards.
TGGAAACCTTGTTTACCTGTTGAACAAAATGAGCAATCTAATGCGCAGCCCACTTGAGAGGAAATACAAAGCGTTTTACGTAATCCAGTTTTATCTTCGGCAGGAATTAATACAGTTTCAACTAAAGAACCTGCACCCTCACCTACGCGAAACACCCACTTACGTGTACCATCTTTTGAGTAATGACGGTGAACCACTTCAGGGGCTTTAATTTCACAAATCTGTTCAAGCTTCGCACGTAATTTGCCTGAAATATTGGTCATTTCAGCAAAGTCAGTAACAAAGTATTGATGTATCCATTTCATGACCTGTCCGGCACGAAACTTCTTCTCACCAATATCTTCAAAGAATTTTTCTAACTCAGGACGAGACATGCCGAGTAAATTCACTTTATTTTCGGCAGCAGGGATTACCGGCGTGGACGAAGATTGCTGCTGTCCATCAAGATTTTCAGATGAAACGACCTCTGCAGAACTCATGTGTATTTACCTAAACCATGTCAAAAAACTGAAGATATTGTTCAAGAATCAAACAATATTCTCTTAAGAGAATAAAAAAACCAGATAAGTAGTATACCACTTATCTGGTTTGAATGCTTTCGATTAACGAGTGCGTGGGCAGATCTCGTTGTCAGCAAAGAAGTAAGCAATTTCACGCTCTGCAGAAGCAACTGAGTCAGAACCGTGAGCAGCGTTTTCGTCGATGCTTACAGCAAAGTCAGCACGGATAGTACCAGGAGCAGCTTCTTTAGGGTTTGTAGCACCTAAGATTTCACGGTGTGCAAGAACTGCGTTTTCACCTTCAAGAACAGATACTACAACTGGACCAGAAGTCATGAATGCAACTAAGTCACCAAAGAAACCACGTTCTTTATGCTCAGCATAGAAACCTTCAGCATCAGCTTGAGAAAGGTGTTTCATTTTAGTCGCAACAATTTTTAAACCCGCTTTTTCAAAACGAGCAAAAATTTCACCGATGTGGTTTTTAGACACTGCATCAGGTTTTACGATAGACAAAGTACGTTCAATAGCCATGAGTGGCTCCTTTATTTTAAGATTTAAACTTTAAAAAATTTGCCGCATTATACCGATGTCATAGGCAATAATCAGCTTTGAATGTGTAAAAGTTGCGATTTTTTCTACTGTTTTTAGCGAACTTCGTCTATCCAGGCCATCTGAATGCCTTCTAGCAATCCTTCTGTCGATTTATTTGGGTCATCACTGAAGTCTGGCAATGCACACACCCATGCATGTAAATCGGTAAAACGGATCCATTGCGGATCAACTTCTGGATGTGCTTCTAACAATTCAATGGCAATATCAATCGTATCTGTCCAACGTAAGCCCATAGCGGCTCCTATCTGTTTAATCTGCTAAATCACGAACTGTGTACTTTAGCAAATCCACAAACCTAATCGATAGCTTAAGCTGATAAAAATTACCGATGCTTATAAAGCGATGTTCAATAATGGCGCCACAAAAATAATCGTAGCCGCGACCGCTGCACCAATTAGCGCACCAACAATCACATCACTTGGATAATGAAGACCCAGTACCATACGAGATAAAGCGACAAGTACCATGAAAGGAAACATCGCCGCAAGCAGAACTGGCTGAATGTAACCCAATACAATTGTCACCATGACCGCATGCAGCGTGTGACCTGATGGAAAACTAAAGTGATCAAGTGGTCTTTCACCGAGCACAATCACCTGATGCACCTGATAAGGACGTGGTCGCGTTGTTTTATGTTTTAAAAATTTATAGATTGCTGTGCCGACAGAACCACCTAATAACAAGTAGATGATTTGCAAGCTATAGTTAATGCCTTGCATACCCCACACGATTGCCAACATGAGATACCAAAATGGACCATCACCAACACGACTGATAATTTTGAAGAAAAGGGCAACACGCTGTGAGTGAGAGAAATTATTCAGATATAAACAGCCTCTCAAATCTAAATCGAGTATTTTTATTTTTGCATTCTTAAATTTCATGGTCATTCTCCTATCTTAGGATACTTAGGTGAAGTCCAACGAGGGCTCCTTCACTACCTGATAAAATGCCTGCTCCAATTGCTGAACCGGAAGTTGCCAACCGCTTTGCTGTACTTTATGACAGGCTTGTACGCCCATTTCTCTAAGTTGTTTTACTGAAGGAAGCTGATAAATTTGTTGTATAAAGTGGTTTTTTTGTCCAAGTGGGCTTAACCAGCCATTCACACCATGTGTTAAGTATTGATGTGCACATGCATAATCATACGCTATAACTGGTAAACCGCTTGCCATTGCCTCTAAAACTACGTTACCAAACGTTTCAACTTGACTCGCAAATACGAATACATCTGCACTCGCATAGGCAGCCGCCAAATCTTGACCTCTCAGACTTCCGGTAAAGATAACACCCTTCGCTTCAGGTAGTGACTTTAAACGAGCAAAATCTGGGCCATCTCCTACAATTACTAATTTAGTTTTATGTGGCTGAATGGTTTGTAGGTTCGCATAACTTTCAATGAGAACTTGCACTTCTTTTTCGGGAGACAAACGCCCCACATAAAGCATAACGCGAGTATTCTCATTAGCATCCCATTGTTTTCGCAAATTTTCAGAGCGATGCTTCGGTGAAAATCTGGTCGTATCTACGCCACGTCCAACAACAACCAGTGGACAAGTAATACCAAAACCGCGTAATGCTTCTTGAGTATCTTTACTCGGCACACAAGTTACTTGAGTGTTATTGTGAAACCAGCACAGGTATTTTTGAATCGGTTTGACTAAAAAAGCCAAATCGAAGAAACGACTAAAGTCTTGAAATGGTGAATGAAAGCCGCTCGAAACAGGAATAGCTTTTGCCTTAGCAGCCTGCATGGCGGTTAAACCTAACGGCCCTTCAGTCACGATGTGCACGACATCTGGCACAAACTTTTCAAAAGCTTTCGATACTTTTAAATATTGTGGCCAACCAAATTGTAAAGTTGGATATTTTGGAATAGCTTGTGACATCACCAGACATTCTTGCTCTGGCGTAAAGTCATGACATTTCGCTTTTTGCTCTGGGCGAATCAGTAAAATCTTATGCCCCTGTTTTTGTAAACCTTGGCATAACTGTAATAATGATAGTGCCACACCATTGATTTCGGGTGGCCAAGTTTCCGTCACAATCGCAATTTTTAAACGTGGGCGCACCAGATCATGCAATGAATGTGCATTAGATAGCTGCTGCTTTTGTTTAAAAAAGAATTGGAAGCTTTCAGGAAGTTGCTGTTGTTTTAATAGTGCTGTCGCATATGAACTTTGCATAGCGCCATCCATCAATGTATTTATTTTCATGCTTAAAGATTAAGCAATTTTTTTGACATTTTGATGATAAATGCATGACAGTTTACTGACATGAAAAATAAAAAAAGCACACTGATGACAGCATGCTTTTTCTTAAATTCTAGTAACTCTTAGCGATTTTGCAATTTTGCATAATCCATGAGTACATTAGCAGCTTCAGTCACAAAAGTTTCCTCTTCAGGTAACGCTGGACGTTGAGATGCTTTCATTTTAGCGCGAGATTCAGCTAGAGCGTCTAATGAAGCTTGATAGCTTTCCCAGTTTGCAAAAGGCTTTTGACCCGTTGCAGCACGGCGCTCATTCTCTGCATCTAAAGTTTGTTTCTCTAAACCAAGTAATTCAGCACGGCGCTTATCAATATCAAGTACTACTTGTTTTTGATCACTCGTCACCTTAGCAATCGCAGTACGTTTATTTAGATATTTAAACTGAGCGTCATTGCCAACACGTTGTTCAGAGAATTGGGACAACTTTGTCACATAAGGTTGAACAGAACCTTCGCGCTTAAATGGTGCAGTAGGAATTGTGTCCCACTTCAATGCATTCTTCGATTTACGCTCACCAAACTCTTCGTTATAGATATCAACGAGTTTAATGTCTGGCACTACACCTTTATTTTGTGTACTACCGCCAGTAATACGATAGAACTTACGCTGAGTTAAAGTCGCTTGACCATATGCCAGAGTATCAAGTTGTACCTGAGCTGTACCCTTACCAGTGGTTGTACTACCAATAATAATACCGCGCTCATAATCTTGAATTGCAGCAGAGTAAATCTCACTTGCTGACGCCGATGCCAAGTTCACCAATACTGCGAGTGGACCTGTATAAATTTGCTGACCGCCATCGTTATCTTCAAACACGCTTACGTTGCCATTGCCATCACGAATTTGTACAACTGGACCAGATTTAATCACCTGTCCCAACATACGTGCAACTTCTTCTAATGAGCCACCCGGGTCATTACGTAAGTCAATAATAATACCTTCTACTTTCTTCGCTTTTAGCGCTTCAAAAGCATTTGCGGTATCTTCAGAAACCGAACGATATTGTTTACCCGCACGACGTGAACGATAGTCAAAATAGAACGATGGAATTTCAATTACGCCCAACACATGCTTTTTACCCTCACGTGTCACTTCAACTGTGCGTGAACGAACACCAGCATCTTCTTCTTGAATAACATCGCGTACTAAAGTCACATTACGAGCCTGACTCATTGATGCGCCAGCACCAAGAAGTTTTAGCGTGACTTTCGTTCCGCGCTTACCACGAATAAGCCCAACAATTTCAGAACTTGTCCAGCCAATCACATCAATCATTTTCTCGCCTTCTTGAGCGACACCAATGATTCGATCTCCTGATTTCACTTGACCAGACTTACTTGCAGGGCCACCTTCTACAATGGTTTCAATTTTGGTGTAATCTTCGTTGCCACGTTCTGGACGAATCGACACACCAATACCTTCAAGCTGCAAGGTAGTTTGGCGATTAAGTTCTATCGCATCAATTGGCGGGTAATAGTTACTATGTGGATCATAAGTTGCCAACATTGCATTTAATGTTTTATCCAAGACGTCATCGCTTTTCACACGACTAATTCTTTCAAGCTGACGCGTATAACGTTTAGTTAACGTTTGGGCTGGCGTTAAATCTTCTGGGCCAGTTAAGTCTTGCCCATTTGCAAGTGAAGGATTCTCTTTAAGCGCTTTTTGCTTCGCCTGCTCTTCTTCACGGCTAATGGTTAAGTTGATTAACTGTGAAACCAACATTTTTCGCCAATGATTCTGTTGCTCAGCAGTCGTTCTAAAATACGGTGCTTTTTCACGATCAACTTCAATATAACTATTTGGCTGCTTTAAATTTTGCTGTTGTTTTAACTCAGCTAACATGAACTCATAAAATTGTTTTAAGCGTTCACGATATTGCTGATGAATTGCAAACGGTCCAGTTAAATTCCCCGCTTTTAATGAAGCACCAAAATTTGAACCATATAGCTTTTTATAATTTTGAACTTCAGAATCTAAAAATAGTGAGTGATCTGGATCAAGACTATCTAAATACATATCTAGAATACGATTTGATGTGGTCGCATCCAAACGCATATTTAAATAATGTTGACGATCAACTAAAGTTGCCAGTTGGCGAGCCACCAAAGCCTGTTCTTGCGTTGGCTGGATTGATTGAGAAACCGCAGCAGTATTGGTTGCCGCTCTCGCTTCATTCATCGTATGAGAGAAGAATAAACCGCCAGTCGCGATCGCTACTGCACAAGCTATAGTTTGAAGTTTCATAAATTTTTAATACTTCCTTGGGTGTTCCTATCTTACACGCTCTGTTTTCGATATGAACTAAGCAGATTCAAAATCTTAACCAACTAAATTGTTTATACCGTGTAGTTTTATCATATTCTGTACTGACAAAATGTAGCAAAACATTGCAAAATTCGCTTATTGTTTTTCAATCAAAATTCAAATGGAACCAATATGATTGGCGCATTGATGCTGGACATCGCCGGCACAGAACTTACTCAAGAAGATATTGAACTATTACGCGCTCCGCAAGTCGGTGGCATGATTTTATTTGCACGAAATATTGAATCTCCACAACAAGTGCGTGCTTTAACCGACCATATGCGTCAAATTCGCCCAGATATTTTGATTGCTGTTGACCAAGAAGGTGGCCGAGTTCAGCGACTAAGATCAGGTTTTACCTTATTACCAGCCATGGGCCGTTTCGGAGAGTTGTGTTTAACTCAACCACAAAAAGCACTTCAGCTAGCTGAACAGTGCGGCTGGTTAATGGCAACTGAAGTTCTTGCTGTCGGTATCGATTTTAGTTTTGCACCAGTTCTAGATCTGAATGCAATTAGTGACGTGATTGGTGACCGTGGCTTCTCTAAAAATATTGATGATATTGCTCCACTTGCCGGCGCATTTATGCAAGGCATGAAAAAAGCTGGAATGGCAAACACGGGCAAACACTTCCCAGGCCACGGTTCTGTAAAAGCTGACTCGCATGTTGCAGCTGCAATCGACAGCCGTAGCTATGATGAAATTTATAACCACGATATGCAAAGCTTCATTAAGCTTATGCCTCAGCTTGATGCGCTCATGCCAGCACATGTGATTTATGAGCAAGTTGACCCAAATCCAGCAGGTTTTTCACCTTTCTGGATTCAAGAGGTTCTACGCAAACGTTTGAATTTTAATGGCGTACTTTTCTCTGATGACTTAAGCATGCAGGCTGCTTGTGTCGCTGGGGGTGCAGATGCGCGTATTCAGGCTGCTCTAGCGGCTGGGTGTGACATGGGACTAGTGTGTAATGACCGAAGTGCAGCCTGTACAGCACTCGAAGGTATTACAAACTTAGAACTACCAAACCAAGAGCGTTTAGAACGCATGCGCGGCCAAATTCCACAAATTCAGATCGGTGAAACCTTATCGCTTGGAAATGAGTGGCAAGCTGTCAAAACAGCCATTGAAGAGTTTAAAAATTCGATTTAAGTTAGTAAAAATTTTAATTGGCTACAAAAACCTATTCACTATCTGATACGCGGTTAAGTCATACGCAACCTGCTCATCTGCTGAAGGATATTGATTGCTTCAATATATTTGATAGATTCAGAAAGTGAACAGGTTTTGCGTATGACAATGGTTTTAGTTACTTTTCCCGAAAGAAAAGTAACTCCAACTGAAAGTTCATCCCAAAATGCTAACCTAATTCACAGGACTCCGTCATGCAGGTTCATTCAACATCAATGCAGTAAAAATTCTTCATTTTTATAAATAATGAAGATCACACAAAAACAATAAATCGAGTTCAGGACGAATGACACAACAACTTTCAAAACACCGCCACATCTCTTTTACAGCCCACTATACAGGCTACATCTGGTATCAAATGGGGATTTCTCATGAAGCTCTTGCCACAACGAAAGGCAAGTCACTGGCGTATTTGGTTCACCCGCTAGAATCATGGGCAGAGAAATATGTGGGTGGCAGCATGCGCAGCACACTAAAACAACGCCACATCATGCTTGATCATCATTTAGAACAACTCATTCAAGAAAATCCTGATTTACAAGTTTTAGAAATAGCATGCGGATTATCGCCACGTGGCTGGTGGTTTAGGCAACATTACCCTTCGATTACCTATCGGGAGCTTGATTTGCCCGATATGGCACAAACCAAACAAAATGCGTTACAGCAAATTGAAAAAAATGCACCTGAAATCTTATCAGTTGATTTATTTACAGAAGCTTTTGCTCAGGCATTTGAAGTGTTTGACCCGAACCGTCCACTGGTTGTAATCAGTGAAGGCTTGATTAACTATTTTGATAAAGATTTATTAAAACAACTGATTCAGTCAATTGCGCACCATGGTTCGTCTTTTAAAAATTTTCACTATTTAACTGATCTCTACCCTGAACCAGTAAAAAACAAACTTGCCAGTATTATCTGGAATAGCAGTAAATTATTGAAATTAATGTCTCGAAGCTCGTTTAGTTTTCACTTCAAAAGTCCACAAGAGGTTAAGGACTTTTTTAAAGACACGGAGTTTCAGCAGGTGAATGTGGAACAACCTCAAATATTCTTTGGGCAAGTTTCTCAAGATAGCCATGAAGAGCATTTAGGCGATTTAGTCTGGACTATTCACGCGCAAATAAAATAATAAATATAAAAAATGGAAGCTCGAAATAAACGAGCTTCCATCTATAACTATATTATTAAGCTGCTTGTTTTTGACGAGCAATAAAACGGCTTAACCGATCAGCAAGCTCAAAACTACCATGTTTAAATAAAGCTCGAATACCCTGCGCTGTACTTTCAAAAATTAAGCACTCAATTGCAAAACGACCTTCTTCATCTTCTAAATGCAGTGCCAAATCACGTGGATGATCATTCACAAAATCAAGCTGAGAAACATCATCCATTTTTAAATACATACCAAAGAAAGTCACATCAACAATCGTCACTGGCACTTCTGTTTTATATTCACGGTGGCTCAGTTTAGTTTTAGGTTGCAAAACTGGAACTCGCTCCTCACCACGGCGCTCCATGTTTTGCATTTGTTCACGTGTCATAGGAATAATACCATCCAAATTGTGGATAGATTCACCTTTCAAGAATGAAGTGAACAAACTCATGGTTTCTTTACGACGCTGGAGCTGTGGCACATGATCAGCGTTTGCAATAAGTGCAAATTCCATATCTGGACATTGCAAAGCAAAATTGGCATTTTCATGAGGCAGAGTAAAACTGTCGTACTGCCCTGCTGCAACCAGCGTTTTGCACTCTGGAATAGGTACATCTGTTAAACGCAAAAGACGATTACAGTTAATTTCATAACGTTCTCGCTCAGTCCCCGTAAACTCGGCCATTTGTCTAAAAAATAACTTCTTAGCGGTTGGTGACATACGAGTTTTATCTAATTTTGCATGATTAACTAAATACAAAATAACAGCTTGCCCAAACTCTTCCATGCGGTTTTCTTGCATGAGTTTGAGCGACTCTTCCAAAATCATTCGCCAACTTTTACGAGTCTTTTGCATAACTCCCATCAAGATCATACGATCCATCAAATCTGGGCGGTGATGAGCAAAACAAGAGGCAATCACGGACCCTAAAGACATTCCCATTACAGAAACTTTTTGTATTCCAACGATATCTAACCAACGTCCTAACATTTCAGATAAATCAGGAAGTTCTAAAGTACCCGCAGATACTCCTGTGTCGCGATTAGTAATTTGCTGATTTGCACCCATCGAAGGTAAATCAATTAAAATAACCGGACCACTTTCAAACAATTGTTCAACACAATATTTATAAGAATTAAAATTCTGGAAAGCACCACCAACAATCACAATCGGTGTTTTGTGAATCGTTTTAGGATCGGCAATTGCCATATATTCAATTTTCCAACCGTCAATCCATGTTGTACGAGCAGGTTGTTTAAAACTATCTCTATGGTAGATATCGAAAAAGCCAAAACCGGCATAAGCTTGGTTGATCTCCGAATCCATTTGAATAATGGAATTCATATCCTTGCTTCCTCCTTGCTGTAATTTTTTTATGCTGCAAGAGTTCCTTCTTGAACACGTAATCTTTTATGCACAAAACTTTAAAATTTGTATTAGTTTGTATTGCACAATAACATTCTAAACAATTGTCTGAAATATACGCAATCGCTGAAATGACCGCTCATCTTGTTTAAGTCGCTAATAGTTTGCAAAATATTTAAATGTTTTTTTATGGCGGTCACATTTTTCAAAAAAAGCCATTCATTGTTCCGCATTTGACTGCTACTATCTTACTCATTGGTAAATGATTAAAAAATGCTATGCAAGATTCAATTGAACAATATATGCAAAAAGTTGGGCAACAAGCACGCGAGGCCTCACGCGTCTTAACAAGTGCTTCTACCTCACTAAAAAATCATGCACTCTCTGCTATTTATACTGCTTTGGAAAATAATCAAGCAGCAATCTTGGCGGCGAATCAAATCGACATGGATAAAGGTCGTAGCAATCAGCTCGACAGTGCCTTACTTGATCGTCTTGAGCTTACGCCCGCACGCTTTAAAGGGATGTTGCAAGGTTTAAAAGATGTGATCGCGCTTGTCGATCCAATTGGGGAAATTACCGATCTTGCATATCGCCCCACAGGCATTCAAATTGGAAAAATGCGTGTACCTTTAGGTGTAGTGGGTATGATTTACGAATCACGTCCAAACGTAACACTTGAAGCTGCATCTTTAGCGATTAAATCAGGCAATGCCATTATTTTACGCGGTGGTTCAGAAGCACTCGAGTCAAATAAAGCAATCGCAGAAGCAATTAAGCATGGTTTAAAAGTTGCTGGTTTACCTGAGCATTCAGTACAAGTCATTGAAACTTCTGACCGTGCAGCTGTTGGTCACCTCATCACGATGGCTGAATATGTAGATGTAATTGTTCCACGTGGCGGTAAAAGCTTGATTGAGCGCGTAACCAACGAAGCGCGTATTCCGGTGATTAAACATCTTGATGGTAACTGCCATGTATTTGTTGAAGCACAGGCAGACTTGCAAAAAGCATTACCAATTACTTTAAATGCCAAAACACATCGTTATGGCGTTTGTAATGCGATGGAAACGCTGCTTGTTGATGAAAAAATTGCAGACGTTTTCTTACCACGCATTGCCGAACTATATGCTGAAAAACAAGTTGAGTTACGCGGCTGCCCAGAAACACGCCGTATTTTGGGTGCCTCTGTAAAACCTGCAACAGAAGAAGATTGGTACACCGAATATTTAGGGCCAATTCTTGCTGTTAAAGTGGTTAGCGGTATTGATGAAGCAATTGACCATATTAACAAATATGGTTCACATCACACCGATGCAATTGTGACTGAAAACTATACTTTGGCTCGTCAGTTCTTGGCTCGTGTAGATTCAAGTTCAGTTGTAATCAATGCTTCAACTCGTTTTGCTGATGGTTTTGAATATGGCTTAGGGGCAGAAATTGGTATCTCTACAGATAAAATCCATGCCCGCGGTCCTGTTGGCTTAGAAGGCTTAACTTCTCAAAAATGGATTGTGTTAGGTGACGGTCAAATTCGTCAATAATTAATCTATGAGTTCAAACAAAAACGCCTGATCAATTTCAGGCGTTTTTTATTATTCAAGTTATTAATTAGAAAATAAAGTCGGTATTCACGAATTTAGAATAGTGCTCAGACACCATAGAGGCCAACATGCCTTTGCTATCATCTGTCTGCTTAGCAGCAATCATAGAACGGATAGAGAACGCTCGCAGAGCATCATGCACAGACAATGTACCTTCCGCAGAATCTTTACGACCACCGAACGGGAATACATCAGGGCCACGCTGACATTGACAATTGATGTTTACACGACAGACCTGATGGACCAACGGATCAACTAAATGACCAATTTGCTCAGGGTCACTACCAAAAATACTCACCTGCTGCCCATGATCAGAAGTAGTGACATATTCCAGTACAGTTTCAATGTCATCATAAACAGAGACTGGTATCACTGGACCGAACTGTTCTTCACGATACAGTCTCATCCCCTCAGTCACTGGATAAACTACGGCTGGATAGAACATGGTTTTGCAGAACTCACCACCTTCCGGATTAACTACTTTTGCCCCTTTAGCCACAGCATCTTCAATCACTTCAGTCATGTAGGCCGTACGGTGCATACCTGGTAATGGGGTGATAAATACACCTTTTTCCCACGGCATACCCACTTTAAGTTTGGCCAGTTCAGCCGTTAAGCGGTTAACAAATTCATCGGCTATCGAGCGGTGTACCATCAGCATTTTGAGCGCAGTACAACGCTGACCATTAAATGACAATGCACCCAACAGACACTCTTTCACTGTCAGATCCAAATCAGCATCTGGCAGAATAATAGCGGCATTCTTCGCATCTAGCCCCAAAATCGCACGCAGACGGTGAGATTTAGGATGTTGCTTCTTCAAATGATCAGCTACTTTACTAGAACCAATCAGTGCCAGTACATTAATTTGCCCAGATGCCAGTAGATGGGGTACCACTAGAGAACCTGGTGCATAAATGGTATTGATCACACCTTTTGGAAATGAATCACGGAACGCTTCTAGTAACGGTTCAAACAACAATGTCCCAAATTGAGGTGGTTTGAAGATGATCGTATTCCCCATCAGCATGGCTGGGATCAGAGTCGCAAAGGTTTCGTTCAGTGGGTAGTTGTATGGTCCCATACACAACACGACACCTAATGGAGTACGACGGATTTGTCCAATCGTACCTTCAGCAATTACAAAGCGGGAGTTGGCATTATCCAAATCTTTCAGGGCATCAATCGTTTGACGCATGTAGGTAATCGTACGGTCAAATTCTTTCTCTGAATCCGCCAAGCTTTTGCCAATTTCCCACATGATCAGCTTAATAATTAGATCTCGCTGTTCCACCATGCGCTGAATAAATTTTTGCATACAGGCAATGCGCTCACCAACCTTCATCATAGGCCATTCGCCACGACCATTGTTGTAAGCCCTTACCGCTGCCTCTAGTGCTTCATCGCTTTCTTTTTCGCCCATGACCGGATAACTACCAAGTTCAACTTGCTCTAGGCTACCGTCAGGCTGCTGAATCCAGATTGGAGATAATGTTTTCTTGGTTGCACCAGCCCATAGCTTCAACTCACCATCCACGAGTGAGACACGCTGATGAATTTGGGAGGGCAGACGCACACTTTCAGGAATACTGTCTACTACTGGGAATTTAAGCTGTAGATTATTTAACTGATTCATTCTTCTTAATACCTTATTATTCGTATGTCTTTTATATATTCCCGAACTCGCCACTGTAATCAGGTTTTATTCGGGTCAATATCACTATTATTATCCGTACTCACCTTGCTTGAACCGTAAACCACAAGGTGAATATCTTAAAGCGTTGGTAATCTTTCTAGATGAATTTACCCCCGACACACACTATCAGTCACCCCTAGCTTCTGGATGACTTGTTCAATGATCTGTTCTGGTGTGAGAGCAATATCAATAGCAATTGCTTCATTCACATCAGGTTCCTCTAATGTGTCTAGCTGTGTTTGTAGCAACGCTGGGTCAAAAAAATGACCTGATCTTTCTGCAAGTCGTTGCTGTAATAACTCATAAGAACCTTTTAAGTAGACAAACTTAACATTTTGGTCCTGCCCTCTTAAAATATCGCGATACATGCGTTTTAAAGATGAACATGTAAATACAGCTGTTTCACCGTCTCTTTGTTTGGTTTCAATGACCTGACGAATTGCTTGTAACCATGGCAAGCGGTCTTCATCAGTTAAGGGAATGCCTTGACTCATCTTACTTTTATTTGCAGCTGAATGAAGCGTATCGCCATCAAGGAACTCACAAGCCAAACGCTCTGATAACAATTCACCAATTAGGGTTTTACCTGTTCCACAGACACCCATTGCAATCACAATCATGGATTACTCACCTTTAATTATAAAATAGTGCTAAGCAGTAGCGTGAAAGATAAACCCAACACTGAAATGATCGTTTCTAATACTGACCAAGTCTTGAGTGTCTGCCCTACTGTCATACCGAAATATTCTTTGATTAACCAGAATCCTGCGTCATTTACATGTGAGAAAACTAATGAACCTGAACCTGTGGCAAGTACTAAAAGTTCTGGCCTAACTGCGACACCCGCCGTAGCTGCAATTGGAGCGACAATACTACACGCTGTAGCCATAGCCACCGTTGCCGATCCTGTTGCCAAACGAATCAGTGCTGCAACAAACCAGCCTAACAATAACGGCGATAAATTTGCCTTCAACGCTGTAGAAACAATCTCATTAGAAATACCGGTGTCACGCAAAATGCCACCAAAACCACCACCAGCACCTACAATCAACATAATCCCAGCAATAGAAGCTAAACACCCGCCACAGAATTTTTCAATTTGTTCACGGTTAAAGCCCTGCATCGTACCGAAAGTAATAAAACTGACCAGTACAGCAATAAGCAATGCGATATCAGAAGTACCAATGAAACGTAGCAAATCATTTGCGAAAGTCTGTGGTGCAAAGAATAGATCAGCCCAGCTACCGATCAACATCAATACTACAGGCAGCATAATTGTGAATAAGGTAATCCCAAAGCTTGGTAATTCACGTGTCTTACTAGCATCTGCTTCAACAAACTGCTTTGCTAAAGGATTATTTTCAGGCAATTTGACGTATTTATTGATCCAAAGTGCATACAATGGTCCAGCAACAATTGCCGTTGGCACACCCACTATCAGACTATAAGCAATCGTTTTACCGATATCAGCATGATAAGCCTGTACTGCCAACAATGCTGCTGGATGTGGTGGAATTAAGCCATGCACAACCGACAAACCTGCAACCATTGGCAAGCCCACAACCAGTAAGGATTTGCCTGTTCGCTTCGCAATGTTGAATGCAATTGGAATGAGTAGAACGAAACCTACTTCGAAAAATACGGGAAGCCCAACAATAAGGGCAATAAACATCATGGCCCAGTGAATATTTTTCTCACCAAACCACTTAATTAAAGTAATCGCTATTCGCTCTGCGCCACCAGACTCGGCCATCATTTTACCGAGCATCGTTCCTAGTGCGATTACAATCGCGAGGTGACCTAAGGTTTTACCTGTACCGGCTTCATAAGACTTAACAATATCACCCATTGGCATGCCAACAGCCAAGGCTAAACCGAGTGAAACAATAATGAGAACTAAAAATGGATAAATTCTAAACTTCGCGATCATGACCACTAAAGCAATAATCGCGATTACAGTGTAGATCAGTAACATGCCACCCTGAACCGTCTCCATGGGACACTTCTCCTTGGAATAATTATTTAGGCACACTGCCTAAACAAGGGTCTTTAACCACAGTAATTCCTACTGTTAAGACATTAAATTTTTATATTTAGGTGTGACCAGCACAAACTGGTCACATCAATACAGCCTTTAAAGCACATAAAATGCACTTCATTTTTTATAAATATCGACTACATCTACGGTGCTCTCAACTGACTCGCGATTTGTGCCAAGCGAGTAATTTCAGCCCAGTCTTGGGCAGCTACAGTAGCTTTAGGTGTTAACCATGAACCACCTACACAAACCACGTTAGGTTGCTTTAAGAAATCCGGTGCTGACTCTGCAGTAATTCCACCTGTAGGGCAAAAGCGTAAGTTTGGAAATGGACCATAAAATGCTTTTAGCATCTCAACGCCACCTGCTTGTTGAGCTGGGAAGAACTTCACAATGTCATAACCTAATTCAATCGCTTGAATCAGGTCACTTGGTGTCATCACACCAGGCAATAGAGGTAAACCAGCATCTTGCGCAGCCAAATGTAGGTCTTTAGTTAAACCAGGAGATACCCCAAATTGAGCACCTGCTTTTTTAGCTTGAGCACAGTGTTCTGGCTTAGTAATCGTACCTACACCCACCACAATGTCATCAGCTAATTGACTAGCACGCTCAATAGCAGCAAGACCAGCAGCGGTACGCAATGTAATCTCAAGAACTTTCACGCCACCTGTATGTAAAGCACGTGATACATCCTCACCTTGCTCAGCAGAATCAAATGCCAATACAGGAATAACTGGGCCTAATTTGAGGATATCTTCAATTTTAATCATTATTTTTCAGTTCCTTTGACTCAAATCTGCTCTGGTGAATTTTCACCAACTAATGCACCAAATACAGATGCCCCATGTTCAGCTGGCGCAGCAGCAGCACGGAAAACACCAAATAATTCACGGCCAAAGCCAACTTCGTTTTCAGCCTGATGTTCTGGCTGTGCAACAGGGCGCGACTGCCATACATCATCATCTATTTCAACATCGAGTACGCCAGCTTCGGCATCAATGATTAACATATCGCCTGTTTGAACTTTAGCAATCGGCCCATTTAGTAAGGCTTCTGGAGATAAATGAATCACCGCAGGAACTTTACCTGAAGCACCAGACATACGCCCATCAGTCACTAAAGCAACGTGGAAACCTTGATCTTGTAAAACACCCAACACAGGCGTCAAACGATGCAATTCAGGCATACCGTTAGCACGCGCACCTTGGAAACGAACAACTGCAATAAAGTCTCGGTGTAACTCACCACGATCAAACGCAGCTTGCACCGCTTCTTGAGAATCAAACACAATTGCGGGTGCTTTAACTTTACGATGCTCTGGCGCAACAGCAGAAATCTTGATTACACCACGGCCAAGGCGACCTTGCATTAAGCGCAAGCCACCATCTGGTTGAAACGGCGCATCAATGCTACGTAAAACTTTGTCATCAAGGCTTTGAACCACACCATCAACCCAAGTGAGCTTGCCATCAATCAGTTTTGGTTCTTTGGTGTAGTGCTGTAAACCTTTACCAGCCACAGTCGTTACGTCGTTATGCAACAAGCCAGCTTCAAGTAAGTTACGAATGAGGAAAGCAACCCCACCCGCAGCTTGGAAATGGTTTACATCGGCCTTACCATTTGGATAGATTTTTGCGAGTAATGGAACAACAGCTGACAACTCATCGAAGTCATCCCAGTCAATCAAGATACCAGCAGCGCGAGCAATCGCAATCAAATGCAAAGTATGGTTGGTTGAACCACCGGTAGCGAGTAACGCCACGATACCATTGATAATGGCTTTTTCATCAATAACATGACCAATCGGTGTATAGTTTCCGCGCTCAACTGTCAAATCAAGTACACGAATCGCAGCTTCTGCAGTAAGTGCATCACGTAATGGTGTATGAGGATGAACGAATGCGGCACTTGGCAAATGCAAGCCCATTACTTCCATCAGCATCTGGTTACTGTTAGCTGTACCGTAAAAAGTACAAGTTCCTTGTCCATGATAGGCAGCTGACTCAGCTTCTAGCAAAGCATCTCGGCCAACCTGGCCCGTTGCAAATTGCTGACGAATTTTAGCTTTCTCATCGTTAGATAACCCGCTGGTCATTGGGCCAGCTGGCACAAAAATAGTAGGTAAATAGCCAAACTGCAAAGCACCAATGAGCAAGCCCGGTACGATCTTGTCACAAACACCCAGACATAAAGCTGCGTCAAACATGTTATGAGACAATGCAATCGCTGTACTCATCGCAATGGTTTCACGAGAGAACAATGACAGTTCCATGCCAGCATTACCTTGGGTAATACCGTCACACATCGCAGGCACACCACCTGCAAACTGTGCCACGCCGCCATTCTCACGAGCGGCTGTTTTAATTAAATCTGGAAATGTTTTATACGGTGCGTGAGCCGACAGCATTTCGTTGTATGAAGATACGATGCCAATATTTGGTTCACGGCCTACTTTAATAATTAATTTTTCATTATCGTCCATACTGGCAAAACCATGAGCCAGATTGGCACATGAAAGTGCTCCACGAGCAGGAAATTTGCCTTGTGCATGTTCAATACGTTGTAAATATGCAGAACGAGTTTTTTGACTACGTGCGATTACACGCTCGGTCACTTTTGCCAATACTGGATTCGGCAAGTCCATGCTGGACGCTCCTGTACAACCGGATAAGCCGGAACATAAAAATAGACCAAATGATATATTTCATCATCATTTGATAAGGGGAAGGAACAATATTATTAAGGCAAAAAGCGACATGCAAGCCCTAGTCAATTTTACGGTAATACCCGAGCATGGTTATTAAATACAAATTATGTTTAAGTTTTAAACAAGAAGCTGGTTTTATTTTTGACTATATTTACTGGTATATTAGCTTCTAATAACTACGAGAAAATTCTCATAATATCAAAGCAATAAAATATTCTTATAAATGTATTTATACCGGCTTTTTTATACTAAGTTTTATATTAAAAATGTTTATGATTTATATATTTTAACCTATATATAAACGATTAAAATTTAATTTCATTTACGTATATTATTTGTAATACTCCCCTATAGTTTGATTAAAATAACAGCACTTCTTTTTTCTTAAAAAATTTATACCAAATATTTGAAAAATACATTAAATAGAAATTTACCTTTCATAAATATATACAAAAAACTCGTTTCTACACGTATAAAAAAACAAGGAATACAGTGGTTAAGCTTTATACTGGACAAATGTTAGTTACAAATAATTTGATGGTCGATAGTGCTTAAGTCTAATGGGCTAAAGTCTATCTTGGACAGAAAAACAACACATGTTAAAACATGACAACCCGTTCAATCTGTATCGAAAAATAATACATGTTGAACAGGAAGTTAGGAAAACTATTTTAAATCAGGACTTGGGTATTTCAACGTGGCTACATCAGTATTAGTTATCAATTGCGGCTCTTCATCTATTAAATACGCACTGGTTTCAGAGCGTCGTGAAGATCGTATTTACGGTTTAGCAGAAAACTTGGGGGCAGCTGATGCTCGTATTAAGGGAATTACTGTAGGTGGTGAACCACTTGAACTTTCAATCCCTTATGCTGACCATGCCAAAGCTTTAGAAACTTTACTTGCACGTCTTGCCAACTACAAACCGCAAGCAATTGGACATCGTGTTGTACACGGTGGTAGTTTAACCAAAGCAGAATTACTCACTCCTGAAATTATTGAACGTATTCGTGCTGCGACACCTTTAGCCCCACTTCACAACCCAGCACATTTAATTGGTATTGACGCAACCGTACGTCTATTTCCTGAATTACCGCAAGTTGCCGTATTCGACACTGCATTTCACCAAACCATGCCACCGCATGCATACCGTTATGCAATTCCTAAATTTTTATATACTGACCACAACGTCCGCCGTTATGGCTTCCATGGTACAAGCCACGCCTATGTGTCTGACAAAGCGAGTGAGCTGGCAGGTAACCTGAAAAAAGGTGGATGGTTAACAGCCCACTTAGGAAACGGCAGTTCAACTTGCGCAGTATGGAATGGACAAAGTGTTGATACCTCTATGGGTCTCACTCCACTTGAAGGCGTAGTGATGGGAACACGTAGTGGTGACGTTGATCCAAGCTTACATAGCTTCCTTGCGAAAAACCTCGGTTGGGATTTAGCAAAAATTGATAAAGTTTTAAATAATGAAAGTGGCTTACTAGGTTTATCTCAACTGTCTAACGACATGCGTACAGTGATTGAAGCTGCTGAAAATGGTAATGAAGATGCTAGTCTTGCAATTGAAGTGTTTAGCTATCGCCTTGCAAAATCACTGGCTGCATTAAGCTGTGGCTTACCGACTTTGGACGGTCTAATCTTCACAGGCGGTATTGGCGAAAACTCAGCTTATATTCGTGAAAAAACCTTAGCTTATTTACCTCATTTTGGTTTGCAGCTTGATAAAGATCAAAACAACAACCTAAAACGTGGCACTGAAGGACGAATCGACAATGGAACAGGACCTCAAATTTGGGTCATTCCTACAGACGAGGAAGGCCGTATTGCCAAAGAAACTCGTCAAGTTGTTGAAGCAGCAGAAAATACAGCATCTGTAGCAAGCCTTGCCTAATTAGAGCTTAGCGAAAACTCGATATTCGTTTATTTATAGGTTTATATGAATACAATTTTATTGATTCCTACAGGCGAAGGGGTTGGTTTAACCTCTGCCTGCTTAGGCATGATTTACGCACTTGATTGTAACGGGATTAAAGCAGGCTTTTTAAAACCATTTTCTCAAGAAGACCAAGAACATCTTGACCGAACCACTTCATTATTTGGTCATTTATTTCAAAGTAAAACTGTTCAATCTATTTCGCATGAAAAATTAACTCAGCTTATTGCCGCTGGGGAAGTAGATGAATTACTTGAAGAAGCTGTTAGCCTCCACCGTAGCGTTGCAGCAGACCATGATGTCATTATTGTGGAAGGCTTATTACCTAACGGACAAGATCACTTCGCCAGTGAACTTAACGCAAGTCTTGCACAAGCGCTTGATGCAGAAGTCGTATTGGTCAGCACAGCAGATATTCAAAACCCGAAAAAAGCCGCAGAAAAAGTAGATGCTCATTTACGTCAGTTTGGTGGAGCAACATCAAATCGTACTGCTGGCGTGCTTTTCATGCGTACCCGTGGATTAACTGAAGAAACAGCACAAATTCCTGTTGCATTTGATCCATCGTTACGACCGACTGAAGAAATCGCAAAATTTACGACTGAACTGCAAAAATATAATCGTTATTTTGGTTCTAGTGATTTACCGATTATTGGACTGGTTCCATTTAGTAACACGCTAAGCGTACCTAGAACACTTGATATTGCAAATGTCATTGATGGGCAATGGGTACATCAAGGTGAAGCTAAAACACGTCGAATTTTGCATTCGAGTTTAATTGCTTCAAGCATTGAATATGAACTGAATAAATTTATTGCAGGCGAATTAATTATTAGCGCATCTGAGCGTACCGACGTTTTACTTGCAAGTAGTTTGGCAACCAGCAATGGTATTCCTCTTGCAGGTTTGGTTCTTACCGAAAGAGAAGCGCCAGCACCAGAGCTTTTAGAATTTTGCCAAAGTGCAATTAAACAAGGGTTACCGATTTTACATACCCGTTTAAATACACTTGAAACCGCACAGCGCCTATCTAATTTTGGTAATGAAATTCCAACTGACGATACTGAACGTGCTGAGCAAGTGACTCGATTTGTTTCAAGTCATATTGATGTCGAATGGCTTAAGCAGCACAGCAACAATGCCGCTACCCCTCGCCTGTCGCCATCTGCTTTCCGTCATGAACTGGTGCAAAAATCAATTGCAGCAAAAAAACGAATTGTGTTACCAGAAGGTGATGAACCGCGCACCATTCAAGCTGCGGCAATTTGTCAGGCACGTGGTATTGCTGATTGTATTTTGTTAGCTAAACCAGATGCTGTGCACGATGTTGCCAAAGCACGTGGTATTGAATTACCTGCCGAATTGGCAATTGTCGACCCCGATAGTATTCGTAACCAATACGTTGCACCAATGGTTGAGCTACGTAAAGGTAAACTCAACGAGCTTCAAGCGAAAGAACAACTTCAAGATACCGTAGTGCTTGGCACCATGATGTTAGCCTTAGATCAAGTCGACGGTTTAGTTTCAGGTGCGGTACACACCACAGCAAATACGGTCCGCCCAGCATTCCAGCTCATCAAGACAGCACCTGAATATTCACTGGTTTCATCAATATTCTTTATGCTTTTGCCAGATGAAGTTTATGTATATGGCGACTGTGCGATTAATCCAGATCCAACCGCAGAACAACTTGCTGAAATTGCAATTCAGTCGGCTGACTCAGCGAAAGCTTTTGGAATTGATCCGCGTATTGCCATGATCAGCTACTCAACTGGTACTTCTGGAACAGGTGCTGATGTTGAAAAAGTACAGCAAGCAACTCAAATTGCTCAGCAACGTCGCCCGGATTTACTGATTGATGGTCCACTTCAATACGATGCAGCTTCCGTTGAAAGTGTGGGACGTCAAAAGGCACCTGACTCACGTGTTGCTGGCCGTGCCAATGTATTTATTTTCCCAGATTTAAATACGGGTAATACCACTTACAAAGCAGTACAGCGTGCTGCAAATGTTGTGAGCGTTGGACCAATGCTGCAAGGCCTCAACAAACCAGTCAATGACTTGTCTCGTGGAGCATTGGTAGATGACATCGTCTTTACCATTGCGTTAACGACAATTCAGGCAGAGCAGCAAGCCGCTGCCAAATAATTAATAAATTCGCCTTTACTACCTCTCGCCATTTGATATCCGCTCAAATGGCTTTTTTTATTTTAGTCATTAAAAATAAATAATTTTCCGATTTCTCTCTTTTAAATCTCATCAATATGTTCTTATGCGACTTTCGGTCAAAAGATCAACCAATCTCCCACAACACTGTCTTTTTGTCATATAATTTAGCCCGCTAGCTAACAGCCCGCTCAAGAGATTTTCTGGTATGACAACGATTATCAAACAAGATGACTTGATTACATCGATCAAGGACGCCCTACAGTTTATTTCGTACTATCACCCGCAAGACTTTATCCAAGCGATGAGCCGTGCTTATGATCGCGAAGAAAACAAAGCCGCAAAGGATGCAATTGCACAGATTCTAATTAACTCTCGCATGTGTGCGGAAGGTCATCGTCCAATTTGCCAAGATACTGGTATTGTTAACGTTTTCCTTGAAGTGGGCTTAGATGTTAAATTTGATTTAACGATGAGCTTAGACGATGCAGTAAATGAAGGGGTTCGCCAAGGTTACCTTGAAAACAGCAACGTTCTTCGTGCATCTGTACTTGCCGACCCTGCATTTGGTCGTAAAAATACAAAAGATAATACCCCTGCTGTAATTCACTACAAACTCGTTCCGGGTAACAAAGTAGATATTACTGTTGCTGCTAAAGGTGGCGGTTCAGAAAACAAATCTAAACTTGCGATGCTTAACCCATCTGATTCGATTGTTGACTGGGTTCTTAAAACTGTTCCAACTATGGGTGCAGGTTGGTGTCCTCCTGGTATGCTCGGTATTGGTATTGGTGGTACTGCTGAAAAAGCCATGATGCTTGCTAAAGAAGCACTCATGGAAGAAATCAACATGGACGAATTACTTCGCCGTGGGCCAGAGAACAAAATCGAAGAGCTTCGTATCGAAATCTTTGAAAAAGTAAACGCACTTGGTATTGGCGCACAAGGTCTTGGCGGTTTAACGACTGTTCTTGATATTAAAATTAAAGATTACCCATGTCATGCTGCTGGTAAACCAGTAGGTATGATTCCTAACTGTGCTGCTACTCGTCATGCTCACTTCCAGCTTGATGGTACAGGTGTAGCTCATATCCAAGCACCAAAACTTGAAGACTACCCTTCTGTAACTTGGGACTCTTCACAGTCTAAACGCGTAAACCTTGATACCATTACTCAAGAAGAAATGGACTCTTGGAAACCAGGTGATACCTTACTTCTTAGCGGAACAATGTACACAGGTCGTGATGCTGCGCACAAACGTATGGTTGAAATGATCGACAATGGTGAAGAATTACCAGTTGATCTTAAAGGTAAGTTTATTTACTACGTTGGCCCTGTTGATCCAGTGGGTGATGAAGTCGTTGGTCCTGCTGGCCCTACAACTGCAACACGTATGGATAAATTCACACGTAAAGTATTAGAACATACTGGTCTATTCGGTATGATCGGTAAAGCTGACCGTGGTCCTACAGCAATTGAAGCAATCAAAGACAACAAAGCAACTTACTTAATGGCAGTTGGTGGTGCGGCTTACCTCGTATCTAAAGCTGTTCGTGAAGCTGAAGTTGTTGCGTTTGCAGACTTAGGTATGGAAGCAATCTACAAATTCGTAGTTGAAGATATGCCTGTTTCTGTTGCAGTTGATGTAAACGGTACTTCAATTCACGCAGTAGCTCCAAAAATCTGGCAAGCGAAAATTGGAAAAATTCCAGTAGTCGATGCAGCAGCTGGCTAATCAAGAAAAGCACCGAATTCGGTGCTTTTTTTATACATTCTTTTTTTATTTTAAAATCTGAAAAGAATTGTAACAATTACTTCGTCAATCTGTGCTATTAATGAAAGCACCCTCTCGCCAAATATTGAATATAGGTCATTTCATGACTATTCGCCCTATTCTTAAAAATCTCTCAATCAGCCTCTGCCTAAGCTGTATTACCACAAGCTTATTTGCCTCTCCTGCCAAATTAAGTTCAGTTAAAGAACTCATGCAAATGAGCCAAATTGATTATCTGCTTAAAGAATCAATTAATGAATTAACACCTTACTATGATCAACAGGCAGAACAAATCGTTAGTAATATCACGGGTATCAAAACTTTAGGTCCAAAAGAAAAAGAGGCCGCGAAGAAGTTAGGTTCTCTCCTAAAAGATTCGAGTAATCAGCTGATTAGCAACCCCAAAACTGCCCAAGCCTTACAGGATATTTACCTAAAGACTTATACTGAAGAGGAAATTCAGGCTAATCTGAAATTTTTAAAAACCCCAGAAGGCCAATCAATTACGCGCAAGAACGTACAGATTATGGGGCAAATTTCAGAATATATGATGGAGTTGGGACAGCAAACATTTAATGACCCTAAAGCACGAGATCATATGCAAGAAGAGATGCTTAAAATTCTTGCACCATTGATGAAAGATAAAGAAAAGTCTTAACTTTTCTTTATCTTTTTGCAGCTCATTACCAAGTTAAAGGATTCCATAATTTAAATGGTTTAATCAGATGTACATCTGATTTTTCATCATATTTGGCTGGCTTTAATTCTTGTGGTTTATGGCGGATCTTTCCTGAAGCATCTTCAGCAACAAAATTATAGCTAGAAGATTTAAGCTCGGTAAATGCTATCTCTCTACGTCCAATATTGTCTTGCATTAACATAAATGGACCAGTATGTTCACTTCGGTCCATTTTATTTTCTTCATCATATTTCAAATAATAAGACGTTCCCGCCTCAACAGTGATATCAATATATTTTGGTTCTTGAAAATGGATACCAAGTAAAGGGCGACTTGCTGAAAGACGATACGTTCCTGCTGGTAACTCAATCCAGTAATAATGATTATGTAATAGACTCGGAATGCGCTTACCATTCACAAAGAGATTAATCGCTGCAATTTCCTGACGATTCCATTTTGTGTCTGGTCGATATAGATAAACTACAGCTGCCTGTTCATTTTGTGGTTTGATTGGAGCAAAAGTCTGACCCAATTTTTGGTTGACCCACCCTCCCACAGTAAAACCGCCTAAATGATATTGATCTAATAAACCAGGTTCTTTTTCAATATCAACTTTAGGTAGAGTCGCGGTCAATTCACTCGGATTTTTTTCTAAATGAGATGAACTTTGACAGCCCACAAATAGTCCGGCACAACACAAAGATACGATTAAATAACGCATGGCATCCCTCAAAGCGTTTTGTTTTTGATTTATTTTTTACACCGCAAAACTATGCGTATTTTGTATTTTTAAGATTAACACTACCCATATAAATTGAAAACAAAAAAAGCATGAATCACTAACGCGATTCATGCTTTTTAGATGAATGAAATCTATGCAGACTTCGAATCAATAACCTTTAAATCTGCCTTAGCAACACTTTCATGCGTTGCAGCTTCTTTAGGTTGGCGTTCAGCTTGATAAACAGGTTCTGCTTCACCATTAATAACTGCTTCATTAATAATGACTGTTCCAACATCTGTACGACTTGGTAAATCATACATAGTTTCAAGCAGTACATTTTCCATAATAGAACGTAGACCACGCGCACCCGTATTACGTTCAAGCGCTTTTTTAGCAACAGCACGTAATGCAGAATCTTCAAAGATCAGATCAACATTTTCCATAGTGAAAAGATATTGATACTGGCGTGTTAATGCATTTTTTGGCTCAGTCAAAATTTGCATTAAAGCTTCTTCGTCTAGCTCTTCAAGTGTCGCAATCACTGGTAAACGACCAATGAATTCTGGAATTAAACCAAATTTCACTAAGTCAGTTGGCTCAACCTGACGGAACAATTCAGCAAGCTTTTTGGTTTCATCTTTGTTTTTAACGTCAGCTGTAAAACCAATACCGCCTTTCTCTTGACGCTGTTGTACAATTTTTTCCAAACCAGAAAATGCACCACCACAAATAAATAAGATATTTGAGGTGTCAATTTGGATAAACTCTTGCTGTGGATGCTTACGACCACCTTGAGGCGGAATCGAAGCAACTGTACCTTCAATCATTTTTAATAATGCTTGTTGTACACCTTCACCAGACACATCACGCGTAATTGATGGATTTTCAGATTTACGAGTAATCTTATCAATCTCATCAATATAGATAATGCCCTTCTGAGCTTTCTCTACATCGTAGTCTGCTTTTTGCAAAAGCTTTTGCACAATATTTTCAACATCTTCACCCACATAACCCGCTTCGGTTAATGTTGTTGCATCTGCCATCGCAAATGGAACATCTAAAAGGCGAGCTAATGTTTGCGCAAGTAAAGTTTTACCTGAGCCAGTAGGTCCAATCAGTAAGATATTACTTTTAGCAATTTCTACTTCTTTAGACACATGGCCATTATGACCAACTTTTAAGCGCTTATAATGGTTATAAACCGCAACAGATAATGTCTTTTTGGCAAGATCTTGACCAATAACATATTGATCAAGCGCAGCACGTATTTCATGTGGTTTTGGCAATGCCTTACTCGCCCAGTCACCTGCTTCAACCTGTTGGCTGGTTTGTACAAGGTCTAAGCAGACATCCACACATTCATTACAAATATATGCGTCCTCACCTGCAATCAGTTTCCCGACTTCAGACTGCGTTTTACCGCAAAATGAACAATGTTTTTGTCCTTGAGGATGTTCGGACATATTCACTCCACAAATAGAATCTTAAATATTAGGGCAAGATGCACTGCATAAATAACTAAATGGAGATCTTTTTCAACATCTCAAGTTATTTATATAAGAAGGTCCTTATGGACGCTTACTTAACACCTGATCAACCAGACCATATTCTTTAGCAGCTTGGGCTGTCATAAAGTTATCACGGTCAGTATCACGAGCAACGGTTTCATAGTCTTGACCACTGTGCTCTGCCATTAAGCGGTTCAAACGTTCTTTAATAAAGAGAATTTCACGCGCATGGATTTCAATATCCGATGCTTGACCACGGAAACCACCCAATGGTTGATGAATCATGACACGGGCATTTTCTAAACAATAGCGTTTGCCTTTAGCGCCCGCATTTAATAAAAATGCACCCATTGAAGCAGCTTGACCCATACAATATGTCACGACATCAGGCTTAATAAACTGCATCGTGTCATAAATGGCCATGCCCGCTGTCACAGATCCACCTGGAGAGTTGATATAAAGGTGGATATCTTTATCAGGATTCTCAGCTTCTAAAAACAACATTTGGGCAACAATCAGATTTGCCATGTTATCTTCAACTTCACCTGTCAAAAAAATGACGCGCTCACGTAAAAGTCGTGAATAAATATCAAAAGAACGTTCGCCGCGAGAAGATTGTTCAACCACAACAGGAACTAAAGCATTTTCAATTGTTGGAACATACATACGTTATTTATTCCTAAATTTTTTGTGACTTAACCTATGGCAACAATATGCGGGATAATTTCTCAAATTGCAAAAGGTTCGCACTGAAATATTATATTATTTATACCTAAGTACTTAATGCCGCACTCTAATTGACCACATAAAGAAAAACAAAAAAGGCGCCTCAGGCGCCTTTTTCTGACTTCTTAAAAGATTAGCCCATACGGCGAGCTTGTTGTTCTTTCAATAAGTCATCATAAGATACAGCTTTGTCAGTCACTTTAGCACCAGCTAAGATGTGATCAACAACTTGATCTTCTAATACAACTGCTTCGATTTGAGCACGTTGTTGAGCATCATTTTTGAAGTATTCAATCACTTCAGTTGGATCTTCGTAAGAAGAAGCCATGTCGTCAATGTAAGCATCAACGCGAGCTTGATCAACTTCAAGTTTAGCATCAGCTAAAACTTTGCTTACCAATACGCCAAGCTTAACAGAACGCTCTGCTTGTTCTTTGAACAATTCGTCAGGAAGCATGCTCTTGTCAAAAGATTGCGCGCCTGCACCACCAAATTGTTGAGTGAACTGTTGAACCATTTGTTGACGTTGACGGTCAATTTCTTGAGCAACCATTGCAGTTGGAACTTCAACTTCATTCGCAGCAACAAGAGCATCAAAAGCAGCTTGTTTAACTTGGTTACGTAAACCATTGCGAACTTCACGTTCCATATTCTTACGAACGTCAGCTTTTAACTTCTCAACGCCTTCCTCTTCAGTTACACCGAAGATTTTTAAGAATTCAGCATCAATTTCTGGAAGTTTAGATTTTTCAACTTGCTTCACAGTGATTTTGAACTGAGCTGCTTTACCAGCCAAGTTTTCAGCTTGGTAATCTTCAGGGAAAGTAACGTCAATTACTTTCTCTTCACCAGCTTTCATGCCAATGATGCCATCTTCGAATCCAGGGATCATACGACCTGAACCTAACACAAGTTTAAAGTCTTCAGCAGAACCGCCTTCAAACTTCTCACCATCGATAGTGCCTTCAAAGTCAAAAGTCACTTGCATGTCTTTTTTCGCCATACCCTTGGTTACAGCCCAAGTTTGACGTTGTTTTTGCAAGTTTTCGATCATAGCGTCAACGTCAGCGTCTTTGATTTCAGCTGATTTACGTTCAACTTCTAAGCCGTCAAATGCTTTTACTTCAACTTCTGGATAAACTTCTACAGTTGCTTCAAAAACTAAAGCGTCTTCTTTATGTTCAACTTTCTCAATGTTCGGCATACCTACCGCATTGATTTTTTCTTGTTGAATTGCTTCAAAAACGCTATCACGAATGATGTCATTTACAACTTCTTGATAAATGCTTGCACCGTATTCGCGACGAACAACGTTTTCAGGTACTTTACCTGGACGGAAGCCGTTGATCTTCACAGTTTTGGCAGTGCGCTTCAAACGAGCTTCAAATTGCTCGTTAATACGGCTCGTCGGTACAGACACATTTAAACGACGGGCAACGCCCGAAACCGCTTCAGTCGTTACTTGCATGGCTTCCTCGATAAAAATTAGTTAGTAGGAACAGTTTTTAAAAAAGTGCTGTATTATATGACAACTTTCAAGATATACAAAATTAACCGATCACTTCATGTAAGTGAAGGACATTATTCTAGTAAATTTCACAGTAATTTTATGATTCTTTAAATATTTTTCATAAGTACTTAAGTAAAACTAATTTTTTAGTTATTCTTTATAAATCTAAATTTACAATCATTTTTCATAAATTTATCGCTTTTTAAAACAATTAAACACAATCAAATAATTAGCTATTTTTTAATACTAAAACCCATCCAACCTTTCACATTTCCTTCACAATTCTATCGACAAATCCAATTAACACAAACTGTACATATAAATAAGAATTATTATTATTCGCATAACCTTTATGATTTAAAGTCCTGAAATTATGTCTTTCATCAAAACCCGCAAGAAAATTGTATCGTCTGCAATTGCTTCTTCTCTCTCTGTGATAGCAACCGCTGCTATCGCACAAGAACAAGTTGAAGTATTAAAAACTATTAATGTGCATGCTGAAGCAAATCAAGCAGAATCATTGAAAATAGATCAGTCTGCGAACGCGAAATTTGTAGCTCCGCTAAAAGATACGCCAAAATCGGTGTCAATTCTTTCCCAAAAGCTACTTCAAGAAACGAATTCAAATACCCTACTCGAAGCTCTACGCAATGAACCAGGTATTACACTTGGTGCTGGTGAAGGCGGCGTTCCATATACAGATATTCCTTATATTCGTGGTTATAACGGCCAATCTTCTATTTATGTTGATGGTGTTCGTAATGCAACAGCTCAAACTCGTGACATGTTTGCGATTGAACAAGTTGAAGTCATCAAGGGCTCAAGCTCTGCTTTAACTGGGGGAAGCGGGATTGGTGGCAGCATTAACCTTATTCCAAAAATTGCCCATGAAGGTAATGTTTATCAAGGATCTGTTGCGGGTGGTACAGACAACTACCGTCATATTCAGCTTGATGCCAACAAAGACTTTGGCAATGGTGTTGCTGGCCGTGTTGTTGTTATGGGCCATGAAAATGACAAACCTGGTCAAAGTAATGGAGCCGAATACGCTCGTGTTGGTATTGCACCGAGCCTAGCGCTCGGCTTAGGTTCTGCAAACCGAGCTACATTAAGCTATTACTTCTTAAAAAGTAATGATGAACCTGATTCAGGTATTCCATTCAATAACCCAAACCTTGTTAATAATGATGGTACACCGAAATCAAATGTTCCTGCTGGTGCAGAAAAAGGAGATGGTAAGCCTGTCACTGTTAAGCAAGGAGCATATTATGGTTGGAAAGCGCGTGATTTCGACAAACGCGAAAACCATATTGGCTCATTGAAGTTAGAACATGACTTTAATGATGATCTAACACTTAGTAACACAGCAAGCTATAGCCGCTCTAAAGCAGACTATATCTACACTAACCCAGATGACTCTAAGAGCAACATTTATAAAAATCAAGTTTGGCGCCGTGTTACACAATCTATTCGTGAAACAGAAGCGTTCACAGATCAACTATCTTTAGCCGGGAAACTTAAAACTGGTCAGCTTACACATAGTTTTAATGTAGGTGCTGAATATAGTCGTGAAGAGACTGAGCGTGGCTCATATAACATCATCTACCCTGGTTATAAGGGAACAACGACAACTGGCTTTGATAATACGTGTAAAAATAATGATGGGTGGTGTACCAGTTTAACAAATCCATCTGGGAATGCTCCATGGTTAGGTTCATTAACAACGAATCCAAAACAAAGAACATCAACCAATGAAACAGTATCTATTTATGCTTTAGATAGCATTGAATTCAATAAATACTGGTTGCTCAATTTAGGTGCGCGTTGGGATAAATTCGATTCAGAGTTAAAGTTCAATAAGGACTACGTAAGTGGCAGCACTACTACGCCTGCTGGAACTGTGTATACCAATGACTCTGATTTCTTCTCGTATCAAGCTGGCGTAGTATTCCGTCCAACTGAACATGGCAGTATTTATGCAAGCTATGCTACCGCTGCTAACCCAGTAGGTATGGATGCTGATATTGATGGCCTGTCTGCATCGAATCAGGCTTTAGATCCAGAAAAAGCTCGTACTTATGAAGTGGGAACAAAATGGAGCCTTTGGGAAAATCGCGCGAATGTTACAGCCGCAATTTTCCGTACCGAAAAGCAAAATACGCGTATTGCAGTTGATGCAAACACCACAACCAATGCTGGTGAAAGTAAAGTTGATGGTTTTGAGCTTGGTTTAACTGGTCATATTACCGATAAATGGGAAATGGCTGTAGGTTATAGCTATCTTGATAGTGAAGTTGAAAAAGCTGCCTACAATGCTGTTGCTCAAGAAGGCAAACCTCTACCATTCGTTGCAAAAAATAGTGCAAGCTTATGGACCACTTATAAAGTTCTACCAAAACTAACCGTAGGCGCAGGTGCACAATACCGTGACCAAGTGTATGCAAACACAAATCCAAATACCGCATTGACTTCAACCAAAATCTTACCTGCATTCACTATTTACAATGCAATGGTTCAGTATAAAGTTGATGAAAATGTAGATCTACAATTAAATGTTAATAATATTTCTGACAAACGTTACTTTACTAGTGCCCATGCAGCTCATTATGCAAATGAGGGTGAAGGTCGTAACGCAGTGTTAGCAATTAACTTTAAATATTAATCCTAAATCCCATAATATTTTTATGGATTTCATTTAGTTTTCTATAAAATAGCCTCATCATGAGGCTATTTTTACAAATAGAATATATCTTAAAAGGTGTTTGCCGTGATTCATCATATCCCCAGTGTTTTAAGCAAAGAGCAAGTTGCCGAGTTTCGTAAGCTCATGGAGGACGCCAATTGGGTAGGTGGGAAAGTGACTGCCGGCACCTTGTCTGCTTCAGTGAAAAGAAATCAGCAACTCTCAGAAGAGGACCCACTTACTCATCATTTAAGTGAACTTGTCATCAAAGCAATTTGGCAAAATCCAGTGTTTCAGGCCGCAGCCCTACCCCACAAAATTATTCCACCGCTTTTTAATCGTTATGATGAACATGAAAGCTTTGGTTTCCATGTAGATAACTCGATTCGCCTTATCCGTGGAACTTCTGAACAGCTACGCACTGATTTATCTTGTACATTATTTTTAAGTGAACCAGATGAATATGAAGGTGGTGACCTAGTGATTGAAGACACTTATGGTTATCACGAAGTCAAATTACCGGCAGGTGATGTGGTGCTCTACCCTTCTACTAGCCTACATGAAGTCAGCAGTATTACCTCTGGTACTCGTTTTGCTTCTTTTTTCTGGGTACAAAGTCTGGTTCGAGACGATAGTAAACGCCATCTCTTATTTAATCTTGATGAGAGCATTCGAGAACTACGCAAATCACACGGCGATAACTACCCAGAAGTCATGAAGCTCACCAACATTTATCATAATTTAATTCGTATGTGGTCAGAACTGTAACTATATTTATTTTTGCCTTTTTAATTCTTAACAAACTTTTTTTCCTTAAAAAGGCAAGAATATGAAAATAATTTTCCATAAAAAATAAAATAGCGCAAAATTAGAAAATTATTTTCTAAACTATTTAACTAAAATTATGATAAGAATTTTGCACAAGGTGTAATCATTGTTTAGATGTGATATATCTAAATATCAAGATTACCCCCGCAAACCATCAAACTTATTATTCTACGGTCTAGAGATGAAAACGAATTACTTGTTTGCCCCGCCTACTCAAGCAAGACATCATCTGCAACTCCTGATGCTGCGCCAAGCGCGCGTATAAAAATTTTGTCTGCTTTTTAAAGCAGCACTTTGAAATTCCCTTTAATTTTTCTGAATTAGATACCATATATTAAGTAGAGACGTTGCCTTTTAAATATATCCAGAGCAACCGCGCTACGAGACAAGGAGTTTTCTCATGATGTTGGCTGACCCTAGCAAAAAATACCGCCGTATGTACCAGCGTGTGGATTTACCAGATCGCCAATGGCCAAATAACGAAATTACAAAAGCGCCAATCTGGATGAGTACGGATTTACGTGACGGTAACCAAGCAATTTTTGAACCGATGAACATGGAACAAAAATTTAAAATGTTCAAAATGCTTGTGAAAATCGGTTTTAAACATATTGAAATCGGTTTCCCTTCTGCATCTCAAATTGACTTCGATTTTACTCGTATGTTGATCGAAGAAAATCATATTCCTGATGACGTATACATTGAAGTTTTGGTTCAAGCACGTGACCATTTAATTGAACGTACTTTTGAATCTTTGGCAGGCGCTAAACGAGCGATTGTACATATTTATAACTCGAACTCTCCAACCTTCCGTCAAAAGGTGTTGAATGTAGATGTTGATGGCGCAAAACAATTAGCAATTAATGCTGCTCAAAAAGTTAAAGAGTATGCAGCTCAATATCCTCAAACAGACTGGATTTTCCAATACAGCCCAGAATGTTTCTCTGCAACTGAATTGGAAGTGGCTAAAGATGTCTGTGATGCCGTCACAGAAATCTGGGATGCACGTCCAGATCATAAAGTTATTTTAAACTTGCCAGCGACTGTCGAGGTTTCTACACCAAATGTTTATGCAGACCAAATTGAATGGATGCATCGTAATTTGGCACGTCGTGATGGTGTAATTATTTCTGTTCACTGCCACAATGACCGCGGCTGTGGTATTGCTGCATCAGAACTTGCCATTATGGCAGGTGCTGACCGTGTTGAAGGCTGTGTGTTCGGTAATGGTGAACGTACAGGTAACGTTGACGTTGCAGCAATTGCATTGAACATGTATACCCAAGGTGTCGCGCCAGAGTTAGATTTTTCTAATATTAATGAAGTGATTGCAACGGTTGAAGAATGTACTGGTTTACCTGTACACCCTCGTCATCCATATGCAGGTGACTTGGTATTTACTGCATTCTCTGGTTCACATCAGGATGCGATCAAAAAAGGCTTCGAGTACCAGAAAAACGAAGAAATCTGGGATATGCCTTACTTACCAATCGACCCGAAAGATTTGGGCCGTGACTACGATGCTGTAATTCGTGTAAATAGTCAGTCTGGTAAAGGTGGTATCGCTTATTTATTAGAATCAAACTACAACGTTGTATTACCACGTCGTTTGCAAATCGAATTCAGTCAGGTTGTTCAACAATATGCTGATGAGAACGGTACAGAAATTAACGCTAAAGAAATCTGGACGTTATTTAAAGATGCGTATGTTGATGTGAAGAATCATCATTACACAGTCAAACACTACAAGTTATCTGACATTAATGGTACTCAGATTATCGAACTTGATATTGATGTCGAAGGTGAAACACAACAACTTCGTGGTGAAGGTAACGGGCCAATCTCTGCGTTCTTAAATGCACTTCAATTACCAATTGACGTATTGAACTATGAAGAACGTAGTATTAGTTCAGGTGCAAATGCGAAAGCATTAACCTTAATTGAACTTCAAGTAAAAGGTACAGGTAAAGGTTCATTTGGTGCTGGTGTTCATGACAATACAGTCACCTCGTCAATCGAAGCAATTATTGCGTGTACCAACCGTTTGATTGATCAAGGTGTTTTAAGTACAGATCAGGTTGTTGCTGCCGCTGTTTAATTAAAAAAAAGACTTTGGAAAGGATACCTAGCTTGGTATCCTTTCTTTTTATTCCTGAAAGATTTAAAAGGCGAAATGTTCCCGTGTCTTTTCCAGCTGATTCAGTGGGGTTAGTCACTCCGCAAAAGTTCCAATTTGAAGAACCATTACACCTTGAATGTGATCGTGTTTTGCCACGTTTTGAACTAATGGTCGAAACTTACGGCACTTTAAATGCTGATAAATCAAATGCAATTTTAATCTGTCATGCTCTTTCCGGACATCATCATGCAGCGGGTTATCACCACGAAGATGATAAAAAAGCTGGATGGTGGGATAGTTGTATTGGCCCGGGTAAGGCAATTGATACGAATAAGTTTTTTGTAGTTTCGCTAAATAATATTGGTGGCTGTAATGGCTCAACTGGCCCGACCTCACCAAATCCTGAAAATGACAATCGCCCTTATGGACCTGATTTCCCATTAGTAACGGTACGCGACTGGGTTAAAACTCAGGCCATGCTTTCTGACCGTTTGGGTGTAGATGTCTGGTATGCAGTGGTCGGTGGATCATTAGGAGGCATGCAAGCACTACAATGGTCCGTAGACTACCCTGACCGCCTACAAAAATGTGTGATTATTGCCAGTGCACCAAAGCTTTCAGCACAAAATATTGCATTTAATGAGGTTGCTCGTCAGTCAATCTTGTCTGATCCAGATTTCCATCATGGCCGTTATTTAGAAAATGATAGTTATCCGAAACGCGGACTAATTCTGGCTCGCATGGTAGGTCATATCACCTATCTTTCAGAAGAAGCCATGAAACAAAAATTTGGCCGTGATTTAAAATCTGGCAAATTTATGTACGGTTTTGATGTCGAGTTTCAGGTCGAAAGCTATCTACGTTATCAAGGTGAACAGTTCAGCCGTAACTTTGATGCCAATACCTATCTGATCATGACTAAAGCTTTAGATTACTTTGACCCATCTCGTGAATACGGCCATTCTTTAACTGAAGCAATGGGCAAAACTAAATGTCAGTTCTTGATTGTCTCATTTACAACTGACTGGCGTTTTGCACCAAGTCGCTCACAAGAAATTGTAGATGCGCTTATTACCAATCATAAGCCTGTAAGTTATCTCGACATTGATGCTGAACAAGGTCATGACTCCTTCTTATTCCCGATTCCACTGTATGTCAAAACCATGCGCGCTTTCTTAGGCGGTGAAGAACACTTGAAATCGACGTCACTGGAGGCAAGCTAATGCGTATTGATCAACAACTGGCAGAAAAGTGGATTAAACCCGGCTCAAGCGTACTCGATTTAGGGTGTGGTGACGGTGAATTACTCGCTCATATGAGCCAAAAGCATCAAATTCGTGCTTATGGTTTAGAAATTGATCAAGAAAAGATTGCAATTGCCGTCAGTCGCGGGTTAAATATTATTCAACAAGATTTGAATCTCGGCTTAAGCCGCTTTGCAGACCAGTCCTTTGACTATGTGGTTATGGCACAAGCTTTGCAAGCCGTAGATGCACCCGATGTTTTATTAAGAGACATGGTGCGTGTGGGTAAGCAGGCAATTATTACTTTTCCAAACTTTGCACATTGGAAGACTCGCTCTTTTCTTGCATTAAAAGGAATGATGCCTGTATCGGATGCTCTACCATATATGTGGTATAACACCCCCAACATTCATTTATGTACATTTAAAGATTTCGAAGCACTATGTGCTGAAAATCAGATACAAATTATTAATCGACTCGCCGTCAATGGAAATCAGCAGGGAAGCCTGTTAAGCAAACATGTTCCTAATT
This sequence comes from Acinetobacter sp. 22301, assembly GCF_052045285.1. Taxonomy (NCBI): domain Bacteria; kingdom Pseudomonadati; phylum Pseudomonadota; class Gammaproteobacteria; order Moraxellales; family Moraxellaceae; genus Acinetobacter; species Acinetobacter sp. 22301. The sequence continues at coordinate 209,230 of NZ_JBQEOR010000003.1, read as the reverse complement.
TGTTTGGTGAAGTCGCTATTTATCGAGTGAGTGCACTATGAAAAAGACATTATTTAGCACACTATTTGCAGGACTGCTAAGTATGCAGGCTCATGCAGATTATATCGCCCAGCCACAATCGGTTGCGAGTCAGGCTGCACGTTTTTCAACAATGGGGATTAACGATCTTCAGAAAGCAGCAAAAGCTGGTCAAGCAGGCGCACAGTTTTATCTTGGTACACACTATCAATATGGTAAAGATGTAGCAAAAGATGACAAACAGGCTTTCGCATGGTTTAAAGCAGCAGCGGATCAAGGTTTATCGCCAGCACAATTAAACGTAGGCCGCATGTATGCCGATGGTATTGGTGTTAAAAAAGATGAGTCTATGGCTCGTAAATACTTTGAAAAAGCAGCAAGCAATGGTGATAACCGTGCAAGCTATAACCTTGCGATGATGGAAGAGCAAAAGAAAAACTACGTTGGTGCTTACCAATGGTATGAGCTTTCAACTCGTGATGGCATGCTCGACAATAAAGTGATTAGCTTATCTGAAGGTAAGAAAACTGCTCTAGCAGCAAACTTAACTCAAGAACAAATCCGTACAGCACGTGACCGTGCGGACAAATGGATTCAAGCACAATAATAACGGTTCATCCGTAAAAAACCTTACTCGACTAAAGCCACCTTGTATGCTCTACAAGGTGGCTTTAGTTTAGGTTGTCCCATTTTATATTCTATTTATTTCCCTCTATATCCCCTCTTAAAAAACACGTAACATAACTCACGTTCGATATTAGCTATAAAGTTTGGTTTTATTATGTCTACCCCACATTGGTTTGATCAGGGCAGTTTAGTTCTTGCCAGCAATAACAAAGGTAAAGTCGCAGAGTTTGAAAAACTTTTTGAACAGCTTAAGTTACCAGTAGAAATTATTCCTCAAGGTCGCCTTAATATTCCTGATGCAATTGAAGATGGTTTAAGCTTTATTGAAAATGCCATTATTAAAGCTCGTCATGCCTCTAAAATTTCAGGTAAACCTGCTATGGCTGACGACTCTGGTATTTGTGTACCAGTCTTAGGCGGCGCACCTGGTATTTATTCAGCACGCTATGCTGGAGAACATGGTGACGATGCAGCCAACAATGCCAAATTATTAAATGACCTTTTACCCTACCGTAAGAATGGTGAAGTAATTGAAGGTATGTTTGTGTGCGTACTTGCTTTAGTTACTCATGCTGAAGATCCTTTACCACAAATTTTCCAAGGCATTTGGCACGGCGAAATTTTAGAAGCTGCACGTGGTGAAAATGGCTTTGGTTATGACCCATTGTTCTGGTTGCCTGAGCTACAAGTGTCTAGCGCTGAATTGTCTAAAGAAGACAAGAATAAGATTAGTCATCGTGGGCAAGCGATGCAGTTATTTAAAGAGAGCTTACAGAAGTAAAACTTCATATCGGTTTTAGTTTAACGTTAAAGCCACTTGCTATCGTGCTAGGCGACATGGATGTCGCCTGTCGAACTGCGACATCAAGGATGTGTCGTTAGTTCGACAAATGGTTTTGTTACTTTTGACGAAACAAAAGTAAATATTGCCTACATACACAAAATAAGCATATAACCACTATTCAAAGGCCGTCTGGTCTAACCATCGTCCTTAGAAATAAAAATGCAAAAATACCGCATAAATCGCAATAAAAACACAACTCACAATCGTCCCTGAAGCAATATAAGCCGCCGATCTTCCCGTCCCTTGATAATGTGTTTCTAACGCTACAATATTGGCTGCTGGCGGCAGACAGAACATTAAAAACATCACTCCAATTTGCTGACTGATATTTGGAATGGGTAAAAATCTATAAGCTAAGCCACAAAGAATAAACCCGCACACTACTTTAAATGCTTGAGCTTTTGTACTGTAAATTAAGTCTTTTAAATGCACTCGGGTACGGCGTAGCCACATTCCCAGCACACACATACCAGCAAAAGTCATGACAAACTTGGCAACTTCATATACCCAATGTATAGCAGGATACTCGATATGTTGAGCACCTAACGACCTAAGTAAAAGTGCACAAAATATTGAAATACACGGTGGAGAAGTTAAAACCTTTTTTAATATGTTGAGCTTACTTTGTGGTGCAGTGGTGACTGCAGTAACAGCCCATGCATTTCCAAAAAGAGACATACCAATATATAAAGCTACAATAGGAGCCGTAGCATCAGGGCCAAATAAAGCCATGGCAAAGGGAAAGCCAAGCCACCCCATGTTGGTATAACTCACGCAAAGCGCTAATAATCTGTCTTTAAATAGAGCTAAATAGGCAAAGAAAATAAGAAATGCTGAACCGAAGCTAAACAGCATCAAACTCAAACTACCTGGCTGATAAAATACCATGTTGTAAATAATCACAATCGGAATTAGTAAGCGGGCAAGCCAAGCTGAAAGAATAGGTTTTATGGTTTCTGCAATGGAAGTCTGAGCAAGTAGAAGTCCTGTGATAAATGCCAATACAGGCAGTAGTAGCGCCACGCTCTCTCCTCTTGCTCATTAAAACCAGCTTGCTATGCTACACCTTTTCAAAATGAAATGTACTCTCCATTTCAAGTAATTTAAGTGACTCTTTTCAAACTATGTATAAATAAAAAAAGAAGATATTCAGTTTATAAAATGAACTTTTTAGGTTTTGACAGTCATTCATTGTCTTAAAAATGACATATAAATGTCACATTCCTGTCATGGCAACCTGTTGATATAAAGCAAACTGAAAAGAGGTATAAGATCATGGCCGGTTTATCTATTTGGCATGTCGTTATTTTTGCAATTGTCGTTATTTTATTATTCGGTACGTCTAAATTAAAAAATATCGGTAAAGACGTAGGTGGTGCAGTAAAAGACTTTAAAAAATCAGTTCGTGAAGAAGATGAGACTACTGCTCTTAATACTCCACGTACAATTGATGCCCAAGTCAAAACACCTGACAGCACATCAGTAAAAAGCTAAAGGTTTTCGACCATGCTTGATGTAGGAATGACAGAGCTACTCTGTTTTGCAATTATTGCAATTTTAGTTTTAGGTCCGGATAAACTTCCAGAAGCTGCACGCTTTGCTGGTCGTTGGTATGTTCGCCTAAAACGTTATATTACCAATTTGCAAAATGAGATTGATCAAGAGTTGCGTCTTTCTGAGTTTCGAAAAGAAATGCAAGAAGAACTCAACCGCATTGAAGCACTAGAACGTAAAGTACAACAACAGCTTGAAGAAATTCAAAAGCAGAATATTTCTGAAAATATAGATAAGGCTGAGGCAACCAAATCAGTGCCCCAACCTATTCGGATATGTCTTCCTATATCAGGCCATTATAAAGTCCCATACATTAGAAAATTTATGCCTTTAGTATCATCAACTGATATTTCAGAGACATCACCTGTTAAATTGAAGATTGCCGTATGAACCAACTGCCTTCAACCACTGTAAATAATCAGGAAAATTTAGACCAAATGCCAATCATGAGCCATTTGGTCGTTTTACGACGTCATTTATTTAGGATTGTCGGAGTAACCTTATTTTTATTTTTTTGCTTATTACCATTTAGAAATAATACTTACCAATTACTATCCGAACCTTTGAGGCTGCAACTTCCAACCTCCTCGTCAATGATTGCAACCGATGTCACTGCAACATTCATGGCGCCTTTTAAACTCAATTTATTTGTCGCACTTGTGCTGGCAATGCCATTTATTCTGTATGAAATCTGGTCATTTGTTCGTCCAGCGCTGTATCAAAAAGAACGTCATTTAGCACTACCATTACTCATCGGTAGTATTGTCTTGTTTTATGCGGGTGTTGCTTTTGCATACTACATTACTCTTCCGGCAATTTTACATTTCTTTATTAGTGTATCGCCTGAAACTGTTGCACCGATGACGGATATTAATAGCTACCTAAGCTTCTGCTTAAAGTTATTTTTAGTATTTGGACTGACTTTTGAAATTCCAATCGCGACGCTCCTCCTTATTTTAATCGGTGTGGTAAATACAAAAAGCCTTGCTGAAAAGCGACGTTTTATCATTGTAGGATGCTTTTTCGTTGCAATGTTTATTACACCGCCAGATGCAATTTCAATGGTGATGTTAGCAATTCCAATGTGGTTGCTTTTTGAGCTCGGCCTGCTCTTTGGTAAAATTCTTGAGAAAAGAAAAGCCCATCCTGCTGAATGAAATAATTTCTAAGAAAAAGCCTGAGCCTACAAGTTCAGGCTTTTTTATGTAGAACACTTTTTAATCTACAAAGCAATAAACTGTCTTCAAAGTGACTTAAAAATGTAAGAAAAGTGTCATTTTCAGTCCATAGAATCAACTCAACAAATATACCCACAAAATTTACGGATTTCTTATGACAACTGCTTCTACTCAACCAACGCGTCGCGAAATTTTAAAATGGTTTTCGGGGATTCCTTTTCTACCATTAGGAGCGATGGCTACGGCAGCAACATTAGCAGGTTGTAATGATAGTGATGACAGCTCAGTAGTCACTCCAACACCACAGCCAAGCAAATTTAAAAATGCAAAATTCACAGCAATGTCTGCGCCTACGACTGCAGCAGATCGCGCAACAACTTTAGTGAATTCTAAATTAAAAATTGACTGGGAAAACTCAACCAGTACTGAATACCAACTTGCTTATAAACCTTTCTTTAAAACAGGCGATAGCGTACCAAAGCACGGTGGTGGAACTATTATCGCGGGTGGTTATTTTGATGTTAACGGCAATCCAATTATGGATAAGTCGGTTGCTGGTAAAGAACGTCAGTTCTTTTCTGACTGTCCAGATGGTTCGTCTTTAATTCAATTAGAAGGTGCGAAAGTTGAAGGCGTAGCAAACCCTGTGTTCCATGTTGTTCAATTTGAATATAACTCTAAAGACCAAGCAGGCGGCGACACTTACGGTCAACTACCTTCTCCAATCGCAATTTTGACTTTAGATCAAGACCCGAAAACAGGTCACTTAGAGCTTAAAAAATACTTCAATGTTGATACTGCTCCTGTTCATGGCTTATGGATCACTTGTGGTGCAAGTTTATCGCCTTGGAACACTCACTTATCGAGTGAAGAATATGAGCCAGATGCATTCAATCAAGGTATTGGCGGTACAGATCCAAAATATCTTGGTAAATACTTCTTTGGTGATGAAACTAAAGCAAACCCATATAACTACGGTCATTTACCAGAAGTAACAGTTAACCTTGATGGTACTGGTAGCATTAAAAAGCACTATTGTTTAGGTCGTATTTCTCACGAACTTATCCATGTTATGCCAGACAACCGTACAGCACTTATGGGAGATGACTACACCAACGGTGGCTTCTTCATGTTCGTTGCAGATAAAGAAAAAGATTTATCGGCAGGTACGCTCTATGTTGCTAAATACATTAATACCCTAACTGAAACCTCAACTGCTAGCATTCAATGGATCAAACTTGGCCATGCGACTAGTAAAGAAATTGAGGATTTAGTTGCTGGTGGGATTAAGTCAACTGACATCATGGAAAGTTTAACAACCAATCCAAATGATGCGAGCTATACTGAAATCACTTTGGCAAAGAAACAGCTTTGGGTCAAACTTAAACCAGGCATGGAAAAAGCAGCAGCTTTCTTGGAAACACATCGTTATGCAGCACTAAAAGGTGCAAGTATGGCGTTCACCAAGATGGAAGGTACTAACGTAAATATTAAAGATAAAGTTGCTTACTCTGCTTTAGCTAATATTCAAGATTCAATGGTCATTGGCGGTAAAGGTTATGTCGCTGGACATAATGTCGCGTTCTCTAAAAAGATTACTGCTGGTGGCGTGCTTGCACACAAGTTAGGTAATAGCTTTACAGACAACGAAGGTAGCGCAATCAATAGCGAGTGGGTTCCTCTTTACTCATATATGCTACTCATGGGTGAAGATCTTGCTGCGAAAGATAGTTTAGGTAATACAGCGAATCCAGAAAAAATTGCTAGCCCAGACAATCTGAAGTTCTCTGAAACTTTACGTACATTATTCATTGGTGAAGACTCAGGTAACCACGTGAACAACTTCTTGTGGGCATACAATGTAGATACCAAAGAATTAACACGACTGCTTTCTACACCTGCAGGTGCAGAGTCAACAGGTTTACATGCTGTAGATTCAATCAATGGTTGGACTTACATCATGAGCAACTTCCAACATCCAGGCGACAGTAGTAGTGTACCTGAGGATGTTAAGGCATTAATTAACCAAAATTACAACAATGGTTATAGTGCTAACGTCGGCTATATTACAGCTGACCCAATTGCCCCTTCAGTCACAACTAAATAATTTTTCATAATCTCTCTAAATATTAAAGCTGGCTAAGGTCAGCTTTAATATTTTTACATTCAACTTTTAATTTTTATGAAAATTAAATGAAAAATTACAGAACTTTTCATTAACTTATCATCAAAACGTCAACGCCTCGTCACATTCACAAACTAAGCTCATGAAGAATTTTAGAACAATCTCTTTATTTACTTAGGAATTTCCCATGACAGAGCTGACGCCATATCATGAAGACCAAGAATTGGATAATAATACTTCTGACAATATCCACTTCCGCGACATTTTAGAACAACACATCAGTCGCCGTAGTTTAATTACTAAAGCAGCAAGTGGTGCTGTAGCGTTAACTTTAGCCTCTACATTAACAGGCTGTAATGATAGCGATGATGATTCAGGTTCTAACAACGGTGGAACCACACCTGTAGATCCAAATAAAAAACCAGAAAAATTAACTTTTACCGCAGTTGCGAAAAACCATAACGACATCGTGACTGTACCTGAAGGTTATGAAGCGAATGTCATTTTTGCTTTGGGTGATTCAATCAACCCTAATTTTGGCGAATGGGACGATAATAATATTCCATCTGGCCCAAGCTTCCAGTTCCGTTCAGGTGACTGTCATGATGGTATGCATTATTTTGGCTTAAATACTTCAACAAACCGCTTTGACGAAAGTGTTTCAGCTGAAGGTTTGTTGGTCATGAATCACGAATATATCAATCAAACTTTCCTTCACCCAAAAGGCCCAACAAAAGTTGATGGACGCCGCCCTGAAGATGAGGTCATTCGTGAAACCAATGCGCATGGCGTTTCTATTGTTTACATCAAAAAAGATGCTGCAACTCAAAAAGTAACAATTGATAAAAATTCTATTTTTAACCGCCGTATTACAGCATCAACAGAAATGGATTTTGCAGGTGCTGCAGCTGGTTCTGCCTTGCTTGCAACTCGCTTCTCCCCGACTGCTCGTAAAACACGTGGTACCCATAATAACTGCGGTAACGGTTATACGCCTTGGGGCACATACTTAACTACTGAAGAAAACTTTATTGGTTACTTTGCTCGTAGTACGACTGATGACGCATTACGTACTCCAGAAGAAATTATTGCACTGAAACGCTATGGCTTAAAAGCAGGATCTGGCTCACGTTATGGCTGGGAAACAGCAATTGGTCAAGTAGAGTCACAAGACTTATATGACCGCTGGAATGCCGACGTAAAAGCTGCACAAGCTACCCAAGATTATCGTAACGGTCCAAATACATTTGGTTGGATGGTCGAGATTGATCCGTTTGATGTTCGCCTAAATCCGGTTAAACGTACCTCATTGGGACGTTTTGCACATGAAGATAGTGCTTGTCGTGCCGTAGCAGGTCAACCATTAGCATTTTATATGGGCGATGATTCTCGCGGTGAGTACATCTATAAATTCGTCTCTACCGCAGTGTGGGATGTCAAAGATGTAAATCGTGGTTATGCGGCTGGCGACAAATACATGAACGCAGGTAAATTGTATGTTGCCAAGTTTAATAACGATGGTTCAGGTCAATGGATTGAACTTGCCTATGGCAAAAATGGCTTAAATGAAAGCAACACGACCTACCCATTTAAATCTCAAGCGGACGTTGTCACATTTGCACGTTTGGCTGGCGACTCAGTCGGTGCTACAAAAATGGACCGCCCAGAATGGTGTACGGTCAACCCAGTGAACGGCGAAGTTTATGTTACCCTAACCAACAACTCAAATCGTGGTAAAGATTACGCAACCGATGCTGCAAACCCACGTAACTACACAGACCTCTACAACGGCACTAAAGAGCAAAAGGGTAACGTTAACGGTCATATTATCCGTTTTAAAGAAACTGATGACAAAACGACTGCTGAAACCTTCAAGTGGGATATTTATCTATTTGGTGCTGAAGCATCTATGGCTTCAAACATCAACTTATCTGGTTTAACAGACAACAATGATTTGTCATCTCCAGACGGTATGTGGTTTGACCCACGTGGCGTACTTTGGATTCAAACAGATGATGGCGCATACACTGATGTCACTAATTGTATGATGCTTGCTGCGCTACCAGGCCAGATTGGAGATGGTGCTCCTGCAACTACTTCAAATGGTCAGCAAACTTTAGTGGGTGCTAAAGTTACAGACTCAACTTTGCGCCGTTTCTTGGTGGGGCCTAAGCAATGTGAGATTACAGGTATTGCGATGACACCTGACTACAAAGCAATTTTCATTAATGTTCAACACCCTGGTGAAGATTCTGCAAGTTACGCGACACCAGAAAGTAACTGGCCAGCAACCCAGAAAGATCCAAGTAACAAAACTGCGCGCCCACGCTCAGCAACTGTTGTGATTACCCGTAAAGATGGCGGTGTGATCGCGGGTTAATTCGTTTATAACTATAAATGCCGGTCGATTGATCGGCATTTTTATTATCATCGATTTAAGAGAACCTGCTGCTGAACAATTTGCCCACTATGCTCGCCTTGCTGAGTCTTTTCCAGCCAAAGCGATTCATTATTGGTCATTCTTAGAAAGTTTGAACAACGTGTGCCATACACGGGGCTTTGAATAAAAGTCGATGACAATAACTCTTCCATTTCTGGCTGAATGCCCGTATTGGGTAATAATGCAGTTGTGACCTTACGTTCATCTTCAAGAATATCCCATGCAGCATGTTGCAAAGTTAACTCTTCCGTCTGGTGCTGAAGCATAGGCAAAAACTCTTGCGTAAAACGTGTTCTTAAATGTCTGGTTTTTTCCCAATGTTCAGACATCAAACCATTTGAAACCACATAAACACCATTTGCTAATACTTGCGGGGCTTCACCACGGTTACTCATATAAACCGCTTGATCAGCATTTCCCATAAACAGGTTAAAGCCAGCAAAGTTCTGTTGCTGCTGTTCTAATTGTTGAGCAAATCGAATCGGCAATAAATCTGACTCTAAAAAAGCCTGAACTAAGTGCCCCCGAGAAGTTTCATATGATTTTTGATCTCGTCCATCACGAAAATTGGTCAAGACAGCCCATCGGCCTTGAGGTGTAACGCCCATCCAAGTCCCACCCGACTGTAAATCTTGCCCAGCAATAATCGGTGTATGTTGCCACTGATGTAACAATGCTGTTGGTCGATGATAGAACTCATCCCGATTTGACATAAGACATAAGGGCATATCATCCAGAACATGCCATGCTAAAGCCACAATACACATCTTTTCTTATTCCCTATCTTTACACATTGAATGTACAACATTTTTCACATCATTCCGCTACAATCTGTCAAAACGTAAGATCAAGGAGCAGCAATGCTGACCTATCCTAATATCGATCCGGTCGCAATACATCTAGGACCTCTTCAAGTCCATTGGTATGGACTCATGTATTTATTGGCATTTTTATGTGCTTGGGGGCTTGCTTCCTACCGTGCCAAACAGCGTGATGGCTGGACATCAGAAATGGTTTCCGATCTGGTGTTTTACGGTGCTTTAGGTGTCGTTCTGGGCGGTCGTGTCGGCTATGTCCTTTTCTATGAGTTTGATAAATTCCTTGAAAATCCGATTTGGCTATTCCAAGTCTGGACAGGCGGTATGAGTTTCCATGGCGGCTTCTTAGGCGTCATGATTGCGATGTTATTTTGGTGTAAAAAATATCAAAAAACATGGTTCCAAACCCTCGACTTTATTGCCCCATGTGTACCGACTGGCTTAATGTTTGGGCGCTTTGGTAACTTTATTGGTGGAGAGTTATACGGTCGTGCGGTAACCGACCCAAATTATCCATTTGGTATGATCTTTCCAACTGATCCATTACAACTGGTACGCCATCCATCACAAATTTATCAAGCAATTTGTGAAGGCTTAATTCTATTTATTGTCTTGTGGTGGTTTAGTTCAAAACCACGTCCACGCATGGCGGTTTCTGCCCTATTTTTAATGGGCTACGGTGTTGCACGCTTCGTAATGGAATTCTTCCGTCAACCAGATGCCGACCAAGGCTTTATTCTGTTTGGCTGGATGACTAAAGGTCAGATCCTCACCGTTCCAATGTTGCTGATTGGCCTTTGGATGATGTGGTATGCCTACCAAAAGAAAATCTATGACTGGGGCCCACAAAAGAACAGTTAATATGATAAATCAGAGGAGTTTCGGCTCCTCTTTTCTTTTTTATGCTACAGTTTTTACTCTCCTAAAAATGAAGATACGACATGCTGGAATTCTGGTTTAACACTCAAGTCCCTACATTTAAAAAACTAGTAATTTTAATTATTACACTGTTGATCTGTATTGGATTATATCAATACCAACCACTGCCTTTAGATACCATTCTAATGTTTACAGGAACTGGGGTTATTTTTTTAATCTGTCGCTATTTTAAATTGCATTTTGCTCAAAAAAATCCAACTGGCCTACTTTATCGCCTGCTGACTTGGATCCCTATCGCACTGTTATTTGCACTTATTTTTGTTAAAACAATGCCGAACTTGCTGATCTGGGGTGTGCAAGGAATCGCTTTTATGGCGCTTGCTGCTTTTATTTTTTCACCTCAATCACTTTTTAATAAATAGGCTCAATATATGTTGGCTTATTGGTACAACGCACCACGTCACATCAAACTTATCTTCATTATTGTTGTTTGTGTTGCAGTTTATGCTGCTAATCAAGTTCAGGCCCTATCTCCTATTTATACAATACTCAGCCTTATTTTCGGGTTTGGTTTACATATTGGGCATTACTTGAATACCAAACTTTCAAACAACACATCAGGTAAATCGAGCTTGGGACTTTTAATCAAAATCTACCCTATTTTGATCATTATTATTTTGATGTATTTGCTCCCTGTTCAGCATAAATGGAGTCATCTCATACAAGCTTTAGGCTTTGTACTGATTGGCTTTTTTCTTGTCTCGATTTATCAAAATCGCGCTAAACGATTTTAATTACAAACTATTGCTCGCTTTCCTACCTGTCATTAAACCATGTTATTATCTTCCACGGTTTATTGATCCAGAAACCATCTCCCCTTCTATTTTATGGAATTAATCCGAACTCGAGAGTGTTATGCGTGCATATTTAGACCTACTACAACATATCCTTGATAATGGCGGTGACAAAGGCGACCGTACAGGCACAGGAACCCGTTCTGTATTTGGTCATCAAATGCGTTTTGATCTCTCTAAAGGTTTTCCTTTACTCACCACCAAAAAAGTTCACTTCCGCTCGATTGTGATTGAGTTGCTTTGGTTTTTAAAAGGCGACACTAACGTCCAATACCTAAAAGACAATAAAGTTTCAATTTGGGACGAATGGGCAACAGCAGAACAAACTGCTCGCTTTGGCCGTCCAGAGCATGAACTTGGACCAGTCTATGGTCATCAATGGCGTAATTTCGGCGCAACTAAAAATGCTGACGGTACTTATAATCAAGATGGTTTTGACCAGATTAAATGGTTAATTAACGAAATTAAGACCAATCCAAACTCGCGCCGTTTAATTATTTCTGGCTGGAACCCAAATGAAGCTGGACAAGTTGCCTTACCGCCTTGCCATACGCTCTTCCAATTTTTCGTACAAGACAACAAGTTGTCATGCCAGCTTTATCAACGTAGTGCTGACGTGTTCTTAGGCGTGCCTTTTAACATCGCGAGTTATGCTCTACTCACCCATATGATTGCTCAAGTGTGCGGTTTAGGTGTAGGTGATTTTGTCTGGACTGGTGGTGATACACATCTTTATGCCAACCATTTTGAACAAGCTAAACTTCAATTGACACGTGAGCCTTTACCGCTATGCCAATTGAAACTAAATCCAGAAATAACTGACTTATTTGATTTCAAATTTGAAGATATCGAGATTGTAGGTTACGAGTCACATCCGGCAATTAAAGCACCAGTTGCAGTATAACGACGGCTTAAATTTCATTAGATTACGGTTTAGAGAATAAGATTATGGCATGGCAAAATGTAGAAGTTGTCCACGTTGTGGCAATGGACAAAAACCACTGTATTGGTAAAGGCAATGCGTTGCCATGGCATATTTCTGCCGACTTAAAACACTTTAAGGAAATTACCCAAGGCGGTGTGGTCGTGATGGGCCGTAAAACCCTTGAGTCTATGGGCCGTGCTCTACCAAACCGTGTGAATTGGGTGATTACCCGTGACATTAACTGGCAATTTGACGGCGTTAAAGTTGCGTATTCAATTGAAGATGCCTTAAATGCAGCTTTAGAAGATGTAAAAAATACCGAAAAACAAGCTTTATTCATCATTGGTGGCGGCGAGATATTCAAGCAAACCTTGTCGATTGCAGACCGTCTTGAACTTACTCATGTTGACTTAGATGTGCAAGGTGATGCACATTATCCAACAATACCGAGTGAGTTTCATAAAACTGCAAGTGAACAGCAAGTTGATGAAAAATCAGGAACTTCATTCGAGTTTGCTACTTATAAAAAATAATTTTATGGATGCCTATGCACAATATCGGAACACGTGAATTTATTATTGCTCTACTTTTTGGGCTGCTACATAGTCTATTCACGCTGTTTATTGTGTTCTCTAGTATTTGGGTATGTGTAGCGCTTTGGGTTCAACAACCTTTTGGCTGGTTAGGCAGCCGCATACTCATTGGCGTCTGGATTGCTTTTGCTCTCAGTATGGCTGGCTTATATGTTGAAGGTCATATTATTAGCCGCCGTACCGATATCCTGATTTATCTTTTAGCGTTTGTCTGCTCTCTTGTTTGGTATTTTTCGATTACTGCACGTCAAGATCGAGACTGGAACCCTGAAGTTGCCAATATACTGAGTTACGAAAAGCACGGTGATGTGATCACTTTGCACAATGTTCGTAACTTCAACTGGCATCCTGACGGAACCTATGATGTGCGATGGGAAACCCGCACTTTTGACCTCAACCAGTTAAATGGAGTAAATATCATTACTTCTTACTGGATGGGACCACAAATTGCTCACACACTGGTAAGTTTCGAATTTGCACACCAACAACCACTAGTCTTCTCAATCGAGATTCGTAAAGAAAAGACTGAAGAGTTTTCGGCAATTGGCGGTTTTTTTAGAAAATATGAACTGAGCTTAATTGCTTCTGATGAAAAAGATATTGTCTACACGCGCAGTAACATCCGCAAAGAGCAGGTTTATAATTTCCCAGTCAATATGCCGCGTAGCGAGCAAAAAGCGCTATTTTTAGAATATCTTAAGAAATCGGATGAGCTACGCAAAAAGCCTGAGTGGTACAACACACTTACGAGTAACTGTACAACTTTAATTTTTGATATGGTTCAAGCAATTAACCCCTATGAACTTCCTAAAGATTATCGTCTAATCGCTTCCGGTTACTTACCTAATTATTTATATGACCTTAAAGCACTTAATCAAAATATCAGTTTAAAACAGTGGTATCAAATTGCGCATATCAACCCAAGAACTGAAAATTTTGAACAGCTTTCAGATCAGAGTAGTGAACACTTCTCTCAAATCGTTCGACAAGGTTTACCTAAAGATAAATGAAATAAGTAATGCACTTTTCTTTACTTTTTTATACATGCTTTACTTTGTATTTTAAATACATAAACCCTATTGTAATAGGCAGGAAATAGAGGGAAAGACAATGCAACAGGCATTATTTGGCGGCGGCTGTTTTTGGTGCGTCGAAGCTGTATTTTTACAAATACGCGGTGTAGAAAAAGTAACGAGTGGTTATGCAGGTGGGCACACGACTAACCCTACCTACGAGCAAGTATGTCAAGGAGATACCCAGCACGCTGAGGTGATCTTGGTTGATTTTGATGAAGAGCAAGTAACATACTCCCAGTTACTCGATGTATTCTTCGCGACTCATGATCCAACGACTTTAAATCGCCAAGGTAATGATATCGGCACACAATACCGCTCTGTTATTTACTATTATAATGAAGAGCAAAAGCAGGCAGCGGAACACACGATTCAGACTCTAAAAAATGACGATCTTGATATTGTGACTGAGCTGTCCCCTGTTCCGACATTCTATCCAGCAGAAGAATATCATCAGAATTACTATGCAAAGAATCCTTCACAAGGTTATTGCAACTTTGCGATTCCACCAAAGCTGCTCAAGCTATATAGTAAATTCCAGCATCTGATGAAAGATCAATAAATCAGAACAATAAAAAAGCAACCAGTTTGGTTGCTTTTTTATTGAGTAAACTAAATTTTAGTTTTCACTTACAAAGGCAATATCGCTCAGTCCGGCTTCACTGGCGCGAGACATTACCTGAGCAACAGTATCGTACTTCGACTCTTTATCAGCACGAAGTTGAACTGTTGGTTTAACATCGCCTTGACCTGCTTCTTGAAAACGTTTTTGAAGCTCATCTAGGCTAATTACTTGAGTATCCCAAGCCACTTCACCATTTGCATTGATACTAATCGTAATTGCTTTTGGTGGTGGATCAATAATTTCAGCAGTTGTTTTAGGAAGCGTTAATGGAATCGATGGGTTGGCAACTGTTGCTGTGACCAAAAAGATGATCATTAACACCAACATAATGTCGATTAGCGGAATGAGATTCATCTCATTCATGCCACTATCGTGGTCTTCACCCAATTGAAAAGCCATTAAGCTTGACCTCCAACGTAACTTTGCTGTGCAGTTTTAACATCAGACTTTACAGTTGAGTCTTGCTGCAACATCGTGTCAATTAACAAGCTGTGCGCTTGGTCTTGCAAGTCGTGAGCAAGACCACGGTTTGCACGTACACAAATGTTATAAGCCAATACCGCTGGAATCGCAACTGCAAGACCAAGACCTGTCATAATAAGTGCTTCACCTACTGGTGTAGCCACTTGAGCCAAACCTGCTTGTCCGCTTTTACCTACCGCAACAAGTGCATGGAAAATACCCCAAACAGTACCAAACAAACCTACGAATGGTGCAATTGAAGCAATTGTTCCTAAAACAGAAATACCTTTATCAGCATTGGCCTTTTCAGCAGAAATCTGACGAAGTAATGCCTGCTCTGCAACCGCTTTACGCTGTTCAAAACTCAAAGGTTGTAACTTTGCTTTTAGCGAAGTAATAGCCTGAGAAAGTTGAGCATAAGCTTGTTGTTTTAGCTGGCGAGTCCCCATCAAACGTAAGATGAAAACTGTCCAGGTAGCAATCGACATTGCCAATAAGATGAAATACAGGGTTTTACTCACTGCATCTGCATGTTGCCAATAGATTGAAAAGTTCATATTGAACTCCTGATTAAGGTTAGCCGTTGGGACTCAAATTCATTTAAGGGGTTAAATCAAAGGGTTGCTCTGCTTTAATTGGATAAGCAACACCATTTTCCATATAAGGTTTAAATTTCGCACCGCGAACAGCACGTACAACTTTGTCATCTAGACTTGAAATACCACTACTTCTAGTCACTCGTACATTAATAATTTTGCCTTTCTCATCGGCTTCAATAAGTACCATGACAGAGCGTGCTTCGCCTTGTAAATCTTTTGAAGAAACTGTTAAACGTGGTGAGCGGCTCCACTGTACACCCGAACCACCAATTGAAACGCGTTTCGGTGATGGATCTGGGGCAGGTTGAGCTTTAGGCGCTTCTTGTACCACTGGTTTTGGTTTTTCGATAACTTTTTCAGTAACAGTTGTCGTTACCACTTTGGTTTCAACTTTAGGTTCTGTCTTTACTGTTTCTTTTGGTGTTTCAGCTTTTTTCACCTGTTGAATTTTTTCCACTTTTTTAGGTGGTGTCACAGGTTTTTCAACAACTTTAACTTCTTTTACCTCTTTTTTAGGTTCCGGCTTTTTAGGCGGTTCCTTTGGCTTAGGAGGTAGTGGTTTTGGTTGCTCTTGAATTTTTACGAAACGTACCTGTAAAGGCTTCTTCTCGATTGGCTTTAATTCAGCAGGCTTAATATGGCTGACCGCCCATAAGACCCCGATATGACCAATTGCAACCGCAATTAGTGCCGTGATGACTTTCTTTTTCATCGGATTGGGAGAGTTTAAGGCTGCGGAAGATTGACTCATAAGAATCTAATTACCTAATGGATGATGATTTCAGATTTCTATTTGTAGAAACGATTTCAAACATCGGATAGAACAATAAAGTGCCACAATAATAAATGAGAAGTGTTTTCATTTGCAACTATTTTTTGAGAAAAACATTTGCTCAATATCACTAATTTGTATCAGTTGAGTGTCTTTGCTTTTGTTTTCTCATAGTTACATGAACGCGTATCTCTTGTTCACAAAGTGTTTAATCTAACTTATATAGTTAGGCTAATTTCACTATGAAGAGATCGAATCTTACCATAAACTCATTCAATATTGTTACGTTATATCATTTCAATATTTTTTTTGATATAAAAAAACACGCATGAAGCGTGCTTTTTTTAAATAAGCGTTATTTAAAAAACAACCGTCTTGTTACCATCAACAATAATACGGTCTTCTAAATGCCATTTTACTGCGCGAGCTAATACATTACGCTCAACATCTTCACCTAGCTCACGAAGTTGCTCAACATTATAGTCATGGCTTACACGCTCAACGTCTTGCTCAATAATTGGGCCTTGGTCTAGATCAGCCGTCACATAGTGAGCTGTCGCACCAATCAACTTCACACCTTTTTCATAAGCTTGCTTATATGGGTTAGCACCAACGAAAGCTGGTAAGAAAGAATGGTGAATATTGATGATTTTCATTTCCCATTTCGCAACAAAATCTTCGCTTAAAATCTGCATGTAACGTGCAAGAACTAATAAGTCATTGCCCTGCATCATTTCATCAATTTGTGCATAAGCTTCAGCTTTATTGTCTTTAGTTACTTTAATTACAGTAAATGGAATACCGAAGTTCTCAACAGATTCACGTAAGTCTTCATGATTTGAAATCACGTGTGTAATTTCACAAGGTAATGACCCACGTGCATGACGCCACAATAACTCAAGTAAAGCATGGTCGACTTTAGAAACTAAAATACCAACCTTTTTAATTTCGTTTACGAAAGCAAGACGCCATTGCATGCCATAACGCTCAGCAACGTTGGCAGCAAATGTTTGAATTAATGCATCTTTACGTGACTGTAAATGGTCAAGTTCAAACTCAACACGCATGAAATAACGTCCACCCTGAGCTTCCGTCGCATACTGATCAAGCGCGGTAATGTTTGCACCTTGGTGGTACAAAAAGCTCGATACAGCCTGTACGATCCCAGGCTTGTCTTCACAAGTAATCAGTAAACGGGCTGTATTGGCAGTGGTCATATTCATTTGGTTAATATCACTTAATTGAGTCAAATTTTTAATAAGCCGAGTATTCTAGCGCTCTAAATAGGCAAGTACAACTATTCATCTTTTAACGATGACAAGCTGGCGAATAGATCAGAAGGCCCCAGTGAATCAAGCAACTGCTCGTAAGTTGCTCGGCTTTCCCCCATAAGATAAGGACCTTCAAGGAAAACCATTTGACGTAATGCCTGCCAAACCCATTTTTCTTCTAAGTGGTTATTGTCACTAATGTGACCAGACATATATAAAAAGTTTGTCCAGTTTGTTAATACAATCCATAAGTTAATAATGAGCGCTTCAATTTCAGATGGCGTCATTTTCATAAGGCCGGCATCGACAAAGGCTTGATAAATCTTTTGCCCCTGTTGCATGACCTGTCCCGCAAAACGAGGATAAATCTTTTTAAAATCTTCGTTACTTTCAACTAAATGATAGACATCACGATGGATAAAACGGTAACTCCAAAGTTGACCACTTAATACTTGAAAATAGTTGATTTTGTCATTGGTCGTTAATGGTCTGTCTTCAGGTAATGAAAGCATTTCCAAAGTCTCAACCTGATATTGGTACATTAATTCTTTAATAATTTCATGCTTATTCCGGAAATGGTAATACAAGTTTCCAGGACTAATACCTAACTCCGCCGCAATATGATTGGTTGTAACCGACCGTTCACCTCGCTCGTTAAAAAGCTGCAAACTGATTTGTAAAATCCGGTCTTTTGTCTTCAGAGCTTTAGGTAGAGACATTTTAATAACCTTTAATAATTCACATGGTTAAGACTTAAACACATAAACCGACTTGACTATTTAGAGTATTTACTCTAAAAAATAAGTATATCAGTATATTTGGTAAGTACCGATGAACAGTCAAACAAAAACAAATCCAGAGACTCAGCTTCCTTATGATGTTAAGCATTTACATGATTTGCTTGAACAACAAAAGCTCGCTTATTTACGTCATCCGGTACCCACTGCTAAAGAGCGTATTGATCGTTTAGCTCGTCTTAAAAGAGTCTTGGTAAAATATCAAGATCAGATTGCCGAAGCAATTAACCTTGATTATGGCAATCGTGCAGTTATGGAAACAAAAATTGGTGAACTACTCACGAGTTTGGAACAAATCAAGTATTACAGTAAACATCTGACTGCATGGATGAAACCATCAAAACGCCACATCAGTGTATTACATCAGCCAGCAAAAGGTTGGGTACAATATCAGCCTATGGGTGTGATTGGTATTATTACACCATGGAATTACCCATTATTACTTTCAGTTGGACCTCTGATCTGTGCACTAGCTGCAGGCAACCATGCCATGATCAAAATTTCTAGCGCCTCACCAAACTTTGGACGTGTCCTTGAAAGTGCATTGGCAGAAGCATTTCCACAAGAATTAGTTGCTGTGGTAAATGGTGGTGGCATTATTTCAGATGCGTTTAGTCATTTGCCTTTTGACAAAATGATTTTCACAGGCTCAACTTCTGTTGGTAAAACAGTGATGGCAGCCGCAGCTCAAAACCTAGTTCCAGTAATTCTCGAGTTAGGCGGAAAATCTCCTGCTCTTGTGCATGCATCTATGGATATGAAAGATGTGGCTCAACGTATTGCTGTAGGTAAATTGTGGAACGCAGGACAAACTTGTGTTGCGCCGGATCATATTTTCTTACCACGAGGCAAAACTGCCGAGTTCATCGAAAACTTTAAATTGATTGTAGCTGGAATGTACCCTCATTTCCGAAACAACCAAGACTACACTTCTATTATTAATGATAAACAGTACAACCGCATTCAGGGTTATCTTGAAAATGCCCGTGATCAAGGCGCACGTATTGTTGAAATTAATCCGCAAAATGAAATTTTAGATGATGTCCGTAAAATTGCGCCGACTTTAGTCACTGGCGTGACGACCGCAATGGATATTATGCAAAATGAAATCTTCGGGCCTATTCTACCGATTTTAGAATATGACCAAATAGAAGAAGTCATCGAATTCATTAATAGTCGTCCACGTCCTTTAGCGATGTATTATTTTGACTATGATCAAGCGCGTGCTGACTATATTGCACAGCACACCCATTCAGGGCATTTCGGAATTAACATGGTGATTACCCATGTTGCACAAGATGATTTACCGTTTGGCGGAATTGGCGCATCAGGTATGGGTAAATATCACGGACCAGAGGGCTTTTTTAGCCTTTCTCATGAGCGTTCGATGATGTCAAATCCAAAACTTTATAGCCTTAAATACATTCTTCCACCGTTCAATAAGCCTATTCATCGTTTCATTTCGAAAACCTTGTTGCGCTAACTGATCAAGGCATGATCTGTTATACTAAATCATGCCTCGTTTTTACCAATTTCGCTTGTCTTTTAATCGTATTTTTGGTATAAAACGCCCCTTGAATGAATTCATCCGTTTACATTTAGTATGACTGGCCACAGATTTGCTGTTGGCTGAATCAATGGAGTTACACCATGTCTAAGGTTTGCCAAGTTACCGGCAAGCGTCCAGTCGTTGGTAACAACGTCTCACACGCCAACAACAAAACCAAGCGCCGGTTCGAGCCGAACCTGCACCACCACCGTTTCTGGTTAGAAAGCGAAAAACGTTTTGTACGTCTTCGTTTAACCACTAAAGGTATGCGTATTATTGACAAATTGGGTATCGAAAAGGTTGTTGCAGACCTTCGTGCTCAAGGTCAAAAGATCTAAGGAGTCTGAGCAATGCGTGATAAGATTCGCCTCGTTTCTTCAGCTGGTACAGGTTACTTCTATACCACGACTAAAAACAAACGTACTATGCCGGAAAAAATGGAAATCAAAAAATTTGATCCAAAAATCCGTCAACACGTGATTTTCAAAGAAGCTAAAATCAAATAATTTTAGCCTCGAAAAAAACGACTTCTTTATGAAGTCGTTTTTTTTTGCATTTTTTTTATACCTACCTTTTTGTTAAACTTTCTCTACATTCCGCCTTGGCATTTTTTATGCTTGTTTTTAGCCTAACTCACGTAAAAGGAGTTTTTAGTGCCGCATGACGTAGATTTAATTATTTTACTTGCTGTTGGTTTCGGCGTTGCCCTCATTTTTGGCTACATTGCAGCCCGATTACGACTCCCCCCTCTTATCGGCTATTTAATTGCCGGAATTATTATTAGCCCAAATACACCCGGTATAGAAGCAGATATCCACCTTGCCAACCAGCTTGCAGAACTCGGGGTCATGTTCCTGATGTTTGGTGTAGGGATGCACTTTTCATTAAAAGACTTATTACTGGTTCGTCGTATTGCCTTGCCTGGCGCAATTTTACAAATCGCTGTTGCAACCTTACTTGGTATTGGCGTTTCAATGCTATGGGGATGGAGTTTCGGGTCTGCACTTGTTTTTGGCTTAAGTCTATCGTGTGCGAGTACAGTTGTATTATTAAAAGCATTAGGAGACCGAGGTCTTTTAGACTCAGTCAACGGCAAAATTGCTGTGGGTTGGTTGTTAGTCGAAGATTTAGTGATGGTGCTAGTTTTAGTGCTTCTTCCGGCTACAGCTGTTTTACTCGGTGGAAAAGCGCCAGCAGGTGCAGACGGTAATATCTGGTTAACCCTTGGAATCACCTTATTAAAGGTGATTGGCTTTATTGCCTTTATGCTCATTGTAGGCAAGCGCGTTGTACCTATTATTATGCAATTTGTTGCTCGTTTAGGGTCACGAGAGCTATTTACGCTGACTGTCGTCGCTGCTGCAGTTTCGATTGCCTACGGTTCTTATGCCATCTTTGGGGTTTCAATGGCTTTAGGAGCATTCTTTGCGGGTATGGTCGTTAAAGAATCAGACTTTAGCCATCGTGCAGAAGAAGAGACTCTCCCACTACGTGAAATTTTCTCGATTTTATTTTTCGTTTCTGTGGGTATGCTGTTTGATCCACATATTCTTGTTGAGAGTCCGCTCCATATTTTAGCTGTTATCGCGATTATTATGGTGGGTAAGACACTTGCTGCAATGGCATTGGTTTTATTCTTCCGCTATCCAATCAATACAGCTTTAACAGTCGGGGCAAGCCTTGCACAGATTGGTGAGTTTTCATTTATTTTAGCGACACTGGGTGTTTCTTTAGGCTTATTAAGCTTAGAAGCTCAGAATCTAATTCTAGCAGGCGCTTTATTTTCAATTACGCTTAACTCTTTCATCTTCTCAGCGATTGAACCTGTACAACGCTGGATTCGTGAACGCTCTCACTTAGCTCGACTGCTTGAACGTAGCGGTGACCCATTGGCAATGTTACCCGATGAAGTTGATCAAGCTTACTTACGTGATCAGGTCGTAATTGTGGGATATGGCGGTGTAGGACGACGCATTACTGAAAATTTAATTAATGAGAATATTAAGGTCGTTATTGCAGAAGAGAATCGTGAAATCGTAGAAAAACTACGTAACGCAAATATTGCTGCTGTGAGTGGTGTTGCTACTGAACCAAGTGTTTTAATTCAAGCACATATCATGCATGCACGACTCTTGGTAATCTCACCTATGGATATTTTAGATATTCACCGTATCGTGGCGATTGCCAAGCAATTAAATCCTCAGATTCAGGTATTAATTTGCGCAGAAAGCAAAGAAGAAGCAGCGGTTATCCGTGATGAAAATATTGGCGAAGTGTTCTATGCAAAAGAAGAAATGGCAAAGAATATGAGTCACCACATCTTAAATCAGATCGAGCTTGCTCATCAGTCAACAATTCATTAACCCATATAAAAAGCGTACTCAAGAGTACGCTTTTTTTAACTCAAGAATTTAGGCTGTTCGTCTAATACCTCAGCCTGCCACTCGTTTACCTGCTTTTCCAGCAGTCCAAATAATGCAGCCTGAATCATATGCTGAGCAACAACTGGAGTCTGCTCACCCAAGATTGCTTTGACTTCATCGCTAAATTGAATTTTAACCAAGGGTTCATTCTCAGAACCTGCATTACGCAAGGCGAGTTCGCCACCTTCGAGTTGAACTAATTCCAACACTGCTTCTTGATTTCCAAATAACTCTTTCAATTGCTGTATAGACATATACTTCCTCCATGTTTCAACATGGTGGCAAAGCACCCTTGCACTTTGCATCTCTTGTCTTATTTATATAGGCACACCTAGTCTAAATTTCAAGCATCTAGGCAGTTTAATTTTAGAACTCGACCATTTCGTTACGAAAACCATCAATTAAATGACTTAATTCTCGGTGCCATTCACGCAAGATTTTAACATCTGGCAACCAAGACTGAGGCCCTTGTGTCACTTTAATAATAAGGTTAGAAGAAGTTTCTTCTTCAGGAGTCGGTTCTTTTGGTTCTGGGGCGTATTGGCACATACGATAAGCTCGTTTTAACTCTGCAACAAAACCATCTTTTGCCAATTGCTGCAAAACGGACACTTCAGGGGAAACCTGTCCTTTTGCCGCCATATGTTCCTCAATAGATTTTAAGGTGGGTTGCAAATCATTTAAACGGTAATAACGTACCAATTCTTGTAAGAACGCTAACATTGCGCCATGTAAATGAAATACAGCTGCTTCACGGTAAGCTTGTACCTGCTGCACATGATCAGTCTGCTCTGCCTGTTGACACGCTAAACGTGCAAAATAGAGCTTCTGATTGGTACGATCGGCATGATAACGAGCAACACGTGACATAATTAAACTTTCCTGTTCTAAAATCGCCATTGCAATAGCTATTCTTAGCTTAACGACTCCATTGATAAAATCAACGTTATTTATGGTAAATCCAGCTCAACTTGATAAATTTTACGTTTAGCTAAAATTTTCACTGGCTGTTTTATAGGACGAACATTACTTAAGACCCAAGCAAAATAGCCTTCACTCCAAGCAGATGCACAGGCTAAATTGACCTCGTCATTTCGCCAAGTATGAACTGAGTCGACATCAACTAAAGCGACAGCAACTCCTTCCTCTTCATCAGTATCTTTAACCAGAAAGTTCTGGTTTTCGACAATTAATAGATCTTTCACTGGTAACTGCGTAGGTATCCATGAACGCACTTCAAGTGTTTTTATACCTTCAGCAATACGAGTACCATTCGGCGTTACAATCGAGAGAGCTAAAAATTGTCTTTTCATCAGAAAAACTTATTCTTCGGCTGCTTTAACTCGAATTCCATAGCCTTTAACTTTAAGCGTATTTAAGCCTTTAATTGCCTTAATCGCTTCACGGGGATTAGGCATTTCAACAAAACCAAAGCCCTTCGATTTACCTGTGTCTTTATCAGTCACCAGAACACATGTATCAACTTTACCATATGCCTTGAATAACTCTAAAACTTCAGCTTCATTTACAGCACGATCTAAATTACGAACTAATATCTTCATTTTCTAACCTTAATTGGCAATAAAAGGGAGGGCCAATATACATTTAAGTAATCACAGCGTCTTATACAGTAGTTTAGTCCAGATCGATACCAAAACCTAAATTTACTGCAGGAGATCTGTTCCATTGTTTTTTAGTAAATTGCTGAGGTACTTGCCTATGAATTTTTGCTTGAACCAAGTGTGAAGGCAGATCATTTAAGAAATAACTCTCGACTTTACGACCTTGCTCATCATAAGTGTCTTGCGACCACGTATTAAGATTTTGCTTAGTCAAGATTAATTCATTTTCAGCACGCGTTAAGGCGACATATAGCACACGGCGCTCTTCCTCAACATCATCAAAATCACCCTGTGCCCTTGCATAAGGATATTGATTTGGTGATACGTGAGGTACATAACAAACTTTCTGTTCGGCACCCTTAGCTGAATGAATCGTAATTAAAGTCACTAAATCTTGATCAGCAGCTTTTTCAATTTCAGAAACTGAAATCGGCTCAAGCACATATTCCTCAAGGAATTCACCTAACGATGCATGTTTGCGTGCAAGTTGCTTAACCAAATCAAAGTCTTTTAAACGGCGTGACCAGTCTTTAGTTTTATAATTTTGCTCTAACTGCTCACCTAAAGCATCGAGAGCCAAGCCAATACTTGCCTCGACATGCTGCTGTAATACATCCAGTTGTTTTAAAATTAAAATCGCTTGTAGAGGTACCTTGCCATGGCGTTCAAGTCGCTGACAACGCTCCTCGACATCAACAATTCCCATCAGCTCTTGGGCTAACTTACTGGCACCAACATCACCGATACCATCCCACAAGGTTAGAAAGCGCATCCAAGCCAAATCATCGTGAGGGTTACTCACAATACGTAGCAGGCTCAGTACATCTTTTACATGGGCCGACTCAAGAAGCTTTACCCCACCAATAAAACGATAAGGTATTTCAGCAGCAATAAAAGCCCCTTCTAGATATCGGGCACTATAACCAGAACGAACTAACACCATATGGTCATGCCAGTTTGCACCTTGCTGATGGCGCGTTATTAAATCTTGTGCAATCCAGTTTGCTTCTTCAAACTCATTACCAAACAAATGTAGCTGTGGCTTTTGCCCTTGGCCACGATGCGCTTGTAGCTGTTTTTGATAATCAATTGGGCTATGTGCCAACAACCAATTTGATAAATCTAGAATTTCTTGAGTCGAGCGATAATTTAAAGCCAGTGTAAGTACTTGTGCATCGGGTATTCGTTCTTTAAAAGAATGAATATTTTCAAAGTCTGCGCCACGAAAGCCATAAATGGACTGAGCGTCATCACCCACGCAAAATAACTTCACTTTACCAATTAAAGGCTGCAACAAAGCCCATTGCAAAGGATTTGTATCTTGCATTTCATCAACGAGCAATGCCTGACAAAAACCTGCCACCCAATTGGTCAACGCTTCTGAGTTTTGTAAATGAACAGCCACAATCGACAAGATATCGTCGTAATCTAAAAAATTACGCTCTCTTTTGCGTTGCTCATAAGTTTTCATCAACTCAGCAATTTGAGTTTTATGCTCATATGCATCTGGAAGCTGTTTGATTAATGCTTCAGAAAGCTTAGATTGAGTATTTCTTGCATAGGAATATAGATCACACAACTCTGCCGCTTTAGGTAAAACATTATCTTTGTCTTTACCTCTTAATAAACGGAACATCAGCAACTGATCATCACGATCAATAATACTAAATTGATTTAAGCCAAAAGCTTGTGGATTACGGCGCAGTAAATACATACAAAAAGTATGAAAAGTTGAAGCTCTTAGACCCTTTGCCTGTGCTCCTACATGCTGCTCTACTCTTGCAACAATTTCACTCGCAGCACGTCGAGTAAACGTTAAAATCTGAATTTGGTTTGCTGGTAAGCCTTGATCAATTAAATAGGCAGCACGGGCAACAATCGTCTTAGTCTTGCCACAGCCAGCACCTGCCAAAACTAA
The DNA here is from genome assembly GCF_052045285.1 of Acinetobacter sp. 22301. Taxonomy (NCBI): domain Bacteria; kingdom Pseudomonadati; phylum Pseudomonadota; class Gammaproteobacteria; order Moraxellales; family Moraxellaceae; genus Acinetobacter; species Acinetobacter sp. 22301. The sequence continues at coordinate 183,264 of NZ_JBQEOR010000003.1, read as the reverse complement.
ACAGTTCTGCGCAGAGGTCGTGGCTGCTTTTTTTTGCTGAGCATTTAGTTCATTAATTAATTTTGCAAGACTCATAACACATATCGCTAAAACACCAAGACATAGTTTAACAGACCCAACCACTGATGCGTCTGCTCGTCCTAAAAACAAAAAGAGCACCTAAAGTGCTCTTTGATTCAAAAATATTATTTAAGATACTGTTTTTGAACTAGATGGCAGATGCTTAATCGCAGAAGCCAAACCTAGAAAATTAATGCCTTGAAATAAGATATCTATGGCAAGGAACATGCCTAACACCCAAAAAGGTGAATCTTTAGAAACCAAAATCAAAATACCTGTAGCGAGTGTTAATAATCCTGAAAATAAGGTCCATCCCCACCCAGTAATTGGTTTAAGTAAAATCGCGTTTACTGTACGTATAGCTCCGGCAATAATCAGTGCTATTGATAATAAGCTCGTCAAAACTACCGCAGTCGTTACGGGAGTAGAAAAGGCGTAATAACCTGCCATTAGATAAAGCACACCAAAAAGTGCCCATAACCAACGGCTTGCACCTTTAAATACACTAATGGCTGCGACAAGATGTAAAACACCTCCGACCATCATAAGTATTCCAAATAAAAAAACCACAGAAAAGGTCGCAAATGGTAATGAACTAAACAAAATCAGACCGAAGCCAATAAGCACAAAGCCTAATATCAAATACCACTTACGATCAGCATGTAACTGATTACGCACCAAATCATTACCGACAGTTTTCATCATGGCCACTCTTATTATCAGGTATTAGAATTTCATCTACCTAATAATAGTGATCCACTTCACATTTTTTGTCTGTATAAGATCTGCATCGTTTCTTATCAATTAATGTGGATAAAGTAGTATTTATCCACAATTTTATTTCACCCAACCAATTTCCTGAGCTGTAGGTAAACCTATTATCGTTTCATGTAAACCATTCGGCATTTTACTGCTCTGCTCAGATAATGGTGTTCGACCACCCATGATTTCAGCGTCAGTTTGCGGATATAAAGGCACTTTTTCAGGTTGCGCATAACCTAGAGGGTAAAGCGGTTGACCAGTTTTTAAATCATATTTGTCTTGTGCCCCAAAGCCATGTAATAGCTCATGAACAATCACAACCTGATTTTGGGAAGCTTGTGTTTTAGTCGCAAATAAATTCACACTACCAATACGACCTTTTTCCAAAGCAGTCGAATGGATCAAAACTTTTTGATAATTAGGATCGTAATAGTTTAAGTAAAGTTTAAGTGATACCCCATTGTCTTCAGGTTGTTGATGTCGCCATGCATAAAAACGAAACTTTAAACTCCACCACATCACATGAAAGATATTGGTATTTTGAGGAACCTCAGGAGGTCGTTGCTGTAATGGCTGACCTAAACGAATTACAAAGTTTCCTGATTGACCACGATAGTGTTGCGACCATTCTGCCAAATAATTTCTTATTCTCTCAAAATCAGTGTATTGCAACTGATGAATATAGCTCTGCGTTGTCTGAAAACCATCTGCATTAATAGGATGTAAAACGACAACAATAGGTTGATTCCAGTCTTGGTTTTGATCTCGCCATGCTTGAACAGCAACAATCAGTAAAATAATTAACAAACATAAAACTCGAATGTTTTTCCACATTCTTTTTCCCCATAAAATTAAAATTTTCTTTTATTGTTTTAGATATAAAAAATGCTAGCTGAGCTAGCATTTTTTATTGTGGACTTAATTAGCCCTCAACCCATTTACCATTTTGATAAATTAGGCTCCATTTGGTTTGTTTACCTTCTGGAGTTTCCGAGCCTACATATTGTGATTGATTCTTACGACTGAATTTCACAACTGTCGGATTACCTTCAGGGTCTACGTCTGGCGCTTGTAAAATAAATTGATATTTAGGATCAAGCTGAGCAGCAACACTACGCAATTCCGCAACTTTTGGCGCACGTGTTTCACGAATTTTCGGGAATTTACTTGCAGCCAAGAATAAACCAGCAGCACCATCACGCAACACGAAATAGTCATCATGCTTTGTTGAGCGCAAATGTTCCATTTTGATCGGTTCTACACGTGGAGGTGCAGGCTGACCGCTTTTCAAGACCTTACGAGTATTGTCACAGCTTGTACAAGCGAAATACGGACCAAAACGGCCAGTTTTAAGCTGCATTTCACCATCACATTTATCACACGGAATGGTTGGTCCATCATAGCCTTTAATCTTGAACTCGCCTTCTTCAAGCTCAAAACCGTCACAGTCAGGGTTGTTACCACATACGTGCAGTTTACGACCACCATCAATTACATAGCTGTCCATGGCTGTACCACATTTTGCACAACGATGTTTTGACATCAAGTCTGCAGTTTCAGCGCCATCATCATCAGACAGGGCAGCTAAGGACTCAACAGGCGTTAAGTTCAAAGTACCTTTACAACGCTCTTTAGGCGGTAAGTTGTAGCCAGAACAACCTAAGAATACGCCTGTTGTACCTGTACGAATCTGCATTGGACGTGAACATTCAGGACAATGTACCGCTGGCACTTCAACCGGCTGGTTGCGGCGCATGCCGTGCTCGCCCTGAGCATTGGTAAGACGTTTCTTGAAGTCACCGTAGAAAGCATCAAGTAACTCTTTCCAGTTACGCTCGCCTGTTGCAACTTTATCGAGCTGCCCTTCAAGGTCTGCTGTAAAGGCATAGTTCATCAAGTTATTGAAACTTTCATCAAGTCGATCCGTGACAATTTCACCCATTTTTTCGGCGAAAAGACGACGGTTTTCTAACTTAACGTAGCCACGTTCTTGAATCGTAGAAATAATCGCTGCATAAGTCGAAGGACGACCAATACTACGTTTTTCAAGTTCTTTAACCAAAGAAGCTTCAGTAAAACGTGCAGGTGGTTTAGTAAAGTGCTGACTTGGGTCTAACTTCTCTAATTTTAAAATTTCACCTACTTTAATTGCAGGCAAAATAATATCGTCATCAGACTTGTTAGCACCACGCACTCGTGTAAAACCATCAAATACAAGCGTACGGCCTTTTGCTTTTAATTCAATATTTGCAGCTTCAACCGTTAAAGTTGAAGATAAATATTCTGCTGGAGTCATTTGACATGCAACAAACTGACGCCAAATCAAATCATACAAACGCTGAGCATCACGCTCTACACCTGCAAGTTGGTCACCTGTAAGCGCAACATTAGAAGGACGAATTGCTTCATGGGCTTCTTGAGCACCGGCTTTGTTACCATAGCGGTTTGGCTTCGCCGGTAAATATTTCTCACCAAATTGGCTTTCAATATGAGCACGTACCATGCTTACTGCATCATCACTCAAGAACGTTGAGTCAGTACGCATATAGGTAATAAAACCTGCTTCATATAGACGCTGTGCCAGCATCATGGTTTTCTTTACAGAAAAACCTAAACGTGTACTTGCAGCTTGTTGCAGCGTTGAAGTGATATATGGTGCGCTTGGATTTACCTTAGTCGGTTTATCTTCACGCTGTGCAACTTTATATTCAGCACCCTTTAAAACATCCAATAAAGCATCAGTTTCAGCTTTATTTTTCAGTTTAAGGGTTTTACCAGCTTGCTTAACTGCTTCAAGACGAATGTCATCTTTCTTGGCTTGCGTGTCTGCAAAAACTTGCCAGTATTCTTCTGGAATAAAAGCACGAATTTCTCTTTCACGCTCTACAACCAGTTTCACCGCTACAGACTGTACACGACCTGCCGATAAACCACGGGCAATCTTTTCCCACAGCAATGGTGAAACCATAAAGCCAACAACACGGTCTAAGAAACGGCGTGCTTGCTGAGCATTAACTCGGTTTAAATCTAGGCGCGTAGGTTGTTTAAATGCTTCTTGAATGGCATTTTTAGTAATTTCGTTAAATACCACGCGATGATAACGACTGTCATCACCACCAATAACTTCTCTTAGGTGCCAAGCAATGGCTTCCCCTTCTCTATCCAAATCCGTTGCGAGGTAGATTGCATCGGCATCTTTGGCGAGTTTTTTTAGTTCAGCAACAACATTTTCCTTACCTGGCAGAACTTCGTAATGAGCTTCCCAACCATGTTCAGGATCAACCCCCATACGATTAACTAAAGCCTGACTGGCTTTTTGTTCTTTTTCTGCTTCAGTGAGTTTCGTCCGGGCAGCCGGCTTTTTCTCAGTTGATTTGCTGCCACCTGTTGGCAAATCACGTACGTGACCTACAGAAGACTTTACAATGTATTGCGAACCCAGATATTTATTGATGGTTTTCGCTTTGGCAGGCGACTCCACAATCACTAAGGCACGTTTATGTGCAGCAGGTGCAGTAGATGCTGTGCTTTGAGATGCAGAGCGCGAGGTATTCGCCATATAAAATGTTATTCCTATACCAATAAATTTAAAAATCAGGCTTTAGCCAAGTTCAACAGATAAGCCTTCATCTCATCTAATTGTGTTGCTCTCAGGTCTGATTCCTCATCCCAATAAAGCCCTACACAGTTTGCCTGCATATCAATAGCATAAATCCCTTTTAATGCAATGGGAGAATCATTAAATTTCTCATCACCCTGAACCACTTTTAATTTGCCGTCTACAACGCGAGCACGCATTAAAGATAAACGGGCATCGGGAATCAATACACTATAATAAGCAACCATGCTGGCACGCTTTTCAGTCGCCATTGGGACATGTGTCCATTCAGGTGCAACGATTACACGTGGGTGTAAACCCATTTTACGAGCTTTATCACGCATAATACCAAGTGCCTTTTCACGTGGGCTCACTCTTAAACCAAAAATGGAGCCTAGTACGAAAAGAACAATGATAACGGTAACCCAAATTCCCATATTGTCCATAGCAAAACCTATTAATCTCTTTTATTAGAGTTGCATAAGCTGACCAGAAAACGCAAGTTTCATCATAAAAATAATGCCCGATACAGGGGCAAGCTTCAAAATAGTCAGATTTCACCATGCAAATTGCAATGAGTGGACTCAAATATCATTAAGGATTCGGATGTCCATCAACAAGTGTCAGCTTTCCAAACTGGTCAATATGAGCATCCCCCCATTGTTTTAAAGCAAACAGAATTTTTTCAAGACTTTGCCCCAAATCAGTCAGGCAGTATTCTACTTTAGGTGGTACCTGAGGATAGACTTCCCGATGAATAATTCCATCTTGTTCCAATTCACGTAGCTGATTTGTCAGCATTCTTTGGGTAATACTCGGAACACGCTTTCGAATTTCGTTAAACCTCAAGGTGCCTTCATTAAATAAATGCCAAAGAATGACGCATTTCCATTTCCCATCAATCAAGCTAATCGCTGCCTCCACTGAACAACCCGGAGAGCAATCAAAACTTGAGTGTCTTGCTTTTGCCATTTTACAGTATCCTTTTTGACACTATGAGCGTTATTTGTCTGTAGTCACTTATTTTAAGCTTACGTTATGATCAAACTCTCAACAAGAGGAATGATAATTATGAAAGCTGTGGCATATCAAAAAGCTGGTCCCATTACATCGCCAGAAGCACTCGTTGATATTGAACTCGATGCACCTATTGCTGAAGGACACGATTTACTTGTTCGTGTACAAGCTGTCTCAGTAAATCCGGTAGATACTAAAATTCGAAAGAATGTAAACCCTGAGAATAATCAGTGGAAAACGCTTGGCTGGGACGCAGTAGGTATCGTTGAAGCGATTGGAGATAAAGTTACTCAATTTAAGATTGGCGATATCGTTTGGTATGCAGGTGCTCTTAATCGTCAAGGTAGTAATCGCGAATTACAACTCGTTGATGAACGCATCGTTGGCCATAAACCAAAAACTTTAGAAGCAACCGAGGCTGCAGCTCTTCCTTTAACTGCAATCACGGCTTGGGAGATGTTATTTGATCGTCTACAAGTTCCAAAGAAAGCGCCAGAAAACACAACAATATTAGTGATTGGTGGAGCTGGCGGTGTAGGTTCAATCACCATTCAACTTCTTAAACAGCTGACTAACCTAACAATTATTGCAACAGCTTCACGAGCAGAAACTCAAGACTGGGTTAAGCAACTTGGAGCAGATTATGTGTTAGATCATCGTCAACCTTTAGCAGCCCAAATCAAGCAATTAGGTTTAACTGCACCTTTATATGTGTTCTCAACTACTCAAACAGATCAGCATTTAGCAGATATTGTAGAGTTGATTGCACCGCAAGGCCGTTTTGGACTCATTGATGATCCTGAACAGTTAGATATCAAACCGTTTAAAACCAAGTCTGTATCTGTGCATTGGGAATTTATGTTTACACGTTCAATGTTCCAGACCGAAGATATGGCAAAACAAAGTGAACTATTAAATGAAGTCAGCAAGCTGGTTGATGAAGGAAAAATCAAAACAACTGTGACAGAAGTTATAAGTCCAATTAATGCTGAAAATTTAAAACGAGTTCATCAGCAAATTGAAAGTGGCACAACAAAAGGTAAGATCGTCTTACAAGGTTTTTAAACAAAATTGAAAATATTCCCAAATAAAAAGGCAAGTATCGAACTTGCCTTTTTATTAATAGTGAGGAGGTTTATTCGTTAATGGATCAAAAGGGGCAATACCTTCTGACAAATCCGACGATTCCACACGTTGATAAAGAAATTGCATTTGTTTTTTCAAATCAGCTATTTCTTGAGTTTGAATAGCGAGTTGTTGATTTAATTGTTCAACTAAATCATCCAAAAATGTAATTCGCACTTGCAAATCTTCAATGGGTGCGGAAAATGACGCTTGATCATCATGATATGGTGGTTTAGTCATTTAAATCCTCATTTGAGATTCTGGAAAACATTATGGCCTATATTACCCTAAGGGATGTCCAACTTGCTTTTGGCGGACCTGCCCTGCTCGATGGCGCGAACTTTAATCTAGAACGTGGCGAACGAGTCTGTTTAATTGGGCGTAATGGTGAAGGTAAGTCTACTTTACTTAAACTGATCGAGGGAAGCCTATTACCGGATTCTGGTGAAGTTTCTATTCAAAATGGTTTAACTGTTTCAATGTTAGCCCAAGATGTTCCAATGGATTCAGGTAAGGTTGCTGACATTGTGGCTGATGGTGCAGGAGAAGCTGCCGAAGTACTCAGAGCTTATCATGAAGCAACTGATGCTTGTATGCTGGGAGATATGGAAGCTTGTGACCGTATGGGCAACCTACAGCATAAGCTCGACCAACTCGACGGCTGGGCCCTCGAAAACAAGGTCAATGCCCTGTTAAGTAAAATGGGACTCGATCCAAATGCAGATTTGGCAGATCTTTCAGGTGGACGTAAACGCCGTGTTTTACTCGCTCGTGCTCTTTTAACACAACCAGACGTATTACTTCTAGACGAACCGACCAACCATCTAGATGTTGAAAGTATTGAGTGGCTAGAAAAATTCTTACTCGATCAAAATAATTTAACGCTTCTATTTATTTCGCATGACCGTTCTTTTGTAGACAGCATTGCGACTCGAATTGTTGAACTTGATCGCGGCATTTTACGCGGCTACGAAGGCAACTATTCACGCTATTTAGAGCTTAAAGCTCAGCAGATGGAAGCAGAAGAGAAACAAAATGCTTTATTTGATAAAAAATTAGCTGAAGAAGAGGCTTGGATTCGCCAAGGGATTAAAGCTCGTCGTACGCGTAACGAAGGCCGTGTGCGCGCCTTAAAAGCTTTACGTGAAGAATCGAAAGCTCGCCGTTCACAACAGGGCAAAGTGAGCATGGCGACTCAAGAAGCAAATCGCTCTGGTAAATTAGTATTTGATATCGAGCACTTAAGCGTATCTTATGATGATAAACCGCTTATCAAAGACTTCTCTACGCTTGTCATGCGTGGCGACCGTATTGGTCTAGTCGGTGATAACGGTGTCGGTAAAACGACTTTAATTAAAGCCATTTTAGGTGAAATCAAGCACGGTGGTTCTGTTAAGACTGGTACACAGTTAGAAGTAGCCTATTTTGATCAATTACGTAATGCCTTAGACCTTGAAAAGACAGTGATGGCAAACGTTTCAGAAGGTTCTGACTTTGTTGATGTAAATGGTAACCGCCGTCATATCTATAGCTATTTACAAGATTTCTTGTTTTCACCTGAACGTGCACGTACACCAGTAAAAGCCCTTTCTGGCGGTGAGCGCAACCGTATTTTGCTTGCTAAATTACTGCTTAAACCGTCGAATCTAATTGTGATGGACGAACCAACCAATGACTTGGATATGGTGACTCTTGAGCTACTTGAAGAGATGCTTTCTGAATATAAAGGTACCCTATTACTCATTTCGCATGACCGTGCATTTATGGACAATGTCGTAACATCGACTTGGGTCTTTGATGGTAAAGGCAATATTGCAGAGTACATTGGTGGCTACCAAGACTATTTGCTGCAACGTCCAGATGATAAAGTCGTAGACCAAAAGTCTGATGTTAAAAAAGCTCAGGCAAAAGCCGAAGCTGAAAAAGCCGCTGCACAAAGTAACATTAAAAAGGTCAAACTGAGCTATAAAGACCAACGTGAACTTGAACAACTTCCTGCTGAAATCGAGAAACTGGAAGTTGAACAAGGAGAACTTTCTGACAAGCTGGCAGATGGTTCATGGTTTGTCAGTAATGCCGATGAAGCAACTAAAGCAAGTCAGCGTCTCGCAGAAATTGAAGAGGTATTACTTGAAAAATTAGAACGCTGGGATGAACTTGAACAAATGAGCAAAGGAAATTAATTTGTGTTCTTTCCTACAATTTAAATAACAAAAAAGCCTCCTTAAATTAAGGGGGCTTTTTTGTTATTTAAATTTTAAAAGCACAAAAATCTATAAAAAACACTTGATGAGTGATTAAGTTTAGTCAGCATTAATACTTCAAAATGTCACTCTAATTGAATATAAGACTTATAAAAATAATTATGTTATATCTACCAATATAATAATATTCGAGTATTTTTCATGCTAGATCTTTCTCAAATTTTAGCATTCGGATTAATCTGCTTGGCGATGGTGCTTACCCCTGGCCCAAACATGATTTACCTTATTTCTCGTTCAATTTGCCAAGGAAAAACGGCGGGATTTATTTCACTCGCTGGTGTTGGCGTTGGCTTCGTATTTTATATGCTTTGCGCTTCTTTCGGGATTACAGCGCTTATTGTTGCAGTTCCTTATGCTTACGACACCATTCGTATTGCAGGAGCAATTTATTTACTCTGGCTGGCATGGAAAGCACTACGTCCCAATGCATCCCCAATTTTTGATGTAAAACAATTATCGGTAGACTCCCCAGCTAAACTATTTTTAATGGGTTTTGCTACAAATCTACTTAATCCTAAAATTGCGATTATGTATTTATCGTTATTGCCACAGTTTATTCACCCACAACAAGGCAGTATTTTATGGCAATCCATTCAGCTCGGTACTATTCAAATTTTTGTTAGCGTCTCGGTAAATGCGCTGATTGTGCTTTCTGCGGGTAGCATTGCCCTTTTTCTTCAACAGAAACCTCTTTGGGCAAATATACAACGCTGGCTTATGGGAACAGTGCTAGCTGGACTTGCAGTTCGTATTCTTTTAGAAAATCGCCGATAACCGCGTTTTACTTCCTCATCTTAACCGCTCAATTCAACAGTGTATTACGACGATAAATTCAGTTCGTGATACACTTTTGCCAGTTTTAATTTTGAATTCTTTATATCGTTATGAGCCAAAAGCAGACTTATACGCCCGGTGAATTTCAATGGTCCTTTTTATTACCTAAATATTGGGGTATTTGGATTGCCATTGTTTTTTTAATGCTTTTGGCTATTTTGCCGTGGGCAATTCAGTGGCGTCTGGCTCATGGCTTAGCAAATCTGGCTTGGAAATATTTAAAATCTCGCCGAAAAACGACTATTCGTAATTTAGAAGTTTGCTTTCCTGAATGGTCAGCCGAAAAAGTACAGCAACAAGCTAAGCAAGTTTTTGTCGATATGATGCTTGGTATTTTTGAGACATTAAACGCATGGTATAAGCCTTACTGGTTTAAAAACCGTGTCACCATTGAAGGCTTAGAACACATTACCAATGCTCAAGCTCAGGGCAAAGGCGTTTTATTATTAGGTACTCATAGTACGCTTCTTGATGCGGGTGGCTATGTTTGTGCTCAATATTTCGAGCCAGATGTTGTCTATCGACCTCAAAATAATCCATTACTCGATATGCTGATATATCGTTGCCGTGACACCATTTATAAAGCGCAAATCGATCATGATGATATGCGTGGTTTAATCCGTCATCTTAAAGATGGTGATGCAATTTGGTATAGCCCTGATCAAGACTTCGGACTCAAGCAAGGCGTTATGGCACCATTTTTTGGTGTGCCAGCTGCTACAGTAACTGCTCACCGACGTTTATTAAAAATCTCGAAGGCAGTCGCAGTTCCTTTATATTTTTATCGTCACGGTGATGTACAAGACCCTAAATATCATATCTTGATTGAACCGGCGGTCGAAAATATGCCAAGTGAAGATGAAGTTGATGATGCAACACGTGTTAATAAGATTATTGAAAATCAGCTTCGTATCGCACCAACTCAATATATGTGGTTCCATCGTCGATTTAAGACACGTCCTGAGGGATATGAAGAGATCTATTAAGATAAAGCTGTGATAATTTTAAATTGATGACAGACACAGCCTTAATTTAAAGTGAAATTCAAATACTATCGAATAGGCAGACCTTACTTTTTAAGGATAAAAAGTAAGCAAAAATCCTTTGTTCCGCTGATGTTACTTCCTTGTAACACAGCGAAACAGCGACATCCATGTCGCTAGCACGATAGTAAATTCCGGATAATGATTTAGTTTGAAATGATGTATCTATGGATGGTCCATCTTTTATGAATGTATAAGGCAAAAAACAATGAAAGTGATGCAACTTCTCCCAGAACTTAATAGCGGTGGCGTAGAACGCGGCACACTAGAAATTGCACGCGCACTTGTTACACAGGGCCATCAATCTCTAGTTGTTTCAAACGGTGGACGGCTAGTATCTCAACTTGAAGCTGAGGGCTCTACTCACTTAACGCTGCCTATTCATAAAAAATCACTTTCAAGCTTGTGGCAAATCCGTCCTCTACGTCAGCTGATTGAACAGCATCAACCCGATATTGTTCATGTGCGCTCTCGTGTACCAGCTTGGCTTACTCACTTTGCCTTAAGAAAAATACCAGCAAACAAACGCCCTCACCTCATTAGCACAGTACATGGTTTCTATTCGGTTAATCGTTATAGTGCGATTATGACTCAAGCTGAAAAAGTAATTGCTGTTTCTGACAGCGTGGTTAAATACATCACTGACCATTATAAAAAATGTCCACCGCAAGATATTGTGCGAATTTATCGAGGCATTGACCCTGCCGCTTTTCCACATAATTACCAGCCCTCAGCACAGTGGTTTAACCAAGTTTTTAATGACTTTCCTGAGCTTGAAAATAAGTTTTTACTTTGCTTACCTGGTCGTATTACACGCTTAAAGGGGCATGAAAGTTTAATTGAACTGATGCATCAACTTCAGACGCAATATCCTCAGCTACATGTGGTTGTTGTCGGCGGTGCTGATGCCAAAAAGCAAGCCTACTTAAGTGAATTACAAAGTACCATTCAAAGCAAAGGACTCACAGATAAAATTACCTTCGTAGGACATCGCTCAGATATTCGGGAATGGCTCGCTTTTAGCGATATTGTGCTCTCTCTATCCAATCAAGCAGAAACATTCGGTAGAACAGCCTTAGAAGCGCTTTCAGTGGGTACACCAGTCATTGGCTGGAACCGTGGCGGTGTTGCCGAGATTTTATCGAATGTATACCCACAAGGTCTTGTTGAAGCAGAAAATGAAAAAGCCTTAATCGAGACTGTAAAAAATCATATTGAACAACCTCAAATCGTTGCTCCTGTCACTATGTTTAGCTTAAAAGATATGTGTGATCAAACACTAGAACTATACCAACGCGTTTTGAAATAACCCAATAAAAAACCCGCAATATTCGCGGGTTTTTTACAACTAAAAGAAAGCCATCTTATTTAAATGTTGCTTCATAAGCAGCAGCTTTTTCAGAGTCGTATTGTTTTTCCCATTTACTGATTACAAGTACAGCAAGTGCGTTACCAACAACGTTCAAAGCAGTACGAGCCATATCCATAATACGGTCAACACCAGCAATAAATGCTAAGCCTTCAAGCGGGATACCAACAGTATGTAAAGTTGCTAATAGGACAACAAATGATACGCCAGGAACACCAGCAATACCTTTAGAAGTAATCATCAAAGTAATAACCAAGATTACCTGTTGACCGATTGACATATCTATACCATAAAGCTGTGCAATAAAGATTGCTGCGATACTTTGGTAAAGTGTAGAACCGTCGAGGTTAAATGAATAACCTGTTGGGATCACAAAACTGGAAATTGCTTTTGGCGCACCGTAAGCTTCCATTTTTTGCATAATACGTGGTAAAACTGTTTCCGAGCTTGCTGTTGAGAATGCTAAAATCAATTCATCTTTTAAAATCTTAAACAAGATAAAGATGTTGATTCCAAACATTTTTGCGGTAATACCCAAAACCACAAAAGCAAAGAAAAAGATAGCGGCATAAACCAACACTACCAATTTAGCTAATGGAATGAGTGAAGTAAAACCGAAGTTAGCAACAGTTACTGCGATTAAACCAAACACACCCACAGGTGCATATTTCATGATGATGTGCGTTACGCGGAACATCGTTTCTGAAACTGCATGAAACACATTTAACAATGGGTCTTTAGTAGTTGCTGGCAATGAAGACAGACCAATACCAAACAACACAGCAAAGAAAATCACAGGCAACATTTCACCGTGTGCCATAGAGTTAACAATATTGGTTGGAATCATGGACAAAATTGTCTGTACCAATCCATGTGACTGAGAACCAACTTCTTGAGCTGTATGCTGATATTGCGAAATATCAGTCGTCACTAACATCGCTTTATCTACACCAGCACCTGGTTGGAAAATATTTGCCGCAACCAAACCAACCAAAATAGCAATAGTCGTAATAATTTCAAAATAGAGAATGGTTTTAAAACCAAGTCGCCCTAAACTTTTCGTACTGCCAACACCTGCAATACCTAAAATCAAGGTAGAGAAAACGATTGGAATAACAATCATTTTAATCAGGCTAATAAAGATCTTACCAAGTGGGGTAAGAACATTATTCACAATACTGTCTTTGATTTCAGGCTGGTTATGTAAAACAGCCCCGACAACTATCCCTAGGATTAAAGCAATTAAAATTTGCCAAGCAAGGCTAAATTTAAAATTCTTCATAAGACAATCCTTATGCACCGCAAAGTATCAAATATGAGAGGGAGAAGAACACTAACTAAGAGTGAAACCTCAACATGTACAGTAATTTCCAAACAGAAATTTAAATGTACAAACAAATCACAACCCGCCGATCCGGCGAAGTAAAAAACAATGCCTGTTGACGATCCAACATGTCAACGATCGGCACATTCTATTGAGATTTATTAATTAAACAACCCCAATTTATCTTTAAATAAATCAAAGCCTATATTTATTCATCAATAATCTATAAAAACAAAAACTTAGATAAAAAAAATTTTGTATCTTTTTTCATTAAAAATTACGCAGATGTATATGAAAATTTATAAAAGCTTAATGCGAATTAAATAGATTTTAAAAATAAGATAATCTTGGAAATATTTATTTGATTTACAATAAATTTAATAAGATATATAAAAATATCAACCCGAGTTCTGCATCCTGCAAAACTCGGGTAAATGAGGTTGTGCTTTCAGGTTAATAGTTATTTTTATCGTTTCCGTTCCAACATCTGATCCGTGATGCTATTCCATATCAGCGTTATGTATCCTTACTTGGGACTATCCATTCCCGGTTCCGTGTGCCGATGAATGTAGAATAAGGTTTTTATAACCCCCTGCCTATTCGCCCTAGACTCAAATCTTTGTACGATATTGCTTACATCACTTTTTATTTATAAGGCTGTGCAATTTTATCAGTTACTACTTTTTCTTCAGCTTCAGCTTTTGCAATTCCTTCTTGGATGGCTCTTTGCGCTTCTTCTTCATCATCTTGAGTTTGTTCCAGTTCCTCTTGAATATGCTCAAATATTCGACCAGTCTGCAAAACCACATAGACAGGAAAATGATCAGATCCGATATGAGATAAACGCTGCATCTTCACTAAACCGAAGTCTTTACTATGAAAGATATGGTCAAGTGACCAGCGCAATAAAGGATAGTCCGCATGAAAAGTATTAATAAAATGTCGCCCAACACGCGGATCCAGTAATCCACTAATTCGTTGAAATAACCGTGTAGTACGTGACCACGCTACATCGTTTAAATCACCCATCACAATACAGCTTTCATCTAGATCTTTAATTTGGTCGCCCACAATTAAAAGTTCAGCATCGCGTAAAGTCGAATCCTTCGCCTCAGTTGGACTAGGGGGCTTAGGATGCAAACAATAGAGTTGAACTGGCATACCAGACCGTAAAGTCACAGTGGTATGAATAGAGGGAATTTCATCACTGAGAATAAATTTAACTTCAGTATTTGATAAAGGTAGACGGCTATATAAATGCATGCCGTAGAGGTTATCTAAGGGTACAGGAACGCGATAAGGATAGTCACTTTCAATCTCTGTTAAAGCATTTTCCCATGTCGTATCGCTTTCCAATGTAAGCAGCAAATCTGGTTTTAATGTCCTGATCTGTTCAAGCAATAAATGATACTTATCATTAGGAGTGAGCACATTCGATACAATTAAGGAAATCTGCTTTTGTGGATCTAATTGAGATGTCTTCACCTGTTTAACCTGTTTTTTCCAAAACAAAGTATAGGGCAAAATCATTTTAAGCTGATAGGCAATCGCAGCAATGAGCGCAGCCAGCACGACTTCACGCCAGAGATTCCATTCGGTGGGCCAAAACAGCATTCCTATAAAGGCTAAAAGACCAACAAATAGAATCTGCAACCGAGGGAAGTCGGCACCACGAAACCACCACTCATCACGAGGAATAAGTGACCAGAAACTCAACCAAATCACCAGACCAGCTAGAACTTCGATATAAATCATTGAATTTTCTCTTTTAAGATGATTTGTTTTTTAAAGTTTTTGTCATCTTTATCAATTTTGTATGTAACATAAACAAGATATTCTACTCAATAAACATGGTGTTTTGTTTCTGTAACGCTTGCAGTTGTGGACACTTTTGATACACTCAACTCCCCCTAACAATTTTAACGCACCGAGGCAAAATGACATGAAAGTAGGTCTGGTCGGTTGGCGCGGGATGGTCGGTTCCGTCCTTATGCAACGTATGGTTGAAGAGAATGATTTTGCTCATATTGAGCCATTTTATTTCTCTACCAGTAATGCAGGTGGTGAAGCTCCTTCATTTGGTGGTAAGACTGCCCCAGCACTTATGGAAGCTACAGACATTAATAGTCTGAAGCAAATGGATGTCATTATTACCTGTCAAGGTGGTGACTATACGTCTGAAGTTTTCCCACAGTTAAAAGCGACTGGTTGGGATGGCTACTGGATTGACGCAGCTTCAACTTTACGTATGTCAGATGATGCAATCATCGTTCTTGATCCAGTAAACCTTAACGTCATCAAAGACGGATTGGTTAACGGCACCAAAACTTTCGTAGGTGGTAACTGTACAGTATCACTTATGTTGATGGGTGTAGGTTCACTTTTCCAAAATAATTTGGTGGAGTGGATGACTGCTATGACTTATCAAGCAGCATCAGGCGCTGGCGCACAAAACATGCGTGAGCTACTAACTGGTATGGGCTACTTATACAACAATACTAAAACATTGTTAGATGATCCTAAATCTGCAATTTTGGATATTGATCGTCAAGTGGCTGAGTTACAACGTGGTGAAGGTTTCCCTTCTGCTAACTTTGGTGTGCCATTAGCTGGCTCATTGATTCCTTATATTGATAAACAGCTCGAAAGTGGTCAATCAAAGGAAGAGTGGAAAGGTCAAGTTGAAACCAACAAGATCTTGGGTAACTCACAAATTGTTCCTATTGACGGTCACTGTGTCCGTATTGGTGCAATGCGTTGCCACTCACAAGCACTTACAATCAAGTTGAAAAAAGATGTACCGCTTGATGAAATTGAAGACATGATTCGTACTTCAAACCAATGGGCGAAAGTTGTACCAAACACTCGTGAAGCGTCTATGACTGACCTTACACCTGTTGCTGTAACTGGTACTTTAACTGTGCCTGTAGGTCGTCTACGTAAACTAAACATGGGTAAAGAGTATCTAGGTGCATTTACAGTCGGTGACCAGTTACTTTGGGGTGCTGCTGAGCCTTTACGTCGCATGTTACGTATTTTAGTTGAATACAAAAGCTCATAATTTGATTTGAATTATTCAGTCAAAATAAAAAGCCGATCACATTAGATCGGCTTTTTCGTAACTGGTTTGTGAAAATTTTACAATTTATTTACATTTCATTATTGTATAATTTTGAATGACTTTACGACTTATTAGGTCATGGATTGAGATGACTGTTTATAACAAATTAAAAATTGCCATTTTCACCATTATGTCTTCGCCTTCTATTTATGCGATTACATTAGACCCTATACAAATTCAGTCCGCACCTGGCGATTTGTTATATGCCGAAATGAATTTTCAACAAGCTGACCCCAACGCCAATCTACAAGTCAGTCTAGCGACTCCTGAAGATTTAAGCGCGTTAGGCGTAACTCATCAGCCGCCCGGAAATCTTAATTTTTATACACGCCAAAACGGTCAAGGCTCAGGGGTTATTGTGATTACCTCATCTCGCCCTGTGATTGATCCTGAACTAAATATTGTAGTAAAAATTAGTGAAGGTTCTGCCACACGTTTGCAGCATATCAAAACCGTAATTAAGCCTTCTTCTATAAAAAAGAATGAAAATAACGAAAGTACTTTGTCACCTCAGTTTATTGTCAATGAAAAAGACATTGCTCTAAATCTGCCAGAAAGTACTCGATATGCATCACCAACTTCGGCCTCAACTACAAATAATTCGAATGGTGAACACAGTCTTAGTATTAACTCTGGAACAGCTCCAGCTATAAATACAAATTCATCCAATACACTTAGTGCAAATCCTTCTACTCAGGTTGCTCAACAATTTGCAATATCTACTACTCCAGATCAGACAGAAATTAAACCAACCAGCGCTAAGACACCTACAAATAATTCACCAAAAACTCCGGTCAAAAATCTAACAGCACAAAAGAAATCTGTACCTCAAAAAGCACTTAACCAAAATCCTGCGAAAAAACAATCGTTAAGTTCCTACAAAGGACCAGCACCATCAAGTAAATATGTAGTACAGCGAAATGAGTCTTTATGGAGCATTGCTAATCGTATTGCAGCAAAAACAAAACAACCTGTTGCGAAAGTCATGCATGATATTCAAACACAAAACCGACATGCTTTTATTCAAGGTGATGTAAATCGTTTGCGTCAGGGAATCGCACTTAACTTAGCTCACTCTCCTGCTGCTAAACCTCAGCAAAACAAGTCAAAAACAGATATCGCACATACTGCAAAATCAACTTCTGGCAAAGCAAAATACCGTTTACAACAAGCCGAAATGAGTATTGTGGCTGAAAACAGTCAAAATACTACGCATGGAAGTGCTAAAAAGAGCACACAACAAAGTCAAAACAATACTGAGTTAGCAGTAAAAGTTATGACAACAAGAGAAAAAACCGTTACATTACAAAGGAATGTAACCAAACTAAATCAAACTTTACGTTTAAAAGACCAACGTATTCAACTTCTGAATGCACGTTTGGCAGAGTTACAACAGCAGTTACAAGCACAGCAACAGACTCATAAGCAAAAGCATTAAGTTAAAACCAGAGTCAGCTCGCTTTATATTGCAAATATTTATTTTTTTAAGGGGAAAGTAATGTTATATGTGATTCCATTCATCATATTGCTCGTGGTCGCTGTCATTTTAAAAAAACGCGAAAATAGCCAGAAGCAAGAGTCGAATTCCCCTAAAACAATAAATAGAAAAACCAATAAAAAAGCGAACTCTAAACCAAGTAAAAACTCGCGTGAAAAAACTAAAGTAAATGTGGTTGAAGAATCTATTCCCTCTACTCCACAAAGCAGTCCTGTTCCAGACGCTGTTCGTCAGAAGATTCAGCTACTTATTCAAGAAAAACAATTCTCAGCCGCTGAAGCTCAAGTCAATCAGGCGCTCAAAAAAGATAATACGCAACATGAACTTTATTTATTGCTACTTGAGATTCATATTGCACAAAAAGATGAGTTTGCAATAACTCAACTGATTAGCCATATTCGTAGCTTAGCGCTCAATGAAATAGCCATTCAAGCAGAAGCCAGACAAAAAGAATATGAGTCATCAAGACAACCAGATGCGATCGATTTTCCTCAAGCTCAAACATACCAAGAGCCAAAAAATACATCTGATGCAACAGCTCAGTTTGACCAATTAACAACAAGTTCTTCTGAAACTTCTTTTGATGAATTGCAGCAAGACTATACCCCTGTAAAGCAAGAACCTGCTGTTGAAGTTGAACCTTTAGAGTTTAACTTTTCATTTGACCAAACCACGACTACCGAAAGTACCAGCCAACCAACACAGAAATCAGAGTTATCGCCATCTCAAGAAACAAATGAGCTAGCTGACCTAGAGTTTTCTTTTGACTTGGCACCTCTGCATGAATCTGAGGAAAAAAACCAGACAATAGCGGCACCAGCAGCTCAAGAGAACACCAATGCTTTGGATTTTAATCTTGAATTAACCCATGAAGGTCCAGAAGTAAAACCTAATGAACAGATCTCATCATTAGATGAGCTTCAACTCGTAGAACAAGCGCCATTAGACTCGAATTCAATAGCACCTTTTGAGTTTTCGCTAGACGAGCCTGCATTAGTTACAGCACCAGAGATTGAAACTCAAAACCTTGTAGACCTAGTAGGCGAAGAAACTACCCCAGATCAAACTAAAGATCCCCTTGTAGAAGCTTTTCCAGAATTAAAACAGTTAGATGAAAATGAACTTGATTTAAAACTAGCTGAGCAATACATCAAGTTAGGAGCTTACCCAGCAGCTCAAGCCTTATTGGCAAGCAATGAGCAAAAATTCAACACAGAACAACAACAACGCGCGAAAAACTTACTTAATCGCATAGCTTCTTAGAACTGTTCGATTTACCATAAGCAGTCAGAGATGACTGCTTTTTTATGCCTGCAAAAATATGAAAAAAATAGCCTTATTTTATATGGGTGGTACTTTTGGTTGCATTGGTGAACCTCTAGCTCCTATGCCTTATGAGCAATTCTTGCCTCAACTTGAAAAAGTGATTCCCCCACATTTAACAGTTGACTGCTTTGCTGCACCCAATATTGTTGATAGCAGTGCATGCACGGCACCTGACTGGTTACGCCTGATTCAACGTATACAACAACTACAACTTGAAGGTTATCAGCATTTCGTTGTTATTCATGGTACAGACACGCTCAGTTATGCGGCTGCGACCCTAGCCCGCTTTTTGGGCCAAAGCTGTCATATTGTGATTACTGGTAGCCAATACCCATTACTCAATATTCAAGGCGATAACACCCGTGAATTTACTGATGCAATTGAAAACTTATATCTTGCATTAGAACAAGTGATTGCTTTACCTGTGGGTGCTTATCTCGCATTCCACCATCAAGTATTCCATGCGCAAACTGCATTAAAAACGCATACGACTGAACTCGATGCATTTTCAGGGTTAAGTAGTGAAGCTGAGTTTACGCCTCAGCAAAATGAATTGATCGTACAAGATGCCCAAATTGAACGAGCTGCTTCCTTCCAGATTTTAAACTGGATGATGCAACCCATTGCGACACAGCACTTAGTACAACAATTACGTCACTTACTTTCAGCCCCACCACACTTTTTAGTGTTACAAGGTTTTGGTACTGGCAATATTGCAGTAAACCAAGAATTACTCGCAACATTAGATGAGCTTTACGCACGTGGCTGTGTTCCAATTCTTACCACTCAGGTGACATTCGGTGGTATTGATCAACGTTATGCGATTAGTGCCTGGACCAAAACTGCAAAAATTGTCATCAGTGATGCTCATAGCCATGCAGATCTCTATGCAAAAGCCCTTCAAATCTATTTAAAATACCCAACCCCAGAACAATGGCTCAGCCATTGGAATGAAAATTAGCATTAAATAGAGGTGAAGCTATGCAACGTTATGCAGTCGGTATTGAATTTAGCGGAGTTCAATACCGAGGTTGGCAAACACAACAGCCAGGCGTTGCCAGCGTTCAGGAAACGATCGAGCGTGTACTGAGTAAAATTGCAGATGAGCCCATTGCACTTCACGGTGCGGGTCGTACTGATGCGGGAGTACATGCAACGAATATGGTGGCGCACTTCGACACGAATGCTATTCGTCCAGAAACGGGGTGGTTAAGAGGGGCAAATAGTCAACTACCTAAAGATATTTCCATTCAGTGGATTAAACTGATGGATGAAAATTTTCATGCCCGCTTTAAAGCGACTGCTCGACGTTACCGCTATATCATCTATAACGCACCGCATCGCCCAGCACTATTACACAAGCAAGTTACGCACATTTACCAAAAGCTAGACGTACAAAAGATGATTAAAGCTGCTAGTAAGTTCGAAGGAACGCATAACTTTGAAACTTTCCGCGCAGCAGCATGCCAATCAAACCAGCCTGTTCGACATGTAAAACATTGCCGTTTATTTGAACATGGACGCTATTTAGTTTTAGATATTCAAGCAGATGGTTTTTTACACCATATGGTGCGTAATATTGTCGGTTGCTTACTCGAAATTGGTCAAGGTATGTATGAAATTGATCATATCGATGCAATGTTTGCAGCGCAGGATCGTAAGGCAGCTGGGGTAACCGCCCCACCCGATGGCCTTTATTTTATTCAGTGTAATTATCCTGAGCAGTTTGATTTGCCGCAGCCACCACTTGGGCCACATTGGCTAAACTTACCAGATTAAAATATTTAAAACTCAGTATCAAAATTAAGCATTAAATAAGATACGCGACAAAGTCATACGCAACCTGCCCTAAATATATAATTATATGTTTTTGCGATGCATTAGATATTGATAATTATCTAACAGGTTTTGCGTATGACAATGGTTTTGGTTACTTTTCCCGAAAGAAAAGTAACTCTAGCTGAAAGCCAATCCAATTATTAAAGCCTCAATGGCACGACTCCGTCATGACATAGAATAAATTAACGGTGTTGTTTACGCTTACGGTATTCCACAGGTGTTTCATTCGTCCAACGCTTAAATGCACGATAGAACGTACTTGGTTCAGAGAAACCTGTTAAATACACAATACGTTCAACACTCTCATTGGTATTTGCCAAAAGTTTTTTAGCTAAACGACAACGATAGTCAGAAAGTATTTGCTGGAAGCTGGTATTTGCCTCACTGAGCTGAGTGCGTAAACGACGCGGCGTAATATTCAACTGAGCAGCAACCGTCTCTAAAGTTGTTTCTCCACTTTCAAGTGTCGAACCAATCGCACGACGAACCTCACCCACTAAATCATAACGGGCCAATTCCTGCAATTTCTCAATTGCGAGCTGCTCATGCAATTGCAATAACTCAGGCTCTGCTTGCCAAAGCTGGAAATCTAAAATAGCTGGGTCAAAATATAAACGTGTCTCTTTCTGACCTAAGCTAACTGGGCAGCCAAATACACGGAAATATTCATCCTCAGAAGCTCCTTCGCTAAAATTAAAATCGATGAAGATAGGATGAAATTGTCCTTCAGTAATGAACTTAAAAAATCTAAGCACGCCCGAAATTGCACATTCAGAGAAATGACGATTGACGAGGTTGTCAGCACCAATCTGTTCACCATTGGTTAAATAACAACGCCCTTCTTCAACGACTAGTTTTGCATCAAATGCATCACTAATCAGTCGTTGATAAGCTAAGGCTCGTTTTAAGCCTTCACCAAAGGTTTCACTACTAATAAATAGATGTTCAATCACCTGCCCTCGATACAAAGGCAAATGCTCACCTAAATGCAGACCGATGTCTGGATCTTTACTGACTTCCTGAGCGGCAGTCCAAAAGGCGTACTGTGCACTTAACGGTGTACGTGCATTGGTATCGACCTGATTTAAAGCAACTCCCGCTTTGGTTAATATTTCTTCTGTTGGCAAACCCGCACGACGAATCGCTTGGTAGCCAAAGCGTAATACAACTGATGCATCTGTTAGCTGACCCACGCAGTGCCCTTCCATGTAGATACTTCATTGATATTTAGGGCTGTTGACCTTTATGCAATTAACAGTCCCTAATAACTATGATTTTAGATTAGCGTTGATTGACCAAACTGACAACAGAATTAAACTTCTTTTGTGAAAAAAATTACATCTTTTTTTATTAGTCATACTTTAACCAGATGCTTTAGCAGAAGTGTGTCTATCTTGTTTTTTTTAAAAAAATTGACTATAATTTGCGCCTTTCCAATTTGATCATCAGGTAGGCTATGGCCAATAAAGAGGAACTCATTGAGTTCGAAGGCGTTGTCACCGAAACGCTTCCTAATACGATGTTCCGTGTACGTCTTGAAAACGGTCACGAAGTTATTGCACACATTTCTGGTAAAATGCGTAAACACTATATTCGTATTCTTACTGGCGACAGTGTAAAAGTCGAAATGACTCCATATGACTTAACTAAAGGTCGTATTACGTACCGTGCTCGCTAATTAGTGAATGCAAAAAAGCCACTTTATGATGTGGCTTTTTTATTGCGTTATTTATTCACTTAAGCGACTGGTTTTACATCCCACCGTTTGGCATTCACGCAATCTTTCTTGCAGCCAATGGTTTCTTTCTTGCGTTGTCTGTAAACGACATTGCACGTCTACACTATTTCTATTTGAATCTGTACACTCTGCGTCACGTTGACGTATCCATGCAAGCTGAGACTTCTTGAGAATATTTTTCTGCGTAGTGTTTAACTTTACTCGCAGTGCTTGATAGTTCTTATTCAGATCTGCATCAGCACTCGCATAAATTTTATTTGTACAGTAAATATCATCATAAGTGTTTCGGGCACTATCACAGTTATCTGCATACACTGCAGTCATTCCGAAGCTGCATAAAAAAGCAAAAACTATTTTTCTCATGCTTTTCTTCCTTAAGTTTTCTATAAAATTATTATTAAAGTGGTTCAAATTTAATTGATAAATCGATAGACAAATTTACCTTCCATTTATCATAATCCTCCTTTTTTACTTTACAAGCCTCCAAATCCAACCTATTGTTCTTTAATAATAAATATAATTTTATATAGTGAGAAAAATGAACATATATACCCGCTGCCAAATTGGCTTATTATCTTTCATCATTATTTTTCTTAACGGTTGTGCTAGCCACCCACGTCAATCCGTAGATTTACAGGAATATTTAAAAGGCTTTTTAGGTAAATCCTCGGCGACCATTCAACAAGATATCAACCTACGTAGTCTTGGTTTTCAAGTCGCCATTACACCGCAAAAAACATCCAATCAGCTCATCTATACAATATTGCGCCCTTTAAGCATTCCAATTCCGATGGTGAGTAATGTTGATATGAGAGGAAGTTCTATTCCTGTCCAATCAGGAAATCTGGGTGGTAATTCTTATGATATTAATTTCAATTGCAAAGTGATTTTTCAGCTTAAAAATGACATTGCCGAGTCAATTCAATATGAGGGTAAAGCCTGCTAAGACATCGGCACAAAAAAACGCAGCTCAACGCTGCGTTTTTTTATAATAAGCTTTTAAGCAAGAGCAGCTACAACAGCCTCACCCATTTCAGCCGTACCTACTTTTGTCATACCTTCAGACATAATATCAGCTGTACGCAAACCTTGATCAAGCACTTGACCTACTGCATCTTCAATTGCTTTTGCAGCTGCTTCTTCACGGAATGTGTAGCGAAGCATCATTGCAACTGAAAGAATAGTTGCTAATGGGTTTGCCACATTTTGACCCGCGATATCAGGTGCAGAACCATGGCAAGGCTCATACATACCTTTGCCATTTTCATCTAACGAAGCCGATGGCAACATGCCGATTGAACCTGTAAGCATTGCTGCTTCATCAGATAAAATGTCACCAAACAAGTTACCCGTTACGATCACATCAAACTGTTTCGGCGCACGTACAAGTTGCATGGCAGCATTGTCGACATACATATGTGAAAGCTGAATATTTGAATAATTTGCTTGCTGTAAATCAGTAACTGTTTGTTTCCAAAGCTCTGTAACTTCCAAAACGTTAGCTTTATCTACAGAACAAACCTTTCCACCACGTAGACCTGCAAGTTCAAAAGCTACTTTTGCAATACGCTTAATTTCGCTTTCAGAATAAACGTCGGTGTTATAACCTTGCTTTTCACCGTTTTCGAGTTCACGGATACCACGTGGCTGACCGAAATAGATACCGCCAGTCAATTCACGAACAATTAAAATATCTAAGCCAGCAACAATTTCAGGCTTCAAACTAGAAGCATCTGCCAATTGCGGATATAAAATCGCTGGGCGCAAGTTAGCAAACAAGTTAAGTTCACTACGAATTTTTAAAAGACCACGTTCAGGACGAATAGAACGCTCAATGGTGTCCCACTTTGGTCCGCCTACCGCACCTAATAAAATTGCATCAGCTTTTTTTGCTTGTTCACTTGTTACTGCTGGGTACGGTTCACCATGCGCATCAATTGCAGCACCACCTAACAAGCCATGTTCCCAAGTTAACGATAAATTAAATTTTTCATTTACTGTATTTAATACTTTTTCTGCCGCCCCAACAATTTCAGGACCAATACCATCACCAGCTAAAATTAAAATCTGTTTAGACATGAACTTTTTTCCATTTTCCAAAGACAAGCAGTGCTACAACTACCGCGGTGTTAGTTTTTTCTGCTCAAGGAATTCACCTAGTCCTGTTGTAACATCAAATGGTCGACAAAAACGGCGAATGACATGCCCATCTTGTTCTAAATCGACACATAATGGATCTGGTACAGAAACATTCAGCAAACTACCCGAACGGTTAGATTTGTCTCGGTACATTTTAAATGTATAGCGATGGTTAGCATTAAACTGGTGAATCACATGAAATGTTTCTGCACGATCCGGAGAGATCGGATAGAAACGAATCACCACTTCATATTGTTTAGCAGGCACTGATAAATATAAGCTGTTAGTTTGGCTAAGCACTGAACCTTGTAATCTCACAATCCCTTGATGAATTGCCTGATTACTAATTCTTCGTGTTTGCGCATCCACTACAGTAATATCATTTAGTCGTTCAAATTCACAACTCTTCGCGCCCGAACAATATATTGCTGCATTCTGCCCCAAATTTTCTTGTTCAGCCTGCTTAATGCGGACAGTATCCACTACATTGTAAGTGCTTTGACAAGCACTGAGTGTTATTGCGCACAGGCTCAACAAAAAGCTATGAGTAACGTTCCTCTTCATTGTTCAAGCCCAATCCTCATCTAGTGCATAATTCTAAGGTGTTTTTATGCTTTAGCATGTTAGCAAGAGTTTGAACGCTACGCCATGGCTATGTTTAAAATGTACCGAAAGGTTAATTCAACTCTTGGAATACCCAAGGACGAACTTGTTTAGTTTTTTCTTCATAAGCACGAATTGCGTCTGCATTTTGAAGAGTTAAACCAATATCATCCAATCCATTTAACAAGCAGTGCTTACGAAACGGATCAACTTCAAATTTAAATGCTTCACCTGTTGGAGTACGTACTTCTTGAGCTGCTAAATCAATTGTTAATTGATATCCCTCATTAGCAGCACATTCTTTAAATAACTGCTCAACTGTTTCTTCTGGCAAAATGACAGGTAACATGCCATTTTTGAAACAGTTATTAAAGAAAATATCAGCAAAGCTTGGTGCAATAACGGTACGGAATCCATATTCGTTTAATGCCCAAGGCGCATGCTCACGACTTGAACCACAACCAAAGTTAGTACGAGCAATTAAAACAGTTGCTCCTTGATAACGAGGCTGGTTTAAAACGAAATCCGGATTTTTTGGACGTACTGAATTGTCTTGTCCTGGATAGCCTTCGTCTAAATAACGAAGTTCATCAAATAAATTGTCGCCAAAACCAGTGCGCTTAATCGACTTTAAAAACTGTTTTGGAATAATTAAATCTGTATCAACATTGGCACGATCTAATGGTGCAACGATACCTTGTTCAACTGTATAAGCTTTCATGGTTTGCTCCAGACCGAATTAAAATGAACGAACATCAACAAAGTGACCAGCGATTGCAGCCGCTGCCGCCATTGCCGGGCTCACCAAGTGAGTACGACCACCATTGCCTTGACGGCCTTCAAAGTTACGGTTAGACGTCGATGCACAGTGTTCACCCGGTTGTAATTTATCTGCATTCATTGCTAAACACATTGAACAACCCGGCTCACGCCATTCAAAGCCAGCTTCCAAGAAGATTTTATCTAAGCCTTCTTTTTCAGCCTGTTGCTTAACTAAACCAGACCCCGGAACAATCATAGCTTGCTTAATGGTAGATGCCACTTTACGCCCCTTAACCACCTCAGCCGCAGCACGGATGTCTTCAATACGAGAGTTCGTACAAGAACCAATAAAGACACGATCAAGCTGAATATCAGCTAATGCTTGACCCGCATTTAAACCCATATATTGATAAGCACGTGTCCAATCATTACGTTGAACGTCATCTTTCGCTTGTTCTAAAGTTGGCACAGCTTCAGTAACAGGAATAACCATCTCAGGTGAAGTTCCCCAAGACACTTGTGGTTCAATCTCTGCGCCATTTAATTCAACAACTGCATCAAACACAGCATCTTCGTCTGAATGCAATGTGTTCCAGTAAGCAACTGCTTGGTCCCATTGCTCGCCTTTTGGTGCGTAGCTACGGCCTTTCACATATTCAATAGTTTTGTCATCAACAGCAACCATACCGACACGAGCACCTGCTTCAATCGCCATGTTACATACCGTCATACGCCCTTCAATCGACATATCACGGAAAACCTGACCACCGAATTCGATTGCATAGCCCGTACCGCCAGCAGTACCAATTTTACCGATAATGGCCAACACAACATCTTTTGGTGTTACGCCTTTACCCAATACCCCATCTACACGAACTAACATATTTTTAGATTTTTTCTGAATCAAGCATTGTGTTGCTAACACATGTTCAACTTCAGATGTCCCAATACCATGCGCCAAGCAACCAAAAGCACCGTGAGTCGCTGTATGTGAATCGCCACATACCACCGTCATGCCCGGCAAAGTTAAGCCCTGTTCAGGCCCAACTACATGCACAATTCCCTGACGAATATCATTAATACTAAATTCAACAATATTAAAGGCTTTACAATTGTCATCTAAGGTTTGAACTTGAATACGAGACGTATCATCTTCAATACCAGCGATGCCTTGGTCACGTTCCTTTTTAGACGTTGGAACGTTGTGGTCCGGTGTAGCAACGTTTGCACTTAAACGCCATGGTTGACGATCCGCAAGTTGCAACCCTTCAAATGCTTGTGGACTAGTCACTTCATGCAATAAATGACGGTCAATGTATAATAAACATGAACCATCATCACGCTGTGAAACAACGTGGTCATCCCACAATTTGTCATATAAAGTTTTGCCTGCCATGTCGTCTTGCTCCATTGGACTGGGTAATTCTGATCTTTATTCGATTATAGCCAGAGTTTCACATAAATCTAATTTATCATTTTTATAAATTAGAAAACTTTTTGGAATAAATTATAATTTCCATAAGGTGCATCAAATTTAATAAATCGTTTTTGTTAATGATTATCATTTGCATAATCAATTTTTAATCTTATACTCTAATGCCTATACTAAAAATATCTAAAGTGGCTAAAGAGAATGATCATGGCTAATATCCAAAAATTCGTTATAAATAATCAACGTACCCTAAAGAAAACCTTAAGCTATTACATTATGCATATTACTGTCGCAATGCTAGTCGCATACTTTGTAACAGGTAATATCTGGATGGCTTTAACATTAAGTATGCTTGAGCCAACCGTACAAGCTTTTGCTTTTTTCTTCCATGAAAAAGTTTGGGCTGCTAAAGATCGCCGCGTATCAGCCTTAGCTGAAAAAGAAACAACGGCTTAGGCTAAGATTAGTGCGGTAATTCACAACTTTCTCACTCGTTTTGCTGCAAGCATGATACGATTTTGGCTCGGCAACTTTAGCCCCTCGATTTTTCTATTCCAAGTTGAGTTGTATTATGAATCTTGCAGCCTTTGAAGCTTTTGTAAAAGTCATGGAAACAGGGTCTATCTCTGTGGCAGCAGATCAGTTATTTATTACTCAACCTGCTGTTACCAAACGAATTCACAGCTTAGAAGAATATTTTGGCGTAAAACTATTTGAATCTGCAGGCCGAGGTGTTCAGGCAACTCATGCTGCACATTCATTACTACCTAAAGTTAAAAACTGGTTAAATGAGCTGGGTGATATTCACCATACGCTTAGCCATGAACAAACTCAGGTACAAGGCCGCTTAAAAGTCGGTACGAGTCACCATATTGGTTTACATCATTTACCTGCACCACTTAAGCATTTTGTTCAGCAATTTCCGCAGGTTACCTTAGATGTGCATTTTGTTGATTCAGAGCAAGCCCATGAACAAGTATTAGCTGGTGATCTAGAACTAGCATTTTTAACGCTTCCTCCTTCAGGAGATGAGCGTCTTAACTACATTACAATTTGGAATGATCCTTTAGTTTTTGTTGCTGCCCCTTTTCATCCGTTGGCGCAAAAAAAGAATCTCACCTTACAAGACTTAATTGAATATCCAAGTTTATTACCCGCTGCACAAACTTATACTGCCCAAA
Organism: Acinetobacter sp. 22301; assembly: GCF_052045285.1. NCBI lineage: Bacteria > Pseudomonadati > Pseudomonadota > Gammaproteobacteria > Moraxellales > Moraxellaceae > Acinetobacter > Acinetobacter sp. 22301. The sequence continues at coordinate 154,229 of NZ_JBQEOR010000003.1, read as the reverse complement.
TCACTTTAGCTGAGTTTGAAAAACAAGGACTTAAACCAAAAATTACCATGAGTAATAACCCTCTCGAGTCTATTCGCATGTTGGTGTCGATTGGTTTGGGTTGGTCAGTTTTACCTAAAACTCTGCTGAATCAGGATATGCAGCAGCTTGATTTGAATGTTGAGATGAATCGTCAATTAGGTATGGTTTGGCATCCTGCACGCACTCAATCTAGAGCCATGCAGGAGTTAATTAAAATGATGCAGGATGCATAAAAGGCTCTTATTTAAGCATCTACTCTAATTTAATTTATCCAAGCTTTAAGAGGCTTCGAATTTGTTGCACCATTTGGTTTTCATCAAGCATATGATGTGGAATCGTCATCGTTAATAGCTGATCTGATCGAAAATGGCGGTCTACTTCAAGCATAACGTGAGTTTGATTAGGTTCAGCAACGAAAGAAACTTCAACCTCATTAAATCCGCTAAACATATGTGAAGAGACAAATTCAAGCTCTTGGTAACAACCAATCGTTGATCTAAAATTTCGCGCAGTAAGCTGCCCTTTTTCTACATCTACTGTCGATAAAACAAAGCCACATCGCTGCATAGCCTGTAGAAATATTTGCATGGCTGAAGTTGGCAGAACCTTTAGATAATCACGATCAGTTGCATCTAATCCCCAATCAACATCCATATGGGTTTGAATCCAAACACGTGCACCATTTCTTCGGCAAGCAACCTCAGTAATCGGTGTCTCAAATGGTAGTTGAATACTAAAAGGGAAAGAATGCGCTTGATGTGCTGGCAAGAGGAATCGAGAGTTCACTAACCACTCTTGTAAAACTAAAGGTTGGTTAAACTCATGATCACCAGATTCGACTTCTGCCATCGTCACCAATTGCAAATAAAGACCATTAATCTCTTTATCAGATGATCCGCCTTTAAAGCTAATTTCTCCATGCAATGTGCTGCCTGCTTGCAAGCTTGGGTTCTGTAAAACAGTTTCTACCGTCACACCTTGAAGACCCAAACCAGACATAATTTTACTAAACATTTTTCTCTAACCTTTCGAATTATTTCATGTCATCTGTAGCAGCATACTTATTATTAAAGTGCATCATCTCCAGCGAGCTGAATCTTACCATCTGCAACTTCATTCATAAATTGATCATAGTCATTTAGATTACGTTCTGCATATTCTTCTGCATACGTTTGTAATACTTCTACTATCGTATTACCTTCGCCAAGGTATCCCATAAGTACATCTGCATTTCCAGATTTAGCGTGGGCATGAGCTAAGGCTAAACCACAACTTTCGGCATACTCATAGAAATACTCATCATCCATGTCACTAAGATCAACCGAGATTTTCATATCACGTAACTGACGTACATGAAAATGTTGATTTGATATGGAAGAGAACCCAAGAAATATATCACTTGCGGCCTGCATGAGCTGCTGACCATGCACTACACGCTCACCTTCGTGATTTACCTTGTCTACAAATAACGGGTTGAGAATTGATGGATTCGCTTCTTTCATTTGTAAAATTAACGGTTCCCGATCTGCATCTTGAAATAATGCAATCGCGGATCGTGTACCAACACTTCCGACACCCACCACTTTCAAAGCTACATCGGTACGTTGATAACGATCAAAAAGTACTTGGCGATCGTATTTCAAAGAATCACGGTATTGTTGAAAGAATACATCAACATCTTTACCAAATGGTTCATTTGCACTTGGATGCCATAATAACGGCGCATCATCCACAAAATGACGAAATCCTGTATCTTGATCTTGCTGGGTAAGCTTCGGCAAAACAGAGTACGCAGTTCTTTTCTGTGCTGAATCGAGGTGCTTCTCGCGTTTCTTTCTTAGTTTTCGACACTCAGTATTTTCTAATAATGTACTGGCATCAACTTTTTCATACCAAACTTGGAGTGGTGAAAGTTCTGTAATTTCTAATAAGTGCTGACGATAACTATTCAGCATTATTTTAATTGCTTTTAACCCGACTTTCTCTGCAAGATGAATATCACGTGCCGCGATTACAAAACTGGTTGCTAAGCGCTTTACATCCCATTCAAATGGGGCAACTAAAGTTTCGTCAAAATCATTAATTCCAAATAACAGGTTACGTTCGGGACTTGCAAAACCGCCAAAATTACTTAAATGACAATCCCCACAAATCTGTTGAAATAAGCCTGAGTTTACCGGCTCCCACGCTTGATCAAATAGCATCAAAGAAGGCATGCCACGATAAAATGTAAATGGAGAAACACTCATCCGTTTTGCACGAATCGGTTTGAGTTTTTCTAAACGACCTTGGTTACTCCAATCATAGATCGTTAAAGCAGTTGTACCTTTTGGTCGTTCAGAAAGTTTTGATAGGTGTTCACGTGGAACTTTTTTACGTTGAGCCTTACCTAATTTGAAACCTTCGCTTTTATTTAGTAGTTTCCCCTGATAGCTATGACGTGTTAAATCAATACTTTCATCATTCCAAAGTTGTTTTGGTAATTTAATTTGTACTGTTTTTGACATTATTTCCTCATTTTTAAATTAAATTTTTTTATATTCTGAAATCTTTGCCAAGATAGAATTTATTTTATTAATCAGAACAATATCTGTTTTTAGCTAAGATCTATAAGAGATATTAAAAAATGATTTTAAATATAATTAAGAGTTGGAAGACCTCAAAACTTTTCAAACTGTTCTTCCAACTCCATAATCTTAAATCGACCAGTCCTGAATGTCCCAGTTATGTTCTTGAGCCAGTTTTTCAAGACGATCATCAGGGTTTACTGCAATTGCATGCGTTGCATATTCAAGTAAAAAACGGTCATTAATTGAATCGGAATACGCCCAGGACTCAGACACGTTACGGCCTTCCAACCATGCATCTAGACGTGCAAGTTTGCCTTTTTGATAACACGCTAAACCAGCAACTTTACCCGTATATTTTCCGTCAGCCACTTCAGCATTGGTTGCTAAAATTTCGGTAATCCCAAATTCACGAAAAATCGGTGCAGTAATAAAATCACTTGTTGCCGTAATACCCACAATGGTATGGCCTAAATCTTGATGCTTTTTGATTGCATCAAAACCTTTTGGACGCATTTGCGGACGAATGACTTTTTGCATGAACAATTGGTGGAGCTCAGTTAAGTAGTCATTGTCATGCTGCGTTAAAAATCCAAAAACAAATTCATTATAAGCATATGGGTCAAGTTGGCCTGCTTTGTAATCTTCATAAAATTTATCATTCATCTGACGATGATGAACCGGATCAACCAAACCTTCATTGACTAAAAATTCACCCCAAGAATGGTCTGAATCGGTATTTAACAAGGTATGGTCTAAATCAAACAACGCCAGTTTCATGAAAATTCTCGTTTAAACTGAAATTTAAGAAAAAAAATGTAAATCTATCTCCGCTAGTCGATAGAAATTCGTTAAGATCGTATCAATTTAAACATTTTACTTTGATCTTTTCGAGCTGGACATAAAAAAGTGTTTGTCCCCGCGATTAAAGTCAACGATATAGACAATATTTAGGTAGCCAAATGATCGATTCAGAAGGTTTCCGACCGAATGTCGGGATCATTTTGGCAAACGATGATGGACAGGTTTTATGGGCAAAGCGCATTGGTCACAATGCTTGGCAATTTCCACAAGGAGGCATCCAGTTTGGAGAAACCCCTGAACAGGCACTTTTTCGAGAACTGAGAGAAGAAATCGGCTTATTGCCCGAACATGTCCAGATTATTGCGCAAACCAAAGGATGGCTGCGTTATCGTTTGCCACATCGGTACATTCGGTCAGACTCTGACCCCGTATGTATCGGACAGAAACAAAAATGGTTTTTACTGAAGTTAACTGCGCCTGCAAAAAATATTCAGTTAAACCTTTCCGACCCGCCCGAATTCGATGAATGGCAGTGGGTTAGCTATTGGTATCCTCTTGGACAAGTGGTGAACTTCAAGCGTGATGTTTATCGTAAAGCCATGGTGGAGTTGTGTACACAGTTGCCGATGCAACAATTACCCTAAAAATCATTTATCTAGTAAATGATTTTTATTAAAAGTGCTGTTATAAATACATTCATAGTCTAAAAAAATACTGGAGTATACATCCATGTCAAACATGCAACTCGACACTCTACGGCGCATTGTCCAAGAGGTTAATGCGTCCGTCAGTTTGCATGAATCATTAGACATCATGGTTAATCAGGTTGCTGAGGCCATGAAAGTGGATGTTTGTTCTATTTATTTACTCGATGAACGCAATCAGCGCTATGTATTAATGGCCTCTAAAGGCTTAAATCCAGAATCTGTAGGCCATGTTTCTTTGCAACTCGGTGAAGGCTTGGTTGGTCTGGTCGGGCAACGCGAAGAAATCGTTAACCTTGACAATGCGCCAAAACATGAGCGTTTCTTGTATTTACCTGAAACAGGCGAAGAAATTTATAACTCTTTCCTCGGCGTACCGGTCATGTATCGTCGTAAGGTTATGGGCGTTTTGGTTGTCCAAAATAAACTTCCTCAAGATTTTAGTGAAGCTGCCGAGTCCTTTTTAGTTACACTGTGTGCTCAGCTTTCTGGCGTTATTGCTCATGCTCATGCAGTAGGTAATATTGACGTATTCCGTAAGCCGAGTAATGGACCTGCCTACAAAACCTTTCAAGGCGCTTCAGGTGCAGGCGGTGTTGCCTTAGGTCGCGCTATTATTTTATATCCACCTGCCGATTTGGGTTCTGTGCCTGATCGTGAAGCAGAAGATATTAGCGATGAACTTCGAATTTTAGATCAAGCCATTTCATCAGTACGTTCAGAGATTCGTTCTCTGGATGAAAAAATGCATGATTCACTCATGGCCGAAGAGCGCGCTTTATTTAGTGTTTTCTTAAGAATGCTAGATGAAAATGCATTGCCAGCAGAAATCAAAGAACTCATTCGTGATGGACATTGGGCACAAGGTGCAGTACGTCGTGTCATTGAAAAACACACTGCCCTTTTTGCACAAATGGAAGATGACTATCTTCGTGAACGAGTTTCCGACCTTAAAGATTTAGGGCGACGTATTTTAGCCTCTTTGCAAGAAGAAGACTCTAGCCATCGTGACCTGAGTCCAGACAGTATTTTAATTGGTGAAGAAATTAGTACTGCGGCTCTCGTTGAGTTGCCAGTAGACAATATTGCAGCGATTGTGACGTCAGAAGGCGCAGCCAATTCGCATATGGTGATTGTTGCCCGTGCATTAGGTATTCCAACCGTAGTTGGTGTAACTGAACTGCCAGTGAACACACTTGATGATGCAGAAATGATTGTGGATGCCTATCAAGGCCGTGTTTTTGTAAACCCTCCACGTCGTTTACGTCAACGCTATAAAGAAATCCAAAAAGAAGATGAGCAAATCGCAAAAGATCTCAAACAATACGAGACCAAAGAAGCGATTACACCAGATGGTGTGTCTGTTCAGCTCTATGTGAATACGGGCCTCATGATTGACGTAGTACGCGGAGTACAACGCGGTGCTCAAGGCGTCGGTCTATACCGAAGTGAAATTCCATTCATGTTACGGGAACGCTTCCCAGGTGAAGAAGAACAACGCGCAATCTACCGTCAACAATTGAGCCATTTCGCCAATAAACCTGTAGTGATGCGAACTCTGGATATTGGTGCCGATAAAGACTTGCCGTATTTCAGTATTGAAGAAGAAAACTCGGCATTAGGCTGGCGTGGTATTCGTTTCACGCTCGATCATCCCGAGATTTTTTCTTCGCAAATTCGCGCCATGCTCAAAGCCAGTATTGGTTTAAATAATTTGCATATTTTATTGCCAATGGTCACTACAGTCAGTGAAGTAGAAGAAGTACTTTATTTACTTGAGCGTGACTGGATTGCAGTGCAAGAAGAAGAGCAAGTTAAAATTACCAAACCAAAAATTGGGATTATGGTTGAGGTGCCGAGCGTACTGCTACAAATTGATGAGTTTGCCGAACTCGTCGATTTCTTCTCGGTCGGTTCAAATGACTTAACCCAGTATTTACTTGCAGTTGACCGTAATAATCCACATGTGGCAAACGTTTACTCACACTTTCACCCATCCATTCTACGTGCGCTAACCCGCTTAGTTAAAGAATGTCATGAATACAAAAAACCTATCAGTATTTGTGGTGAGATGGCAGGTGATCCATTATCAGCAATTCTGCTCATGGCGATGGGCTTCAATACCCTTTCGATGAGTTCGAGTAACATTTTGCGAGTAAGAAAAGCAATTTGTCATGTCCCTATGACAGATGCACAAAAATTGCTGGATGATGTCATGAAAATGAATAATCCACTCATCGTGAAAAGTTGGCTTGAGTACTATTTTAAAACTCACGGTTTAGCTGATATGGTGAAATCGAATCGAATCGTAAATGTTTAATATATAAACAATAAAGGAGAGCAATGCTCTCCTTTATTCATTTGAGATCGCTTCTACTACAACTCAATATAAAAAATTTCATCTCACTATTGCCGCCATCTTAATCTATTAAATAAACATATAATCGGTTTTTTAAATCAATATTGACAGTTTAATCCATTTGAAAAATAAGACTCCTACTCCTAGTATATTTACAGAGCGTTATTAAAAGATCTTACGTTGTTCCAACAATTGAAGAGGTAATTCTATGCATCGTTATTTACAAGTTTCATCTTATTTTTCCTCTTGTTTTTTAACCTTCATGCAGTAAATTGGAGGAATAACAAGTAAAGGAATCTGATGCATTATTAAATAAAAAATAATGGCCGACATCTCAGTGAAAAGACTTTTAAACGGTTTCTCTCACCATTTGTTCTCCCATTTCTTTATTTAGTAAACATGAGTTTTTAAACCAGAAGTCCAGGAAAATGAGCCCTAACATTTTACGAAGAGCTCAATAATTATTACCCAGAGAGAATATAACCATGTCAGACGAATCAAAATGCCCTTTTTCAGGCCATAAATCAAAATCAGAGGTAACGGTCGGTGGTGGCACGCCTAGTTTACACTGGTGGCCAAAACAACTACGCGTCGACCTACTCAACCAACATTCAGAACGCTCTAATCCACTCGGTAAAGAATTTAATTACCGTCAAGAATTTAAAAAACTCGACTACTACACCCTCAAAGCTGATATCAAAAATGTATTAACCGATTCTCAAGATTGGTGGCCAGCCGATTGGGGAAATTATACAGGCTTATTTATTCGATTAGCATGGCATGCTGCTGGTACATATCGTATGGGCGATGGCCGAGGTGGTGCTGGTCGCGGTCAGCAACGTTTTGCGCCATTAAATAGTTGGCCTGACAATGCGAGCTTAGATAAAGCACGCCGTTTGCTATGGCCAGTTAAACAAAAATACGGTCAAAAAATATCGTGGGCAGATTTATTTATTCTTGCTGGAAACATCGCACTTGAATCTTCAGGTTTCCGCACCTTCGGTTTTGGTGCAGGTCGTGAAGATGTTTGGGAACCAGACAACGATGTAAACTGGGGCGATGAAAAAGAATGGTTAGCTCATCGCAACTCTGAAGCATTGGAAGGCAGCAATCTAGCTGCAACCGAAATGGGTCTAATTTATGTAAACCCTGAAGGCCCGCAAGCCAGCGGTGATCCAAAATCGGCTGCACCATTTATTCGCGCGACTTTCGGTAATATGGCAATGGATGATGAAGAAATTGTTGCCTTAATCGCAGGCGGTCATACTTTAGGTAAAACTCACGGCGCTGCCTCTGCTGACCATGTTCAGGCTGATCCTGAGGGAGCTTCAATTGAACAAATGGGCTTTGGCTGGTCAAACAGTTTTGGCACTGGTGTTGGTAAAGATGCGATCACTTCAGGTTTAGAAGTGATTTGGTCACAAACACCAACACAATGGAGCAATTACTTCTTTGAAAACCTATTCAAATACGAGTGGGTACAAGAGCGCTCACCTGCTGGTGCAATTCAATGGGTAGCAGCAGATGCTGAGGCAATCATTCCAGATCCATTCGACCCATCAGTTAAACGTAAGCCAACAATGCTTACTACAGATTTGACCTTACGTTTTGATCCTGATTTTGAAAAGATCTCTCGTCGTTTCCTTAACGATCCACAAGCATTTGCCAATGCTTTTGCTCGCGCTTGGTTCAAGTTAACTCACCGTGATATGGGGCCAAAAGCACGTTATTTAGGTCCTGAAGTTCCGGCTGAAGATTTAATCTGGCAAGACCCATTACCTGCTGCCAGCGCTATACCATCTGCTGCTAGCATAGATGATGCAAAAGCAAAAATTGTTGCATTGGGATTATCTGCTGGTGAGCTAGTTTCCCTTGGTTGGGCTTCGGCATCCACGTTCCGTGGTGGAGACAAGCGTGGCGGTGCAAATGGTGCACGTATTGCTTTATCGCCACAACGTGAATGGGACGTAAATAAAAAAGCAGTTGAGACTTTAACTAAAATTGAAGAACTCAAAGCATCTACTCAATTATCATTAGCTGATTTAATCGTGCTTGCAGGTAATGTTGGTGTAGAACAAGCTGCTCAAGCGGCAGGTTTCAACATTAGCGTTCCATTTGCCCCTGGTCGTGTTGATGCAATACAAAGTCAAACTGATGTCGAATCTTTCCAATTATTGCTCGGCCTTGCCGATGGTTTTAGAAACTGGAAAAAAGAGGGCGTCAGCGCAACAACTGAGGCATTATTAATTGATAAAGCACAACAGCTGACTTTGACTGCACCAGAGTTAACTGCATTGATTGGTGGCTTACGTGTACTGGACACCAACTGGGATGGCTCACAACACGGTGTATTTACTCAGCAAGTTGGTGTACTTAGCACAGACTTCTTTACGAACTTACTCGACATGTCTACTGTATGGGCACCTGTTGACTCAACAAGCGAAGTATTTGAAGGCAAAGACCGTAAAACAGGCGCAGTAAAATTTACCGCAACACGTAATGATTTAGTCTTCGGTTCAAACTCAATCTTACGTGCATTAGCCGAAGTTTATGCTCAGGCAGATGGTAAAGAAAAATTTGTTCAAGACTTTGTTGCTGCATGGACTAAAGTCATGAATCTTGACCGTTTTGACTTAGCTTAATTTAAGTCAAAATAGTAAAAAGCCAGTTCAATTTGAACTGGCTTTTTTAATATCAAGCATCGTTTTTTTAAACAGTCAGTTTGTGTCCTTCCCGAATGCAATAAAAAGGATTTGCAAGCTTTGAAGAAGCTTTAATTGCCTGCGCTAGAGCATGCTCTGGGTCTTCTCGGTCTTCATCAGTCAACTGGAAAGTTCGATAATGTATCGCAATAGAACGATGAGCCTGTAAATCGAAATGCGCATGTAGCGCATCTTGCGGATTCATATGAACATAGCTCATCAGTTCACGTGGCTCATACGCACCTATTGGAAGTAAGGCAACTCGTGGTGCGCCATAACGAGCATGTATTTGCTTAAAATGACCCGCATAACCGGTATCACCCGCAAAGAAACAATGACCTGTTTTAGCCACAACCGAAAAGCCGCCCCAAAGTGCCTTATTCTGGTCGCGTAAACCACGGCCTGAACCATGCTGTGCAGGTGTATAGATTATTCTTAATTCGTGATAAGGAATTTCTTGCCACCAATTCATCTCAATGACATGGAACTCTTTAGGTAGATAAAACCCATTCCCAAGTCCAGTGTAAATTGGCATTGCGAATTTTTTATGTAGCCATTCAAGTGTCGCCAAGTCCATATGGTCATAATGATTATGGCTGAGCAAAACTCCATGAATCGTCGGTAATTGTTCTAGTGCAAAACCTGCTGGGCATACACGGCGTGGGCCACGCCCTTGTGAAGGACTTGCATAATCACACCACACTGGGTCGGTAATAAAGTTATAAGGACCAATCTGAACCAATACCGTTGCATGCCCAACAAACCAGACTTGCCAATCATCCAGATCTGCCTGAGGTCGATTTTGCGGCAAAGCTACAGCCGTATTTACACGAGTTTCATATTCATTTTGAATATCCACTTTCCATGTAAAAGACTCGCGCGTAACCAACCAACGCAATAACTCTTTTGAGCCACGAGCAGGTGACTTAGGCTGTTGATTATAAAAACGTGTATCCGTTTCATGCCCAGACTCGGGATGACAAAAAGGAGGTTTTATCCATGTATGCGTCCAACAGGACTGAGTCGGCAATTGATATGTTAATGTCGGCTTGTCTTTCATGGGCTTTTCTATGTTTTAGCATCAGCAGAATGGATGTGATCAGGTTTCTATCTTAACGATTAAAACAAATTAAGCTATGGCACTTACACTTATTTATCATATAAATATCCATTTTATCGTGGTCATAGCTAACCTAAGTTAAATTAGAGTGCCATAAAAAACACTTAGATGTGTTGAGTTTATGCGTCAGTAATTACCATTCTTACTAAGACTTCTTGTATAACATAACAATTAGAAGATGCCGAAAGCCGCTATAGAACCTGTCTATTTCATCTTTATCGCCTATAATTTTTACGTTAGGATTCTTTTGTGCAATGAAAACAATATATTTAGTAACAATTAGATTTGAGTAGATGTTAGCGACCTATAGGTTATAAATTTATTTTATTATTCTAGTTTTTGCATAATATGAGAATTTCTTAAATGAATATTTAAATCCTTTAGAAAATTCTTTGATTAATTAAAAATAATGTATTTATTATTTAATTATTAATATATTTTATGAATTATTTGAGCTTATATTCCCATATTAAATCTTTAATGAAAATTAAAATTCCATTTATTTTATAAATACCTAAATCACCTTCACGCTATATCTATTTATGCTTTATACTTCACTTAAATCATAGTAAGACATTTTTTGGATTAGTCTTATGGAACTACGCCATCTCCGATATTTCATTACCGTTGCTGAAGAATTAAATTTTAGTAAAGCCGCTCTTAAACTTTTTACCGCACAGCCCTCTCTTAGCCAACAAATTAAAGATTTAGAAGAAGACGTTGGTGTACGACTTTTAAACCGCACAAAACGCAAAGTTGAGTTAACAGAAGAAGGCGAAGTATTTTTAGAACATGCTCGACTCACCCTCGCTCAGGCTGAAAAAGCGGTCGCTATGGCACGACAAGTTTCTAAGGCTAAACAGCAATTGTTACGTATCGGTTTCGTTCCCATCGCAGAAATGAAAATTTTCCCTTATGTACTTCCTAATCTTCGACTACAACACCCTGACCTTACTATTGAACTATCTAATTTAAACAATACTGAACAGCTTAAAGCCTTAAAAAAAGGAGAGCTGGACATTACGTTTACCCGTGAAAATACAGATAGTGATGAAATACAAAGCCAATTTGTTTTAACTGAACCCCTGATTTTCTTACTTCCTAAAAATCATCCACTTGCTCAATATGATCGAATCCCAGTCCATGCTTTACAAGGTATTGACTTTATCATTCCTGCAGCCGAACAATCACAAACCTTACATAACACCATTTTAGATTTCGCTAAAACTCATAACATCGAACTGAATATTGTACAAAAAGCAGATAGCATATTGTTCAACATTAACTCTCTTGGTTCTGGATTAGGCTGTACAATTTTACCTGCCTATGTTGCGCCTTTAGGCATCAAAAACACGATAGTTCGTCCACTTGATGTCGACTTACCAACACTTGATTTATTCGTAAACTATCGTAAAAACTCACAGTCCTTAGGTGTCCAAAAATTCATTGACCAGCTCACCAAAGTATTTCATTTAGACAAAAACTTAAGCCACGCTTAATTATCAAAAATGATTTTATTATTAAACACATGATTAATAAGATTATCTATATAAAAAAGTATAAATAAATATTCTTTATATTTATTTATACTTTTCATAACTAGTTTAATTCACAATATTGTTCTATGTTCCCTAGTAGGCACTTTAAATATCTCATGGATATAAATAAAAAAACCGCAATAAAATCCATATAAAACCAAATATTATTTTCACCATTTAATAAAAAATAATATATTTACCCCGTAATAAAGGAGATTAGAAAAATGATTGGATTATTTCAACACCTTGGACGTAGTGTACTAAACCGTCCTCATTTCTTTATCGCCTTATTTATAGGAATTGTCACCGCTATTATTTTGACATGGTTAACTTCATGGAAATGGTCAACTATATTATTAGTCAGTTGGAATGCTTCGGTTAGCATATATTTACTCCATGTTTGGCAACTCATGAAAAGTGCCGATCATTCACAAATGCAACAGCAAGCTAAAAAACAAGATGAAAGCAAATGGGTCATTATGCTGATTGTTTTACTAGCCTTAACCATGTCTCTGGTTGCTATTCTGATTCAACTGTCACAGCTTCCTTCAGAAAGTTCTGCTAAGTTAGGCCATGTAGCCTTAGCTTTGCTGACGATTGTTTCTGCATGGCTTTTTATGCATACCGTTTTTGCTCTACATTATGCCCATGATTTTTATATGGCCTTATCTAGAAATGAGGAAAATGGAGGATTAGATTTCCCAGGGACAAAACAACCAACTTATCCTGACTTTCTATATTTTAGTTATATTATTGGGACTTCTGCGCAAACTGCCGATGTGTCAATTACCACCAAGCATATGCGCCTTTTAAACTTATTTCACGCAGTGTTGTCTTTTGGGTTTAATACCACCATTTTGGCGATCTGTATTAACGTTGCTGCTGGCTTTCTTACCAACTAAAGCGACGTATTTAGAAAATAAAAAAAGCCACCCATTTGGATGGCTTTTAAGAATATTAAGTTTACAACAGTTGCCCCATCGTACTTTGTTTTAAGCCTTCGCGCTGTTTAATCGCATCAATATAACGTTCAATGGCTGGGTGTGATTCAATTGTTTTCATTTTTAATTGCCATAAAAGCATTGCTCCAACACTTACATCAGCTGCAGTAAATTGCTCACCACATACATACGGATTTGCTTCACTCAATCCTTGAACTAAAGCTTGATAAGCATCATTGTAATCGCCATAGCCAACAAACATCTTTTGCTCAGGTGATACTTCTATTCCTAAAGCTTTATCAACACCTGCAGCCTCCCAAGGACCCGCCATCACAAATAACCAACGATAGTACAAACCACGTTTCGGATCATCTAAAGCAGGAGCCAAACCTTTCTCAAAAAACTTATCAGCCAAATAAGCACAGATTGCACCCAACTCATAAATCACGACATCGCCATCTACCAATACCGGCACTTTTCCAAAAGGATTAATTTTTAAATATTCAGGTGATTTCATTTCGGTCTTGTATGCGACTTCAATTCGTTCACATTCAACACCTAACTCGACCAAAAGCCAGTCAATAACAACACCACGTGACTCTTTGTTAGTATAAAGTTTAAGGCTCATTCTTATTGCTCCTTGTTTATCGTAGTTCCTAGTTTACAAATAACTTTTGTCAGTTTTTGTCAGTAGTCCTTTGCATTTCTTGTTTCCACCATCTTTGAAACAAATGTTTTTTAAATTCAGGATATATTTCCTCACTCATTTGCAAGTCATGGATACGATCTATCCGAAAATGGCGAAATGCCTGCCGCAATTCACACCAAGCAGCAAGTACAACTTTGTCATGTAAATACCCTAAAGCAAAAGGCCAAAGTGAACGTTCACTTAACCGTTTTTGTTCATCGCAATAATCGACTTTTATTTTTACTTGTTTACGAATCGCTAAACGTACTTGTTCTACTAAAGCTTCATCAACCGGATGCCAGTAATGTGTAACGCCTAGCGTCATGTCATCGATCAAATATTTCCGGTGCTCAGGTAGAACTGCATAAAGTTTAGAATAGATTGAAACGGCTGCCGATTTCATTGCCTGATCTGGAATGTCTTTCAACCACTCTAAAGCTAAAAATAGAGCTTCGGCTTCATTCTCATTAAAAGTAACCGGTGGTAATAAGATGTCTTCTTTAAGCTGAAACCCAAGACCTGCCGACGCCTCAATTTTTACACCTTGCTCACGTAAGCTATCAATATCTCGATAGACACTTCGCACACTAATGTTTAGGCTTTCAGCCAAGACTTGTGCTGTGATTGGGTAACGGGCTTCACGGAGCTGTTGTAAAAGATTTAATAGACGAATTGAACGGCTCATTTTTCTCTTCTTATTGTTTTGTTATTCAGCTTAAAAAAGAGGGAACGTATTCCCTCTTTAACACTATTTCAATTTAAGCGACATCTACAGTAGGTAACTGAGCATACCCTCTCAAAAAGCTATGAAGCTCTTGTACATCTTTAGCAATCGTTAAAGGTTGAAACTTTTGCAGAACTTCAAAAGAATGTACGCCATAGCCTACTCCGATACGCGGCATCCCTAAACGCTGTGCCATCTCAAGATCATAGCTGCTGTCACCAATCATAACCGCTTGCTCAACATTCACACCAGTTACAGTCAATATTTCTTGCAGCATGAGCGGATCTGGTTTTGAACGTGTTTCGTTGGCTGCCCGAGTCACATCAAAAAGATGAGTACTTTGTGTTTTTGCGATTACACGGTCTAACCCACGGCGGTTTTTACCCGTTGCAACTGCAAGCTTTAAACCTTGGGCTTTTAAATCATGGAGTAGTTCAGAAATACCCTCAAACCATGCGTCACTAGTCGAGTTCGCAATATAGTGATCGCCATATGCCTTTAAGATCGAGTCATGCAATTCTGGCGCTTCTGGAAATAAGGTCTGCATCACCTCAGGCAAGCCTAACCCAATAATACTTTTTGCAGCTTCATCGCTTAGAGACAATTCATGTTGCTCTGCTGCATGTTGTAGGCTCGCAACAATCTGGCCAACAGAGTTATATAAAGTTCCATCCCAGTCAAAAATTACTAATTCGGTTTTCAGACTCATTTTGCTACTCTCAAAGTCTTTAATAACTGGGTCATGTCTTCTGGCAACGGCGCTTCAATCGGTGGATAACCCGGAATATCTAAACGCATCGCGTGTAAACATAAACGTCGTGCCTGCGGACCTGTGTACTCAGTGGTGTGTCCATATTTATCATCACCCAACAACGGATGTCCAATACTTAAACCATGGACACGAATTTGATGAGTACGGCCTGATAACGGCGATGCATGAACTAAAGTCGCATTTTTAAAACGCTCTGCAACCACCCATTCCGTTTTACTCGGTTTACCTTCTTTAGACACACGCACACGACGCTCGCCATTGGCTAACTCATAACGAAATAAAGGAGCATCAATGAGTTGTTTGTCGAGACTCACCTGACCTTTTACAATTGCCGCATAAGTCTTACGAATTTTGTGCTCACGCAACATATCTTGTAGCAGCTTTAAAGTACTACGTTTCTTGCTAATCATGACCAGACCAGAGGTGTCACGGTCGATACGGTGAATCAGTTCTAAATATTTTTTACCTGTCGCGGCGCGTAAAGCCTCAATCAAACCATACGCCACACCACTACCACCATGTACAGCAATACCTGACGGTTTATTGATGACTAACAGACCTTCATCTTCATAAACCACACGGCTGAGTAGACTCTGTGCTACACTATCACTCACAGGAGCAGCGGTTTCATCCTTTTGTTCATAACGAATAGGTGCAACACGAATCTGATCTCCAATCTCTAATTTGGTCTCAGCTTTAATACGTTTTTTGTTTACTCGAACCTGACCTTCACGAATCAAACGATAAATACGACTCTTAGGTACACCCTTTAAACGCGAAAACAGGAAATTATCAATTCGCTGTCCTGCTTGATGTTCATCCACCTCAAACCAAGTGACACTTTGCCATTGCTGTGTAGAATTCATACTAATATTTAAACCTGAAATTTTGCTAAATTTGATTAATAAATGACCGATTAGCTTAGTTTTTTCACAAGAAATCTAAGCTTAGCCCATAGGCAGATGCTGCAAGGTTTGATATAGTCAGCGCACGGATACCGCCGTAAGTGAACATCTAATAGGGAATTTCCCTGATTGAAACCTCAATCAAAATGATGCTTTCATCACCAGCTCGGATTGGTCCTAAAGAATTATGCCGACGCCGAAGGCTTATTATATCGGCAAAATGACAAACTGTTGCGTTTAATTCAGTTTGTTCAAAAAAATATGTTACCAACTCTAGTTGGTTATGGAACGTAAACTGATACACATCAGACAAATCGCTCCTTAATGTTGCCTTCAGGCTAAAGCGTTGATGCATTGGAACTGCCGAAAGCACCGATACGATGAGCATTCCGTATCAAACTTCCAAAAAGAAGTCACTTCGCGCCCAATGACAGTGAAAGTCATTAACCAATGCACCGCTCACCCGCCAGTGAAGCACTAAGGAAGTCCGATTTAAAGGTTGAAGCAGTATTGCCTACATCACAGACGAGAATCGAAGCTAAGGCTAAATGTAGCCGGTAACAGATGACTCAGACCACAAATATTTTGAGATCTGGGAAATGATCCGTCATGTTCGATGTTCGTTCAGAACCTTTAAGTTTGTGCGATATGTTTGTGTGGGTCACTATTAGGTGTCACACCCATGAAACGTATGTTGATTAATGCAACTCACGCAGAAGAAGTCCGCGTTGCACTTATCACTGGTAATCGTCTTTACGATTTTGATTTAGAGAATCGTACCCGAGAACAGAAAAAATCCAATATCTATAAAGGCCATGTAACCCGCGTAGAACCATCTTTAGAAGCTGTTTTTGTTGAATACGGCGCAGGCCGTCAAGGCTTCTTGTCTATGCGCGAAATTGCTAACAGTTATTTCCAAGCAGACCCACGACAAACTTCAAACATTCGTGAACTTATCACTGAAGGTACTGAATTACTTGTTCAAGTCGAAAAAGAAGAACGTGGCAATAAAGGTGCAGCCCTTTCTACCTTTATTTCACTTGCAGGACGTTATTTGGTTCTTATGCCAAACAACCCGAAAGGTGGCGGTATTAGTCGTCAAATTTCAGGTTCTGTACGTGAAGAATTAAAAGAAATTTTAGCTTCTTTAAATTTACCACGTGGTATGAGCGTTATTGTACGTACCGCTGGTATTGGCCGTACCCAAGAAGAATTACAGTTAGACTTACAGCATTTGCTTGACCTTTGGGCACAAATCCAAGGCACAGCGAGCTCTGGTCCTTCTCCAATGCTGGTTCATCAAGAAGCTGGTGTTGTTACTCGTGCTATCCGCGATTATTTACGTGATGATGTTGCAGAAATTTTAATTGATAGCGAACAGGCTTATAACGAAGCTTATAACTTTGTTAAAGCAGTGATGCCTCGTCAATTAGACAAACTTAAAACTTATACTTTAAACGAGCCATTATTTGCTCATTTTGGTATTGAAAGCCAAATTCAAACTGCTTATGAACGTGAAGTAAAACTTCCTTCTGGCGGTTCAATTGTGATTGACCAGACTGAAGCTTTAGTTTCAATCGATATTAACTCTGCGAAATCGACTCGTGGACATGACGTTGAAGAAACTGCGCTGAATACTAACTTAGAAGCAGCAGAAGAAATTGCTCGCCAACTTCGTCTTCGGGACATTGGTGGTTTAGTTGTAATCGACTTCATCGATATGACTAAAGAGCGCAACCAACGCATGGTTGAAGCAAAACTTCGTGAAGCAACTCAAAGCGATCGCGCACGTATTCAGTTTGGCCAACTTTCTCGTTTTGGCTTAATGGAAATGAGCCGTCAACGCTTACGTCCATCTCTTGAAGAAGCAACAGGTTATGTGTGCCCACGCTGTCATGGTACAGGCATGGTTCGTGACTTACGCTCACTTTCGCTTTCAATTATGCGCAAAGTAGAAGAAATCGCGCTTCGTGAACGTCATGGTGAAGTACAAGTAGAAGTACCTGTTGAAATTGCAGCCTTCTTGCTTAATGAAAAACGCCATAGTTTGGTGTATTTAGAGCAAACTTCTGGTGTACGTGTAACTGTATTACCTCACCCGCACTTAGAAACCCCTCACTACGAAATTCAGTACAATCCAGATGGTTTTGCACCTTCTAGCTATGAACGTACTGAAGCAACTCGTTCAAGTGAAAAAGAGTTAGGTTATGAATCTTCTGAATGGCATTTAGAAGAAGCCGATCATGGCCATACTCATGCTGCTCCTGCTGCCAATAACGCAGCCAACCAAAAGAAAGCAAATCAAGCAGCTCAACCTGCTGCTCAGGCAAGCGCTCAAAAAGCAGCAAGCCCTTGTGCATGGTTAGAAAACCTTTTTGTTCAAAAACAAGCTCAAACAGTTGATCAATCTCGCTCAGCACAAAATGCTGCTGCCGCAATTGAACAAATGGTGAATACAGGCGCTGTTAGCCGTGGGCAGTTTGGACAAGTTGTAGCACCAGCTGTTGCTGAAGTTACTTCGGCTCCATCTAACAATGCTTATATTTCTCAATCTCCTGTTAAGCAGGAAGCACGTGAGAATGTTGAAAAAGACGATAAAGTACAACAGCAGCGTCCAAACAACAAAAAACGTAAGCACAAAGAGCAACGTGAACAACATCAGCACCACCACAATCAAGAACCACAGCAACAACAGGTTCATGAAGAGGTTGTACAGTTATCACGCCAAGAGCAACGTGAATTAAAACGTCAACAAAAGCGTCAACAGCAAGACCAGCCGCATGCACAACATCAAAATGATGGGCAACAAGCTGAACATGCTGTACCACGTCGTGACCGTAATAATCAACAACGTCCAAACCGCCCGAATCGCCACCGCGATCCAAGCGTATTAAATGAAAATCAAAATACGCCGGCACCAGCAGTTGTTGATGAAAAACAAATTAAGGTTGATTTGATTGATGCTCCACAGCATGAAGTCATGAATACAGCCTTAGTCATCAATGTTGATCAAGCACAAAGCGAAATTATTGCTTTAACGCCTGAGCAACCTGTTCAACGTACTGAAAAAGCACTTGTTGTTGAAGCTACTCAAGAACCAGCTCCAGCACCAGTTGTGGCAGTCGAAGAGACGGTAACTGCTGAAGCAGAAGCTCCTCAACCAAAGGCTGAGAAAACTCAACCGCAAGTTCAACGTGCAAGTAATGATCCTCGTATGCGTCGCCGTGAACAACGTAATGCAAAACGTGCTAAAGCTGCTGCACCATCAATTGCCCCATCGCAAATTCCAACTTTGGCGCAATATACAATTGGTAGCTTGATCCGTCATGTTTACGGTGAAGACTGTACAGTACTGATTGAACAGTTTGGTTTAGTTCCAACATTCAATCGTGCATTGCAGAAATTTGCAGAGCAATACGCAAGTACTTTAGTGACTGAAGTCGCAGCTGAAGCTGAAGACAAAAAGCCTGTTACTCGTGATGCCGAGCTTCCAAGTAATAAGCCTTCACAAGAAGCAGAACCTGCGCCAGTACTTCCGTTGACGCCACCAAAAGAAGCGACACCACGTGTTGCTAATGATCCGCGTGAACGCCGTCGTTTAGCGAAACTTGCAGCTGAACAAGCTTTTGAGCAAGTTAAACAACAACATTCTGCACCAGAAGAAGCTGCCCCTGTAGCTGAGACTGTGGAAGAAGCCGTTGTTGCTCCTACTGCTGAAACACAAGCACCTGTTGAATCAAAACAACAACCGCTTGAGCTTGATCAGCAAGTTGAAGTAGTAGCTAATGTAGAAGAGACACCAGCTGAACCTGTAGTAGAAGCTCCGGTTGCAAAACAGCCAAAAGCAGCTGCAAAAGCCAAAGCAGCTACAGAACAAGCTGTAGAGCCAACTGAAGCTCCTGCCGAGAGTGAATCGGAAGATTCTAAAGCTGATAAGGACAAACCAAGTCGTCCTCGTCGCCCTCGCGGTCGTCCACCAAAGAAAGCAAATCCTGTAGCTGAGTAAATCATTTGCTCAATTGCAGCTAATTTAAACAAACCTAGTCATTTCGATGACTAGGTTTTTTTTGTTATTTTTAACCAATTAGGTTGATTGCACTAGAAGAAAAGTTTTAAAAGCATGGTGAACCATGAAAAATACTGTACTTTTGCCAACGCAACCTTTTTTGGATTGATCGAAAAATAAATAGGATTGATATGAGCCAGACAACACAGACCGATATCATTACGCTTGGGGATGTTGCCACTAGACTTCCTAGCTTTATTCCCAAAGTACCCCATATCCTGAATGGTCTTAAACAGGCTTATTTAAGAACAGCAAATACACCAACTGGATTAGGCGTAGCTTTTGAGAAAGCTGTTAAGCGAAATCCAAAAGGTACTGCTTTATTATTTGAAGATCAAAGTTACTCATACGAAGCTTTAAATGAATGGGCTAACCAGATTTCTCACTATTATTTATCTCTCGGTGCACGTAAAGGCGATGTGATTGCCGTAATGGTTGAGAACCGTTCTGAGCTTATTGCCACTATTGTGGGCTTAGCTAAAATTGGGGTAACGATTGCGCTTGTAAATACATCTCAAGTCGGTAAAGTTCTCGCTCATAGTATCAATCTTGTAAAACCAATTGCAGTCATTGCGGGCGAAGAGGTCCGTACTGCAATCGATGAAATTCGTCAAGACTTAAACGTTCCTAAAGACCGTTTCCACTGGTTTGCAGATCAGGCTACTCGTCAAGATGCAGGAACAGCACCTCAAGGTTATGCCAATCTTGCAATAGAAATTGATCAATTCCCGAAATTCAATCCATCGACCACACACTCCGTTCATGGAAATGATGGTCTGTTTTATATTTATACTTCGGGTACAACAGGCTTACCAAAAGCAGTTATTTTTAAACATAGCCGCTGGACACTTGCCTATGGCACTTACGGCCACATTTTAAACCTTGGCCCAGATGATGTGATGTATGTCACTTTGCCGCTGTATCATGCAACAGGTGTGGTAGTTTGTTGGTGTGGTGTGATTGCAGGAAGCTCTACGCTTGCCATTCGACGTAAATATTCAACCAGTGCTTTCTGGAAAGATGTTCAGAAGTTTAATGCGTCTGCAATCGGTTATGTAGGTGAACTTTGCCGTTACTTGATGGATGCTCCAACTACAGAGCTTGACCGTGCTCACCGTGTAACCAAAATGATTGGTAACGGCATGCGTCCAAACATCTGGGATAAATTCAAACAGCGTTTTGGTGTTGAAGAAGTTCTAGAGCTTTATGCTTCAAGTGAAGGCAATGTCGGCTTTAGTAATATTTTCAACTTTGACAACACCGTAGGCTTCTCCCCTATGCCGTATGCAGTCATTCAATTTGATAAAGAAAAGAATGAGCCTGTACGCGATAAAAATGGCTGGTGCAAAAAAGTTAAAGCAGGTGAAGTCGGTTTATTGGTAGGTAAAATTACCAGTCGCTCTCCATTTGATGGCTATACTGACCCAGAAAAGAACAAATCTGTGATTATGCAAGATGTCTTTAAAAAAGGTGACTCATATTTCAACACAGGTGATCTTGTTCGTAATATTGGTTTCCGTCACGCTCAGTTTGTTGACCGCTTAGGTGATACCTTCCGCTGGAAAGGCGAAAATGTATCTACCACCGAAGTTGAAAACATGGTGTGTGAATATGACAAGATCGCTGAAGCTGTGGTTTATGGTGTAGAAATTCCAAATACCAATGGTCGTGCAGGTATGGCAGCAATCACGCTTGCTGATGGTGCTGAATTAAATGACACTGACTTAACAGAAATGGTGACTGTATTTAAAAAATGCTTACCTGCTTATGCGGTACCAGTGTTTTTACGTATACAAGCTAAAGTTGAAACTACAGGTACTTTTAAGTACCAAAAGAATAAATTGAAGGAAGATGCGTTTAATCCAAGCAAAACTTCTGAACGTTTACTCGCTTTATTGCCTGGTGCAAGCAGTTACTGTGACATCACAACTGAAATTTTTGACAACATTCAGGCATATAAATACCGTTTTTAGTTCATTTTTTAGCTAAACAAGAGGAAATCGTGCTTTTTATAGGCAATCATGCAAATGTTTTTAAATTTCCTCTTGTGTTAGTTGAATAACTTGCTAAAATACGCGACATCAAAACAAAGGTGGTGTTAGAAAACTTTTAGTTATCTTGCACTTCACATTCAAATGATATTTGAATGTTTGTTCAGGGTCGTTAGCTCAGTTGGTAGAGCAGCGGACTTTTAATCCGTTGGTCCCGCGTTCGAGTCGCGGACGACCCACCACTTATCTGTTTTGAACCTATTTGGGTCGTTAGCTCAGTTGGTAGAGCAGCGGACTTTTAATCCGTTGGTCCCGCGTTCGAGTCGCGGACGACCCACCAAATTCTAAAAAGCCTCTCAGTTCGAGAGGCTTTTTTTATTGTTAATGTATTTTAGTTTTATGACTAAAAGATGACGATGCACTTCTTATATAGAACATCCCTAGCCCATTCCATAAAGATTTCCAAACGTTTAGGAATATAGCTTCTATTCGGATATAAAATATTAAGTGGAAGTGATTGAGCAGTATAGGCACTAAGTACCTCAACTAAAGTTCCCTGCTCGATTTTATCCTGAACATCGTAGTATGGAAGTTGAATAATTCCCAAACCTGCAATAGCCGCTGCAATATAGGCTTCCGTATTATTTACGCTTAAAGCACTATCCATCATCACAGCTCCATCTTGATATGAAAATACGCCCTGTTTTTCTCCTACTGCTCCCGCATAGTTAATGAGTTTGTGTTGAGATAGATCTTCTAATTGTTCAGGAATACCGTACTGTTCTAAATAGTCAGCACTTGCACAGTTCACCATAATCAAGTTACCAACGAACTTCGCAATTAAACTACTATTATCTAGCTGCCCCACCCGAACAACACAATCGATTCCTTTCTCGATTAAGTCAGTGATGTCATCAGAGCTATGAAGTTGTAAATGGATATCTGGATAGCGGCTATAAAAATCGGGCAGTTCAGGAATAATCACTTGATGCACGATTCGGCTGGGCATTGAAATTTTTAGCGTGCCACGATAATGCTGCTTTTGTGCCTGTATAAGCTGTTCGAGCTGTTCATAATCAAATAATAGATTTTGACATTCAGGTAATATTCGTTGTCCATCTTGAGTGAGGCTTACTTTACGCGTAGTACGATGAAATAAGCGTACTCCATAGTGAGTTTCTAACTGTTGAATAGCATTCGTCACTGTCGAGCGAGGTAAATCAAGCTGATTTGCCACTTCACTAAAGCTTTGTCGTTTAGCGACTTCTGTAAAAATAAAAAATTGCTGCAACCGATCCATTTAATTGTTCGTATTTTCTGAATAGTTAAACCAAACTAGCATAATTGATCAAAAATTACCGCCAATCTAGACTAAAAACACATTAAAACAAGTCATCATAGGAACAACCATCATGACAACTCATACTCTGAAAGATAAAGTTGTACTGATTACGGGCGGTGCAAAAAACTTAGGTGGACTGATTAGCCGCAGGTTTGCAGAACAAGGCGCAAAAATTGCAATTCACTACAATAGCGCTGAAACTCAAGCAGATGCAGAACAGACACTTGCAGATGTAACAGCATTCGGTGTAGATGCCGTTTTAATTCAGGCAGACCTAACGGATATTGATAATATCGAAAAGCTATTCTTAGACACTAAGCAGCATTTTGGCGGAATTGATATTGCCATTAATACAGTTGGAAAGGTTTTAAAGAAATCTTTTTTAGATACCACAGAACAAGAGTTTGATAGCATGAGCGATATCAACTCAAAAATTGCCTATTTCTTTATTCAATCGGCAGGTCGTCATTTAAATGACGGCGGCAAGATTTGTTCAATCGTGACTTCTCTTCTTGCAGCCTACACTGGACTCTATTCAACCTATGAAGGTTTAAAAGCACCTGTTGAGCATTACACACGTGCTGCATCAAAAGAATTTGGTGATCGTCAGATTTCTGTGACTGCTGTTGCACCTGGACCTATGGATACACCTTTCTTTTATGGTCAGGAATCTGCCGAAGCAGTGGCTTACCATAAATCAGCTTCAGCTTTAGGTGGACTCACCAAAATTGAAGATATTGAACCTCTAGTTCGCTTTTTGGTAACTGATGGGTGGTGGATTACAGGACAGACTATTTTTGCAAACGGCGGCTATACCACTCGCTAAAATAAAAAAAGCCGCATCTGATGACGCGGCTTTTAGTTTGTTTAATTATAAAAACTCTTCAAGCACTGAGTTTAAGAAAATATGGCCTTGCTCCGTACAGGCTAAACGGGAAACATCATCTACCAGTAGTTTTCTAGCTCGTAGAGAAGTGAGTACTTCATTTAAGTGACCCAGGCTTAAACCTGTACGCTGCTCATATAACTCAGCTTTTACACCATCATTTAGACGTAAAGCATTCATCATAAACTCAAAAGGTAGCTCTTCTGCCTCAATCTTTTTCATTTGCAAATGTTCGGCTGGAACCTTAGCCAAATAGTCTTTTGGCAAACGAGTCTTTTGGAAACGATATACACCATCTGGTCGGGTTACTTTGCCATGTGCCCCTGCACCAATCGCAAGGTAATCACCAAATTCCCAATAATTTAAATTATGAGCTGAAGGCTGCTCTTTACGCCAAGCCGACACTTCATAATTTATAAAACCATTGGCTTTTAGATAAGCTTCACCCTGCTCTTGAATATCTTCTAACACCTCATCTTGAGGTAAAACGGGCTGCGTACGGAAGAATACGGTGTTTGGCTCAATAGTCAGTTGATACCAACTGATATGTGTCGCGCCATGCTCTACAGCCATCTTTAAATCATAAAGTGCTTGCTCTAGCGTTTGCTCAGGTAGGCCATGCATTAAATCGACATTAACTCGCTTAAAGCCTGCTTGTCGTGCCTGCTCAATTGCATCCATAGCATTATTGACTGAATGAATACGCCCAAGCTTTTGCAAGTGCTCTGTATTAAAAGTCTGCACACCAATCGATAAACGGTTAATACCTGCTTCTAAATAGCCTGCAAACGGATCATGTTCTAGTGTTCCGGGATTTGCCTCTAG
Organism: Acinetobacter sp. 22301; assembly: GCF_052045285.1. Classification (NCBI taxonomy): domain Bacteria; kingdom Pseudomonadati; phylum Pseudomonadota; class Gammaproteobacteria; order Moraxellales; family Moraxellaceae; genus Acinetobacter; species Acinetobacter sp. 22301. The sequence continues at coordinate 129,274 of NZ_JBQEOR010000003.1, read as the reverse complement.
GGTGATTTCACAGCCATCTTCAAATTTGAGCAATGACTTAAGCTGTTCAAACAGCCACGCATAGCCTTTAGCAGAAATAAGTGAAGGCGTTCCACCACCAATAAATACACTATGAATTGAACGTCCCTGAGCCATCTCAACTTGAGTTTCAAAGTCGGCCACCAACGCCTTTAAATAGGTTTGCTCGAGTTCTGCCGAAAGCGCTCCATCTGGTACGGCATGCGAGTTAAAGTCACAATATGGACATTTACGCACGCACCAAGGCATATGGATATATAAAGATAAAGGAACAGAAGCAGGATTTAATACGGCCAAGGAGCAGGTCCAATTTACACAATATTTCTATTTTAACATGACTGCATCAATGGGCTTATGAAAACATACCTTAATTGCTTTAGACTGTTTTTAAACATACTTAAATATTGATAAAAATGATGAAATTCTCTAGTCAACTTTTCCTGATCTTACCTCTAGCTATGGGAATCGGTGTTGCCATGGCTTTTCAGACTGCAATCAATGCTCAACTGCGCGAGCAACTACACTCACCGTTGCAAGCAGCTTTATTATCATTTTTCATAGGTACTATTGTTTTAGCCGTTATGGTTTTTTTCCAAAGTGCCGAAAAGCCCTCTTTAAGTGAAATATCAAATATTCCATGGCTTCTTTGGACAGGAGGATTCCTTGGGGTTTATGCAATTAGCATGAGCATTTATACTGCACCTAAACTTGGTTTTTTAACCTTTACAGGGCTAGTCGTTTTTGGGCAATTGCTCATTTCAATGTTGCTTGACCATTTTGGTTGGTTAGGTACAGAAAAGACACCTGTTACATGGCAACGGTTTCTGGGTGGCGTGATCATCTTTGTCGGTGTGTTACTCACTTTGCAACGTTAGCTTCATTTTTATATTTAAAAAGAGTACCTTTTGTGTCGAATGTCACATCTTTTCGGTCTGAATTAAAACAACTCTTCCACTTAATGCTACCGATTTTAATTACCCAGTTTGCTCAAGCGGGATTTGGGTTAATTGACACTATTATGGCTGGGCATTTATCTGCAACCGATTTAGCAGCAATTGCGGTAGGTGTGGGCTTATGGATCCCAGTCATGCTCCTGTTCAGTGGCATTATGATTGCAACTACACCTTTGGTCGCTGAAGCAAAGGGCGCAAGAAATACAGAACAAATTCCTGTCATTGTTCGTCAATCCTTATGGGTCGCCATCATTTTAGGCGTAATGGCTATGCTCATTTTGCAGCTTATGCCGTTTTTCTTACATGTGTTTGGCGTACCAAAAAGCTTACAGCCTAAAGCAAGTTTATTTTTACATGCGATTGGTTTAGGCATGCCAGCTGTGACCATGTACGCAGCCCTACGCGGTTATTCTGAGGCTTTAGGCCATCCACGTCCTGTAACGGTCATTAGCTTACTGGCCTTAGTGGTTTTAATCCCTTTAAACATGATTTTTATGCATGGATTAGGGCCAATACCTGCATTAGGTAGCGCAGGCTGTGGTTTTGCAACCTCCATTTTACAGTGGCTCATGCTAATTACTTTAGCTGGCTATATTTATAAAGCTTCGGCTTACCGTAACACGTCTATTTTTAGCAGATTCGATAAAATTAACCTGACTTGGGTAAAAAGAATCTTACAGCTTGGCCTACCCATCGGTTTAGCCGTGTTCTTTGAAGTCAGTATTTTTAGTACAGGTGCATTGGTACTTAGCCCACTAGGTGAAGTCTTTATTGCAGCGCATCAAGTCGCAATTTCAGTCACCTCTGTGCTGTTTATGATTCCGCTTTCACTTGCGATTGCCCTGACCATTCGTGTGGGAACGTATTATGGTGAAAAAAATTGGGCTTCCATGTACCAAGTACAAAAGATTGGTCTGAGCACAGCAATATTTTTTGCCTTATTGACCATGTCTTTTATTGCTCTAGGTCGTGAACAAATTGTCTCGGTTTATACCCAAGATATAGAAGTGGTTCCTGTTGCCATGTATTTACTCTGGTTTGCAATGGGTTATCAGTTGATGGATGCATTACAAGTCAGTGCCGCAGGCTGTTTAAGAGGTATGCAAGATACGCAAGCACCGATGTGGATTACACTCATGGCATATTGGGTGATTGCTTTTCCTATCGGACTTTATTTAGCACGTTATACCCATTGGGGTGTAGCTGGCGTGTGGTTAGGCTTAATTATTGGTTTAAGCATTGCTTGTGTTTTATTACTTTCAAGGCTTTATTTAAATACCAAACGTTTAAGTCAAACTTAATAAAAAAGCCGATGAAACATCGGCTCTTTTTATTTTATGCAGACTTTGCCCGCGGGCTTGCTCCGATTTGCCAGACAAAGGGCAAATCGGTCCGGTTAACTTCCCAATCTCCAATCACCTTTTCTTTATAGATAAGCGGATTATGTGAAGAGACCGTTCGTGCATTACGCCAGAAACGGTCGAGTTGTTTCACTTGACTACTTGCTGACGCGCCCAAAGCATTAAATAATTGGCTGGTTAAATCGAGTACCAAATTAGAAATCACCACCTGCCCTTGCGCCGACTCAAGCTCTGCATCTACGTTAAACTGATGTTCTTTTACCTCTAACTCACTAAAGTGACTTTCATAAGCCTTCTGCAATGCTTCAGCTGTTTTAATCGTAATTGCTAGACTTCCATAAGCTTGAGCAGAGGCTTTACCCACCACCTGTAAAACTTGTGGGTCGTGACGAACAAGGTCACCATTACCATGACTAAAAATACGCTTTCGCTCTCGTATTTCTTGACTAAAAGTTTCTACTGCCGCATGTGCAATACCCGTTAAAGTTGCAAGATGGACGACTTGATAAAAAGCAGTTTGATATTTAAAACGCTGGTCAAATGGAATAAGGTGCGAGGCTGGCAAATGCACCTGATGTACTTTTAAAGTACCACTGCCCGTTGTCTTTTGACCAAAGCCATCCCAATCATCAATCACACTCACGCCTGTTTCATGGCGATAAATAGCAGCAATCACATGGCGGTCATTTACCTCATCGTAAGCAAATAAATCGATCCAGTCAGCAAAGATACTTCCTGTTGAGTAGTACTTTTCTCCATTTACCACCAAGTTACCCGAAGCATCTTTGGTTACTCGTGTAACGACATCACCGATTTGCACATTTCCAACTTCGGTCCATGCATTCCCAACTAAATCACCCTGTACAAAACGCTGAAACCAAACCTCCTGCGAATGCTCTTTATGAGCAACTAAACGGTCTTCAACAAAAGCAAAGTGCCCACGCAAAGCTTGCACAATATTCGAGTCCGCTTGCGCCAGTTCTGCTAAAAGCTGGAAAAGTTGTGGCAATGACACCCCATCTCCACCATATTTAACAGGTACACGTACCGCACCTAATTTGAGTTCTTTTAACCACTGAATCGGTTCAAAAGGCAAAATTCGTTCTTTTTCTCGTTGAATTGCACCTTGGGCAATTTTTTCAAAAACTGGACGAAATCTACTTGCGACCTTTTCATAATCGGCGCCTACAGACAGTTCTTCTAATTCAATTTGGGTAATCGTCATCTTTATTCTCCTAATCTTATTTTTTATTCACTTTAGCTCCATGCATGACGTGGTGGATGGATGCCATTGAGGTAGTAATTACCGACAATGTGATATTTCCAACGCACTGGATCATGCAAGGTATGAGTACGCGCATTACGCCAATGGCGGTCCAGATTAAGCTCTGACAAAGTAGAACGTGTTCCAGACAACTCAAAAAGCTTATTCGCTGCTAAAATCGCAACTTCTGTAGTGAGTACTTTTGCTTCAGCAACTAGTAATGTCGCTTGATTTACATGTTCTTCTGTCGTATCGGCAATTGCTTGATCGATCGCATCTCCTGCTAAATCTAATACCGCTTCTGCTGCACGCAGCTTAATTTTTAAATCACCAATATTTGCAATTGTGTAAGGGTCATCACTGGCTTTTTCCAAACCTGAATCGACCCATGCACGGCTATGATTTTTGACATAGTGAATTGTTTCTTCAATTGCGCCACGTGCAATACCAGCATCAACAGCAGCTTGAATAAATTGTGAAATTGCACCTGCTGGGGTAGGACGCTCAAAAGCCTGATAAATCGGAATTAGATATTCTTCACGTACTGGAACTTGATTAAGTTCAACGGTACCACTGGCTGTGGTTCTTTGTCCGAAACCAGACCAGTCATTAATAATATTAACCCCTGAAGTTTCCCGAGGAACTAGCGCCGCATAAGGTTGCCCCTCTTCATTTACAGCGACAATGGGAACCCAATGTGCAAGCAATGCGCCTGTTGCAAAGAACTTCTTGCCATTAATTTCATAACCGTGCTCGGTCTTTCGTAATGTGGTAGTGAGGTCGGCTACCGTCTTGCTATGTTTTTCTGAAAAGGCATTGCCAAAACGAATCCCTCTCAACACTAAGTTAAAGAAAAATCGTTGTTGTTCTGGGCCTGCATCAAGGCGTAAATGTTCAATAAAAGCCAAGTGATTTTGAGGAAGCTGTGCAAGAGATGGGTCAACACTCGCAATTGTTTTGATGACCTCAGCCAAGGTTCGATATTTAACTTGGGCACCACCAAATTGCTTGGGAACCGTAATAGCCCATAAGCCACTTTGTGAGAACTGTTGAATTTCGTTTAGAGGTAAACGGCGCTCTTTGTCTCGCTCAGATGCTTCTTGTGCAAACTCTTGAGCAAGTTGTTTGGCAAGCTCAATTGCCTCTTCATCAGAACGAATAATATGCGCATCTTTTGACTGCTCAAACACAGATAAAGGAACCGCCTGAGACCGCCCATGGGCCGAACTTAAACTTGTCATAACTTTTGTTATCTCTATTTTTATTTAACCTGTCATTCACATTACCACCAAAAAAACAGGCACTTTATAGATATTAAAGCTTTGTTTATGAAATGGATTTTCACAAGCTTTTCATATTTTTTACTATAAAAATAACATTTTGTTTTTCGAAAAATTTCTTACATGAGATAAACAATTTCATATAGGCTTTTTAAGCTTTGTCACCTATGATCAAACTAGGCAATATTATGTTGTAGTCAATGAGGTATCGAAGATATGGCAAAGAATGCAAGTTCACCCGGCAAACGATTTATGAAACTTGCAGGAATGACCGCGAGCATTGCAACGAAAACCGTTTCTAACTCGATTCGAAACTTGACCGCAGATGAAGAGCAAAAGCTGGCTTCAAAAACCAAGTTATTTCAGGATATTGGTTTGCAAATTGCCGACACCTTAGGTGAAATGAAAGGTGCCGTCATGAAAGTCGGCCAAATTGCATCACAATATAAAGATATTTTCCCACCCGAGGTCGCTAAAGCAATTTCTAAGTTACAGCGCCAAGCTCCACCTATGCCCTTTGCCGCTATTCAACAACAAGTGGAACGTGAGCTTGGAAAACCGCTGAATGTTGCCTTTAAATCTTTTGAACAAGAACCTTTTGCTGCTGCATCGATTGGGCAAGTTCACAAAGCTGTTCTGCCAAGTGGCGAACAAGTTGTGGTTAAAGTGCAATATCCGGGTGTTGATGAGGCCTGTGAAAGTGACTTAAAACAAGTACGTTTGGCACTTCGCTTAATGGGTGTACTTAAAATTGATAAAAAGTTGCAAGATCAGCTTTTTGCAGAGATTCAAGATAGTCTGTCAGCAGAGCTTAACTATGAAATCGAGGCTCAAAACCTTGAAGTTTTCAAAACATTCCATAGCCAATTAGATGACAAAATTATCATCCCGACTGTTTATAAAGATTACTCTTCAAGACGTATTTTAACCTTGAGTCTCGAACAAGGTGACAGTATTGAAACTGCTAGCGCTTGGCCTATCGAAATTCGAAATACCATTGGACGCCGCTTGATTCGTGCTTTAGGTCAGGAAATGTTCTTTTTAAAACGTTTTCACTGTGACCCTCATCCAGGTAACTTTGCTTTCCGCCAAGATGGCAGTGTCATTATTTATGACTATGGCAGTGTTAAAACGCTTTCAAATGAAATCGTGCAGCACTTTAAACGCTTAGTAAATGCAGCTCGCCATGAAAATATCGATTTGATCGAAACAGAATTATTTGAACTACATTCACTTGCTGAAAAAGGCAAATTCCCGAGTGATCTATATAAACTCTGGATTGAAGTATTATTACGTCCGCTTACCACTACTTATGATTTCGCCGAAAACTCATCACACCATGATGGCATGTTACTTGTGAAAAAATCTTTGAAGTATTGGGATGTCTTTAAACCCTCACCAGATACTTTAATGGTCAACAGAACCATTTCAGGGCATTACTGGAACCTGATTCACTTAAAAGTTCATGACAATCTAAACGATCTATTTGAAGAGCTTGTACCGCCTTCTAACTAACTTAATTTACTGATCAATGTAGCCCTTTATGGGTTACATTGACTTTTTAATTGTTATGTTATAACATTTCTTTAATCAAAAATAATTTAGGACAATCTCTCATGCGTAAAGATATTCATCCTGCTTATCAACAAGTGTTATTTCATGACACCAATGCAGACGTGTACTTCTTAATTGGTAGTACTCTTCAGTCTAAACAAACCAAAGAATATCAAGGGAAAGTCTACCCTTATGTCACTCTTGATATTTCAAGTGCCTCACACCCTTTCTACACAGGTGAAGTACGTCAAGCAAGTAACGAAGGCCGTGTAGCAAGCTTCAATAAACGTTTCGCTCGCTTTAATCGTAAGAGTTAATCTTGCGTTAAGATTTGACCAATACACTTAAAACATTGGAAGCCTAAGACTATCTCCTCCACTTAGGCTTCTTTTTTTATGTGTATTTTTTCATCATTTCTAAACTGTGTATAAAAGAAAACTTATCCACAAGTTGTCTAAAAACTCTTCTGTTTTTTTTCAATAACCCCTCAATTTTTATAATTGCCAAGCTTCCAAAGCGCCTATTCGATGCTATGCTTAAGCCCTCATTTGTTAGGAAGTTTAAGATAATGGCACAAGAGTTACTTGCCCAATTACAAGCAGGCACAGCAAAATTTTCAGACGTTTTAGCTCATATTGAAGCACGTTACCAACATACTCCAACAGCTTTTCAAAATGGTGCACAGCAAAACGCTGCTACTGAAAATCAAGGCAGTGCAAAAGTTTTCTCTTTTGCCAAGTTACAAGGGTTAGACCAAGCACAAACTTTAAGTTTATTTGCAGAACACTACGCATCTGTATTGGCTACACCAGAAGGAACTGATCATCAAAATATTCGTCAGTTTATGCAAAATGGTTGGGATGGTGTGAAGTTTGAAGGTCAAGCTTTAACTGAAAAGTAATAGATTTAAATAAATAATAGAAACGACTTAATTTTTATTATGAGCATTGCCTTAAATGGAAGTGATATCCAAATGATGGATTGTATAGGCTAAGCTTACTTTTCAAGGATGAAAAGTAACAAAAATCCTTTGTTGCGCTGATGCTACATCCATGTAGCACAGCGAAACGACGGCATCCATGCCGTCTGTCACGATAGTAAATGCCTTATTTTTCTTAATTATTTTATTAGCCCCTTACATTCGATACGCGATAACGTCATTCGCAGCCTGCGTGGTGTCAATAAAAGATCGTTTTTGCAAAGCATAAGATAAATGGATTCAGTGAACAGGTTCTGCGAATGACAGATGCCTTTGGTTACTTTGGGCAAAACCAAAGTAACTTAATTAGCTGCTTCCATTAGATAACTCAACGATAAGACTCCGTCGTGAAAATCCTACCCAACACTCAACTTCGATGAGCTCTCACAACTTGAAATCATGGTCAATTCTTAAATATAGAAACTCAATGCCCCGCTACCCAATGATAAGTCGCTAACCCCAAACACGTAAAAATTAATGATCCAATTAAATGGATGGAGATCCCCAACATCGCCATTCCCAACTTACCACTTTGTAATAAAGTGACGATCTCAATCGAGAACGTTGAAAAGGTAGTTAAAGCACCACAGAAACCAGTAATCACAAAAAGCTTATAGTTCGGACTTAAATCACTTTGAGCAAAATAGGCAATTGCAAAACCAATAATAAAACCACCGACCAAATTAACAGTGACAGTACCCAGTGGAATCTGCGGGTAAATCGGGTTGAGTTTTAAACCTAAAAACCAACGCAACCACGCCCCTAGAACTGAGCCTAAAGCAATTGAAAGTAGAGAGTAATACATAGGATCACCCCTTTAGATAGACGCTAAAAGAGCAAAAAATAATGAAGGGAAATATGACACAGCGTACTCCAAGAATAAGCAGAGTACGCAATAACCTACGTACCCAGCGATATAAATACATGAGGGTAACGTAGGCATCATTAGCCAATATGGCGGTTTTTCAAGGGAGGAATGCCATCTCCCTGTTTTAAGTATATTAGATCATCTTGAATTTGATTTAAACATACTTTTTAAAATCATGGGCGTTCAGCAAATTGTGGTAAATCGTCACAAATACTTTCCCATTCTGCCTTAGAAGCAGCAAAAATATGCATAGTCGGTTTTTGGTCTAATGGTGTATCAAGTGTGCCAATTCTTAAGCGATATAATTCAGGCTGCGCATCACGAGAACTAATAAGCGGTGAACCACATTCGCTACAAAACCAGCGGTACACACCGTTCACAGCAAATTTTTTGACTAGGTCTTCACCTTGGGTAATTTTAAAATCTGTACTGTTGATAGGAGCATTCGTTGCAAATGCTGTTCCATTAGCTTTTCGGCATCTTTGACAGTGACACTGAATAATATCTCCGATATCGCCCTTAATTTCATAGCGAATACCCTGGCATAAACAACTTCCTTGATAAACTGTTGAAGCTTGAGACATGTGCTCGTAAATCCTATTATTATTGATCGCTCAAAAATAACACTTTTCACCTATCAAACATAGCATCAAATTATCCTGTTATTTCTCTAAGAATGAATGCACGCCTTCACCAGCCGCTCGCCCTGTAGCAAAGCATGCTGTAAGTAAATATCCACCTGTAGGAGCATCCCAATCCAGCATTTCACCACAACAGAATACACCTGAAGTTTGTTTAAGCTCTAAGCTTTCAGTTAGTGCATTCTGCTTAACACCACCAGCACAGCTAATCGCTTCTTCAATTGGTCTAAAGCCCTCTAACTTAATTTGAAGCGCTTTGATTCGCTGAGCCATAGCCTCTGGTTGGTTCCATAGTTCTTTATCAACAACTTCTCGAATTAAGTTAATCTTGGCCGTGTCTAAGCCTGCTTTACGCCAGATATTGGTGAGCGATTGTTTTTTACTAACCTGTAATTTTTTAACTAACGGTGTAAGCTCTACATCAGGCAATAAATCTAAAAACAAATTTAAGCTTTGCCCTTGTTTTTGCTGCTCTCGTAAAGCACGTCCAAGTTTATAAATAACACCACTTTCTAAACCATAGTGAGTAATCACAATATCGCCATGTGTAATCTGACTAGGATCAACCCACGCATTGATACGTTTTAAAGGCTCACCAAAACAACTTTCCATAAAAGCTGACCAAGTGTGAAGTACACCAGCATTACTTGGCTGGAAAGGCTCAATATTGGATTGATCCATCCATTGCTGCCAAGCACCATCACTACCTAATTGTGACCAAGACACAGCACCACAAGCCAATACTACTGCATCGTATTGCTGGGTAAAGGTTTCAGCGCTTTGATTATTTTGGTTTTCTAAAGTTACCGTTGTGCCTTGCAAATTAATACAACGATGACGATAAAAGAATTTAACCTGCTGTTCTGCCAAACGTTTTAGCCAAGCACGCAGTAAAGGTGCCGCTTTCATTTCGACAGGAAAAATGCGACCTGAGGTGCCAACGTAGGATTCTATTCCCAGATTTTTCATCCAGCTTTGAATCCAGACTGCATCCCATTTTTCAACCCATGGTTTAAGCCATTCTGCATGGTCATAGCGCTCAATAAACTGCGCTAATGGTTCAGCATGCGAGATGTTTAACCCTGTTTTACCTGCCATCAGAAACTTACGTGCAGCTGAAGGCTTTTGCTCGTATACATCAATCTCATAAGCATATTGGCTCAGTACCTCAGCTGCCATTAAACCAGCCGGACCAGCACCAATAATGGCAACCCGCTTATTCGCCATGCACTTGACCTTGTAATGGGGCAAACTCATCAAAACGTGTGCTGTAACCTTCAGGTTTAGTGATCACAAGCTGTTGGCAAAGTTCTCCACGTTCTAAATACTTAATTTCAAAATGAGTACGTGCAGATGTTTGAGCAATTTTTTCTTTTTGATAAGGCAGCTTCCAAACATTAATTAATTGTTGTTCAGCTTCTTCAATATATTCAGGGATATTACTTGCCAAAGTAATGGTTCCACCTGTTTGCAGGCGAGAAATTAAGAACTCAAAAAATGGCATATTCAACCAGCGCTGTGCTGGATTATGGGGTTCTGGGTTTGGATAGAGAATAAAGAAATGTTCAACTTGAGCAGGATGTAGAGCATGTACTACCCACGGTAAAGCATCTGCATGTACAGGAATTAAATTATCTCTTGGCTCCAGACCGTGCTGTTTTTGCATTGCCAAGAATTTTTCTCGGGTTCGTTCAATTGCATACAATGTGTGCTGCGGCTGTTGCCCGCTAAAAAGCAAAGCATGTTTACCCTTGCCCGCTCCAATTTCTACACAAATCGGGGTATTTTCAATTTGGGTAAAATCGCGAGGCGCTTGCATACGTTGTGCTTGAAATTGACGAATCTGCATAATCACATCAAACTAAATAAAAATCGGCATAAGTCTAACAAGTCACCTGACTTTTGCCTAATCTATTTCTCTTCACTTTGAGGATATCGCTTTATGCCACGTACATTCCCCTGCCCACGTTGTGGTGAACCAAGTGTTTGGGAAGGTAACGAATTTCGTCCATTTTGCTCTGAACGCTGTAAATTAATTGATTTAGGTGCCTGGGCAAATGATGAATATAGACTGCCTACCCAAGATGCGCCTCAGCATGACAAGGGTAGTCAAAATGAAGATGATTACGAGGATTAACCCGCTTTACCTGCAACAAAAGGGTTAAATTGTTTCTCATAGCCAATGGTACTCATCGGACCATGTCCAGAAATAAACTGAGTATCATCTGGCAGACTAAAACATTCACGTTTAATCGATTCAATCAACTGATCGTGATTACCACGCGGGAAATCTGTTCTGCCAATTGAGCCTTTAAACAAGACATCACCTGTCCACAGCAATCCATGATTTTTATTATAAAAAATGACATGTCCTGGCGTATGGCCGGGAGCAAAACGTACCTCAAACTCATCTTCGCCAAGTTTTAGCACTTCGCCACCTTCAAGCCATTGATCGACTTTTACAGGCTGTGGAATTGGAAAACCATAACGTGCTGAAACTTCCTGAATCATATCTAGCCAAAACTGATCCTCTTTATGTGGCCCAATAACTGGAACGTTCCATTCTTTGGCAAGCTCACCCACCGCTCCTGCATGGTCTAAATGCCCATGAGTGAGCCAAAGAGCTTTCACCTTTAAACCTAAGGCTTCAACTTCTTTCATCAAAACTGAAGCGTCACCGCCAGCATCAATCAAAACTGCTTCTTTTGTTTCACTATCCCAGACAAGGGAACAATTTTGGGCAAATGCAGTAACTGGAACAATTTTGACTTGCAACATAAGAACCTCTGGCTAAAACGCAATTAACGGTGGGCTAAGGTATGGGTAAGGGCATCAAGATTAGCCTGAACTAAACCTGCAAGCAAATCAATATGAGCCTGATCGCTATTTAAAGCAGGAATGTAAGCATAGCTACCACCACCTGCTTCTTGAAACAACTCTGCATTTTGAATAGCTAACTCTTCAAGTGTTTCTAAACAATCGGCAGAAAAAGCTGGGCTTAATACCTGAACAGACTTAACACCTTGCTTCGCCCAATCTTGTAAAAGCTGATCTGTATAAGGCTTCACCCATTCTTGTTTTCCAAAACGTGATTGGAAGCTAATTGCCCATTCATCATCTTTTAAATGTAAGGCTTCAGCGACTAACTTTGCTGTAATGCGACAACGATCTGCATAAGGGTCGCCTTTGTCTGCATAAGGCTGTGGAATACCATGAAATGACATCAACAGTTTTTCAGGCTTACCATGTTGCTCTTGATAAGCTAAAACACTTTCTGCCAATGCCTGAATAAACATTGGATGCTGATAGTAGTCTTTGATAATTGTTAGACCTGGCAAGTTTCGCTGGGCTGGAATCCATTTGGCAAAAGCATCATATAACGGTGCTGTAGAAGTGGCTGAATATTGAGGAAATAAAGGCAATAAAATGACATGCTCTTGCGGGTTAGCTGCCAGTTTTTCTAAAACTGTATCAATACCGGGATTACCATAGGTCATCGCCGGTATCACGGTTAAATCAAACTGATTATTTTCTCGCTGCAAATAAGCCTGAATACGTTGAGTTTGCTCAAACACAATTTCACGCATGGGCGAATCTTTTGACCATACCGAAGCATAGGCATCTGCTACCCTTTTTGGGCGAAAAGGTAAAACAAACAGATTTAAAATAATCCACCAAATGAATTTCGGTATTTCAATTACACGTGAATCAGATAAAAACTGCTTTAGAAAACGGCGAACCGCAGGAATAGTGGCCTCATCCGGTGTACCTAAATTCGCTAAAATGACAGTAACTTTCGGTTTTTGTTCAAACGACATGTGTAAATGCCTTTCAATTCATCTTATGTCACTAATGTAACAGCTTTTATTGTCATATATAAATTGAATCGCTCTAAGCTTTTAATCGAATGCCCCGATGGCTCCATTTATAGCTAAGTAATAACTTTTGAGCTTTAGCTGTGACTTTCCATAAGCTATAGGATTGTTCAGTCTGAGTTGGAACAATCCAGCCCTGTGACTGCATTTGCTTTTTTATCCGAAACAATGCCTTATGGTTAATCTGAGCGCAGGCGACAGCATGAGCACGAGGTAACTCCTGACGAGCATCTTCTAGGCCAGCCTGATTCAAATATTCATTTAAACATGTCCCAAAATTCTCTTCTGGAGTAGCTGTTTCAAACTGCTTTGCCAATATACTTAACAACTGCGACCAAGTCATTTGTCGTTGTCGTTTAAGCTCTTTAAAATTCCCATCCTGAAATGCTTGAATTTGATATTCAAATGCAAAAATATCTTGGGGAGCAACTTCGTTTACTTGAGCTGATGACTCTGTTAATTGCTGTTCTAACTGTAAAATTTTACTTTTTAATAGCTTAATTTCATCTTCTAAGTGATGAGCCTGATGAGCAGGAACCCAACCTTGTCCTATATGCTGTTCAACCATTAAAGGCATATTTAAACGAACAGCCAACTCTAGTTCACGTGGAGTTTTAAAGTAAAAAATATGATTCACATCAAGTAATAACTTTTTTCTAAATGCGAGAAATTTATCTTTAAGCTGTGGATGTGTTTCTTGTAAATGTATTTCACGACTTTCGGGCTGCTCATGCATGAACACAATAATGGGTTTAGCCTGACTTAACGCATATTCATATTCTAAAGATAAATAACTCACACCAGAAATCGACTGCTCTCCATACTGACTGCCTAAAAGTAGGATTACATAATCACATTCATCAATTTGTCGACGAGCAAGCGTAGTGGTTAGGGGTGTTCGTTGTTCTAATCCCCAAGCAAAGAAACCCATCCCCACCAAGGTTTGAGACAGAACCATCCGCTCTGGCTGCATATCGCGGCCGGATGTTGAAATAAAAATCTGATAGCGTGTATCGAGCATAACAATACCCTTTCGCCCCATGATCTGTCCGTGACTTAATATCAGCCAAGATCATGAACCGCCCCAAATAAAATAATAAATCTAAAAAACACTAGTTTCTAAATGATGCTAAAAGATCAGTTCAGATTATGAAGTGTCCAAGTTAACTCTTGTGGAATCAAATGTTGTAAAACAGGTTGCAGTGCCTCAGCATTATTACCGCTGACATAACATTCAATACGTGCAACATTCTGACCTATTTGGTCACATAATAACTCATTTTTTATTAAAATACGGGCTGTTTGTCGGGCAACTGCCAATCCAGAATCAACCAGTGTGAATTGGTTATCAAAAAGATGATGAATTGCTTGATTTAAGAAAGGATAATGCGTGCAACCGAGCACTAAATAATCTGCACCTTGCTCAGCGGCAGGCTGTAAAACCTCTTTTAATGCCGTTAAACACGCCTCTCCCATTTGCTGTCCCGCCTCTACACAAGGAACAAGTTCAAGGCTGGTTAAGGTCATCACTTTAACACCCGCCGGAACAGCAAACTTCTCGACAACATCTTTAATGAGTTGGCCACGAAAAGTAGCAGGCGTCGCCAATACAGCAACCACTTTAGAACGAGTCTGTAATACAGCAGGTTTTAATGCTGGAACCAATCCAACAATTGGAAAGTGTTCACCATAATGCTCACGCAAATGATCAAGGCTAAATGCGGAAGCCGTATTGCAGGCTACGACTGCAATTTTACAACCTTGACGATATAGCCAATCAACAGCACGAGCCGTGAGTTCCCTGATTTCTTCATCCGAGCGTGGTCCATAAGGAACGTAGGCAGTATCGGCATAATACACAATACGTTCATTTGGTAAATATTTGGCAATTTCTGCTGCAACTGACATCCCTCCAATTCCCGAATCAAAAATACCAATTGGGGCATCTGCTGATGCTTTAGGCATAGGTTCTAGCTCGGAAAATAAAGGTTGTATGGCGGTCATAGCTGTACTGAAGTGTCAGAAAATTTCACTCCCTAAAGCTTAAACCTCAAGTGCCTAATTGCAAGAGCAAATTACCACTTTTTAGCTCTAAAATGGTTTCACCTTTATCGTTTTCAATCAGTGTTCCATAGTTCACCAAATGATAGAAAGCCTGACGTTGAATCAGCGCATTAATCCCAAAACGGACATGCACATAAGGACGCAACTCTCCTGCATATTCACGCATAAAAATAGGATGTTCTGCATCAACCAAAATTACATCTTGGTTGGTGGTGGTCAGTTGTAAAAACTGCTCACCTGAAATTTCGACCTGATCTGCCTGATTGACTAATAAAGGTTCATCTTCAACTTCGATTTCAATTTGTTCTACAGGGGTTTTCAGGTAGAATTTGCCTTCTTCTTTCCATAGGACTTTGGTAAACAGATCTAATAGAGCTTGGCGCTTGATTAATTGACCTTCGTGCCACCATTCTCCATTGGATTTCACCGTCAAATCCATTTTGCCGCAATGCTTTGGATGCCACTGCTCTAAAGGTGGAATTGACCTTTTGTGACTTTGCTGTACACCTTTTAAGTATTGTGCAATGTTCATTAAGTTTTTATCATCAGATAACGGTATTTTTCCCATATCCGATGGTGAATTATTTTGATTTACCATAGTTTATGCCTTGCTGACGAAAAAATGTTACGACTCAGCCAATTGGCTAGATCATGGTTTAAAACTATACTAGCCCAAACGATAAAAGGCACAATAGCATATTTGCGCCTATGGATTAAAACACTCACGGCAGCACCGAATTATCTGAATATGACGGTTGCCACCTTTAAGTATTGAGGAGTCCTACATGGAACACATCGAACGTGAATCGATGGAGTTTGACGTTGTCATCGTAGGTGCAGGACCTGCAGGTCTATCTGCTGCGATTAAGATCCGTCAATTAGCGATTGAAAAAAACTTACCCGATCTTTCTGTTTGTGTAGTTGAAAAAGGCTCTGAAGTAGGTGCGCATATCTTGTCTGGTGCTGTGCTTGAGCCACGTGCCATCAATGAACTTTTCCCGAACTGGAAAGAAGAAGGCGCGCCTCTTAATGTCCCTGTAACTGAAGACAAAACTTTCTTCTTACTCTCAGACACCACTTCTAAAGAAGTACCTCACTGGATGGTTCCTAAAACCATGCATAACGATGGTAACTATGTGATCTCTTTAGGTAACGTAGTTCGCTGGTTAGGGCAAAAAGCTGAAGAGCTAGAAGTTTCTATCTTCCCTGGCTTTGCTGCATCTGAAGTACTTTACCATGAAGACGGTACTGTAAAAGGTATTCAAACTGGTGACATGGGTATTGGTAAAGATGGCGAACCAACGCATAACTTTACTCCAGGTTATGAGCTTCACGCTAAATATACCCTCTTCGCAGAAGGTTGCCGTGGTCACTTAGGAAAACGCCTAATTGCGAAATACAACCTTGATAAAGATGCTGATCCTCAGCACTACGGTATCGGGATTAAAGAGCTTTGGGAAATTGACCCAGCAAAACACAAACCGGGCTTAGTCATGCACGGTGCAGGTTGGCCTTTAGCGGAAACAGCTTCTTCAGGTGGCTGGTGGTTATACCACGCTGAAAACAACCAAGTGACTTTGGGCATGATCGTGGACTTGTCTTATGAAAATCCACATATGTATCCATTTATGGAAATGCAGCGCTGGAAAACTCACCCACTGATTAAACAGTATTTAGAAGGTGGTAAACGTATTTCTTACGGCGCACGTGCTGTAGTGAAAGGCGGTTTCAACTCTCTGCCTAAATTAACTTTCCCGGGCGGTTGCTTGATTGGTGATGATGCAGGTTTCTTAAACTTTGCAAAAATCAAAGGCTCACACACTGCCATGAAATCAGGCATGTTATGTGGTGAAGCTGTATTTGAAGCGATTGCTGCGGGTGTAGAAAAAGGCGGTGATCTTGCGATTGCACGTGTTACTGAAGGCGAAGATTTATTCGTTAAAGAATTAACTTCATACACTGATAAATTTAACAACAGCTGGTTAAAAGAAGAGCTTTATAACTCTCGTAACTTTGGCCCAGCGATGCATAAATTTGGTCAATGGATGGGTGGTGCATTTAACTTTATCGACCAGAATGTCTTTAAAGTACCATTCACTTTACATGACTTGAAGCAAGACTTTGCTGCATTGAAAACTGTTGATGCAACAAGCTTTAAGCCAAACTATCCAAAACCGGATGGCAAACTTACATTTGACCGTTTATCTTCAGTGTTTATTTCAAACACTGTACATGAAGAAAACCAACCAGCTCACTTGAAGCTTACAGACCCTTCAATTCCAGTGAATGTGAACTTACCGAAATGGGATGAGCCTGCACAGCGCTATTGCCCTGCTGGTGTTTACGAAATCATGGAAAATGATGATGGTTCTAAACGCTTCCAGATTAACGCAGCGAACTGTGTTCACTGTAAGACCTGTGATATTAAAGACCCATCTCAAAACATTACGTGGGTAACGCCTGAAGGCGGCGGTGGTCCAAACTACCCTAATATGTAATAAAAAAGCCCCGATTGTTCGGGGCTTTTTTATTAGTATCCACTTATTGAAAAGGCGGTATTTTTGCTACGTTTAAATTAAAATTCTTTTTATAGAAAATAAATGTGCCTAATAAAAATAAGCCAAGAAAACCAAAGTTTCGCGCTAAATCGTAGTACCAAACCGATTTACCAAATAATAAATCAAGAATTAACATCAGTCCGATAAACCTTGTATGCAAGATCAAACTCATCTTTATCTTTGGTTCAGGAGCAAAAGATGTATTTCTATAACCGAGGAGAATAGAACCTAAAACGATGAGAATACATATAATAATGATAGCAACAGTTTCAGATAACCAAGAGATCTCTAAATGTAATAAACCAGCAATAGTGAAAAACCAAAGACAGATTAATAAGCTTCGTTTCACAAAATAATCATTCATTTTTATACGTCATTTATATACTTAATTTTATAAATTATATAACGATTCTTATTTGTAAAAAATTATCATTTCAAATTAAAGTTAAATTATTCATGGCTTCTAATCGTCTTTATTAGAAGCCTTATTATCCTATTAACCTTTCTTCACTAAATAATGAAATTCTTTATGACCATTTTCATCTAAGCGTTCTTCTTGTAACAACAACTCATGGCCTAAATGCATACAAAATTTAGGAATATCCCAAGAGGTCGAATTATCTGTTGCAAAGACTTCAACCACATCCCCTGACTTAGATTTGCGGATGGCTTGATGCAACATCATGACAGGTTCCGGACAACGTAAACCACGCGTATTGAGTTGTACAGTAGGTGAAATGGGTTGCTCTGACATAACAAACTCGAACAAATAGAATTTTCACATTTTAGCATAAACAAATTACTGAGCTGTTAACTGTAACTGGCTTTTACATAACAATATACGTTTTGTCTTTTAGCTTGTTTTATAGATGCATAAGCATCTTTTCTTCGGTATGATCTGTGTATTCATTTGATACATTGAGTCTTTAGGAAAGATCATGCAAGAGGAACCAAGTCCGTCGTGGGGAATGCGAGGCTTACGAAAATGGTTAGGTACAGCGCCAGAAACCCGTGATGAATTATTAAAATTAGTCCAAAATTCACGCCGCTTTTTAGAACCAGATACTGTTGCTATGCTTGAAGGCGTTCTTGACCTTCCAGCTACAAAAATTCGTGAAGTCATGACGCCACGAACAGCAATGATCAGTTTGCAAGAAGATGATCAATTACTTGATATTCTTGATGTACTGGTTGAGTCTGCTCACTCACGCTTTCCAGTCTTCTCTGCCGATCAGCCTGACAATGTTGTCGGGATTTTGCTCGCAAAAGATTTGTTGCCGTTTCTAACTGAACCGAATACCAAAGTTGATATTCGAGTTCTTATGCGCCAACCATTATTTGTTCCTGAAAGTGCACGTTCCGATCAGGTACTGCGCATGTTAAAACATACTCAGACTCACATTGCGATTGTGATTGATGAATATGGTTCAACAGCCGGTCTTGTTACGCTTGAAGATATTCTTGAAGAGATCGTTGGCGAAATTGAAGATGAGCACGACACGGTCGATGAAGATGCTCAGTACATTGTTCCTGACAATGACCATACGGTAGCAAATGCGTGGATGGTGCAAGCACTTACACCAATCGAACATTTCAATACTGTTTTAGATGCTGATTTTTCTGACGATGAAGTAGAAACTGTCGGCGGTTTATTGCTTCAAGAGATTGGTCTGGTAAGTGATTTACAAGGTCAAACTGTTGAGCTTGGAAATTGGTTATTTACAATCGTTGAAGCAGATGCCCGCACTATTCATCTGATTCGAGCTGTACGTCAATGAGAGCATACTTTGAAAAGCTGTTAGATTCTTCGCAACAACAAAAACAGCTTCCTTTAATTTTTCCTTTACTCATTGCTTTATTTTCAGGTGCCGTGTTCAGTTTTTCACTGGCACCTTATTATTGGTGGTGGTTGGCAATTTTATCTCCAGCCCTACTCTATGCAACATTACATAAGCGCTCAGCTAAACAAGCCTTTGCTATTGGTTGGAGCTATGGCTTTGGTTTATGGTTTGTAGGTGCTTTCTGGCTCTATACTTCCATCCATGTATATGGCGATACCAATGCATTTCTAAGCGTGTGTATGATTGCTGTTATGGCCTTTGTGATGGGTTTATTTACAGCATTTCAGACATGGGTTTACCGACGATTCTTCCCTGAAACACCACTTACTTTTGCCCCGCTCTGGATTGTTTTCGAATGGGCAAAAACTTGGGTATTTACAGGTTTCCCATGGTTGTTTGTAGGTTACGCTTTTACTGAACGTTTACTCGATGGTTATGCACCGCTATTTGGTATTTATGCAATTTCCTTCGTCGTCATTGTATTAGCATGTGCTTTAGTTGAAGTTCTGCGTAAACGTATTTTTTGGGTTATCCCTTCTGCCCTATTGGTTTTGGGTGCTTGGGGAGCATCATATATTCAGTTTGTAAAACCTAAAGCTGCTAAGCCGCTTAGCGTTTCACTCATTCAAGGTAACATTCCACAAGATTTAAAATGGCTAACCGAATATCAAGTTAGAACATTAGAAATTTATGCTGGTTTGACTCAATCTGAATGGGGTCGTGACTTAATTGTATGGCCTGAGTCTTCAATTCCGCTTTTCCAAACCGATATTGAACCGTTTTTGGATGCAATGGATGCACAAGCGAAAAAGAACCATACGGCTTGGGTAACTGGCATTCCTTATTGGGATGTTGCGAAATCACATCAAGTTGGTAGCCCGCTGTATTACAACAGTATTATGGCTTCTGGCAGTGATTCAAGCGGACTCTATAAAAAGCAGCGTCTTGTTCCATTTGGTGAATATATCCCTCTTTCAGGTTTACTCTCTTGGGTATTACCAGCCATGCAAAATGATATCAGCATGAGCGGTTTTACACGTGGTGAGAGTGACCAAAAACCACTTTTAATTAAAGGGCATGCGCTTGCTGCTGCAATTTGTTATGAAGTGGCTTACCCGAACCTGACAAGACGTAATGCAGAAGACAGCGACTTCTTGGTTACTGTATCGAATGATGCTTGGTTTACGGGTACTGCTGGGCCGTGGCAACATTTACAAATGGTGCAGATGCGCGCGAAAGAAAATGGCCGCTGGTTTATTCGTGCAACCAACACAGGTGTAACAGCGTTTATTGATCAAAATGGTCATATCACTGAACAAGCACCAATCGATAAAGAGTTTGTCTTGAGAGGTGATTTACCTGCTATGCAAGGTCAAACTCTTTATAACCGTTTAGGTGATTATCCAATTTTAGGATTTGCGGTCTTACTGCTGATTTTAGGTTGGGTTTATCGTCCGCGTAAAGTTGACGTTTCTTTTAAATCTCGTCGCTAAATCATAATAACTTTGTACCCAGAGGAACTTCAAACTCTGGGATACAAAGTGCGACATCACCATCTGCGTTATGAAACCCTGTCACCAAACATTCTGACTGGATAGGTCCGATTTGTTTTTTAGGGAAATTTACTACGGCAACAACTAATTTACCCACCAAATCTTGTGGCTGATAAAGCTTAGTAATTTGTGCACTTGATTTACGCACACCCAATTCTTCACCAAAATCTACATGTAAAATATAGGCAGGTTTACGCGCTTTTTCAAAAACCTCGGCTTGAATAATTTTACCAACACGCAGCTCTACTTTTAAAAAATCATTCCACTCGATTTGTTCCATTTCATATTTCTCATTTTCTTAAATTGCTGATTTGAAGCATATAATATGTACAAATGAAGAAACACCCTGTTTTTAAGTCCAGTTAAAAAATAAAACATAGATGTTTAGTCTACGTTTTATCTAAAATTTGGTTTTAAAATATTATTAAAAAGTGATCGATAATTGCAAAGATAAATAAGCAACTAAACTCGATAAAAAAACCATGGGTACATAACGGTAAGCTTTAAAAAGGAATTGCTCATATTGAGTAGAGATTTGTTTAGCTTGCCAGACGCTCGCTTTTAATGCAGTAAAGAAGCTCACCATTAACCATGCGCTCACAATACTTAATGCGAAGAAACCAATCATGATTTGGCTACTTCCCTCTGTACTCAGCCATAACTTTAATGAAACCTCAGCAATCGGCAATAAACCCAAAATCAATAGGACAGACTTGAGCATTACCCAATGAAACTGAGTCAGTTCATCTAATATGAGAAATGCTTTCATTTAATCTCTCCTTTTAATTGAATAAAGTGCTTTTTATTTATTATGCAAAGCTTTTATTTAAATATATAGCTTATTTTTCTCTACATTTTAACTTTCTTGTAACTATTAAATATGGGAATAATTCTTATTATAAATCTCAAACATTAATATTAACTTTAATTTATATTTTTCAGTTAGTTATTATATTTTTCTGATTGAGAGAGATTATCAATTCGTATTTATCATTTTAACTTTTCAACTGAATTGATAATCTCCATTACATTTTAATTAAGGTTGATAATAAATATCTGCATCATTACCTTCACCGCCTTCTTTGCCATCCGCTCCAAATGAGTACAAGTCAAAAGCTCGACCATCTGCCCCAGGAATGACATATTGAATATCATTTTTCCAGCTGTCTTTAGGATAACCACCTTTTACATAACCACCTGGCATCCAGTTTTTCGCTGTAGCAGGCTGGTTAACCAAAGCATCTAATCCACCTTCTTGCATGGTTGGGAAATGGCCATTATCAAGCTTGTACTGATCTAAAGCACCCGCTACCCCCTTTAATGCAATTTGAGTCGTATCAATTTTAGCTTTTTCACTACGCCCCATGACATTTGGTACGATTAAAGCTGCTAACACACCTAAAATTACAATCACGACCATGACTTCAATGAGGGTAAAGCCTGAGGCACGCTTCATTCGAGCACCGCTCGAACGTGCCGCAAGTCCGAAAGCTACGCTTGAGTTTTTTTGAGCATCCTTAACGTGCTCTTTTTGTTTCATGACCATCTTCATCATTATCTCTAATATCAAAGTTATTAAATCATATTGTTCATATTTACGATTGGCAGCATAACCGCGATTACAATAACCAGTACAATGCTTGCCATTAAAACCAGCATAAGCGGTTCAAGTAATGCCAGTAAGGTTGAAATAAATGTCGTCACCTCACGGTCTTGCATGGTCGATGCTCGTTCTAACATCCTGTCAAGCTCGCCTGATGCCTCTCCACTTCGAATCATTTGTACCATCATTGGTGGGAAATAACCACTGCGCTCCAGTTGCGTACCTAAGTTCCCCCCCTCTGTCACTCGCTCAGCCGCATGAGCAATTGAATCGCGGATAACCCAGTTGTTAGTCACTGCTGCACCAATTTTTAAGGCATCCACCAAAGGGACACCTGAACGGGTCAAAATAGATAAGGTACTGGCAAAGCGCGCAGCATTAATACCACGTGATAGTTTACCGAATAATGGCAATTTGAGTGTTAATCGATCAAAAGCATAATGTCCAGCAGTGGTTTTTAAAAACCGTATGAATGCGATAACACCCACCACTGCAAAAAGAATAATAAACACCCACGCATGTCGAATAAAATCGCTGACTTTCATTAAAGCGACTGTAATCCACGGGAGAGCATCTTTATTTTGATCAAAAGTTTTTACAATCTCTGGCACAACATAAGTCATTAAACCCATCACAATACCAAAAGACATCAGCATTAAAATGATTGGATAAATCATGGCACCCTGAACTTTCTTTTGCATGGCAAAGCGGTTTTCAGTGTAATCCGAAAGCTGATCTAAAATGAGATCTAAATGTCCCGAGCGCTCGCCAGCCGCCACCGTTGCAATATAAAGGTCTGGGAAACGTCCAGACTGCTGCATGCCTTGTGCAAGTGAATGCCCTTCTAAGACTCGAGAACGAACAGATAATAAAAGATTTTGTACATGTGTTTTTTCACTTTGCCTACTCACGGCGCGCAAAGCTTCTTCAAGTGGAATAGCAGCGGCAACCAAGACCGAAAGTTGTCTGGTCATGAGCGCTAAATCGTAAGCACTGAACTTTTTTTGGAATAACCCCTGACTCTGATGTTTATCTTTTTGTTCAACAGGGTCAACACTAATTGGTGTCCATGCTTTATCGCGTAATTGTTGGCGAATCTGGCGCGCTGAGTCTCCCTCAAGCACCCCTTTTTGCTGCTTCCCTGAAGCATCAATGGCAGTAAATTGATATGCAGGCATGGTAATGTTCTAATTT
The DNA here is from genome assembly GCF_052045285.1 of Acinetobacter sp. 22301. NCBI lineage: Bacteria > Pseudomonadati > Pseudomonadota > Gammaproteobacteria > Moraxellales > Moraxellaceae > Acinetobacter > Acinetobacter sp. 22301. Next base: position 105,668 of record NZ_JBQEOR010000003.1, on the reverse strand, counting down.
TCCAAAAATAATAGTCGCTGCTGTTGCATCTATGCTACGCAATCATTCATATTCGTTCTATAGCCTGTGTAGAATACCCAAGTCCTCTTCACGACGCTATGCCGTTTTTTAAAATTGACGAAATGAGCCTCTATGACCATAACGCCAAAGCCTGATTCAGTTGTTTATCGTGTGCGTGTAGCCGTACCTGTACATCTGTACGACACTTTTGACTATACACTCACCCAAGCACAATATGAACGGGCTCATGTAGGCTCACGCGTCGCTATTTCATTTGGGCGCCAAAATCTGATTGGCATCATTACTGAAAAAGTTGATCCAAGTGAATCATTTACAGGCACCTTTCAGCTTAAAGCCATTTCTGACCTTTTAGACAAACAACCTATTTTAGATGAACAAGTTTTAAGTTTATTGACATGGTCAGCTCAGTATTACCAATTTCCAATTGGTGAGGTCATGCAAACTGCCCTACCCGCGTTATTGCGTCAGGGCAAACCGATGGATGTTTTGTTCCATCTTTGGAAAATCACACCATGTGATAATGTTGAAGCACTTCTTAAACGCTCTGTTAAGCAACAAGACGCGTATCAAATTTTAAAATTACACCCTGCCGGAACTACAGAGAATATTCTTAATTTAAGTGGTGTAGAAACGGCTACGCTTAAAGCACTTCAAAAGAAAGGACTGGTTGACTGTACGCTTGAACCGCACGACTTTAGCCCATCGCCTGTTGAATTGGCACAAATGCCGCTCACGCTAAATGAAGACCAAAAGAAAGCAACCCAGCACGTCGTAAACGCACAGCATCAATACCAAGCCTTTTTATTAGATGGTTTAACAGGAAGTGGTAAAACTGAAGTTTATCTGCACATCATGCATGAAGTGCTAAAGCAAGGTAAGCAAGTACTGGTGTTAGTCCCTGAAATTGGTCTAACCCCTCAAACGATTTCTCGTTTTAAATCACGTTTTAACTGTGATATTGCTCTATTACACTCGGGCTTAAATGACTCCAAACGCTTGCAGGCATGGCAACAGGCCCAGACTGGCAAAGCATCTATTATTTTAGGAACGCGCTCTGCCATCTATACGCCACTGCCACGTTTGGGCCTCATCATCTTAGATGAAGAACATGATCTGTCTTATAAGCAACAAGAAGGCTTCCGCTACCATGCACGTGATGTCGCTCTTTATCGAGGCCACTTACAAAACTGCCCTGTTATTTTAGGTTCAGCAACACCGAGCATAGATAGTTATTATTTGGTCGAAACTGGTAAATTAACTTCACTGCAACTTAATCAACGTGCAGGCCATGCGCTTTTACCTAAAATGCATTTGATTGACCTTAAAATTGTCAAAAAACAGCATGGAATTAGCCAGCCTTTAATCGAACAGATTAAAAATACCCTAGCTAGAAAAGAACAGGTTTTAATCTTTTTAAACCGTCGTGGCTATGCACCTGTACTGGTCTGTGAAAGTTGTGGATGGCAAGCAAATTGTCCGCATTGTGATGCGCATTTTACGTTGCACACTCAGCCTTATTCTTATTTACACTGCCACCACTGCGGTACTGTTCATCGCTTGCCAGACCATTGCCCTGAATGCCAGCAAAAAAGCTTAAAAACCTTAGGGGCAGGAACTGCCAAGGTTGAAGAGCACTTACAAGAACTATTTCCAGACTATGATGTGATTCGGGTTGACCGTGACAGCACCAGTCGTGTCGGTAGCTGGCAAAAAATCTATGATCGGATTCATCAAAACAAACCAACAATTTTGCTTGGCACTCAAATGCTGGCAAAAGGTCATCATTTCCCACACGTGACTTTGGTTGCCATTTTAGATATTGATGCGGGGTTACTTAGTGTCGACATTCGCGCGCCAGAACGTACTGCGCAGTTAATTGTACAAGTCGCTGGACGTGCAGGCCGTGGTGAACATAAAGGCCATGTTTATTTACAAACCCTAAGACCAGATCACCCTTTACTAACCACACTCATCGAAAAAGATTATCGGGCGGTTGCTAAACAGACTCTTGCGGAACGTAAAGTCGCATTGCTGCCACCTTATCGTTATGCAGTACTGATACGTGCAGAATCTAAAGATCGTGACTATACCTTACATTTTTTAAATGAAGCGGCGGAACAATTACGCCAAATTGCAGGTGAAATTGTTGATATTTGGGGTCCGATTCCAGCCCCTATGGAGCGTAAAGCTGGGCGCTACCGCGCCCACATGGTGATTTTATCTGCTGACCGTGCTCGCCTACACTTTTACTTAAGGCAATGGTGGTCACAATTGGTTCATGCACCACGGCAGCATCAACTTCGGCTATCAATTGATGTTGATCCGCAAGAATTTAATTAGATGATTTGAATATCATGGTGTGAAGAAGCCTTTTTGGCTTTACACTTAAAAGAGACTAATACATTCGAGGCAATGAATGTCATTCTTACTGCAAGCAACAATTTTTCTTGGAGCTTCTCTGATTTTAGTCCCTCTTGGCAAGCGCCTAGGGATAGCAACAGTTTTAGGTTATTTATTTACAGGAATACTTCTGGGCCCTAGTGTTTTAAATATTGCACATGACCCTGAAGCGATTATGGAACTAGCCGAATTCGGCGTTATCTTATTAATGTTCCTGATTGGTTTAGAGTTGCGCCCACAACGTTTATGGGAAATGCGTAACTCTATTTTTGTAATGGGAAGTCTGCAAGTCCTCATTAGTGGGACCATTCTTATGCTGATCGTACTATTACTGTTTCAACAGCAGCTTTCTGTCAGCTTTGTGATTGGTTTTGCCCTTGCGCTGTCTTCCACCGCTTTTGTATTACAACTTCTGACCGAAAAGCAGCAACTCAATACGACTTATGGTCAGCAGTCTTTTTCCATTTTACTTTTCCAAGATATAGCGGCTATTCCTTTACTTGCCATTATTCCATTATTGGCAGGAACAGAATCAACCCATCATGGGGTAGCTTATTTTGCGGCTATCATTGCAACCTTTACTGGTCTATTTCTGTTTAGTCGCTATGTGATGCGTCCATTCTTCCGCTTTGTTGCCAAAAGTGGAGCGACTGAACTTATTACAGCAGTAGGATTATTTATTATTCTTGCTGTTGTCTTACTTATGGACACTTTAGGAATTAGCACCACATTAGGTGCATTCCTCACAGGTGTATTATTAGCAGATTCAGAATTTCGCCATGAAGTTGAAGCGAGTATTGCACCATTTAAAGGTTTATTGCTTGGCTTATTCTTTATGACCGTTGGCATGACCACACAGCTGTCACTGCTCATTGAAATGCCTTTGCTTATTATTGGTGGTGCAGTCGGCTTATTGCTCATCAAAACGCTGATATTGACCGCCATCGCCCGCTATAAAAAATATAGTTGGAATAACAGCTTGCTTTTAGGTACATGCTTGGCACAAGGCGGAGAATTTGCTTTTGTAATTTTAAGCCTTGCAAAAAGTGAGAAAGTTTTAACTCAAGCTATATTAGAACCAGTGACCCTGATCGTAACGTTGTCGATGGTACTTACTCCAGTAATTTACTGGATTATGGCAACTCAGATTATTCCTTTGTTTAATAAAGAACGTCCACCTGAGTATGATGAAATTCCACAGCAGGATAATCCGATTATCATTGCTGGCTTTGGTCGATTTGGACAAATCATCGCGCGTATTGCTCGCCTACAACATTTAGGCTTTACTGCAATCGACAACAATCTTCATCAAGTGGACTTTGTTCGTCGCTACGGCGGCAAACTCTATTATGGCGATGTGACCCAACCCGATTTACTGCGTTCTGCCGGTATTGAAAAAGCCAAAGTATTTATTTTAGCAATCGATGATGTTGAAGACTCTATGAATGTCGCGCGTCATCTCAGATTAAACTATCCAAACTTAAAGCTGTTGGCTCGTGCCCGTGACCGCCACCATGTCCATCTTTTAAGAGATTTAGGTGTTGAATATATTTGGCGTGAAACGTATTTATCTTCATTAGGTATGGCTTATCGCGCTTTACGAGAACTTGGAATCTCTGATGAACAAGCCTATAACAATATCGAAATCTTTCGGGATTATGATGAGAAATTACTCATACAGCAGCAAAGTATTTATACTGATGAACAGAAGATTTTTGAAACACATCGTAATGCCTTAGCCGAACTTGAACATTTGTTTGAAAGTGATGCGCAGCAACAGGCTACATCAAAACATGATGTTAATTTAAAGCGTCATTTACAACCAAATCGCATCGACATTACAAGAGATCATCTAGAATAACTTGAGATTTCAGAAAATGGCTATATTAAGGACTTATTCACATTGCCTAAATAATTGGACAATGGGCACAAAGCTGCCCCTGTCCGGCTTGCGGCTTAGCTGCATTTCCTGAGCTTGATTAAAACGAAATAGTTATACTCTGCTTAGGGCCCTGGAGAATATTATGTCTGATTTACGCCAACGCTTTTATATAGAGAACTTTCCAGTACGTGGAGAAGTAGTTCATCTAGAAGAAGCCCTACAAACTATATTAGCTCAACGTGACTATATGCCTGCGGTTAAAATTCTGCTAGGTGAAATGTTGAGTGCGACTGCATTACTTGCAAGTACATTAAAAATCAAAGGCCGTATCAGCTTGCAAATCCAGGCTAGCGGCACCTTCAAATGGGCGATGGCTGAATGTAACCATTTAGGAGAGGTTCGTGCTTTAGCGGACTATGAAACCGACCCTCGCTTTGTTGAAGCAACAGACAGCAGCACAGTTCTTGGCGCTTTAGTTAATCCGGTTTTATTTATTAATATTGAACCGGAATTTGGCGAACGTTATCAAGGGATCGTGCCGCTTGATCAAGTGACTTTAGCGGGTTGCTTAATGCAATATTATGATTTATCTGCACAAATTCCAACTCGTATTGTGTTGGCAAGTACAGATAAGCGTTCTGGCGGTTTACTGATTCAACTCTTACCACGTCATGATGAAGAAGAGCAAAACTTGGTCGATGAAGATTTATGGCCACGTTTGACGATGTTGACCGAAACATTAAAAGCTGAAGAACTTACCAATTTAGATGCAAATGAAATCTTATATCGTTTATATAACGAAGAAGAAGTTCGTTTACCAGAAATTGAAGCATTAAAATTTGGCTGTACATGTTCAAAAGAACGCTGTGCAAATGCCCTGATTCAAATTGGTGTAGACGCTGTTCATGAAACTCTAGAACAGCAGAACCCGATTCGTATGGACTGTCAGTTCTGTAATACGCAATATACCTTTACCGCTGAAGAAGCTTTAGCGTTATTTGGTGAACATTTAAGTTAATATTTTAACTTTATAAAAAGGCGGTTATACCGCCTTTTTATTTACCTGTATTTTTTGATGATAATTTTCAACATGTTAATTTAAATAGGATAATATAAGGCTACTTTATAGCCTAATAAATAAGATGCCTAAATACCATGAATTATTTTGATTATTTTCTCTTTATTTTTAGCGTAGTTATCATGATCGCAACCCCTGGCCCTGTCATGATTTTAGTTGCAAGCGCTGGACTTAAAGGGGGCTATAAAAAAGCACTGGAAACCATTTTTGGTACAAACCTAGCATCCCTTGTTTTAATTTTTATTTCAGTACTGGTTTTAAAAGGAGTACTGAGTGTTAATGATAGTTACCTCAATATCATTCGTATTTTAGGCTGCCTATATATTGGTTATTTGGGTTTTAGTATTCTCAAAGAAGTGATTCAGGCACCTCACCCAGAAGCGATACAAACAGTTTCAGCACAAAATGGTGGCTTTAAAAAGGGCTTTCTTGTCGGTATTTCAAACCCAAAAGATATTATCTTTTTCTCTGCTTTCTTTCCGCAATTTGTCTCTATTACCCCTCAGTTAAATTTAAGTTTAACCCTACTTACTCTGACATGGATTGTTTTAGACTTCCTCACACTATCTTTGGTTTATATCTTTTTCCGCCGCCTTTCTAACAGTCATTTATATCCAAAAATATTAGGCCTCTGCGGTTTATTACTTCTACTTATTGCTCTGTACGGCTTATATCAGAGTTTCATCTAATTCATTAGAGGTATAGTCTAATTTTTCTATACCTCTTTATTTCGTAATAGAACAACTCTTATACAATCTAGCTTATTGAAAACTCTAAAAGTCGTTTCATAATGAAATAAACAACACCATCGTGATAAAACATTATGGCAAAAAATTATTATGAAGAATTAGGGGTTACACGCAAAGCCTCTGCTGATGAAATTAAAAAAGCTTATCGAAAATTAGCCCGTAAATATCATCCCGACATCAGCAAAGAAAAAGATGCAGAAGAAAAAATGCAGGCCATTAATGTTGCCTATGACACATTAAGCAATGCAGATAAAAAAGCCGAATATGACCAAATGTTAGATCATCCTCAAGGTTTTAATAACTTTGGTCAAGGTGCTGCACAAGGTGGTTTTGATGGAGCACAGTTTTATCGTCAAGGCTTTACAGGCGGTGAACAAGCAGACTTTAGCGGTTTTGAAGATTTATTTGGTCGCTTTGGTGCAGGCTTTGGCGGTGGCCAACAACAATATCAAAGACAACAACGTAGTTATCGCGGTGAAGATCAACATGCCAGCATAGAGGTTGATCTTGATATTGCCTATCATGGTTCAACCCAGCAAATTACTCTGCAAATTCCAACCATGAATGCTTATGGTGAGCCTGAAGTTCAACGTAAAACTTTACAGGTAAAAATACCAAAAGGCATGAAAGAAGGTCAGCAAATCCGCTTAAGCGGGCAAGGCCAAAGTGGGATTAATGGTGGTGCTAACGGCGATCTTTATATTGAAATCCAGTATAAAGATACAGACCGTGTTCATGTCGAAGGCAGTGACGTATATCTGACTGTAGATGTAGCTCCATGGGAAGCAGCATTAGGCCAAGGTATTGAAGTAAAAACACCAGCAGGGCCTTTAAATGTTAATTTACCTAAAAATGCAAAACAAGGACAACAGCTACGTTTAAAAGACAAAGGGATACCAAATAAAACGCCAGGGCATCTGTATTTAATTTTAAATATTGTATTCCCCCCTGCAAATTCTGAAAAAGAAAAAGAAGCGTATCAGCAATTGGCAGAAGCCTTTGCTTCATTCGAACCTCGTTCATCTCATTAGGGAGCAAGATCATGACAACCATTCACTATCGAGAAATTGTATATGACGGCCATACCTTTAGTGCAGAGGTCGTTGATGAACAATCGACATTTGATTTACAACAATTTGCCCAAGCTTGCGGCCAAAGTCCTGACTGGATTCTTCAGTTAATTGAATATGATATTTTATCAGTCGAGAACACACCTGAAGCACACCAGTTTATGGGCGAAGATGTCGCACGCGCACGTAAAGCGTATCGTTTACAACGTGACTTTGACGCAAGTTTGGCGGCAGTTGCTGTGATGTTAGATTTGATTGATGAAGTGCAACAACTTAGAAAACAGTTGAAGCATTTTCATTGAGATTTTTTCTTCTAAATAACCATTCAAGCAGGCATGAACTAAGGTGATGGGCGGCAGGGATGCCGCCTTTTGGACTGCGGTAACATGGATGTACCGTCAGTCCAATAAAGGGTTTTGTTACTTTTGCCCAGTCAAAAGTAAGGACAAGCCTATATAAAAAATATCTAATTAAACCCTATAGTCGAGGCAATGCTAACCAAACAATTTTGCCATTTTTGGAAGTCTTTATTACTTTAATCGAGTAATCTTTTCCACTTCCTTCAAAGTTTGTTTAATCGGTTCATATTCCAAAAACCAGAACAAATTCATCCGATCTTGGCGATGTTGTTGAGCCAATAAATCAATCACACTTTTTTCACCGCGGCCGACCAAATGTTGTCGATAAAAATAATACAGCAATAAAACAGTACTGAGCAGCATGACACCCAGCATAATCCAGAAACCTACTGGTGATTTAAGCCCTGGAATGAATTCAAAGTTCATTCCATAAATACCCGTTAAAAGCGTAAGTGGTGCAAAGACAGCAGTAATAATGGCAAGAATACGCATATTCTCATTGGTCTGGTTTGCAATTGCCGAGAAATGCAAATCAATCGCCGACTGAATGGCACTACGTAAACGTAAAGTATGTTTTTGAATACGTTCGACATGACTCATTAAATCATTCAAACGAACCAACAGAAGATCTTGAGAACTATGTGTCTTCTCACCAATAACATGATGATAGTTTTCTACAATTTCATCTCGAAACTCTTGTAAAGTTTCAATTTGCTCTTCGCATAAATTTTCAACCTGCTGAAAGGCCATGTTTTCATGAAACAGCTGATGCCATTGTTTAAAACGGCGATTACCTTGCAGCAATTGCTGTTGCCAATGCTCGACCCTTCTAGTCAAAGGTGAACGGATATCAAGGTAGCCATCCACCATACTATTAAGCAGTCGTAAACATAAATCTACAGGTGAATTAGGAAGCTTACGGGTTTTGTTTTGTTCTTCCAAAGTTTTACATAAAATATTTTCGAGACGTTGAATATAGTTTTCAATCGACTTATTGCCCTGCTCACGAACACTAATCAGAACTTTAGGAGTAAAAATAAAGCTAATCGGCGTGGTTGCTAGGCCAAATACACTCTCATGGGATTCCCCATTTTTAATTTCATCATCAGGTGTAACGAGCTTTCTAAAAATAAGCAGGTCATATTCTTCAAGCGTATCAAATGCACAAGGATGCTCAATATTCGCAATATCTCGCATATGAAATTCATTAATCACCACGCCTGAAAGCTGCTGAATCTTTTGTTGCCATTCTTCGTTATGGTTCACCACATCAGCTCTGACACTATCAATCCAGAAAAACTCCAGAATGTGTTCATTATGCTGTTCACGGCTTAAAAAGACATAACCGTCAGCTTGATGGCGATAAAAGTAATAAACCTGCATACCACAATGATCTGTTTTTGTATTACTTGCATCATGCCATAAAAAAAGTCCGCATCAAGCGGACTTTTTCATGTCACTAGAACAATTATGCTTGTTCAATGTCTTTCATAGTCAATTTAATACGACCACGATTATCAACATCAGCAACTTGTACTTTCACTTCCTGACCTTCTTTAAGAACATCAGTTACGTTCGCAATACGTTCATTTGAAATTTGCGAAATGTGAAGAAGACCATCAGTACCCGGCATGATGTTTACAAACGCACCGAATTCTACGATACGGATTACTTTACCGTCATAGATCTTACCTGGTTCAACTTCAGCAGTAATTGCTTGAATCTTAGCAATTGCAGCTTTAGCAGCAGCTTTAGTTTCACCAAATACGCGAACAGTACCGTTGTCTTCGATATCAATTGCAGCTTTAGTTTCTTCAGTAATTTGACGGATAGTTGCACCGCCTTTACCAATAACATCACGGATCTTGTCTGGGTTAATGTTAATAACTTCAAACGTCGGAGCATGAGCACTGATTTCAGCACGAGCACGTGAAATGACTTTATTCATTTCGTTTAGAATGTGCATACGACCAGCAAATGCTTGGTTTAATGCAACTTCCATGATTTCTTCAGTAATACCTTCAATCTTGATGTCCATTTGAAGCGCAGTAATACCGTTTGCAGAACCTGCTACTTTAAAGTCCATATCACCTAAGTGATCTTCATCACCCAAGATGTCAGAAAGTACTGCGAAACGCTCGCCTTCTTTCACTAAGCCCATTGCGATACCCGCAACTGGTGCTTTAAGCGGAACACCTGCATCCATAAGTGATAATGAAGCACCACATACAGAAGCCATTGAAGATGAACCGTTAGATTCAGTAATGTCAGATACAATACGAATTACATACGGGAAGCGGTCAGCAGCAGGAAGAACTGCTTGAACACCACGACGTGCTAAACGACCGTGACCAATTTCACGACGCTTAGGACCAGATTCGCGGCCTGTTTCACCTACAGAGTATGCAGGGAAGTTGTAGTGCAACATGAAGTTGTCAGTTTTAGTACCAGCAAGGGTATCAACCATTAATGCATCACGAGTATTACCCAAAGTTGTTGTTACCAACGCCTGAGTTTCACCACGTGTAAATAATGCAGAACCGTGTGCACGATCTAATACGCCAACTTGAACGTCGATAGCACGAACAGTTTTAGTATCACGGCCATCAATACGTGGCTTACCTGACAAGATGTTGTCACGTACTGTACGGTATTTAAGGTCTTCGAATAATTCGTTTACTTCATCAGCAATACCAGTTTCGTCATTTTCTGGAACGAACTGAGCTACAGCTTCTGCATAAAGTGCATCAAGTGCTGCATAACGATCTTGTTTAACCGCAATTGTATATGCTTCAGAAATTTTAGCTTCGAAAGCTGCTTTTAATTGCTCAAGAAGAGCTTCGTTTTTAGTTGGAGCAACCCAAGTTGATTCAACAGCACCAGCAGCGGCAGCAAATTCTTTGATCGCTTGAATTGCGATTTGCATTTCATCATGACCGAAAAGAACAGCACCCAGCATTTGGTCTTCTGAAAGTTCTTTCGCTTCAGATTCAACCATCAATACAGCAGATTCTGTACCTGCAACCACAAGGTCAAGGTCACTTTCTTTCAACTGTTCGAAGTTCGGGTTAAGAACATATTCACCGTTGATTAAACCAACACGTGCGCCACCAATTGGACCACGGAAAGGAGTACCAGCAATAGACAATGCTGCTGATGTACCAAGCATTGCTGCAATGTCAGCATCCATAGTTTTGTCAGAAGAAACAACAGTTGCTGTTACTTGGATTTCGTTGAAGTAACCTTCTGGGAACAACGGACGAATTGGACGGTCAATAAGACGTGAAATTAAAGTTTCAGCTTCAGAAGCACGACCTTCACGCTTACCGTAACCACCAGGGATACGACCAGCTGCATATTGTTTTTCTTGATAGTTCACTGTTAACGGGAAGAAGTCTTGACCCGCTTTTGCTTTAGGTTGAGCAACAACTGCAACTAAAACAGTTACGCCACCCATAGTGATTAAAACTGTGTTTGCTTGACGTGCAACGCGACCCGTTTCTAAAACGACTTGATGTTGACCGAATTGGAATTCTTTACGAACGATATTAAACATTGACATGTATTGTATTTTCCTAATTTTATTCTAGTGAGACCCCTAAGGTTTGGCATTCAGACTACACCGATTGGTAGATAAATGACAAAGCTTAGAAGCCATCACACTAGATCAATTATTTAAAATAAGTTAAACGCAAAGAAGGAGCGCACAAGCGCCCCTTCTAAAAATCACTTAACCTAACATTAAGTGAAACTCTCTTTTCAGCGATAAAGCATTGCGACATGCGAAATAGCGAAAACAAAGTAAAAATCGAATTAACGACGTAAACCTAAAGCACCGATCAAAGCAGTGTAACGACCGTGGTCTTTACCATTTAAGTAGTCGAGCAATTTACGACGTTGGTTAACCATACGGATCAAACCACGACGGCTATGGTGGTCGTGTTTGTGAGCTTTGAAGTGACCTTGTAAATCATTGATTTGAGCAGTCAATAAAGCTACTTGTACTTCTGGTGAACCAGTGTCATTTTCAGCGCGAGCAAATTTAGCAATGATCTCTGCGCGGTCTGCATTAGTTAAAGCCATTCGATTTCTCCGAGATGCTTAAAAAAGTAAACGATATGAATCAGTTGAGGCAACTGACTGCCGTGCATCACTACAGCAAGTCGCCTATTTTAAGGTATCTATAGGTGGATTGCAAAATAGTTTTCAGTAACTTGTCATTTTAGACACTGACATGAAGACCTTAACCCTGCACACTAGCCTCGAATAAAAAGAAAGAAGCGCGAGGGACGTGTGAAAATTTTTTCAACCAACACTTGTCCAGTACCGGACAATATTGAGCAAGTCATTCGACAAAAAGATGAAGTTGCTGCTGAACAGGGTGGAATGAGTGATCACCAGATTCAAAAAATCTGGAAAAGTATAGAAGGACTATATAAAACCGGAAACTATCCACTCATTACCTTTTGTTTACGCAGACAAGGTAAAATTTTACTCAATCGAAGCATTGGATATGCTCAAGGGAACTCTCCAGCAGGCCTTCAAGAAAATGCCCTGATTGCAACACCTGACACACCTGTTTGCCTATTTTCAGCATCAAAGATGATTACAGCCATGTTGATTCATCTATTAGATGAAAAAGGCGAAATCAACTTGCTTGATCCCGTGAGCTATTATGTTCCTGAATATGGGGTAAATGGTAAGCGTCGTGCAACGATCTTTCATTTATTAGCACATCGTGGCGGCATTCCTTATATTGATGGCGATGTCACACCAGATTTATTATTTGATAAAGACGAAATTTTAAAACGTTTATATGCTGCCCGACCTGTGTCTCCTGCTGGCAATCACCTTGCCTATCATGCTGTTACGGCAGGTTATATTTTAGGAGAAGTCATTGAACGGGTGACTGGGCAGGATTTACGTGAATTTGTACATCAAACTATCGAAAAACCAATGGGGATGCCTTATTTCAATTATGGCTTAAAACCAGAATACCGTTCAGAAGTCGCCTTAAACTGTGCAACAGGTCTGCACCCACGCCTTGGTACCGATCACTACCTGAATCATGTGTTAGGTGGCGGTTTACAACTTGCAGTTGATGTGACTAACGATAGTCGTTTTATGGACACCATTTGCCCAGCTGGAAACATCTATACCAGTGCAGAACAAGCCGGCCGCTTCTTTGAAATGCTTTTAAGTGGAGGAAGCTACGGCGGTCAGCAAATCTTTAGTGAGAAAACAATTTTCAGAGCAACACTGCCAACCACAGGCGTTAACATTGACCGTACTTTGCTGATTCCAATGCGCTATGCTCTGGGGCCAATGTTAGGTAGCAATCCTGTAGGTCTTTTTGGCCCAATGACAGGACAAGCATTTGGTCATTTAGGATTCTCTAACATTTTATGTTGGGCCGACCCTGAAAGAGATATCAGTGTTTCCTTATTAACAACTGGTAAATCTGTAGTGGGTACTCACCTACCTGCTTTAGCTAAAGTGCTCTATCAAATCTCAACCCAATGTCCACGTATACCGAGAGATCAACGCCGTTCGTTATTTGGTAGTGATTCTCATGAAACTGACTTAGTGTAGAAACAAATAAAAAACCCAAGCATTTCTGCTTGGGTTTTTTGCGCTGTAGTTTTTGTTTATCGTGTTATTACTGTTTTTATTGTCGTTGGTGAGATGCTAGTCACATCCTTCTTGTTGTTTTAACTCACTTCCGATGTTTTCGTTTCTATTTCCTTATGTGATGTATTGTGACATATCCAATTATGAAGAAAAGTAGTATTTTTCTTATCATCATGTAAGTGAAAACGTACAGGTCTGTATAATATTTGGTAAATAGCCATTTTTTACCTTTAACGTACAGTTCTGTATAACATATAACTTAACAATTCACAGGAAAAATGCCTGTTTTGAAATCATATTATAGATAAATATATTGATATTATTGATTTAAATCTTTAGACAAAAACAGAGTGAAGATAGTGTTAAAAACGAAACGTTCGAATGCTTTTTGAAACATGGTGAAAAGTAGAATATAAAAAAGCCCTGTAGTCTCTCCCAAAACTACAAGGCTTAGCGGCTGTAAGTTTCCTCTTTATACACCTACTTCATTGTAAGTTCGCAGTCTCTCGACTTAAGTTATTATTATTGTGCGATTTTGCCCGACATTCCGTGCCAAGCTCGTTGTGCGTTTATAATCTCAAAAACACAGGGTGTACTCTAGCAGCAAATATCTCGAATCTATGTAAGCTTTTTCTTACAAGGGTAAAAATATTAAGTTTGTCTTAACGAACTAACCGATTAACTTTTTGAACTAAACCGCTTTTTCGTGTAGTACGAACTGTAAATGCTTGTAATAAAGCCTCTTGATGCACTAAAAGACTGACTACTTTCTTAGCTCGTGTAATCGCAGTGTAAATAAGTTCTTGGCTTAATAAGTTCTTGGCAGCCTGATCTAAAACGACAGCAGTATGAGTAAATTCAGACCCTTGCGATTTATGAATTGTTAAGGCGAATGCACTTTGAATACTTTTAGGTAATCGATTTGCAGCAACCCATTTGTTCAAACTTGGAAAATATACTTCAAACTGCTGTGGCTGAGTTCTGTGCTCAAAACACAAACCAATGTCACCATTTGAAATACCGAGCTGATAGTCGTTATAAGTCATCATTACCGGACGACCGACATACCATCCCCCTGCTGTCACTATTGAAAGTTGTTGGTGTATCCAACGCTGCGCATATTGATTTAACTGCTGCAACCCAAACGGACCATGACGAACAGCCGTTAAAATACGGTAGTCATCAAATGCTTTTACTACGTTTGGGACCTGTTCAATCGAGCGTTCTTCTTTTAAATAATTTTTTAGGCTTTTTACATATCCTTGGAAACCGAGCATGAGCTTCTGATAATAAATTTCAACTTCTGCGTGATTTCCTTCTGGTAAATATTCAAGCTGAACAACATCAGGCATATCTGTTTGTAAAAGTATGGGCTTTAATTCTGAAACCTGAACAATATCAATTTCAAATCTCTGCAAAACTTCTACATGATCTTGTTGATGAGTTTGCGCCTGAATAAATTTAGCAACTTGCCCAATCAGTGCCCCTTCAGCAAAACGGCGACTGGTTTGTAATTGTACTCGGTTATCAGCCAACGCCTGTATTTGCTGCAAATCTGCAAGAACCGCCCCGACATCAACGGAAGCAAGCTGATTTGCATCTCCTAATAAAATAATTCGACAAGACTCAGGCACAGCTTCAAATAAAAGAGTAGCCAGATTTAAATCCAGCATGGAAGCTTCATCCACGACAATCACGTCATAAGGCAAAGGCTGTTTTTGATTAAACCGTGGTGTCTGGCTATGTCCCATGCCCAACAAACGGTGAATCGTTTGTGTTCCCTGATTTCTGAGCTCTTCACTCACTAATCCGGACTCAAGCAATTTAGGGTCATTAAACGAGTTCTGTAAAGCCTCTTGCATTCGCTGTGCTGCTTTACCTGTTGGAGCAGCCATCGCCACACGAATATGTGGAATTGCTTGACTCAGCACAGCAATAATACGTGCCAGCGTATAAGTCTTACCTGTACCCGGCCCACCCGTAATAATACTCAGGCTCTGCCGAGCAACCATTTGTAAAGCTGCCTGTTGATGAGGATCGGTAAGCAGGTCTAAATAGTCATCACAAGAGACAGGTTGAATTAATTGTTGCTTTAATCGACAAATTTGTTCTGCAAGTCGTTGCTCTAGGTGCCAATATCGGTATAATGCCAACCCCTGCTCATCGTAGACGCACGGCGCAACTTTTAAGGTTGCTTGATCGGCAGATATAGCAAGCTGACCAAGTGCTGCAATTTGCTCTGAACTGATATCAATACAACTATCGCCTTGTAAGCTCGCTTCAATAAGCTGCCGCAAGTAAGAAGTGGCTTCTGACACTTGCGATTGCTCAGTAAATGGAGCCTGATTTAAGAAGTTACTCCACGTTGTTAACCAGCTTAAATCGGCCTGTTCAGAGCTATTTAGATTGTCCACACACTTATCCACCTAGTTTTCCACACGCTTGTCCACATGGTTATAGACAGGCTTATCCACATGCCAAGTATTTGTTAATCTTCAGATTACGCATTTTATCAGCATTTTTCATGCTATTTTATCCTCAGCAAAATACCCCAAAATGGCATCAAGACGAAGAATAAACTCGACGCTAGGTTCCCAATAATAGTACCCCTGCTCTGCTTCACCATTCATGCCACGTAAATAAAGATAAGTTGCCCCACCTAAGTGTTGCTCAATCTGGTAATCCTGCATTTTGACTTGCAAATAGCGATGTAACGCAACGAGATATAAACCTGCTTGTAGCCAGTAACTTGCCAAAGACATGCTTTGAGCAATGCTATCACTACGATAATCTGCAAGATCATCCCCTAAGTAATTACTTTTATAATCGGCAATGTGGTAACGCTGACCATCAAAATAAACCAAATCGATAGAACCATTAAGGTAACGCGCTGAACGAGCCTCAAGTAACTCCGGCATATTCAACCCATACTCAGCGAAGAGCTGCTGAATACGTGTCATTGCTAAAACCCGATCTGAGAGTGCCAAATAAAAAGGAAACTCTGACAAATACTGATCTTGTTGGAGCTGGTTTAATCGAAAGCCTTGAGAAAGCGGTGTTCGCAAAATATCTTTTAACCACTCTGCAACTGACTGGTAAAGCAGATTTTCTGCATCTTCCTCTTCTGGGAAACTCTCGTTATATTTATTAAGTAAATCTTGCCAAAGGCTGCTATAGTCATTTTTAAAACGACGACGTATTTCTATGACCCAGTCATCTGAACATTGAAAATCAATATGCTCAAAGATTTCATGTAAGAAATTACCGGCAAGCGTTCCTCGCGGAAAGTTACTCTTTATCCAGCCAATCGGCTGAGCACTGCTTACTTCAGCAGTGTTGATTAAATCCAGCTCATCTTCAGCTAATACAGCATCATTACTCTGACTCGCCAATAAATCTGTGCCTGCCTTATGTTTTAAATGCTGTGCCAAGTAACTGAAACTGGTTTTACCTCTTGAATAAAAACGTTGTTCCGGAAACCGTTGTGCTTGTATTTCAATAATACTGGTTTGTTTGGCTAAATGAATTGCTTGTGGAATCTGTTCCAAAACCATTTCATCCGTACAGCAACGATGTTGAAAGGGTTCAGTTCTATTTTTCCAAAATGCGAGACCTGATACTGACTTGCCATCTACATCTTGTAAAAGTGCATAGACGCGGTGGCTTGCTCGCGTTAAAGCGACATACCAAAGTCGATTCTGTTCAGCGAGCGCTCGTTCTTCGTGCTGCTTAAGTTCAATCTCATTCAAATAAGTCTTGTCAGCAATCGCAACGACACGTTGAGTCAAGGTCTGGCTTGAGTCCGGTTTGATAATATCTTGGGTCGAAAAATTGAGTGTTTTATTATTTTCGCGAAAGGGCTTGTCTGCACCTAATAAAAATACAATCTTAAATTCCAGCCCTTTTGACTGGTGAATGGTCATGAGCTGAACACCAGCTTCGCTCGATAATTTACGCTCTAACTCCCAATCACGGTCAAGAGGAGAGCGCAACTGTTTGAGATACCAGTGATAGAGGTTTTGCACACCTGAGTATTTCTCGCTGTGCTGACTCAAAATTTCAGTTAAATGACGCAAGTTCACCACAACCCGTTCATTATCTTTACTTTGGGCAGCGACCAAATTTTGCCATATATCAAACTGGATTAAGCATTGTTGCCATGCCACTAAAAAGCCTTGAGCGGACCACAACTCTCTAATAGTGTCAAAACCAGTCATAAACTGGCTTAACCCTTCGGCTGTCTGCTCAAGCTGCAAGAGTTGTTTTAAATCCATAGCAAATAGACGGCTAATTAAAGCTCGCTTCACTTTTGCCTCATCATAAGGATGAAGTATGGCAGTCAACAAAGCACCAACGTCTTGAGCAACTGCGCAATCGAAAACACTTCGTTTTGAAGGCCTGTTAACTCGTATTCCTAAACGTTCTAGCTCAAATTGAACTTTATCAAGTCCATCATGATTACGAGACAATACCGCAATATCATCTTCGTTTAAGACTTGAGTCTGAGCATCTTTTTGAAAATATAGTTGTCCAGCATGTGACTGGTTAAGTAGATCTCGAATCTTCCATGCAACTTGCTGAGCCTCTGTTTCTTTATCTTTGAGCATTAACCAGCGTAAAGGGTGAGGATTATGATTATTCTGCTCAATCAGTACAGGATGAGGCCGAGTGCCTGCTCGAATTGGGTCATATTGAACTTCTTCACCAAAATCAATTTGTCGTTGAAATAAGGCGTCGACCACATCAACCAGATCAGCAACAGAACGATGGTTATGAATTAACTTATATTCACGACCATGTTTGGCTTGAATATCTTTATAGGCATTTAAGAAGGTGAGCATATCCCCACCGCGGAAACCGTAAATTGCCTGTTTACGGTCACCTACCATAATCATGCAGCCTTTGTGGTAGCGCTCTGGATGGCGCCAAATGCTCGCCAGCATGTCGTCTTGATCTTGGTTGGTATCCTGAAATTCATCGACCAAAATTAAGGGATAACGCGCCTGCACAAACACAGCGAAACGCTGTCCCTGTTCACCTTTTAAAGCTTCAGAAAGTGTTCGAATTTGCTGAGAAAAAGTAGTTTCACCTTTATTTTGTAAAACTTGTGGTAAACGTTTTTTAACCTCAACACATAAATAGGCTTTTAAAAAAATATGAAGCTGGTCGAACTGCTCAGCGTAGTTTTTCAGCACACCAAATAGCTGTTGAATCTGTTGAATACAAGGATGTTGATAGAATCTATCTGAAATTTCAGCAGGACATTTCTTGAAAACTTTCTGATCGGCAAGTTGACCTAAAAACTTAAAAACAAGCTCACGTTGTGCAGTCAAAGACCCATCAAAAACCAAAATGCTGTCGCTTTGCTTTAAAACTTGTAGAAGCTGTGGCAAACATTCACTAAATAGTTTATTAAATGCCCCATTACGAAATATTGTGCCGCTCACATGTTTATAGTGCTCTCCATCAAGCAAGTAATATGCTTCTAAAAGACTGATATCAATTTCTGTCGCTAATTGTTTGAGCTGCGTAAGTTCTTCAAATTGAATGGTTGGTTTTTCAGGAAGTTTAAAATGAGCAGAACTAAAGTTAAGTGAGTCTTCAACAAGTTTGACAAAACTATCGACACTTTTTAACTCACCTGCCAGATACAACGCATCAATCACGGTCTGAGGTTGAGACTGTATCCATTCACGCAAAACATCATGAATCAGTTGTCGACTATAAGTTTTAGCATCATCGGTAATTTGAGCGCGTTCAATTTTGCCACTCTCAAAGGCAAACTCACGTAATAGTTTTTGGCTAAAGCTATCGAGTGTTCCGACAAATAACTCGTCTAACTGATCTATAACCAATTTTAAACGTTCACACGCATAGGCAATACGCGTCGCAAAATGCTTTAGAATATGCTGGAGTAATAAGTCAGGTTCTTGCTCTGCCTGCGTAAGTAATTCTTGTTCTGTAAAACTACGCTTGGCATCTAAATAACGGTACGTTTCAACCAAACGTGCACGAATACGGCTTTTTAACTCGGCAGCAGCAGCACGGGTAAACGTGGTCGCAATGACTTGTCTAGGCAAATATTTTTCAAGAAAGATACGGACCATCAAACTTGATAAGGTATAGGTTTTTCCTGTACCTGCCGAAGCTTCAATTAAGTGCAAGCCACTAAATTCAATATCAATAATAGGTTGATAAGACACCTGTACTCTTGAGTTCATGCCTTACTCCGAATGTTGAAATTGAAAAACCGGATGATATAGATCATACGCAAACTCATCACAAGCATGTTGAAGCAAAGCCTGTGCATCTTGTTCTTGTAAAATAAAGCTCCAGTCTTGATGCAACTTACAAGCTTCATTTTGAGTCATATCCATCGTGGTAAATGACCCTGTTTCATTCCAGTATTTTAGCAGCTCAGCATAGCTCTTCTCATCCAGTTTTGCTTTTTCTGTCTGATTTGTTGTTTCCCACTGATATGCTTTAGCTTTTTCTAATGGCTTTAATAATAAGGCTGCTGGTAAAACCAATGGTTGTTGCTGTGCATGGCGCCAGATTTTAAACCATGGTTGTAAATATTGCCGAGCTTGCTCAGAACTAATCCCACTACAAATCACAGTTTGATCGCTAAAAACCACAATACGGCGCTTTTCAGCTCCTGCACTACCCTCATTCAAATAAGCTAACCAGAGCAGATATTCTAACCAGACTTTAGCACGTCTTTTTGCGCGAGCGCTTGAAGGTTCCATACTCACCCAGTCCCGAGTTTCAGACTTCGGAACGGTAATATTCATATGAAGCTGTTTAGCAATTCGCCAAATACGCTGAGTTGTTTGTGTCACTGCTGGTGCATAATGGTGAAGGCGTTCAAGCAAACATTCTTGCTCAAACACACCTTGTTGCCATGCACTATATTTGACTTTACCGACAGGTAACTGATCAATTAATACTTCAGGTTGTGCTTGCTGTTCAGATTGTTGTAAAAAATATCGAATCGCATAGCGCCCTAAACCATCTAATAATAAAGGTTCATTTTGGTCGAGCACTCCGACACTTCCTAAGTTTTCTACCCCTAAAGTTTTTAAATATAACCGTGCAGGGAATGTCACATCCTGTATCCATTGCTGGCTATCTAAAACCAACATGTCAGGCGCTTGTAGCGGATAGGTCGTATTCACCCAAGGTTGGCGACTTCCTGAAATTTGCTGAATTTGTGAAGCGACCTTAAACCAGTGATCTTGGTAGCGAATAACACTTTTTTCTACAGTAAAACCTTTCGGGTCGAAGGGCTGTAAATCATGTAAGTGATAGAGTTGTTTTAACTGTGATGGAATTTCAATCCCTTCAATAACGACACTTTCAGGTACATCGTTTTCAGCTTTCACAATCAAGGCAAGATGTTCACGGAACTCCTGAAGAATACTGGAAGGTTCGCGTACCTCGCCATCGTTCACATCAAAGCCGTTATAAAACAGCCATAAATTTTCTTGGGCTAATAATAAAGCATCTAAAAAAGCACCTTGATCATCTTCAAGTCGAGAGCGGTCACCTAACTGTTGACGCAGTGCATCCATTAAATCAAATGGAACGTGTGTATCACGGTTTGGAAATTGTCCGGCATCAAGATTTAGCATGACCATTAAACGATAAGGTAACGGTCGAATGTGTCCAATTTGAGCAAAGGTAATTTGCCCTGTCGGTTCAGCTTGTGCACTTTGGCTTTCTAATGTCCGTTGAATTTCTTCAATAATATAAGGCAGAGGCAAGGTAATTTTGCGCAAAGTTTCAGTTTCTGTCTCGGCGTAATAACTTGCGAGCGTTAACATTCGTTCTTGTTTTTTAACAATTTCCCGCACAGCTTTTAAAGCAGCAACACCGACCTGCTCAAATTCAACAATATCTTTGCCCAGTACCTGAAGCCAATATTCAACCGTATAGACTTTTCCTTGTTCATGCAGAGTCAGCCAATCACGGCGCTCATTCAAATCTTGATAAATCTGAATGAGTGTACCAATCAGCTCGAAATCGCTCGGCTGAACTTTGGCATAACTCAACACCTGATTAAACGTCGCATGTACAGGTACGGCAATACCAAGAGCCAATCGCTCTAAGGCAAATTTAAAACTATATCGATAATCATCATCACCGTCACATAAACTTCGCTTGAGATGCTCTGCATCTAGCCCTCGTTTAAAGCCCGCATCGGCAAGTAAATTTAAAATTCGCTCGACCTGAACATATTCAAGTTCGTAACGTTGCTGGGTCGCATGCAAGCTTAACCAATCAGCAAAATCATCAAAGCTAAAACGGCCCTGCATCAGTTGAATACGCCCAATTACGGCACGCCAAGCATTAAGTGCATCAAGTGATGCAACACCTGCAATTTTCACTGGCAAATGTACACCTTGCTCAGTGGCAGTAGCGGGAAATACACTTCGAATTAAAGGCTCTATATCAGCCAAATTAGGAACTAGAACTAAAATATCGTTTGGACGGCGCGGCTGTTCATGCGGTTTAGCCAACCAACCAATCAATTGCTCTTTTAGTACTTCAAGCTGACGTAAAGTCGAATGACAAACATGAATCTGAATAGAGTCATCGTCTGGAGCGAGTTCATATTGCTTAGCTTGCGGTTCTACCAAATGCAAAATATCTGACTGAACTTTACCGAGTAAACTTTCTGGGAAATCATCTACAAAAGCATCAACCCACTTACCTTCCTCACCTGTAGATAAATTCGATAATAAAGAAAAGTGGTCGCGGGCTTGTTTACCCAATCTGGTTAAAAGCGGATGTCTAGACTCACGCGCTTCAGCATTAAAATTGAGTGTGAATTTATTAAAGAAATCGCTAATTTCAGCATCAGTAGCCTTTGGATTTTTCGCAATAAAACGCTCTTTTACCCCTAAGTCATAACGCTGTTTCCAGAGTGGATCGACACTATCGGCCCAATATTCTTGTGAAGGGTTATAGTGCAAAATCAGCACATCAACGTATTGCCCTAAACGGCGCAAAAACTGTAATTGGCTTGGTGGTAAATCTAACAACGTAAAGATCACCACTTGATTAGGTAATCTTGAAATAGCACGCTTACTGCGGTCTGGATGATCTAACTCTTGCCAAAACAATGCATCAATTTGCTGCATCTGCAAAAAGTCATCATGAAAATGTTGTTGCCATAACCAACGCTGCCAACGTTCTAGCTCCTCAGTTTGATGTAATGCAAAAGCAGTCACTTCTTCATCTTTTTGCACAATATATTTTTCAATATCTAGTGCTCGGCCCTGCCCCCAAGCAGACAACCAGTTTTCCGGACAGGTACAACTATTTTCACAACCACGCTGACACTGCCCACGATAAATCATATAGTTACTAAATAGATCGGCAACCTGCTCAGCGACCCAGTACAGCATTTTTTGTTTTTTTAATTGTTTATCTATGCCTTGTTCGAGTCGATCTGCGCTGTCATAAATACGCTGAACAATAGAATGTAAAGGATGCGACGTATCGATGCTTATCGTGTCAGGTTGAATAAATTCGTGCAAAGCCTGATGCACCCGCCATTTAAAAATCAAACGCGGGATGTTCGCTTTACGAACCTGCTCTTTATGCGCAGTTAAAACTTGCTGATAGGCAAACCATTGGAAACCTCGTACACGTTGGTGAAACTGGTAATTGGCACTCATGCCTTGCTGTTCTGCAAGTTTTTGTATCAGCCACTGCTCGACCGCAGGACTTGGAACAATAAAATGTTGGGTTTTCAAAACCTGTAATGGATGCGTTGAAGCTTGAGATGTAGACGCCAATACACCTTGCAACAACACATCAATACGTTGACTTTGAATAACATGGATCCCCATTTATTTCATTTCCTGCTTGCATAATTTATGCACAAAATCATAAACATTCATTACTATACAACTGAATCTGACTATGTCACGTTGGTTTAAACACAGCATAATTTAACTTAAGGTGTCACTTACACTTGGTTTGAATGACGCCATCAAGAACTTATACAGGTAGACATTATGAAAATTGACAAGATTCCTGACTATATTGATCCTAGCCTAAATCTGGAACAAATTCGCGATGAGTGCCATGATCTCATCAAAAAAAGAGCTTACGTCTCAGCCGGAGCGGCAATTGTACCGATTCCTTTTTTTGACGTGGCGGTAGATTTGGGAATTTTGTCGCACCTGATTCCAGATATCAATTCCCGTTTCGGTTTAGCACCTGAGCACGTGAGCGTTTACGACCCAAAAACTAAAACAATTCATTGGGATGAGTTACGTAAACGCGGTTTTGAATTTTCAGGTTTTGTAGTCGCACGTACTACCGTTAAAAAAACATTTAACGGCTTTTTAGGCAAAATCGTAACAAAACAGGTGACTAAATTTATACCGCTAGGCGGACAAATTGTAGCAGCAAGTTTAGGCTATTTCATGATGAAAAAAATAGCAGAAACTCATCTGAATGACAGTTATAACCTTGCAAAACGTATTCAGCAAAAAAGCCGTAGCACCATTGTAAATTAATGTTTGCCTTGTAGCTGAGAGCTTAGTCTGCTCTCAGCTGTTTTAAAATGGCCTTCAACACCTCCAGACGGGCCGTATATTTATCATCAGTTGCAACGATATACCAAGGTGCATATTCAGTACTGGTTCGCTCAAACATATCGGCTGCTGCTTTTAAATAATCATCCCACTTATCACGATTACGCCAATCTTCCGCAGTGATTTTAAAGCGTTTATGCGGTGTTTCTTCTCTGGCCTTAAAACGCTGCTCTTGCTCATCTTTACTAATCGCTAGCCAAATTTTTACCACAATCGTTTGACTATCAAATAAATCTTTTTCAAAGCGATTTATTTCATCATAGGCACGCTGCCATTCTAAAGGCGAAGCAAAACCTTCGACACGTTCAACGAGTACGCGCCCATACCATGTCCGATCAAAAATCGTGATTTTTTCAGCTTCATTAATGCGGTTCCAAAAGCGCCATAAGTAAGGATGTCGAGCTTCAAAGCGTTCAGGTGCACCAATACAATGAATATCATATTCACGCGGGTCTAAGTTTTTAACGATTCTCTTAATGGCCCCACCTTTACCAGCAGCATCCATGCCTTCAAAAGCAATCACGACATTGCGTTTATCAAAACGCATGGCATCGGCAATTTTTTTACTCAGTTTATCGAGCTCTTTTTTATATTCAGCTTTTTCAAGTGGTTCATTAGAAGGTTTTAATAAACTCTCTGGAATTTTAGCTTGCTGCCATTTTCCTTTAACTTCAGTTTCATGCTCTGGAAGTTGACGCATGTGTTGTAAAAGATATTGAGCAAAAAACTGATCACGCTGCTTTTCATCTTCGCCATCAATAATGTACCAATCATCGGTAAAACGACGGCGTAACTTTTGCAAAGTGTCATATTGTTTTTTATTACGCCAGTCTAGACCATGCAGCTTATGCCAGTGTTGCTCTGACGGATCTATTTTATCTAAACGTTTTTGCAGCGATTTCCATGATAGATCGAACCAGACTTTAACCACATCGACATAGTTATTTTTTAAATCTTGCTCAAATGCCCGCATATTTTCAACGTATTCATCAAAACGCGAATCATCTAAAGGCTCGGAAACATGCGTTGCGGTGACGAGCAAATCGCTATACCAGTTGCCAAACATCACCACAATTTGTCCTTCAGTCGGAATAAACTCCGAGTAAGATTGCCAAAATGCTTCTGTATCTGTCAGCACACGTGGCGCGTCTGCTTTGACTCGTAAATATCGTGGATCTAGCCATTCACGAAGTTGTTTAACGGCCTCGCCTTTTCCAGCCAGTTCAATACCACTCATTAATATCAGTGTGCTTTTAGCGTTAGGTTTGCCCCGACTTTCTTTTAACGCATATTGTGCTTCAATCAAATCGACTGAAAGCTGTTCTTCATCACGAATCTCAAATTTTGGTTGTTGTTCACTCATAGTCCACGACTCTAATCTTTTATTGTTTAATTTCGATGATCTTTAACTTATGCGGTTAAATGATGAATTGCTATACAAATTATGTCATTGCAATAAAATTCTGTTTAAAAATTGACGCATGAATCATTTTTTTTACATCTACTCGCCATAGTACAAGGTTACAATGCCTTTTATGATTTTTTGCAAATAGCCCAATATTAGAGCCTTAAATGTCTAAACTCGCTGCTTTTGATGATCTTTTACAACAATATAAAACATTTAATTATCACGATAATCCTGTGCTTGCCCAACGTTTGCAAGATGTACAAACATGGTTAAAAGAGCGGATGAAAGATACGCATCATGACTTTTTTAATCTGCCAGCGCACAAGCTCATGTCAGAGTACTTTTTAAATCGTTTATATGGTGGCCCAGAATTTGATGCTCTTGCAGCTCAAATCGAACGCTTATTGAAATATGCGCATAAAGCAGAAAAAGTCTTACCTGAGAATGCAATTAAAACAGGTACTAAATCAGTAAGTTTGGCTGTACTTGCAACCCAACTTGATGAGCAAGTAGCAATGCAACTTCTTGAGGACTATCCGGCAGATACAGTACTCACTGATGAGATTATGCGTTTAACCTTAATCAAGCTCGATCAAGCAGAAGTGCGTTATCAACAGCTTGCCCTTCTTGATGATTTAGGAGCAGCGCTCGATAAATACATGCGCTCATTTATGATGTTTACTGCTTTTAAAATGTGTAAAGGTATTGCCCAAAAATATCACTTCGAATTGATGTATGATTTCATTCAAGATGGTTTTAGTGCGATGAAACCGTTAAAATCAGCCGAGATCTTTATCAAGACTTTTACTGAAAAAGAACGCCAGATTATTGAAAATGTACATTCAGGGCATCCGAATCCGTTTAGAGTGTGATAAGGTCGGCACATAGAAAAACTCAACCTCACGAAGTTGAGATTTTATTCATTATATTTGCATGATGATGCCTGTAAAAATAGACAAAATCTGTCATCATGCAGAACTTATTCCGTTTCACTTGAGTTTGAGTCTAGGAGAGACAATATGTCTAACGAAAACCAAAAGCCAACATCTCCAACTGAGCAGGCACAAAGTTCAGACAAAGTTAGCCCATTCCTAAGCTCACCTTTACCGCAAGGTACCCCTCAAGGGCAACAACAAACTTTACAGCAAACCTTAACAGACACGCCTGTGAATGGTTCTGTACCGAAATACAATTTACCTCGTGGTGCTGGTAATACTGGCAACGTTGGTGAAACCACACACTTTGGTTACTCAACTGTTAGAACTGAAGATAAAGCACAAAAAGTTGCAGAAGTTTTCCATTCAGTTGCAAGCAAATATGACTTGATGAATGACTTGATGTCATTTGGTATTCACCGTTTGTGGAAACGTTTTGCAATTAACATGTCTGGTGTTCGCCGTGGTCAACACGTGTTAGACATTGCGGGTGGTACAGGCGACTTAGCAAAAGTATTTAGCCGTGAAGTTGGTCCGCAAGGTCATGTTGTACTTTCAGACATTAACGAATCTATGCTCAATGTGGGTCGTGACCGTCTAATTGATGCAGGCTGTACCAATGTTGACTTCGTTCTTGCCAATGCAGAAACATTAGAACCTTTTGCAGACAACAGCTTTGACCTTGTAACAATCAGCTTTGGTTTACGTAACGTGACAGATAAAGACGCAGCACTTGCATCTATGTTCCGTGTGTTAAAACCAGGTGGCCGTTTACTGATTCTTGAATTTTCTAAACCTGTATTTGAGCCATTCTCAAAACTTTATGACCTCTATTCATTCACTGCTTTACCGATTATGGGTAAATTAGTTGCAAATGACTCAGAAAGCTATAAGTATTTGGCTGAATCAATCCGTATGCACCCAGACCAACGTACTTTAAAAGGTATGATGGAAAATGCTGGCTTCCAGAACTGTGACTATCACAACCTTACTGCTGGTATCGTTGCCGTTCACCGTGGCTTCAAACTGTAAGGGATAACGATATGTGGTCGATTCTGGCACTCGGTGCAGTCGAACGTATCATTCATCATCTGATCGATCTGGATGCGGTTACTCGTATTCAGCTTAATCAGTTACAGGGCAAAATGTTGCGTGTTGTGATTGATAGCCCGCAGCTTTCTGTCGATGTATTCTTTGACCAAGAAAAAGTACGTCTTGAACCTACTGCAACAGGGCACAGTGAAAAACCTTCTATTTTTGAACAACGCCCTTTTGATGCGCAATTCAGAATTTCTGAAGCAACTGCAACTTTGCATGTTAAAGATGTCATTGAACTGATTAAATTATTGGTCAGCGATCCAGACCAGATTGGCAATATCCCATTGCAAGGTGATTACCACCTCCTACAGGATATTCAAAAGATTATGCAGCAAGCTGAACCAGATTTAGCTGCGCATTTATCAAGATGGGTGGGTCCTCAACTCGCTCATGAAATTGGCAAGATTCAACTTGCACCAAAACATTTAAAACGCTCCGTGCAAAGCCATCTGTTTTTTGCTGAAGACGCATTAAAAGAAGATAGCGGCCTATTTGCCCCTCGCTGGGAAATGGACGACTTAACTCAAGCAACGCGCAAGCTTAATCAAGACATTGACCGTCTTGAAGCAAGATTGCAGCAACTCAATGCACAACTACAACCCTCTCAAGACTAGGTAAGACTGTATATGATTCCGCACGTTTCACGTTTACTCGAACTTTGGCGTATTGCAGCGCACTATAGACTCGATACGTTGTTCCCTGCGGATGAATTACCAGTTAAAGCTCAGCATGCATTAAATATTATTAAAATGCACCCTGCTGCATGGTCGAGTCGTGAACGTAAAAATCCTTTAAAGCTCAAAGAAGCTTTAGAAGATATGGGACCACTTGCAATCAAGCTCGGTCAATTACTGTCTACTCGTCGTGACTTGATTCCACCTGAGGTGCTCGCTCAGCTGGTTTTACTTCAAGATCAAGTAAAACCTTTTGATGGAGATGTTGCTAAACAACGTATTCAAGATTCGTTAAAAGCTGACGTTAATACATTATTTGCTCGCTTTGATGACCAGCCATTAGCTGCCGCATCAATTGCCCAAGTGCATACTGCTGCATTGCATGATGGTCGCGAAGTCGTTGTTAAAGTCACTCGCCCTGACATTCGCAATCAAATCTTACAAGATTTTGAAATTTTGGCATGGTTAGGCAATACGCTAGAAAGCCGCCTTGAAGCTGCCCGTGCGTTGCATCTCACCGAAATTATTCAAGACTATCGCCAGATCATTTTAAATGAACTGGACTTGAGTATTGAGGCAGATAACACCCGCCGTATGCGCCATTACTTTACTGGCTCAACCATGATGTATGTGCCAGAAGTCTACATGGACACCAAAGATGTCATGGTGGCTGAGCGCATTACTGGTGTGCCTATTTCAGACACGGCAACCTTTGACCGTCTAGGTATGGACCGCGCACAACTTGCAGAAAAAGGTTTAACCATTTTCTTTACGCAAGTCTTCCGCGATAACTTTTTCCATGCAGACATGCATCCCGGTAATGTCTTTGTAGAAACCATTAATCCAAGCAATCCACGCTTTATTGCACTGGACTGTGCGATTATGGGTGAGCTATCTAAACACGACCAGATGACGGTTGCCCGCATGTTGCTTGCTGTCATGAACAGCAACTTTATGCAGCTTATTCAAATTGTGCATCAAGCTGGCTGGATTCCACCGGGTACTGACCAAGATGCTTTAGCACGTGAAATGCGCCGCACTGTTGGGCCAATGGTGTCTAAACCAATGGATCAACTTGATTTTGCGGGTATCTTAATTCAAGTCATGGATATTGCTCGACGCTTCCATCTTGAGATACCACCACAGCTCATGCTGCTACTCAAAACTTTAGTGCATGTAGAAGGCTTAGGTACTGATCTTTATCCGCAGCTCGACATCTGGAAATTGGCAAAACCAATTTTGACGGAATGGGTCAAATCCAACATGAACCCAGTCAAAAATGTAAAAGAGCTTGGCCAGCAATTACCTGACCTGCTTTTAGGCGCTCAAGATTTCCCAAGCTTAATTATTGATAGCTTAAATGGTTTAAAAAATCAGTCGGCTTGGCAAGACCGTCAGTTACGCGAAATTCAGCAACTTCGTTTGCAAATGGAACACCAACAACGCCGCAGTTGGATGTTCGGTAGTACCATGCTGATTTTGCTGACTATTGCAATTATTAGCCCTTGGTTTGTTTCGATTATTCTAATTGTGCTGAGTAGTTTACTAGCGCTTTGGCGTGTATTGAAATAAGTTCAAAATCCCTTGCCAGTGCAAGGGATTTTTTATGATAAAAATTTAATATTTTAAAAAATTTATAGATCAGCTATTCGTTCATTGCTAAATTGAACCCATAAATGCTTCAAAAGAACAAACAATGAAAACACCTCATTTTGCCATTATCGGTGCTGGTACAGCAGGTTTAGCCACAGCGATTTTACTCGCCAACCAAGGCAATAACGTTACTATTTTTGAACAAGTTGATGAGTTATCTCCAGTAGGTGCCGGTTTATTACTACAACCTGCGGGCTTAGCTGTATTTGAACACTTAGGTGTGCTCGACAAAGCTTTAACATTAGGTGCAAGAGTCACAGGTCTAGAAGGACAACTTCCAGACAAGCGTCTTTTAGTTAACAGTCACTATCACGAAGCATCAGCAAATCTTTATGGCCTAGGTATACACCGAGCTACTTTATGTCATGTGCTCACTCAAAAGCTTAGTGAATATTCAAGCCAAATTACTTGGCGTATGAACCACTCTGTTGAAAGCTTCGAAGAACATAACAATGAAGTTCAGCTATTCGGAAGTCATCAAAATCAAAATTTTGATGCTTGCTTTGATGCTTTACTTATTGCCAATGGTGCTCGTAGCCAATTACGTCCCAAAGCATGGGTAAAGGTTGACCAAGCCTACCCTTGGGGTGCGGCGTGGAGTATTGTGCCTGAATGCCAAGTTCTCGATTCTGAAATTTTGCATCAATTTTATGATCGCTCGAAAATTATGATGGGAATTCTTCCTACAGGAGCCATTCCAACAGAACCTCAACAACGCCTTTCAAGTGTTTTTTGGAGTTTACCTACACCACAACTACAAAGCTTTTTACAAGATGAGCAGGCTAAACAAGCTTGGTTAAAGCAAGTCTCTGAGCGTTGGCCCAAAGTTGCAGAATGGCTGAAAGAAATTTTGTATAACAGTCAAACTCAGCCCAAATGGTTATCTGCAAACTACCGTGATGTCGTTATGACTCAATTTGGTCAAGGTCGAATTGGGGTCATTGGCGATGCAGCTCATGCAATGAGTCCACAGTTAGGTCAAGGTGCAAATATGGCATTATTGGATGCTTGGGCTTTCTCTCAATCATTGCAACATGCTCAAAAGAACCAGAATATTGACTGGTCCTTGCTCTGGCAGCACTACCACCAGCTTCGCCGTTCATCCACCCAGTTTTATCAATTTCTTAGTCGCTTATTAACACCACTTTATCAATCTGATCATTGGTGGGCTGGAGGTTTAAGAGATTTAGTTTTTCAGTGGATGTATCAAATCCCTTATTTTCGAAAAGAAATGGCAATTACGATTTCAGGCTTAAAGATTGGTCCATTCCAGCAACTTGACTATGATCAGGTAGCTCAATTACCTAAAGAAAACAGTGTTTTTAATTTAAAAAGCGAATCTCTGTCTGACTATTAACCCCACCAAATAATAGTGATAACACATGAAAATCAGCCATCTTGATCATCTTGTTTTAACTGTCTCAAATATTGAATCTACCTGTCATTTCTATCAAACCGTATTGGGGTTTGAAATCATCACGTTTAAAGATGATAGGAAGGCTCTAAAGTTTGGAAATCAAAAGATAAATTTACACCAGCAAGGCAACGAGTTTGAACCGAAGGCATTACAGCCGACTCCCGGATCTGCCGACTTGTGTTTTATTTCAGACACTCCCATTTCAGAAGTGGTTGCGCATCTTAATCAGTTAAATATTCAAATTGAAGAAGGTCCGATTGAACGTACTGGTGCAATGCATCCTATTCTTTCAGTTTATATTCGCGATCCAGACCAAAATTTGATTGAGATTTCAAATATCCTCACGCCTTAGTCATTTGAATAGGATACAGATTGGTAAGTGTTACAAGCTATTCATTACGCTAGCAAAGACAAAAAGGACAAAGAATTTTTCCGCAAAGCGACGTTGATGCCGTACACTATACAAGCTATTTTTTAGCATCAGATTGAAATCAATTTATAGTTCATATTTCTTTGGTGATTCCTCATGAATAACACGCAATGGCTCGATGAAGTAAAATTTAACGAACAAGGTCTTATCCCTGCCATTGCTCAACATCATCAAACCGGACGTATTTTGATGGTGGCGTGGATGAACCGTGAATCACTTGCACTTACAGCAGAAAAAAATCAGGCGGTGTATTTCTCTCGCTCTCGCCAAAAACTTTGGCACAAGGGTGAAGAATCAGGTCATTTCCAAACAGTTTATGAAATTCGTTTAGACTGCGACGGCGATGTAATCATATTACAAGTTGAGCAACACGGCGGTATTGCATGCCACACAGGTCGTGAGTCTTGTTTCTACCGTAAACTTACCCCACAGGGCTGGGAAATTGTCGATGCACAATTAAAAGACCCTACTGCAATTTATGGTGACAAAGCCAAAACTGAAAGCCACGATCATGCTCACACAATTGAACAAGTTGATGTACTTGCTCACTTAGGGCAATTGATGCAAGAGCGTAAGCAAGCTGAAGCGGATACGTCATATGTTGCAAGCCTCTACAAAAAAGGCATCAATAAAATCCTGGAAAAAGTCGGCGAAGAAAGCGTAGAAACTATTATTGCTGCGAAAGACTACGCTGCTCAAAATACAGAAAGCAATTTAAATGACTTGATTTATGAAACTGCCGATTTGTGGTTCCATAGCATTGTCATGTTGGGTTATTTCGATCTTAATCCACAACTTATTATTGACGAATTAGCTCGTCGTCAGGGTTTATCTGGTTTAGTTGAAAAAGCTAACCGCAACAAGGTTTAAAATCACTCAGTGTCGAATATCGAAAAACCTAAAGCCACCTATGAGCAAGCTATTGCCATAGATAACGGACGTCTTGGGCAATCATTTAAAGTGATTGCCTATGCGGGTACAGGTAAAACTACTACGTTACAAATGATTAGTGATGCCATGCCTGAACGGCGCGGTATGTATTTGGCTTTTAACAAAGCCATTGCTGGTGAAGCACAAAACAAATTTCATCGTAATGTAGACTGCCGGACTTTTCACTCACTCGCGTTTCGCAGTGTGCCACGAGGTGTGACTGATAAATTACGCTTACCTCGCTTAAGTCCAAGCTTTATCGCAAAAGAATATCGACTAGAACCGATTACCTTACGGCGCATGATGGGTGGACGTTATGAAAAATACGTCTTGATGCCAAGTCGCCTAGCGAGCCTTGTCGCCAATGCTGTCAGCTATTTTTGCTCGACCAGCTCGCAATACCCTGCTCCTCGACATATTCAGGCACCCAACTGGTTACATCCAGACGATATTACCGAGCTACAAACTCATCTTTACTCTGCTGTTGAACGCCGCTGGTTAGAGTCGATCGACCTAAATCATCAAGCAGGAATTGGTCACGATATTTACCTCAAACTTTGGGCTTTGTCTGAACCGAACATCCCAGCCGATTATGTCTTATTTGATGAAGCACAAGATGCTGATCCTTTAATGCTGGGTATTTTACTTCGCCAAAAAAGTACGCAGGTCATCTATGTAGGCGATGCACATCAGCAAATCTATGCGTGGCGTGGAGCAATTAATGCCATGCAGCAATTACCGTTGCCAGAGTCTCGCCTCACCACTTCTTTCCGTTTTGGTGAAACGATTGCCGACGTTGCCAATGCATTGCTGGGCGGATTAAATGAAACTGTTCCTCTGCTTGGTAATCCAAACCAGAAATCAAGTGTAGTTAATAAGCCGCATACCAAAATGCGTGATGCGATTTTATGCCGTACCAATGCTCGGGCCATGGAACTTTTACTGGCAGGTTTAGTTCACGGCGATAAAGTGAGTTTGCAAGCTGATCATCAAAAACTAAACCGTTTTGTAGATGCTGCAAGCCTCTTAAAGCAAGGAAAACGGGTTACTGATGTTCCTGAATTAGCATGGTTCAATTCATGGCATGATGTCCATGAATACTGTGAAACCAATGAAGGCAGTGATATTAAACCATTGGTTAAATTGGTGGATGATCACGGCACTGACCCACTAAAAAAAGCGCTTGCAAAGATTACACCACTTGAGCAAGCTGACTATGTCATCTCTACAGCCCATAAAGCGAAAGGCTTAGAATGGAACCGTGTTCATATTGAAGATGACTATCAATTTAAAATTAATGGGTTAGAACACAAGATTACTGATGAAGAGTTAAGACTACTGTACGTTGCCTGTACTCGTGCTAAAGTAAGTCTAAATATCCATCATCTTTATGATCTGATACAACAATTAAAACTAAGGGCGCCTTTAAGTCTTCGTCAGTCGGTTGGTTGAAGCGCTCATATTTAGGTGAGCCTATGAAACTTGAATCTGTCCAATTTAAACATATTGCTCTGTTTCACGACCTTAAAATACACTTTCACTATGAAAAACAGCCAATCACCTTAATTTTAGGTGAACAGGCAACTGGTAAAAGTATGTTACTCAAACATACTTACCATGCTTTAACTTGGCTCCCTGCTCGCCTTAAAGATTTGCGTAGTCCCGGTATTGTCATGCCTGATCAAGACATTACTCAGTCGCGTCTACAATCAAAAATTGAAGTGACTATTCAAATTCCTTCTGAAATTGGTCATCTGCCAGAAAGTACCTCTGCTCAGCAGGTAGACTCTTCACTATGTAGCTGGAAACTTTTTAAAACCTTAAATGCAAGTGGGATTGGAGTAAGCCAAGTTGAAACTCAGCAACTTGACCAAACCATGGCTCTTTATCAACAAGTCATAAAAAAAGATCCATTACAGGGGCTTCCCTTAATCGCTTACTACCCAGCCGAACGCTTTGTAAATGATATTAATCTGCTTAATAAAAATTTACCTGGCATTACTCAAGCCATTTCAGCCTATGATATTAGCCCACTACCGTTTACAACTTTTACACGCTTTTTTGAATGGCTACGAGAAATCAGTGATATTGAGAATGCTCAAGCTGCATATCTAGTACAACGGATTAGATCGAAACAATCAGATCAACAAGATCAAACAGAATTATTAAATGAGCTTCAAAAAGAGTTATCAGGGCAACCTAAACAGCTCACTTCACCCAATCTATATGCTCTTAAGAATGCATTGAATATAGTTTTGCCTGAGCTTAAAGATCTATATCTACAATATCAGCCTCGACTGCAACTCATGGTCAACTATGAAGATCAAACCTTACCTTTTCAGCAGCTTTCAAATACAACCAAAACTTGGATTGCTTTAGTAGGCGATATAGCCCGCCGACTCTGTTTACTCAATCCTTTGAGCTTAAACCCTTGTCTTGAGGGAGATGGCGTTTTACTCATTGACCAGATTGATGCACAGCTCGACTCAACACATTGCTCCGAAATCTTAAATCGGCTTCATCAAGCATTCCCACGCCTACAAATTATTGCAACAGGAAGTCGTGAAGAGCTACTTGAACATGCCTCGACCTATCAATGTCTAAAATTAGAGTCTGGTAAAATTAGCCATCTTGACCTTAATACGACCAAGCAACAGCTTGAACATATCTATACCTTACTTCAAAGAAGCGAACCTTTAACACCATCTATAGAAGCACAGCCTTTGAGTTTAATAGATCCGACGCCAACACCAGCACAGATTGAGGTTTTATTTCAGCAGATTCAGGGTTTAACTGAACAACAAAAAAATGAATTATTAAGGATGATTCATGCGGGAGACGCACCGGAAGAAAGCCCTTCGGTTTGAGTTTTATAATCAAAAAACCACACTCACAAAATATATGGTGGAGTACGGTTTTTTAGGCACTAAAATAACTAGATGTTGTTACTACATGTAATAACATCAGATTTTCAATGCTTTTTTAGTGTACAATAAATTTCATTTTGCGTTTTTATTCTTCAAGTTGCGCAATACAACTTGTTTCTCGCTTTATTTTCTAATTTGGTTGGGTTTTCGGAATAATAAGCTTTGGAACTCTCTTTGAATTCCTATCTATTCTGAAATTAAAATTTCACCTTTAGGTTTCGGCCTAAATCACATATGGATACGAGTGTGCTACCGATAATTATCTTATTACCGTTAATATTAGGCACCACCCTTGTTTCATTGCTTCAACGGTTCTCGCGTGGAGTAACGGCTTTAGGGGCAATTGGAGTCAGTTTAACCAGTTTTGGTTTATTACTGACTCAAGCTAAAACTGTGCTTGGTGGTGCAAGCATTCAACAAAGCTGGGATTGGCTACCTCAATTAGGGATCAATCTGAGCTTCAGACTCGATGCTCTTGGTTTATTATTCTCTTTACTTATTACCGGTATCGGTACACTCATTTATATATACGCCTATTATTATTTAGGCCCTAAAAATTCATTAAGTAAACTCTATACGTTACTCATGCTGTTTATGGCAGCAATGCTGGGTATTTCGCTCTCTAATAATCTTATTATTTTATTAGTCTTTTGGGAGCTCACCAGTATTTCATCTTTCTTGTTAGTGGGTTATTGGAGTCATTATGAAGCTGCTCAACGTGGCTCTCGGATGGCGCTCACAATTACAGGGATGGGCGGTTTAGCAATGCTAGGTGGATTTGTTCTATTGGGGCAAATCACTGGAACCTATGAAATTAGCGAAATCATGGGCATGAAAGATGCGATCCAAGCCCACGCTCTTTTTATTCCAATGTTATTGCTTATTTTGCTTGGCGCATTTACAAAGAGTGCTCAGTTTCCATTTCATTTTTGGTTACCTAACGCAATGGCGGCACCAACACCAGTGTCCGCTTACCTGCACTCTGCGACCATGGTAAAAGCCGGGATTTTTCTACTTGCCCGCTTACTTCCAATCTTTATAGGCGCTGCGATTTATCATAATATCGTTACGTTTGTCGGCCTATTTACGCTCTGTATGGCAGCGTGTTTTGCTATTTTCAAAGAAGATTTAAAAGGACTGTTAGCCTATTCAACCATTAGTCATTTAGGGCTTATTGTTTGTTTACTCGGTATCGGTTCTCCTTTAGCAGTTGCCGCTGCTATTTTCCATATTATTAACCATGCAACATTTAAAGCAGCGCTGTTTATGCTTGCAGGGATTATTGATCATGAAACCGGCACACGTGATCTTCGAAAACTCAGTGGTATTTGGCAATTACTTCCTTTCACTGCCACACTCACCATGATCACCGCTGCTTCTATGGCAGGTGTACCACTTACCAATGGCTTTATTTCAAAAGAGATGTTCTTTACCGAGCTATTGGCAAATCTTTCAGGCTCAACGGTTATCTTTGCCAGCATCATTGCAACTCTGGCTGGTATCTTCGCAGTAAGTTATTCAATCCGCTTAGTGCATGGTGTTTTCTTTGACGGTCCAATTGGTAAACAAGTTCCAAATAAAGATGCACATGAACCACCAATCGGGATGCGTGCTCCAGCCATTCTTCTTGCTGTGCTCTGTATCTTGGTCGGCGTTCTGCCTTCCTTATTGGTAGAACCACTGGTCAATAGCGTAACTAGAGCAAGCTTAATGCAACCAGAATTTGCGGGTACACACCTTGCAATTTGGCATGGATTCAACGCTCCTCTTGTGATGAGTATTATTGCTTTAGTGGGCGGTACGCTGTTCTACTTTGCCTTAGCAAAAGACGGCATGATTCGTAAAATTGACCTTGACCCACGTCTAGGCAGATTACAAGGCCGCATCTTATTTGATTTATTTTTAAAACATCTGCTGCTTACAAGCCGAAAAATCAAACAAAAAACTGAAAATGGTTCATTACAAAGTTATTTGTTCTGGATCATTGCTTTTAGCATCATCATGGTCACTCTGCCTTTACTCAATCAAGGGCTGAGCACAGGTACACGTGAACTCACCCATGCTCCATGGATTGCTATAGTTCTTTGGCTGACGTTGTTCTCAGGCTGTTGGATGATGCTCTGGTTCCACCATGAGCGCATTAAAGCAGTACTTATTAGTGGTGCAATTGGTCTAGTGGTAACGATGGTCTTCGTCACCATGTCAGCACCAGATTTAGCGCTGACTCAAATTACAGTAGACGTTGTAACGACTGTTCTTTTATTAATGAGCTTATCTTTACTTCCAC
The DNA here is from genome assembly GCF_052045285.1 of Acinetobacter sp. 22301. Taxonomy (NCBI): domain Bacteria; kingdom Pseudomonadati; phylum Pseudomonadota; class Gammaproteobacteria; order Moraxellales; family Moraxellaceae; genus Acinetobacter; species Acinetobacter sp. 22301. The sequence goes on along the minus strand of NZ_JBQEOR010000003.1, from coordinate 68,106 downwards.
AGCTCACGCCGTATGAATCTCGTCGTTCTAGACGTTTGAGAGATGCTGCCTTAGCAATTATTGGAGGTTTAGGAATTGGCTGGATTACGTGGCTCATTTTAACCCGTGATCATAATTCAATTTCTTGGTTCTTTGCCCAACAGTCTTTACCACTTGGTGGTGGCTCAAATATTGTAAATGTCATTTTAGTTGACTTCCGTGGCTTCGATACCTTCGGTGAAATTACGGTATTAGGAATCGCTGCGATTGGTGCACTATGTTTAATGGATGGTATGCGTGTACACGGCACCACCATGACGCAAGGTCTCACCTATCGTTTCAATCCATCTCCGCTTATGTTCCGTATTACGGCCTCTTGGGTACTACCTCTAGCGCTTGTCGTCAGTGTTTATATCTTTTTGCGAGGACATAACTATCCAGGCGGTGGCTTCATTGCAGGTCTAATCACCTCAATGGCGCTAATCATTCAATATATTGCACTAGGTCAAGATCAAGCAGAACAGCTGTTAAAAGCGAAGTCTGGCCGCCTTTACGAAGTCTGGATTGGCACAGGATTAACGATTGCAGGTCTGACTGGTATAGCAGCATGGTTCTGGTTACGTCCGTTCCTCACGAGTGCTCATGTCTATGTTGAATTACCAATTCTAGGAAAACTACATCTAGCTTCAGCTGCAAGTTTTGACTTGGGTGTTTATATCACCGTTGTAGGCGCGACAATGTTGCTCATCTCTGTATTAGGCGACTCTCGTCATTCGAGTATGTCCGGTCCTGTACCACATCGGGAGGAATCATCATGATCAGTTTAGAATTCTTACTGGCTTCTGCTATTGGTTTACTTGTTGCCACAGGTATTTATCTGATTTTACGTGCTCGTACTTTCCCTGTTGTGCTCGGATTGGCTGTAATCGGTTATGCAGTAAACCTATTTTTATTTGCTATGGGTCGATTACAAATCAGCTCACCAGCAATTTTAACTGAAACCACAAAAATAACCGATCCACTTCCTCAAGCGTTGGTGTTAACCGCCATCGTGATCGGTTTTGCAACTACAGCGTTTATTGTACAACTTGCGCTACGTAGCCGTTATGAATCAGGTAGTGATCATGTTGATGCTAAAGAAGATGCTTCCCCAACATACGACCCACGTGAGGATGAGCCGTGATGTTTGATTTTTTATCTTTTTGGCAACAACACACGCCTATTTTTAGCATTCTCATCCCAGCATTTACTGCTTTTATCTTATTACTGTTAGGCAACCCTGGGGCGGGTGCTTTAAAAGATGACTGGCGTCAGCCATGGCGCCGTGGCATTAGCCTTGTCTCAGCAATTGCCGGATTAATTACCGCTATTGTTTATCTTAGTTACGCCAGTACGGGTCAAATTACTGTTTACCAATTAAGTGAATGGTCAGCGCCATTTGGTATTGTGCTTGTACTCGATCGCCTTTCAGCTTTTATGCTGGCACTAACTTACGCATTAGCAGTACCAGTTTTATGGTATGCAAGTGATAACTGGGATACGCGTGGTCGCTATTTCCATGCCATGGTACATTTCCTATTAATGGGAATCTGTGGAGCATTTCTAACAGGCGACTTATTTAACCTTTTCGTCTTTTTTGAAATCCTGTTGATGGCTTCGTATGTATTGCTCTTACATGGACAAGGCAAACCTCGTTTTCAGCTTGGCGTTCACTATGTCATTATCAATCTTTTAGCCTCTGCCCTCTTCTTAATTGGGCTTGGTATGATTTATGGCAGTGTGGGTAGCCTCAACATGGCGGATGTCTCACGTCTTATACCGACACTTGAAGCAGATCAACACAAATTAGCAGTCGCTGGTTCGTTACTTCTTTTTGTCGTTTTCGGTATTAAAGCAGCAATGCTTCCTGTCGGTTTTTGGCTACCAAAAACCTATGCTGTTGCAAGTACGCCTGTAGCTGCAATTTTCACTATCATGACTAAAGTCGGGATCTATTCTATTTTACGTGTAAATGGAACAGTATTTGACGATGCGCTTAGTCAAGAAATCTTAAAAAGCTGGTTACTTCCTATTGGCTTAATTACTTCACTCTATGGTGTGATTGCCGCAATTGGAGCAGATCGTTTACGTCGCTTTGTGGGCTTTATGGTCCTTTCTTCAATTGGCACCTTGCTTACAGCAATTGCCATGTCTAATACGCAGGCATGGTCTGGTGCTTTATATTACTTAGTGCACAGTACATTGATCGGCGCAGCTTTTTATCTATTTTGTGGATGGATCACTTCACAACGTGGAGATTTTAAAGATCATTTAAAAGTTGCCCCAAGAATCAAACAAGAAAAAGCAGCTATGCTGACTTATTTCTTGATTGCGATGATGATGGCTGGATTACCACCTTTTAGTGGTTTTCTTGGAAAAGTATTCATTTTACAAGCGACAGTTGAAGCTAGCTATCAAGGCTGGATTATTGGTGTTGTGCTTGTTGTGAGCCTATTAAGTATTATTGCACTCACACGTGTTGGTTTTATCTTATTTTGGCGCGCATCTGCTCCAGAAGAAGATCCAATCCATCCAGCTTATATTCTTTATCGTGCTTTGCCAGAACGTGCACCACCACGTAACGATCAAGTCATTTATCTATTATTGGCTGGTTTAATTGCTTATGTTGTCTTTGCTTCACCAATTCAGCATTACACCTTAAGCACCGCACAACAGATCCAAGACCATGCGCTTTACCAACACTCTATTCTTAAAGTAGATCAAAACGGTGAAGTCATCAGTGTGCAACCATATGACCCAGCTTACTTACCAGAAACCAAGTACGGCGGTGAGGTTGAAGATCATAATGCTTATCTTGTTCCAGATATTATTTCGAAAGATACGTTCAATGGCGAACATATTTCTGAATATAAACAACGACAAATTCAGCAACAGGACAAACTCCAAACGCCTACCATTGTTGATGAAAGTCAATTGAAACCTATGGAGCCATAACAATGCAGTTAACTCATTTGCTTGAACGCTGGTTTCCACATCCATTTGTTTCGGTTCTCATCGTTTTATTTTGGTTGATGCTGGCGCATAGTCTGGATGCGAGTGATCTTTTGACTGCGATGCTTTTGGGCTTAATCATCCCTCGTTTAGTCAAACCGTTTATTACGCGCACACCGCATATTCACTGGAAACCTGCTGTTAAACTATGTTTTGTGGTTCTTTGGGATATTATTATTTCTAACTTTAAGGTCGCAAAACTTGTTTTGGGACCTACTAAGAAATTACATCCTAAATGGTATCGCGTACCTTTAGAGACAGAACATGAGCAGGTCAACACCTTACTGGCAATGATCATTACCACAACACCAGGTACGGTTTCTGCGGGCATCGATCAGGAACGCGGGGATATTCTGGTTCATGCTTTGAGCACAGATAATACCGAATCTGATATTCAAGACATCAAACAACGTTATGAAATTCCTCTTATGGAAATTTTTGATGTGAAAAGTAAAACGGAGGCAAGTGCATGACAATCCTACCCTATGCTCTAGGTATTAGCTTGATTGCCGTTACAATCTCGATGCTACTTTGCCTTTTTAGACTGGTTATGGGTCCATCAATTGTAGATCGCCTTTTAGCGCTCGATACACTTTTCCTCAATGCAACTTGCCTCATTGTTGTGTTAGGCATTTATTGGATGACGACCTCTCTATTTGAAGGAGCACTATTGGTTGCGATGTTAGGTTTCGTATCTACAGCCGCCTTAGCACGTTACTTCACAACCGGTCATGTTATCGATTAAGGAGAGGTCAATGCAATTTACAATGGAAATTATTGTTTCGGTCTTTCTGGTTTTTGGCGCCTTCTTCATGTTAGTTGGCTCAATCGGTATGGTCCGTTTACCCGACTTATTCATGCGCTTACACGCGCCAACTAAATCGAGTACGCTTGGCTTAGGAAGCTTTCTGATCGCTTCAATGATCTTTTTTGCTTTCCAAGGGCGATTCGGTTTTGCTGAGCTACTCATTACCCTTTTAGCTTTCATTACCGCACCGGTTTCAGCCAATTTGATTGCTCAAGCTGCGCTACATTTACGTTTACGCTCATTGAGTGGTGAAGTACCTGAAGCCATTGAACGTCCTCTACCTTGGGACCGTTACAAAATTGGTCAACGCTTTTCACAAAACAAACCACCAATGGAACCTCCTAAAGAATAAGAAATTGAATCAATAAAAAAGCCACCCGAAGGTGGCTTTTTTATTTTGAGTTTTAATTACTCTTGGTCATCTGACTTACGTTCTGGCAAATCTTGTACCGCTTTTTCGATTAGACCAAACATATAGTTACCATATGCATTCGTCTTATCGTAATGGAAACGTAAGCGAGGCGTAATACGAGTCTTAATGCGACGGCTCAATTCATGACGCAAGAAACCAGAAGCTTTATTTAATACATCTAAAGTTTCTTTATTTGCTGCTTCACTTTGCTCATCGCCGAGTTCACGTCCCATAACGGTGACATAAACTTCAGCATAACCCATATCCGCACTGACTTTCACCGCAGAGATGGTCACTAGACCACCTAAGCGAGGATCTTTAAGCTCTTGACGGATCAGCTCAGACAACTCACGTTGTACTGAATCCGCCATGCGCTTTAAGCGTTGGCTACCCGCCATTAAAGACTCCGTTTAATCAATTGAACATCATACACTTCGATCTTATCTTGTGGTTTGATGTCTTTATAACCTTTCACCGCAAGGCCACATTCCATACCGGCACGAACTTCATCAACAACGTCTTTATAACGACGAAGAGATTCAAGCTCACCTTGGAAAATTACAACATCATCACGTAATACGCGAATCGGTTTATTACGATGTAATGTGCCTTCAAGTACCATACAGCCTGCTGCTGCACCAAACTTACTTGAGTGGAATACTTCACGTACTTCCGCAACACCCAAGATTGTTTCACGATGTTCAGGAGCAAGTTTACCGCTCATGGCATCTTTCACGTCATCAATTAATTCATAGATGATGCTATAGTAACGAATATCAATACCGTCTTGGTCACTTCGTTGACGAGCAGTCGTATCGGCACGGACGTTAAAGCCTAATAATACAGCTTCTGAAGATTCAGCAAGAATTACATCAGACTCAGTAATCGCACCAACACCTGAGCTAATTACACGAACTTTTACTTCGTCAGTAGATAATTCATGTAGAGCAGCATTCAATGCTTCTAAAGTACCACGTACGTCTGTTTTCAAAACAACGTTCACTGTAGGAACATCTTTTTTGCCCATTGACGACATGATATTTTCAAGGCGCATAGCACTTTGACGATCAATACGTTTTTGACGCTCACGGTCAGCACGAGCATCGGCAACTTCACGCGCTTTCTTCTCGTCATTTACAACAAGAACTTCATCACCCGCCATTGGAGCATCTGGAAGACCCAGAATTTCTACTGGAATAGAAGGTCCTGCTGATTTAATCGGCTTACCGTTTTCATCAGACATTGCACGGACACGACCATAAGATGAACCTGCAAGAACAAGGTCACCAATGTTTAATGTACCGTTTTGAACAAGAATCGAAGTTACTGCACCACGGCCTTTATCTACACGTGCTTCAATAACAACACCTTGCGCAGCACCTTCAGCAGATGCTTTTAATTCCATCAATTCTGATTGAATAAGAATTAAATCAAGGAGTTCATCAATACCTTGTCCGCTGTGTGCAGAAACTTTAGCAATCGGAACATCACCACCCCATTCTTCTGGAACGATTTGTTTCGTTGTTAATTCATTTAACACACGGTCTGGATCAGCAGATTCTTTATCCATTTTGTTGATTGCAACAATAATTGGAGTACCGGCTGCACGAGCATGGTCAATTGCTTCTGCAGTTTGTGGCATTACACCGTCATCTGCAGCAACAACTAATACAACGATATCTGTTGCTTTAGCGCCACGTGCACGCATTGAAGTAAATGCCGCATGTCCCGGGGTATCAAGGAATGTAATAATTCCTTTGTCTGTTTCAACGTGATATGCACCAATATGCTGGGTAATACCACCTGCTTCTCCAGCCGCCACTTTCGAACGACGGATACGGTCAAGCAATGATGTTTTACCATGGTCAACGTGACCCATAATGGTAACAACTGGCGGACGAGTTGTTTGCTCACCACGAGCTTCTTCAGCTGCTTCAAGCAAGTTATCTTCCGCTTGTGTATCAGAAACTAAAACAGGGTTGTGGCCCATTTCTTCTACAACAAGTGCCGCTGTGTCTTGATCAATAGCTTGATCTTGATTAACCAATTCACCCATTTTCATAAGTGTTTTGATAACTTCACGTACTTTAATCGCCATTTTTTGAGCAAGATCGGCAACAACAATGCTTGAACCGATTTCTACATCATAAACTTGCTTTTTAACTGGCTTTTCAAATCCATGCTTATTCGCTTGGCTTGATTTTAAACCACGTTTGTTATGGTTAACAAAGCTTTGCTCTTCTTGACCACGACGACCACCTTTCTTCCCAGCACGTGGGTTAGTGGTTGCGCCACCGCGTTTAATTTCACGGTCTTCTTGCTTAAATGAATCTTCATAAGCTTGGCCAACTAGACCTGAAGCAAGTGGAGAATCATCAATCACACGAATTGTCGTAGTAGCATCGTCATTTGAATACTTAGACGCCATTTTGCGCATTTGTTCAAGTGTACGTTGCTGAGCTTCTTCAGCTGCTTTACGACGTGCAGCTTCTTCAGTTGCTTTTAACTGAGCTGACTGCTCTTCACGAGCTCTTTTCTGTTCTGGAGTTTCAGCTGGTTTTGGTGCAGGTTTAACTGTACCACCACCACGCTTTTTCACTACAACAGCAGCTTTTGGAGCTGTCTGTGCAGCACTATCTTGTTGATGAGCAGCACGCATCGCATCTAAAGTTGCTTTAGCTTTTTGCTCTGTTTGAAGACGCGCTTTTTGCTCGGCAGTTTCACGCGTTTGCTGTTCTACACGTGCTTTTGCTTCAGCTTCTGCACGTGCTTTTGCTTCAGCTGCAATTTGTTCAGGGTTTGGTTTAGCAAAAACCTGCTTTTTACGTACTTCTACGTTAATCGTTTTTGCTTTACCTGAAGTACTTGCAACTTTAGCGGTACTGGTTGTTTTACGTTTCAACGCAATTTTTCCTGTGTTACCACTTTCCTGACCATGAACTTTTTTCAAGTGATTGACCAAAGTATCCTGTTGTTCAGTGGTAATAATGTCGTCTGCTGTACGTTGAGGCAAACCTGCTTCACGAGCCTGTTCTAGGAGCTTCTCAACAGGACGTCCTACACTGAGAGCTAACTCTTTAATCGACTTGTCCGTCATATTTCATCTCCTAGTTAAACCATGATTCGCGAGCTTTCATGATCAATTGACCTGCTTTTTCATGACCAAGTCCTTCAATATCAGAGATATCGTCAGTAGCTTGATCTGCCAAATCGTCGACAGTAATAATACCGCGAGCGGCAAGCGAGTAAGCGATCTCAGAAGTCATGCCTTCCATAGTGAGAAGGTCTGCGCTCGGTTCTTGAATATTTTCTTGCTGTTTCAAAGCATCAGTAAGGGCTGCTTCTTTTGCACGACTTTGCAACAACTCAACCAATTCAGCATCAAGCTCAATTTCGTCAAAAGTCTCAGCAGGAACATAAGCAATCTCTTCTAAAGAAGTGAAGCCCATTTCCACCAATGCCATTGCTAAATCTTCTTCAATATCGAGACGTGATACAAACATATCAAGATATTGCTGAGCTTCATTTTGCTGACGAGCACGATACTCTTCTTCAAGCATCATGTCGAGTTTGTAGCCAGTTAAATCAGAAGCTAAACGAACATTTTGACCTTGAGAGCCAATCGCACGAGCTAATTGATCGCTGGTTGCAAAAATAATGTCGGCACTTCTTGCATCTTCATCAAGCACGATGCCTGAAACATCAGCTGGTTCTAATGCACTAGCAATGTATTGAGCCGGATCATCAGACCAGACCACTACATCAATACGTTCACCATTTAACTCTTGTTGTACAGCTTGAATACGCGTACCACGCATACCAATACATGCACCTACAGGGTCAATACGGTGATCATTTGTTTTCACTGCAATTTTAGCACGAACGCCCGGTTGACGTGCCGCTGCTTTAATTTCAATAATTTCTTCAGAAATTTCAGGAATTTCTTTTTTCATTAAAGCAATTAACATTTCAGGCTTAGCGCGTGATAACAACAACTGAGCGCCACGACCTTCACGGTTAACATTATATAAAATAGCGTTTACACGTTGTTTTGGACGAAGAATTTCTTTTGGAATCATCTCTTCGCGTGCAAGATAAGCTTCTGCATTGTCGCCTAAGTCGATAATGAAGCCATCTTTGGTTTGTTTTTTCACTTCACCGTAAATTAACTCACCAACTTTAGACTCGTATGCATCAGCAACTAAAGCACGCTCAGCTTCACGAATTTTTTGTACAATAACTTGTTTTGCAATTTGTGCAGCAATACGACCAAACTCAATAGACTCTACTTCGAGTTCACGCACGTCACCAATTGACCATTTAGCTGGATCAACGTCAGAAATTGCATCTTGGCAAGCTGGCATTTCATGATCTTCATCTGCCACAACAGTCCATTGACGGAACGTACGGTAATCACCAGTTTTACGATCAATTTCTACACGAAGCTGAGCTTCTTCAGCATGCGTACCTTCGTAAAATCTTTTCTTCGTTGCAGCAACTAGAGCTTGTTCCAAAGCTTCGAAGATCGCTTCACGACTAACACCTTTTTCATTACTAACCGTTTCAACAACGGTAAGAATTTCGCGGCCCATAAGTCACCTACCGATTTCTTATAAAATTTAAATAAATTTAATCTTGATAGATCAAGTTTGCTTTATCGATATTGTTGCTGTCGATCACAAGCACATGCTTCCCATCAACTTCAACCTGAATTTCTTCATTTTCAAGGTCTACTGCGATAAGTTTTGCTTGAAATTTACGACGGTTTTCTACTGCTGCAATTAAACGCAAAGCAATTTGTTGTCCGATGTAGCCTTGTAACTGTTCTAGTTGAAAAAATGGACGATCCCAACCCGGTGAAGAAACTTCTAATGAATACTCACCTGAAATTGGATCATGAACATCCAACATTGCGCCAACTTGTTGTGTTACACGCACACAATCTTGTACACCAATACCACGGCCTAGTTCTACTTCACCATCTTCATTAATTACAGGCTCAGCATCTTCACTTACCGCTTTATCGATATAAATACGCAATAATGAACGTTTACCTTGTGGGAGAAACTCGATCCCCCAAAGGTCGACACCACATGCTTCCACTGCAGGAACAATTAAGTCATGCAATGCTTGGGATTTATTTGATAATTTCATTTACTCTCGTCATTCTCGTGCGATTCAATCGGTTGTTTTAACCGACACAGACCTACTATAGTGAAGCATGACTATTTGACCAATTGATGTCGACACTACACGATAGCGATACGATAACCAATAAAAAAGGGCGTTAATCGCCCCTATTTAGCACAGAAAACAATAGTCCACTGTGCAAAAAGGCCCACCTGTCTGTGAGCCTCTTTTAAGAAACTTGGTAGCGGGAGCTGGATTTGAACCAACGACCTTCGGGTTATGAGCCCGACGAGCTACCAGACTGCTCCATCCCGCATCAACGTGCAAAAATTATATACAAATATCGAAAAAAGTCAATGTAAACTTATCTAATATTCGCTTGATTAAGTTGCACCTTAATCAAATTGGTAGCGGGAGCTGGATTTGAACCAACGACCTTCGGGTTATGAGCCCGACGAGCTACCAGACTGCTCCATCCCGCATCAAAAAACTGCTTGCACTCAACTTTCTGGTTCAAAGTTGGTGCGGAAGGGGGGACTTGAACCCCCACGCCCGAAGGCACTACCACCTCAAGGTAGCGTGTCTACCAATTCCACCACCACCGCAGCTTGTGGGACGCATTCTAGTCCTTCCCACTGCAAAAGGAAAGCCCTATTTCGAATTATTGACTCGATTTTGGTGCATTTGGTGAAGTTTCAGGCGATGTCGTTTGAACTGGCGCTGTAGTTTGTACAGTTTTCAAACTATATGCATCAGTAGTCTGTTTTTTCGCAAAAACAGCTAGAGTTAAACTCGTCACAAAAAACAACGCTGTTAAGATAGCAGTAAGTCGAGTAAGGAAGTTACCTGAACCTGATGCACCAAATACAGTTGCTGCTCCGCCACCGCCGAAAGAAGCACCGGCATCAGCACCTTTACCGTGTTGCACTAGAATCAAGGCAATCATCAGTACCGCTAAAATAATATGTACGATCAGTACAAAAGAGTGCATACCCTATCCTCGTTATTTACTTTGTGCAAAGGCTTGTACGATTTGATAAAAAGATGCTGCATTTAATGAAGCACCGCCTACCAACGCACCATTAATATCTGGACATGCCGCCAATTCGACCGCATTTTCAGCTTTTACACTACCGCCATATAAAATCGCAATGTCTGAACCCGCTGGGGTAATCTGACTTAAACCTTCACGAATCTTAGCATGCATTGCCTGTGCATCTTGTGGAGAAGCAGTTTTACCTGTCCCAATTGCCCAGATTGGCTCATAGGCAATTACAATTTGCTTTTGCCACTGCTCAGCAGTCACTACAGGAGCAATATCACAAATTTGTTGCAATACAACTTGCTCTGCCAAACCTTGTTCACGTTGTTCAAGGCTTTCACCAACACAATAAATGACAGTCAAGCCCGCATTTAATGCATTTTGGAGTTTAGCTTTCAAAATTTCAACGTTATCGCCAAAAATATCACGGCGCTCAGAATGCCCAACCAGTACAAAATTAATTTGACTATCTTTTAATAGTTCTGCGCTGACTTCGCCAGTATACGCACCAGTACCCGCTACACGTGATACATCTTGTGCAACTGTATATACTGTTCTTGCAGCATCTTGCAATTGTGTTTGTACCATTGCAAGTGCAATAGAAACCGGAGCAACCCCTACATGACAGCTTTCATCTGCAATTTGGTTTTGTTGCAATAGTTGTTTAAATTCTTCTATAAGTTGTTTGGCATTGGCACGCATTGGGTTCATTTTCCAGTTGCCAACTACCCAAGGCGTAATCGTCGAACCCGACATACGGCTCACCTTTCATCAAAAATGCAGCACATTCTACACGCATTTATACAAATTTCAGATACTTTTCTTTAACGGCTTTGCTCATATCTTTTCTACTAATTGAAAACAGTTATAAAACTTTATTGAGTCTAAAGAATCGTCTTTTAAAAATTAATGAATAAAAACTTCGACTAGTTCAAGCTTTGGCGAGTGGATCAAGACCAGAGCATCATTTTCTCAGGTAGTAATTTTAGATAACAAAAGTATAATTTTTTATATACCAATTATAAACATATGAGCACAGGTAGGCAGATGTCAGTCATACATACATCTCCAAAATTTTCGGGGTTTTTTCGACGATTAGTCGAAGAAAAACATGTGTCGGCAGCGACCATGCAAACAGCATTAGATGCAGCAAAGAGAGCTAAACGGGATACAGTTGCGTACCTGATTGAAGAGGTTAATCTCTCCCCTTCTTTATTAGCTGAAACAATTTCTATTGAATTTGCTGAACCATATTTTGATCTGGATGTTTACGATACCAGCCAAATTCCCAAAGATTTGGTCGATCAGAAACTGGTTTTAAAACATCGGGTCTTACCTCTCATACAAAGAGGACAAATTTTATATGTCGCGACCAGCAACCCAAGTAATATTGAAGCGATCGATGCCATTCGCTTTAATAGTAAGCTCATGGTTGAACCAGTTATTGTCGAGCACCATAAGCTTGAGAAAATTCTGACGCAGCAATTTACCGAAGAAAGCAACTTCGAGTTTAGTGATGAAGAGTTTGATCTTGATGTAGACCTTGAAGCTCCATCTTCACAAGAAGAGGAGGAAGAAACGCCTCAAGGCGATGAAGCACCTATTGTTAAATATATTAATAAATTACTCATCGATGCGATTCGTATGGGAGCTTCAGACTTGCATTTTGAACCCTATGAGAAATCATATCGGGTTCGTTACCGAGTCGATGGTGTATTGCGCCAGATTGCAAATCCGCCTTTACAGTTGGCTAACCGTTTAGCTTCACGTTTAAAAGTCATGTCCCAAATGGATATTTCCGAAAAGCGAGTCCCTCAAGATGGTCGTATCAAGCTTAAGTTATCAAAAACTAAAGCCATCGATTTTCGTGTGAACTCTCTTCCAACCTTGTTTGGTGAAAAACTGGTTCTGCGTATTCTCGATCCATCTAGCGCAATGCTCGGAATTGATGCTTTAGGATATGAAGAAGATCAGAAAGCTCTTTTTTTAGAAGCACTCGATAAACCACAAGGTATGCTTTTAATTACAGGTCCTACCGGTTCTGGTAAAACGGTATCTTTATATACTGGCTTAAATATTTTAAATACTGAAAGCTCTAATATTTCCACTGCCGAAGATCCAGTCGAAATTAACCTTGAAGGTATTAATCAGGTTAACGTTAACCCAAAAGTAGGTCTTACTTTTTCGGCCGCACTGAAATCATTTTTACGTCAAGACCCTGACATTATTATGGTCGGTGAGATTCGTGACTTAGAAACGGCTGAAATTGCGATTAAAGCTGCACAAACCGGTCACATGGTCATGTCCACACTGCATACCAATAGTGCGCCTGAAACACTTACTCGCCTACGTAATATGGGTGTTCCATCCTTTAATATCGCAACGTCTGTCAATCTGGTGATTGCTCAACGTTTGGCGCGTCGGTTATGCCCACAGTGTAAAACACCTGCCGACATTCCTAAACAGAGCCTATTAGAAATGGGCTTTACCGACCAAGATTTAACCCATCCCGATTTTCAAGTTTTTCAACCTGTGGGTTGTACTGAGTGTCGTGAAGGCTACAAAGGTCGAGTAGGTATTTACGAGGTGATGAAAGTTACACCTGAAATTTCCAAGATTATTATGGAAGATGGCAATGCTTTAGAAATCGCTGCTGCTTCTGAAAAACTGGGGTTTAATAATCTGCGTCGTTCAGGGTTAAAGAAAGTCATGCAAGGTGTAACTTCCTTACAAGAAGTTAACCGCGTGACCAGTGAATAAAAGACAATTTAAAATAAGGATAATTCATGACTGTCAAAAAGGCACAAATGATGCCGACTTTTGCTTATGAAGGGGTTGACCGTAAGGGCGTAAAAATTAAGGGCGAACTTCCAGCTAAGAATATGGCCTTAGCCAAAGTCACCCTACGCAAACAAGGTGTAACTGTCCGTAATATTCGGGAAAAGCGTAAAAATATTCTTGAGGGTTTGTTCAAGAAGAAAGTATCAACACTCGATATCACAATTTTTACTAGGCAACTTGCAACAATGATGAAAGCAGGTGTGCCACTGGTACAAGGCTTTGAAATTGTAGCGGAGGGTCTGGAAAACCCAGCCATGCGCGAGGTGGTACTCGGGATTAAAGGTGAAGTTGAAGGTGGTAGTACCTTTGCTTCAGCTTTAAGGAAGTATCCTCAACACTTCGATAACTTGTTTTGTTCTCTTGTAGAGTCTGGCGAACAATCTGGTGCGCTTGAAACCATGTTGGACCGTGTGGCAATTTACAAAGAAAAAAGTGAATTGCTTAAGCAGAAAATTAAGAAAGCTATGAAATATCCAGCAACGGTCATCGTGGTTGCTGTGGTTGTTACTATTATTTTGATGGTTAAAGTAGTGCCTGTTTTCCAAGATCTGTTTTCTTCTTTTGGTGCAGATTTACCTGCATTCACCCAAATGGTCGTGAATATGTCGAAATGGATGCAGGAATACTGGTTCATTATGATTATTGTGATTGGAGCAGTGATTGCTGCCTTTCTGGAAGCCAAGAAGCGCAGTAAAAAATTCCGTGATGGATTAGATAAACTTACACTGAAACTACCTATCTTTGGCGATCTGGTTTATAAGGCGATTATTGCCCGTTATAGCCGTACTTTAGCCACCACGTTTGCCGCTGGTGTTCCGCTCATTGATGCGCTTGAGTCAACGGCTGGTGCAACCAACAATGTCATTTATGAAGAAGCAGTCATGAAAATTCGTGAAGATGTAGCTACAGGCCAACAACTTCAATTTGCAATGCGTGTTTCAAATCGTTTTCCATCTATGGCTATACAAATGGTCGCAATTGGTGAAGAATCTGGTGCACTAGACAGCATGCTCGATAAAGTTGCTACTTATTATGAAAATGAAGTTGATAATGCCGTTGATGGTTTAACTTCAATGATGGAACCTTTAATCATGGCAATTTTAGGGGTGCTCGTAGGTGGTCTAGTGATTGCTATGTATCTTCCAATTTTCCAAATGGGCTCAGTCATATAATGCAAGAAATTATTGCTTATTTTATTCAAAACTTAACTGCACTTTATATTGCAGTCGCACTATTGAGCCTATGTATTGGTAGCTTTTTGAATGTGGTAATTTATCGCACCCCCAAAATGATGGAACAAGATTGGCAGCAGGAATGTCAAATGTTGCTTAATCCCGAACTACCCATCATTGAGCATGAAAAGCTGACATTAAGTAAACCTGCTTCATCATGTCCTGCATGTCAGCAACCGATCCGTTGGTATCAAAATATTCCAGTTATAAGCTGGTTAATGTTAAGAGGAAAATGTGGCCATTGCCAACATCCTATTAGCATTCGTTATCCAGCGATTGAATTACTCACGATGCTATGTTCATTAGTAGTCGTCATGGTTTTTGGTCCAACCCTACAAATGCTTTGGGGGCTAGTGCTCACTTGGATTTTGATTGCTTTAACATTTATAGACTTTGATACTCAGCTACTACCTGACCGTTTCACCCTACCTTTGGCTGCTCTCGGCTTAGGTATTAATACCTTTAATATTTACACCTCGCCTAACTCAGCCATTTGGGGATATTTAATCGGCTTTTTATGTCTTTGGATTGTGTATTACTTATTTAAAGTGATTACAGGCAAAGAAGGTATGGGCTACGGCGACTTTAAATTGCTTGCCGCATTAGGCGCGTGGATGGGACCATTGATGCTGCCATTAATTGTGCTATTGTCATCTTTACTCGGTGCAATTATTGGCATCATTTTACTAAAATTACGTAATGATAATCAGCCCTTTGCGTTTGGGCCATATATTGCCATTGCGGGTTGGGTTGCCTTTTTATGGGGTGACCAAATTATGAAAATTTATTTGGGAGGTTAAGATGGCTTTTATTCTGGGAGTCACAGGTGGTATTGGCAGTGGGAAATCTGCTGCAACACAATGGTTTGAATCCCAAGGAATCCAAGTCGTCGATGCTGATATTGTTGCTCGCGAAGTGGTTGAAAAAGGCCAACCTGCTCTCCAAAAAATCCAACAAACTTTTGGAGATTGGGTGCTTCAACCCGACGGCAATCTAGATCGTCGTGCACTACGTGAATATATTTTTAAAAACCCTGAAGCAAGACAAACGCTTGAGAAAATCACGCATCCAGTCATTCGCCAATCTATTATTCAACAGCTACAAAACCCAAAAAGTCCTTATGTGATTTTAGTTTCACCCCTACTTTTTGAAACCAACCAGCATGAATTGGTTAATCACACTCTATTAGTTGATGCGAGTGAACAAACTCAAATTCAGCGTGCAAGCCAGCGAGATGGGCAAAACCAAGAACAAATCCAGAAAATTATTGCAGCACAAATGCCACGCGAGCGTAAACGTGAACTTGCCAATGACATTGTGTTTAATGACGGATTACTCGAACATTTATATCAGCAATTAGAGCCTTTACATCAAAGCTATTTGAAGCGCGCCAACTAATCTTGCTTATTTTGCTGCTGAATCTTTTGTGCCAAGCTATCTTGTCGAAACCAGCGCCAAGGTTGTAAGGCACCGATTCCCATTCCCACCAAGCCCACAACAATTGATGGACTTAATGACTCACCAAGTAAAGGTACAGCTAAAATGGCAGCAATAAACGGCGCCAAAGTAACAATACTTCCCGTTTTAAAAGCACCAAGTCGCTGAATCGCTGCTACATAAGTCAAAGTTGCGATAATAACAACAAACACACCGTGGAAAATGCCCTGTATCGCTAGATGAACAGGACTGACTTCCATGAAATGTTTAGGCAAAAATAAAGCATAGATGGGTAAGTAAATAATTGCAGACCAAATCGCAACACTCGCCATAGAGTGCCATGCGGAAAGTTTCCACTGTTTAAGTAATACAGTGAAAATGCCCCACCAAATCGCACTAATAAAAAGAAGTAAATCCCCCATGCCAAAAGCAGAAGCATTACCTTGCAACATCAACACACTAATGAGAGCCAAGGCAGTGATCATAATTGCAAGACTCACCCATGTATGCTTATCAAATGGTTGTCTAAATAAAATGTATGCTGCAATTGCAGTACAAATAGGAATACAACCATTTAAAAAAATGGCAGCATGTGCAGCGGGAGCATAGAGAAACGCGGTATAGACGGTAAGACAATAAATAACTCCGCCAATGAGTGCCAAAATAACAGCGTGCTTACTCCATAAAAAAGCGAGATCTTTCTTATAGATCAGAATCGGCATCAAAATCAGGAAGGCGATAGCAAAGCGTAGTGCAGCAATGTCCCAAGCACTGATGTGCCATTGTGCATTTAAACGGGCAAAAAGTGTAAACCCGCCCCAAATGCACATGGTCACCAATACAAAAAAATAACCTTGCTTACGGGGAGACATATCAAGACTGCTTACAAACTAGAAAGGCAGCTAGATTATACCTCAGAACGCTGACGGCAAGCCTCATAAAGTGCCATACCTGTTGCCACGCTCACATTTAGACTCTGTAAATTTCCAGACATCGGAATATAAACTTTATGATCACACTGTGCCTGTGTAATTGGGCGTAAACCCGTATCTTCTGCTCCCATCACAATTACGACTGGGCCAGAGAAATCACATTTTTGAATTGGCATTGCACTTTCATCAAGCATAGTGCCAATCACACGTGTATGAGTCGTTTCTTTCAAATGGGCTAATGTACGAGCCAAATTTGTTACTTGAATGAATTTAACTTTTTCAGCTCCTCCCGCCGCAACTTTACGAGCTGTTGGGGTTAAACTTGCCGAACGATCACGAGGTACAATCACTGCTTGCACGCCCATTGCAGCAGCGGTACGGATGCAAGCCCCTAAGTTATGCGGGTCTGTCACCTGATCTAATGCCAGCAATAAAGCATCGGGGGTTTCAGCCAAGATCTGATCTAGATCTTTTTCATTTAAAGTCGGATGTGGACGTACTGCTGCAACCACGCCTTGATGAAACGGTAGACCTGCAAGCTTTTCGAGACTATCACGGCTTGCTTTTTGTACACTAATTCCAAAAGGCTCTGCCAATTGCAAAATCTTTTGCAAACGCTGGTCATCCCGTCCTTTTAAAGTAAACAGGGTTAGCACACGTTCCGGTTCAAGTTCTAACAATGACTCCACTGAATGAACGCCATAATAATATTCCGGTTTTGCCATGCATGACCTCTAACAACGTTTGAGCAAAAAAATAAAAATCCTGCAAAGCCAACTTCACAGGATTTCTTTGGGCATAGTGTACCCGATTTGAATAGGAATTTCTTAGCCTTCTAAATGGCACACGTAATCGAGCACTTCATCAGTTTCGATTTTAAAAAGACTATTACCAGGCACATAAAATGATTGGCCTGCACGGAACAACTCACTTTCATTACTGTCCGCGATTGTTACACGGCATTCACCTGAAATAATTTCCATACGCTCAGGAACATGGGTTTCAAAAGTTAAAGCTTGCTCAGTCGGCAAAATAACACCTAGTGTTTTTTTTGT
Organism: Acinetobacter sp. 22301; assembly: GCF_052045285.1. Taxonomy (NCBI): domain Bacteria; kingdom Pseudomonadati; phylum Pseudomonadota; class Gammaproteobacteria; order Moraxellales; family Moraxellaceae; genus Acinetobacter; species Acinetobacter sp. 22301. The sequence goes on along the minus strand of NZ_JBQEOR010000003.1, from coordinate 50,187 downwards.
TCCATCTTCAAATTGCACGGTATGGCTGATACATGCTCCACCAAAATAAACGTTTGATTTTTTGATGACCGTTACATGATCAAATTGGGTTGAACTCATGCACACTCTCCAGATAATGCCGTATTTATATAAATTATGATGAATGTAGTTTAATTGTGCCTAAATAACTAATCAATCAGTTTTCATACGGATAGACTTGTAATTTCCACTGCTGTGCCTGAATTTTTTTGGCAAAAGCATAAGGTAAGTTAATCTCAATATTTCGACTATTCGACACAATTGCATCGTATCTGCAAACTTCGACCTGATTTTCATCTAGAAGTACCCAACACACTCTCTGTGCAGTTGGATGGGCAACTGCTGTAGCAACTACCGGTGAACCGTCATTCATTCCTACATGAAAATTTTCGCTGTCGTTTTGCATTAACGCCAGATCATAAGCTGGAAAATCGATAGCATCTGAATCGAATTGCTGGCTATCGTGTATAAGCACACTTTGTTTTAAAGTCGGCCAAATACAGTAGCGTAAATAATGCTGATCCATCACCCGATTATCCAGATAACGTCCGGTAGCAACATAATTCCTGATATGTGCTTCAATATTATGAAAAATCCCCGTACATCCACCCCACATTCCCGCCAAAATTAACTCGGTATGAGAATAATTGTCTCGCATTAAGTGAAACCATTTATCACTCCTGAGCCAAGCATCGACAGCTGCTTTTTCGCGGTGCGAGACAATGGAGTCGGCATCACGTATCAGAAAACGCTTAATTGTCGGATCATCCATTACAAAAAAGCGCCAAAACAAACCAGATAGCTGTTTTTGAGAATCTGTAACTTGAATAACTTGCGCGCCCTTCTCTTTTAAACGCTGTTGCACCAGTACTGGCACAGTATCATCGACATAAAAGCGACACGTCCATTCTGGATAAATTTGTTTGGCTAGCTGAATATTTAAAATAGAGGTTTCACAATAGCGAGGATTTGCCCCAAACAATGAAAAAGCAATAATATTTTCTTGAGGGTTTGCACTAAATGCCGATGGTACCTGATCTGGAATCGCCAAAACAGGTTCGCTCTTCGCTAGTTCTTTTTTGGTTGCAATTGCCAAACGCCCAAATTTGATTGTTTCTTCTTTTTTCTTTAAATGATGACAAACTTCTGTGAGCCCATCATATAAGTTTGTATTTACATTAGCTCCACTTGCTTGAATCGCTTGTAAATAATGTTGATAGGCATCGTTATAACGGCCTAAGCGTAATTCGGTATAAGCTAAATCTGATAAGGCGCCAGCATGCTTGGGAACCAAATTAACAGCTTGTTTAACATGTTGATAAGCTTTGGCATAATCCCCTTGTGCTGCTGCCTGTTTAAATGCATTAAAATGCTGATTTAGAATTTTATTCATTTCCGCAGGATTGTTTTTTTTATGGCGGTTGATCATCCCTATTGGTGGTTTCGGTAAGCTTAATGTTTTTTTCATTGTAAATATCCGCAATCTTGCTGTTCTATAATTTCAGTTAGAATAATAGATCACTTGTAGCAAATTCAAAACTTCTCTATCTTTAACCCATAATTTGGCGCGTTGGATGCGTTTATGCTCACACATTTAACTTTAATTAATTTTGCATTAGCTGATCATTTGGCTATTGATATAGAACAAGGATTTAATGTTCTAACAGGCGAAACAGGTGCCGGAAAATCATTATTACTGGATGCACTCTCTGCCTGCCTAGGGGAACGTACAGATACAAATTATGTCCGTTATGGTTCGGACAAAGCGGATATTACCGCTGTTTTTACCTATCAAAATAATAGTCCTGAAGCAAAATGGCTCCAAGATCACGAGCTAGATGATGATTCTGGGGAAATTCATTTACGTCGTGTTATTTTTGCAACTGGCCGTAGTAAAGCATGGGTTAATGGTCGCCCAAGTAGTCTATCTGAACTCAAAGAATTAGGCCGTTTGCTGGTTCAGCTCTATAGTCAGCACAGCCAGCAGCAGCTGCTTGAACCACCTTATCCAAAGCATTGGCTAGATCGTTATAACAATTTTTATGCTGAAGCAAATGATGTACGTGAAGCCTATAGCACATGGCAACGTACCATTCGTTTGCATCAAGCAGCCTTAGATGCACAAGCAACCCGCCTACAACGTATTGGTACTTTAGAGCATCAAATTGAAGAGCTCGAAGAGGTCATTCAAACTGACTATAAAGAAATTGAGCAAGAGTTCGATCGCCTTAGTCATCATGAACATATCATGCAAGATTGTAGCTATAGCCTAAATGTGCTTGATGAAGCTGAGCAAAACATTACTCAAGAAATGTCTTCGATTATTCGCAGATTAGAATCCCACGCGGGCCGTAGCGAACAACTTTCCGAGATCTATAATTCTTTACTGAATGCTCAAAGTGAAATAGATGATGCAACGGCAAACTTGCGTCAATTTATTGATCGTCAAAGTTTTGATCCAGAGCGAATGGAAGAACTAAATTCCAAGTTGGAAGTTTTCCACCGTCTGGCACGTAAATACCGCACTCAACCAGAAATACTTAAAGAAGAATATGAAGCTTGGCAAAGTGAGCTTGAGCAATTACATCAACTTGAAGACCCAGAAACATTGGCAGAACAAGTTGAAAAGTCGCATGAGGAGTTCTTAGAAAAAGCTCAGCATTTAGACCATATTCGTCGTGAAGCTGCTGCCCCACTTGCTAAACAATTAACCGAACAAGTGAAGCCTTTAGCGTTACCAGAGGCACACTTTGAGTTTAAGTTTGAACCATTAGAGCAACCTACCGCTGAAGGTTTGAGTTTTATTCAACTATTATTTACTGCCAATAAAGGTATTCCTCCTCAACCATTAGCACGAGTAGCCTCAGGTGGTGAACTTTCACGTATTGCGTTAGTTATGCAAGTCATGAACGCTGAAAAAACCGAAGCAGAAGTGTTAGTGTTTGATGAAATTGATGTCGGGATTAGTGGTGGAACCGCAGAAGTTGTGGGACGTTTACTTGCCGACTTAGCCCAACATGTTCAACTTTTATGTATTACCCATCAGGCACAAGTTGCTGCACAATCAGATCAGCATTTATTAGTGAAGAAACAACAAACTGATCCAGCCAGTAGTACCATTGTACAACTTGATGAAAATCAAATTATTTCTGAGTTAGCACGCATGTCAGGCGGTGTTGAAATTAATGAAACAACCTTGCAACACGCAAAACAATTACGCCAACTTAAATTTCAGGCTTCTTCAAATTAATAAAGAAAATGAGAGAAAAAGATTGGCGAAATCCGATTAACTCTTGTATGTTGATAAAAAGAACCTATATAGATAAAAGGGTCGAGAGACCCTCTAGTGACATTTTTTGAGGGAGAACCGCTTAGGTGACCAAACAATATCTGACTCACCGTTGTCTGATTGCCCCGCCAGAAATGGCAGATGACTTTTTCGCAAACACTGTAATTTATCTTGCCCGTCATGATGAAGAAGGTGCTCAAGGCATTATTATTAACCGCCCTTCCGGCATTCAAATTAAAGAATTACTCAATGATCTCGACATTGAAGCAGACAATGTAAATCCACATGTGGTTTTACAAGGTGGGCCATTACGTCCCGAGGCTGGATTCGTTCTTCATACTGGACAACCGACATGGCATTCATCTATTGCTGTAGGTGAAAATGTTTGTATTACTACCAGTAAAGATATTCTTGATGCGATTGCCCACAATGAAGGTGTTGGTCGATATCAAATTGCTTTAGGTTATGCGAGCTGGGGTAAAAACCAGTTAGAAGATGAAATTACGCGCGGTGACTGGCTCATTTGTGATGCCGATATGGATCTGATTTTTAACCTGCCTTATGACGATCGTTGGGATGCAGCCTATAAAAAAATCGGTGTAGATCGTGCATGGTTAGCATCTGAAATCGGACATGCTTAATGACCGAAACACAATCAAAATCGATTATGGCTTTTGACTTTGGTACTCAAAAAATGGGAATGGCGATTGGTCAGTCTTCAATTGAAAGTGCCAATCCCCTCCCTCTATTTGTGATGAAAGATGGTATTCCAAACTGGGATCAGCTCTTAAAAATCGTGAAAGAATGGCAACCTGATCTATTTTTGGTTGGTTTGCCTTTGAATATGGATGATAGCGAGTCAGAACTTTCTACACGTGCCCGCAAATTTGCGAGACGTTTACGCCATCAAACCAATATTGAAACATTAATGGTAGATGAGCGTCTAACTACACGTGAAGCACGAGAAGAACTCGGTTTCTACCAAGAGCAAGGTCGAGCAAAAAAACTTTCTGCAGATAGTTTTGCAGCCGCCTTACTCATTCAGAGTTGGTATCGAAATCCGGTCGGTTTAACCCCGTAATATTAAAAAGGAAGGCTAAAGCCTTCCTTTTTTAGTTCTCGTTTTATTTCTCGATAATATGCACAGTTGCCGTACGTCCAGAGACAAAAGCAAGCTGGTTCTTTGGTGTTTCATCCAATACGATTTTTACAGGCACACGCTGCGCTAAACGAACCCAACTAAACGTTGGATTTACATTGGCAAGAAGTTTAGAGCTGCTTGAGCGTTCACGATCTTCGATACCTGATGCAATACCTTGTACATGGCCTTTAATTTTTTGGCTATCACCCATTAACTGTACACTGGCCTGATCGCCGACATGAATACGGTTTAATTTAGTCTCTTCAAAATAGCCCACAACATAGAGTTGTTTACGGTCAAGTAGTGCTGCAACAGCCTGACCAACTTGAACATAGTTACCTGGGCGCATATCAAAGTTAGATAAAGTACCATCAGCTGGAGCAATCACCGCAGCACGATGCATATTAAGCTCGGCCAAATGCAAGTTGCTCGTTGCCGCCTCAATCAGAGCCTGTTGTTGCTTAACAGTTGCTTCCGCTTGTTGAATAGCAGCTTGGAGTTGCTCATGTTCAGCATGAGATTGATCACGTGTTGCGAAAACTTGATCTTGTTCTTGTTTAGAGATAGCGCCATCCATAAGGTTTGAATAGCGGCTTGCGTTTTTCTCGGCTAACTTAATATTCGTATCCGATTTAATCAGGTTCGCTTTTGCTTGTGCTAAACCAGCTTGCGCTTGGGCAAATGCTGCATTTGCTTTTGCTAAATCAGATTTTGCCTGCTCTACATCTAAAGCTCGGCGAGAAACATCAATTTTAAAGAGCACCTGACCTTTTTTTACAGTCTGGTTATCTTGAACCAATACTTCTGTCACAAGCCCCGCGACATCTGAAGATACTTGAATAACGTCACCACGAACTCGACCATCACGCGTCCACGGCGCTGCATTATAGTAATTCCATAAATGCACAATGGTATAGACCGCCACCATTAATGCGACAATCAAAATTACTGGACGGATGACTTTTTTCAAATCCACCTGATTCATTTCACTCACCTAACTCAATCTTTAATTTCGCAAACATCTCTACGCACCGACCCCAACAAAAATTTGATGTATTACCAAAAGTAATAAGAGGTAAAAACACAAATTAAAAATACTAGGTAATGCAATCCAGCCTTGTGCAATCAACTTATTTGTTAAAGGACTTAACCCACGGAAACAGATATATGCCAAGAGTGCTTGAACGAGCAAAGAAGGCACATAAATACCATAAACATTAAACTCACCCATTTGCTGTGGCTCCTCTCAGGGTGCTGTTTTCATTCATTTGCTCTGATGAAACGTGGCACATGCTATAAGCAATATTGTTCAGTGAAATGAGTAGTCTTTGTCGCATAGTCATATCTTCAACATTTGAAGCAAGCTGTTTTAATTCAAATAACGCTCGGTAGATTCGCTCTACTAAAGCGGTCGTATCATTTTCATCGTTTTCTTTAGCTCTAAACAACTCATCCAGATTTTGTTGCAAATCGCCAATATGCTGAGTGAGTTCGGATGTTTGAGGAAACTGATTGGCTAACTCTTGCAATCGGCTTAAATCAACAATACTACTCGACTCAATCAGAGCCTGATGAATTGAAGTTTTAATCTCATCTGATTGCACCATTTTGCTGTTTAGAATCCCAATCCGATCTAGCATACTGCGTAGATGAACTTTAAAATCAAGACCATATGGTAGATAGATCGCTTGTCGCATGGCGCGATAATGCAAGGCTAAAATACGGCTTGCACTTGTATCTGGTGACATGGCGCGAACAACATCAATGACAATCAAAGATACTAAAACACCTAAGATCATGGCAAATGAACTATCAAGATAAGACACTGCATCCATGCTATAAGCATTGTGCAGGTTTAATCCCATCATGGTATTAATACCCAACACCATACCTACTGGCATCAGCATCTGGTTAGCCATCATAGACACTGCGAATAAGAACATCGGTAACAAAACCAGACCAAGTTCCCAAAAAGTGGTGACATGCGGGAAAATACCAAATGCATAAACAAAGACTAAAACTGCGGAAGCTATACTGCCCCAGATAAAAATACGCAGAACCGGAACAGGGTTGTCTAAGGCTGTTAAAATACAGGCGGTTACTGCGCCCATCTGTGCCATCATAAATCCAGCTTTCCACCCCGAAACAATCCAGACTCCAGTCACAATAAATGTAATAAGGACTGCACTAATACCGCCTCGTATCGCCACACCATGGTCACGGTGCAAACTTGGATATTTGGTGGTCATTGGGGTAATGTTGTCAGGAATTTCTTTATTACCTTGCTGAATTCGCTGCCACAAAACTTTAACCGCTAAAACATTGCTAATGAAATGACGCACATCCATTTTCATGGCTGCAACTAAAACTTGTTGATGTGTAGAAGCCGACTCCATCAAACTTGCAAAATCGCTTTCAAACTCATCAGGCAACTGCAAAATATTTTCATCAATAATCAGATCTTTTTGCTCTAAAAACTGTACAACATGAGCTGAAAGCTGTTGCAGTTTTTCTGCATGAGTCTCGATAAACCGAAGTTCTTTAAGCTGCTTAATACGCTCAGATAAAGCGACTAGATTAGCCACCACCATTGAGATTTGATGAAGCATTTCCTGCAAGGGTTTGGTCATACCATGCAGTTCGCCCTTTTCATAGCTCAAATGTACTGCCAAAGCATGAATATCTGTGGTGTCGCGAGTAATGGCAGCCAAGAGCTGAGTATTGTTCTGCTGCGAATCTGTATTTAATAAATTAGCAAACAGATTTTCTGTATCTTTTAGGGTTTTTATCACCCGCTGTTTAATTGCCGAGCCAATATGCATTGGAAGAATCGTGGCAGAAACCACTGCACTTGAAATCACGCCAATTGAGATTTCTATGACTCGAGCTAAAGCAATATCAAATATATTGTATTGATCAATATAGGTAATCGCATTGAAGACGATCATGGCTGTCGAGTAGCCCGCCAGCATAAAAGCATAACTACGCGGAGTACGATCGAGTAACGACACATAAAGCGCAAAACCCACCCACAACGACAACACCACGGTAAATATCCAAGGTGTATTAATTAGATGGGGCGTTAGGGTTAGGGCAATCACAGCTCCGCCAATTGTCCCTACCACTCGATAGACACATTTAGAGGACACCATTCCTGAATATGGATTGGCAATAATCAGGACCGTACCAATCGACCACATCGGGTTAATCAGATCTAACTCAAACGAAACAAATAGTGCCAACATTCCGGCAATAAATGTTTTTAAGGCAAAGATCAGATCAAGCCTACTCGGGCGAAACGCCAGTATTTGCTTTAATAACATGAACTCATCTCAAATACAGATTTGAACTGATGAGCATGCCCTTCAATATTTGATTGTCTTTCTAAAGACAACACAACTTTGCCATTTGCCTCAAAGCAAATGATATGAGGAGCATCCTTCAATACAATGATTTTTCCACATCTCGCCTGATTGGCAGAGATGATTTCAGTTTGGGCGCCATTTAAACGGCCAAGCTTTGGAAAGAAGAGGTATCAAGAAATCAATCTAGAACCGACCAATTTCTCGATTAGATATTTTGTTTGGTAATTTTTTCAAAATAAAGCGATTTAGTCAACTAAAATATCTCTATTTGATAATTTGATATATTTTTTAATTATCGTATATGATGTATAAGCCGAGAGAACTTTTCTCTTTGTCAGAGTAAAATACTCAAATCAGGCATTTATTTTAGAATTGAGACAAATCTTCTTTTTTTCTGTTATAAAAACTCAAAGATGACTCGTTGTTAAAGGATACGAACAAGACATTATGGCAATTTCAAGTTTTGGCAAAATTTTAACCGTACTGGACCTATTTTCAGTTTCGCGTCCAATCATTAATGTCGATATTATTTGCGAAGAACTTGGCTTGTCCAAACCAACGAGTTACCGTTACCTCAAAGAGCTAGTATCAGCTGATCTATTAAAACGCATTAATGGAACCTCTGGCGATTATACCTTAGGCTCAAAAATTGCAGTTCTTGACTATATATCTAGAACAACCGACCCACTGGTTCAAATCAGCACGCCATTTATGCGAAATATTGTAGAGCGTACCGAGCTGTGCTGTTTGCTTACCTATTTAAATGATGATTATTGCATTGACATACATCATGAAATATTTAAAGACACTGAGCTACTTTCATATGGCCGAGGCTGCCCAAGACCGATTTACGTTGGATCATCTCCAAAAACAATGGTTTCGCATTTAAGTAAACAGCGCATGCAGGACTACTACCACCGTTACCAGCAAGAATTAAAACAATCAGGTTTTGCTGAAGATGAACCGAGCTTTATTCAGCGTATGCGTAAAATTAAAAAACAAGGGTTCTATTTCTCACAAGGTGAGATTGACCCAAATGTTTCAGGTCTAGCTGTTCCTGTTCGTTTTTCAAACAAAGAAGTACCTTTAGCTTTGACCTTAGTTGCCTCTAAAAATCGTTTTGATTTTTTAAACGTTGAAAAGCTTATCGAAATTTTGCAAGAAAATGCGGCACTTATTGAACAACGTTTTATGGAATTATCTGAAAAAGGTGAAATCTAAAACTCCACCTTATGATAATTTAAAGTTTTCTTACACTTTAAAACATTGAATATATCACAATATTCTCATATTATGATTTTAGCTCCTATTGATGATTCTTTTCATCAGCAGCTCATCAGTAGAAGCATCCCCCTCAGAGGAATAAGCTCATGCTGCCATCATGGGCTTTTTTCTTGTCTTATTTTTATAAAAACTTAAATTGCCGAAAAGTAAGATTAATACGTGGTTGTAAAATCTTTGTTGAGCGATTTAAACGGTGTTGCCAATATTGTTGAGTCTCACCACGCATCACAATGAGTTGGCCTGGTTGTAGCCACAATTCAACTTTCTCTTTACTTTGAATATGTCTAAAAGAAAATTTACGAGTAGCACCAAAGCTTAAAGAGGCGATTGTTGTCGTTCTTGCCAAAGAAACATCCGAGTCACTGTGCCAAGCCATTCCTTGGGTTCCATCTTCATAAAGATTTGCCAAACAAGAATTAAATTTTTCTGAAAGTATTTTTTCTACCTGTTGTTTTAGTTTGGCGAGTGCTTTGTCCCAAGGTAAAGAATCACGTGCGACACCCGAATATTTATATTGATAGTAATCATCTCCATACCATGCAACTTTTCGAGCTGTAATAAAGTGCTTGCCATACAACTTAGCCTCGTCATGTTTCCATGCGAGGTGTTGATAAAGATAATGAAAATATTGTTCAGCTTCTTCAAGGCTTAAAATACAACCATAGTCCTGAACTTCACCATCGTAGGGTAATAAATTCTCACAAGGATCTGGAGAAAATAAATCCAAGGTCATACGGTCTCTCCATGTTGCTTTGACATCTCCCAAGCTAACAATGCCAATTTACGCCCCTTTTGCCAATGATATTCTCCGACCATCCCTGTGGCACGGATCACTCGATGGCAAGGAATCAGATATGCAATCGGATTTTGTCCAATTGCAGTAGCAACGGCTCTGACTGCTTTAGGCTTCCCAATTTGCTCTGCAATGTCTTGATAAGTACGCAATTGACCTTCTGGAATGGTGAGCAAGGCTTCCCATACTTGTAGCTGAAATGGGGTTCCAGCCAAATTAAGAGGAAGTTTCTGCTGTAAGTGTTCTGAAAAATCCTGTTCAAACCACTTTGCAATTTGTTGATGCCAAATCGGTGACTGATTTTTCAATTGAGCTTTCGGAAAGTACTGTTTAATTAGTTGTTCAATATTGTCGTGAGTTTCGATAAACCGTATAGAACATATTCCTTTTTCACTACTGACCACCAACAACTCACCGAAGGGACTTGTCTCAACCGAATAATTAAGGATAACGCCTTCGCCTTGTTGTTTATATTCACCAGGCGTCATCCCTTCGAGCTGAATAAACAGATCGTGTAAACGTCCTGTGCCAGATAAACCCGTATTTAAAGCAGTTTCCAATAAACTCCGCTGTTGCAACAGATAATATTTAGCCTGTTGCAAACTCATATATTGCACAAATTTTTTCGGGCTAATCCCTACCCATTCTTGAAACTGGCGTTGAATATAACCTGAACTTAAATTCATATGGCTTGCAACATCATCCAGACTGGGTTGCTGGTCCAGATGTTCATATAAATATTCAATCACAGTGGCAATTACAGCAAATTGCCGAGAAGAAAGCATTTGCATGTGTCACCTCCTTAGCACTTATATCTTACATTAAAGTAGCCAAAGCCCTATGACGACCCGATTCTTGCACTCTTCAAAAATAAAAAAGCCTTTCATTGTAGAAAGGCTTAATCATTCAATATGCACTTAAGGCTGCTTTAAATAAGGCCAAGCTGCTTTAAGATAAATAAACATTGACCATAAAGTTAAAATGACCGCTGTATATAACAAAGCATAGGCAAGCATTTCTAAAGGCTGCCAATTAAGTAAGAACACACTAATGGCAATCATCTGAAAGGCTGTTTTATATTTACCTACAGTCGATACTGCCACACTGGTTCGTGCGCCAAGTTCTGCCATCCATTCACGTAAAGCAGAAACTGTAATTTCCCGTGAAATAATCACAATTGCCGCAAAAGCCATTGAAATGGTTGGATTCCACTGCACTAAAACAATCAGTGCAGCCGCCACCATGAGCTTATCTGCAACTGGATCTAAAAAACGGCCAAATGCTGAAGTCTGGTTTAAAGTTCGTGCTAAATAGCCATCAAACCAATCGGTAATAGCAGCAAACACAAAAATAGCCGTCAAGATAATATGACGACTCATACTACCTTCATGCTCACCAATACCCATTGCAGGCGGCCAATACGCGATCACCAAAAATACAGGAATAAGCGCAATACGCGCTAATGTTAGGATATTTGGGATATTCAGGATTCGCCCTGTGGTCATAAACACCGCCAATTAAGTCTTCATGCATCTTGTAACAGACAAAAATACTTTCTTCAATATTGTATCTATCTGTAACAGCCACTTTATACGAAATATATGAATCGAGGAAGTGGACTGCTTAGGTAAATACCGTAACAGTTTGCCGTAAAATTGCAATTAAATGATCATTTTGGTCCCAAAGATGGGCATATTCTGTGGAATAACCTTCACCTGCATATTCAGTTACCACTTTATATTTAAACCAGTCACACAATTGATGTTGGAACGGATGGACATAGGTAATGTGCCAAGTTAAAGAACTTGCAGGAGCAACTTGCTTAAACATCGGCAATACACCAGGCGGCCAAATATCCATCAAAACAATTAAATCTGGCAAAGTCATTTGACGATTTTCATGCTTATCGGGATTAAACCTTGACCATCCTCCAAAGTCAGCATACTGACTTCCTGTAACAGGATAATGACCTTCCGCCCAGCATACATCAAAATGTTGATAGCATTCTGGCATTTGTCTAGCAAAAGGAATAGGTTGTAACTCTTCAGGTTGCCTATAAACTGGAACGATAGGCTCATGTCGCACTTCAATATTCGACGCACGCGGCACACCAAAGCTTGCCACCAAAATCGTTTGTACCGCACCATCTTGCCATAAACGGGTTTCAAGTGTAGTGACCGACTTTCCTTCTCTTAAAATTTCAATAGTCAATTGAGCAGGTCCCTGCTGTACAGGCCCCACAAAAGTAATACTACAACTTAATAATCTTTTATTTGGATCTTGAATATTGCAGCAGGCTTTTTGCATGAGTAGTCCAGCAACAAGACCACCAAAAACAGTTCGCCCTTGTAGCCACCCTTCAGGTATTTCAATCCATTCCTTTTGTTTTATTTCTTCAAATAATTGCAGTAATGACATTCACTTCCCTAAAGCACTCTGACTCTTGATGAAACATCTTTCATCATTTTAAAGGGAATGTGAATGATCATTCTTGTACTTATATACCAACTATTTGGTCATTCAGCATAGAAACTTATCTTTATTCATGCAGAATTTTATAAATCGTTCTTGCCATCATTTCACCAAAACCGGGCACAAGAGTAAGCTCTTTTTCAGATGCTTTTAAAACGCCTTGGATTCCACCAAAATGAGTTAATAAATCTCGACGGCGCTTTGGACCCAACCCAGGAATCGCCTCTAAAACTGAGGTACTTCGGCGTTTATCACGTTTAGCACGATGTTTGGTAATCGCAAAACGATGGGCCTCATCACGTACCTGCTGAATCAAATGCAATGCCTTATGGTCTTCCGGTAACTGGATTTTTGTGCCGTCGGTAAAATGCAGGGTTTCAAGTCCGGGTTTACGCCCTTCACCTTTAGATACACCCACCATAAAAGCGTCTAGCCCAAGCTCTTGCATGACCTCCATCGCCATATGGAGCTGGCCTTTACCACCATCAATCAACAGTAAATCAGGCAATATGGCTTTTTTATAACGACGTGTTAAAGCTTGACGCATAGCAGCATAATCATCGCCTGCTGTAATGTCTTGAATCGCAAATTGGCGGTAGTCACGTTTACGCGCCCCGCCTTGGTCAAACACGACACATGAGGCAATTGGAGCTTCACCCATGGTATGACTAATATCAAAACACTCAATACGATCAACGGGTCTTCCCACCACTTGCTCTAACTGATGGAAACGTTCATTAAGCTCTAAATGATTACTCAACTGCCCCTTAATGGCATGTTGAACGTTCATTTCGGCTAGTTCCAGCCACTCGGCACGAGTTTCTCGAACATTACTCTTAATCTGAACCTTTTTGCCAAACTGCTGTGCCAACGCTTCTTCTAATTCTTTACAGTCAGGCAAAGCAATATTTACGATGAGCTCATTGGGAACTTCATCGGCAACCTGAAAGTAAAAGTTCGCCATAAAGTCACTCAGCATTTGCCCAAGATCATCACCGAGCATGTCTGGGAAATAACTTTTTCCACCCAGCATTCGCCCATTGCGTACATACATAATTTGCACGCATGTCACGCCTGCCTGATATGCAATTGCCAGAATATCCGCTTCGCCTTTGACTTTAAATACGGCTTGTTGGGCTTGTACTTCACGCAATAAAGATAAACGATCACGGTAAAAAACAGCTTTTTCAAATTCAAGCTCAGCCGCTGCTTGTTCCATTTTGGCAATGAGCTCTTGATTAAGCTCTTTGGTATCACCTTGCAAAAAGCGAATACTATTATTAACGTCTTCTTTATAATCTTCGGGCGAAATCAGACCTACACAAGGGGCTGAACACCGCTTGATTTGATATTGCAAACATGGACGCTTGCGCTGTGAGAAATAGCTATTTTCGCACTGACGCACATTAAAAAGTTTTTGCAAAACCAGTAATGTATCGCGTGCACTATAGGCACTTGGGTACGGTCCAAAGAACTTACCAATTTGGTGCTTACCTTTACCACGCCCACTGGCAAGCCGAGGATAAGGCTTGTCAGCCGAAACAAAAATATAGACATAAGACTTATCGTCCCGCAGCATAATGTTATAAGGCGGACGATGTTGTTTAATTAAATTTTGTTCTAAGAGTAAAGCTTCAGTTTCTGAACGAGTAACCAAAGTTTCGATATCATAAATTCGTGCAACTAAAGCTTGTGTTTTAGGATGCTCAATTGTTTTAACAAAATAACTCGACACCCGATTTTTTAGGTTTTTTGCTTTGCCGACATATAACAATTCACCCTCCTTCCCTAGCATTTTATAAACACCTGGAAGCTGGGTCATGTTGGCTAAAATTTTTTCAATATGAGGACGAGCGTTTTGATTCACTATTGGCATGCATGGCTTAATACTGAATACCTAATGTGATGTTTTCACTCCTACTTTTCAAGTGCTTTACTGTGCCAGAACATAAATTTGGAAAGAGATTTAGATATGGTCCGACAGATTGTGTCGTACTTGCTTAAGAATCTAGACGATAGTAACTATATTTAACGTCTTTTTCTTTGTAGACCGCATAGGTTTTTTGACGAAAATCCGAGAACCAACCATTGCCCGTATAGCCTGCAATATGACCATAGGTGTGACCACTTGTTCGCTCAATAATGTAAATGTCACCTTCTTGTGGACGGTTGAAAGCAGGTTTAATTTTCTTATAACCATTCTTTTCTAACGTTTGCCCCCAATCAGAAGCAGCTACAGGATGCTTTGATACATCTGCTCCAGCCGCTTGTAGAGCAATACGGATATTTTTGGCGCATTTCTCTTTACTATGGTTGGCAGAGATACTTTCGAGCTTACTTGAGAACTTATGCAAATTAATATTTTGGTCTTCAGTTTTATGATTTTTAGTTCTAGATCGCTTAGATTTTTCAGTCTTCGAAGCTGCTTGTCTTAACATCACTTTTGTTTTTAAATCGCCTTGAGAACTTTCTTCTTTTCTCTCTTCGATATGATGAACATGTGCATGAGCTGCGTGATGAGCATGAGCCATTTTAAAACCTACTTCCGCTGACCAGTCTTCGAAAAAACCGCGCCATTGTAGAATCAAAATTGCCTATTGGCTTTTAATAGTTGTAACAAATTACCAGCACCGTGAAATGAGTCACAAAATCCATTAAATACTGTAGAGCATAAAAAAACGCCCTTTCGGGCGCTTTAATATTTGTATAAATATACATTACAAATGAAATTCAATTACTGAGCTTAACCCTCCTACTTGTAAAAGTAGAGTATTTGCCCGTAATTGGTTAATCGCATTCCTTTCAATACGACTGGCCAAGCATTTATAAAGAGTTTTAGGATTAATTTAAATTATTTAAATAAACCGTTCGCTCTATCGTTTTTTGAGTAAAGCACTGTGTATATTGCATGTCTTGGTTTTGCTTACGCATGTCAGCAGTCCAATAATCGGATTGCTTTTGGTAAGTTTCTAAGTCTTTTTCAGGAATTTCATCTACAGTCTTTTGTGCAAGCACCTTACATTCAACATCACGTTTTTTAAACCAATCCGATTGATCTTGTTTAAATTGAGTTTTTTTCTCAGCACTCAATTTGTCCCAAGTCTGATTTAAGCGTTCCACTTGCTTCGCTTTGTCACTATCCAGTTCTTTTTTACGAACATCCATAGCTTCCTGAGCCAAAGCAGTCTGCTCTTCATTATTTTGTTCAGATATTTGCTGATTTTCTTCAATATTTTCTTCAATCAACTCATTTTCTTTAACATAGGCTGCATATTGCACAGCTTTAGTGGCAACAAAAACCAATCCTTCAATCACACTATTTTGAGTTGGCAAGTCAAACACCAAACCCTCTTTATCTGTTTTTGTGATGTTATAGAAAAAGTCACCTTTCAATTGGTCATTTTCAAGAGTCAAAGATGATTCATTATCCGAAAAATAGTCATTGAGCGTCTGTGATTCTTCATCAGAATGACGCAGCTCTTCAATATATGCTTTTTCCGCACGTTTTTGTAAACCTTTCGGCAGTGAAATGACCAATTGGCTTTCACAACTTAATTGTGTATTTTTTTGGCTTTCGTCTTCTAATGGTAAAGTGCGGATATTTTTAATTTCAAACTTCAAACCTTGATTAATTTTATTAAGAATATCTGCATCAACCTGATATTGACTTTGTCTTAAGCTACGCTCAATTTGCTTTAAATATTCTTTTTTCAAAGAAGTTTGAATCTGATTTAAATTCTCAGGGTGTGTACAACTCCAATCCGAAACTACCTCAACTTTTTCTGTTTTTGATTTTGGCTCTGGCTTAGATTTACCACATCCAGTCAATATTACTGCTGCACTGAATGTAGTTATTACTAAAGCTTGTTTCATCACCGTATTCATTTATATTCCACGCAAATTTTTAAATTTATTAAGTACAAGAAAGGTATATATTTACCAGTTGTATTATCATCCCAATAATTAATATAAAATTCACCTAAAATTTTAAATAAAGTACTATTCATGCCAATAATCTTTTTTTAAATGTATAAAATAAATGCAAATTATTTAAATAATCAAAATAAAAAACGCCCTTTCGGGCGCTTTAATTAAAATACATATGGTCGAACAAAAATCAGGAAGAAAATCCCAAGCATCAAGAACCATTTTAAGAAGTAATACAACTTACGGTTCTTAGCTTTTAAAGCCTTAGCTTTAATACGAATTTGATAGACATAACCAAAAGCTTTATTTAGGCCACCTGTTTGGTCGCCTGTTTCATTCGGTGAACTTGCCGCAGTCATCACATTACGACCAAACCAATGGTTGAAACGCTCCATCCATTTTACTTTCATTGGACGTTCAACGTCTGCAAAGAAAATAATACGGTTTTGATCAGTCTTATTTTCAGCATAGTGAATATAAGTTTCATCAAACACGACACTTTGACCATCACGCCAAGAATATCTTTCACCATCGACATCAATAAAACACCGATCATCATTCGGCGTAATCAAACCCAAGTGATAACGTAATGAACCTGCATACGGATCACGGTGTCTTACCAAACGGCTGTCAGGTGCAAGTTCAGTAAACATTGCGGCTTTAATTGTCGGCAATGTTTTAAGAAGTGCTGTGGTTTTTGGACAAAGCTCAGCAGCAGATGGATGACTCGATTCATACCATTTGAGGTAAAAACGCTTCCAACCTGTTTTAAAGAATGAGTTAAAACCTAAGTCATTATAGGTACTTGAAGCTTTAATCCCACCTTGGTCATATAACGCCTTCGCTTCATCACGAATCATTTCCCAATTTTCATCCAGCACTTTTAAATCTTTAAAATGCTGTGTATCGATATAAGGTTGATTCGGCACCTTTGAAAAGATGTACATTAAAAAGTTAATCGGTGCGAGCAAGGTTGAATGGTCAAAAAATTGACGATAAAACGAGTGACGCACTTTGCCGCGATGCTGGATATACAATGCTGATATCACAAAAATCGCTAATATGATCCACTTAATCATATTGCTACTCTTTCAAAAGATTAGGGGCAACTTCACCTTATATTTAAGGAGAGAGAAACCGGAAGTTTATTTAATTGGCGCAAATTTTAACAAAATTGACTTAGAAAAAGCGAATGTAAAAAAATTAAGTCAAATAATAGACAGCGCTGTTGTAATAAAAATTTTAAATATAGTGTATTTTTCCATAAATTTAAGGAAGTTAAAATTTATTACTATTATTACTATTATTACTGTTATTTACAGATGATCCCACTAACAATTGACATTTTTGACAAAAAATTAACTTTTAAAACTTATTCGTTTTTATATAAAAAATTGATAATTCCTATGCTTTATCAAGAAAAAGTTAAATTAAAACAAATGTCTTTCGTTATTAGCTATCTTTATGATTTCTTTTATGCATTTCATATAGATGAATTGAATAATAAATAAGATGACCCTTGCGTCACGGCTTGATACAACTTGTCAGGTTTTTTTTAGATATAGTTATCGTAAGATTAGCGAAGCATAAATGTGTACCTAAGATGTGCACACGCTTCATAACATCAACTTAGAAGTCCTCCAAAACCAAGGAGATCAGGCATGATCCACGCTGGCAATGCCATTACCGTCCAAATGCTTTCGGACGGAATTGCAGAATTCCGCTTTGACTTACAAGGTGAGTCGGTCAATAAATTTAACCGTGCAACAATTGAAGATTTCCAAGCTGCTATTGCTGCGTTAAAAGCAAATAACGATATTAAAGGCTTAGTTGTTACGTCGGGCAAATCAACATTTATTGTTGGGGCAGACATTACCGAATTTGGTGAAAACTTCGCTCAAGGCGAAAAAGCGATTGTTGACTGGCTTATGCCTGTTCACGAAATCTTCAATAGCTTTGAAGATTTAGAAATTCCAAAAGTTGTTGCTATTAACGGTATGGCGTTAGGCGGCGGTTTTGAAATGTGTTTAGTGTGTGACTATCGTGTGATGTCAGAAGCTGCACAAGTGGGCTTACCAGAAATTAAACTTGGTATTTACCCAGGTTTTGGCGGTAGCGTACGTTTAAGCCGTCTTATTGGTATCGACAACGCGGTTGAATGGATGGCAATGGCTGCTCCTAAAAAACCGGCTGCTGCCCTTAAAGATGGTGCTGTAGATGCGGTTGTAGCTGCTGATAAATTACTTGAAGCTGCAACTGACTTAGTTAAGCAAGCAATTTCTGGTCGTTTGAACTGGAAAGCTAAACGCCAAGAAAAACTTGACGCTGTAAAATTGAACCCACTTGAACAGATGATGGCGTTCAACACAGCAAAAGGTGCTGTACTTGCTAAAGCAAATCCTGCTCAATACCCTGCTCCAAAATTATTACTTGATTCATTACAAGCAGGTGCAAGCCTTGCGCGTGACGAAGCATTAAAAGCAGAAGCTGAAGGTTTTGCAAAAGCTGCGATTACTCCACAAGCTGGTGCATTGATTGGTTTATTCCTCAATGACCAAGTTGTTAAGAAAACTGCTAAAAAACATGAAAAAGGTGCACATCCTGTAAACCAAGCAGCTGTACTTGGCGCTGGTATCATGGGTGGTGGTATTGCTTACCAAGCAGCAAGCAAAGGTACACCAATTATTATGAAAGATATTGGTAACCCACAACTTGCTTTAGGTATGAAAGAAGCGAATAGCTTGTTAACTAAACAAGTTGAACGCAAGAAAATGAAACCTGCGCAAATGGGTGAAACGCTTGCACGTATCCGTCCTACTTTAAGCTACGATGAGTTTAAAGAAGTTGATATCGTGATCGAAGCAGTTACAGAAAATCCAAAAGTAAAAGAAATGGTACTTGCGGATACTGAGAAGAATGTTCGTGAAAATACGATTATTGCTTCTAATACTTCTACGATTTCAATCACGCGTTTAGCAAAAGCATTACAACGTCCTGAAAACTTCGTTGGTATGCACTTCTTCAACCCAGTTCACATGATGCCGCTTGTAGAAGTGATTCGTGGTGAAAAGACTTCTGAAGAAGCGATTGCAACTACTGTTGTTCTTGCTCAAAAAATGGGTAAAACACCGATCGTTGTAAACGACTGCCCAGGATTCTTGGTTAACCGTGTATTGTTCCCTTACTTTGGTGCGTTCGACCTTCTTGTAAAAGATGGCGCAGACTTCCAACAAGTTGACAATGTAATGTCTAAGTTTGGCTGGCCAATGGGTCCTGCTTACCTCATCGATGTTGTTGGTATCGACACAGGTGTACATGGTGCAGAAGTCATGGCTGAAGGTTTCCCAGACCGCATGAAGCCAGACTACAAAGGTTCAATCCAAGCAATGTACGAAGCTAAACGCCTTGGTCAAAAGAATGACGTTGGTTTCTACAAATACGAACTCGATAAGAAAGGCAAAAAAGCAAAAACTGTTGATCCAACAGCGTATGAAATCATTGCTCCTTTCGTAACGGGTGAGAAACGCGAGTTTGATAACCAAGAAATCATTGACCGCATGATGCTTGCTTTCTGTAACGAAACAGTTCGTTGCTTAGAAGACAACATCGTTGCAACTGCTGCTGAAGCAGACATGGCAATGATTATGGGTGTAGGTTTCCCTCCATTCCGTGGTGGTCCATGTCGTTATATCGACCAGACTGGTGTTGCTGAATACGTTGCACTTTGCGACAAATATGCACACTTAGGTAAGGCTTATGAAGCGCCACAAATGTTGCGCGACATGGCTGCTAACAACAAAAAATTCTACGGTTAAGGAGCAACGTGAATGGCTACTTTAAATCCACGTGACGTTGTCATCGTTGATGGCGTACGTTCTGCAATGGGTAAAACCAAAAACGGTATGTTCCGTAATGTACGTGCTGACAGCTTATCTGCTGAATTGGTTCGTGCACTCGTTGCCCGTAACCAGTTTGATGTAAACGAAGTTGAAGACCTGATCTGGGGCTGTGTAAACCAGACTCTAGAACAAGGTATGAACATTGGCCGTAACATCGGCTTATTGGCTGACTTACCAAAAACTGTTGCTGGTCAAACAGTAAACCGTCTTTGTGGTTCTTCTATGCAAGCGCTTCATACTGCTGCTGCACAGATTGCAACTAACCAAGGTGATATCTTCATTATTGGTGGTGTTGAGCACATGGGCCACGTAGGTATGATGCATGGCATCGACCTAAACCCAGAAGCATCTAAACACTATGCAAAAGCATCTAACATGATGGGCTTAACTGCTGAAATGTTAGGTCGCATGAATGGCATTAGCCGTGAAGAGCAAGACGCTTTTGGTGTTGAATCTCACCGCCGTGCTTGGGCTGCAACTCAAGAAGGTCGTTTCAAAAACGAAATCGTTGGTGTTGAAGGCCACGATGCTAATGGCTTTAAAATCCTTTGCGACATCGACGAAGTAATTCGTCCAGATGCAAACCTTGAAGCGTTCAAAGCATTACGTCCTGTATTTGACCCGAAAGGCGGTACTGTAACTGCGGCTACATCTTCAGCTTTATCTGACGGTGCTTCTGCAATGTTACTTATGTCTGCTGAACGCGCACAAGCGTTAGGTTTAAAACCACGCGCTGTAATTCGCTCTATGGCAGTTGCAGGTTGTGACGCAGCAATCATGGGTTACGGTCCAGTTCCAGCAACTCAAAAAGCGCTTAAACGTGCTGGTTTAACGATGGCTGATATTCAAACTATCGAGTTAAACGAAGCATTTGCTGCTCAAGGCTTATCAGTAATGAAAGGCTTAGGTATTTATGACAAGCAAGACATCATTAACTTAAATGGTGGTGCGATTGCTTTGGGTCACCCACTAGGCTGTTCTGGTGCACGTATCACAACTACTTTGTTGAACGTAATGGAACAACAAGATACTCAAATCGGTCTTGCGACCATGTGTATCGGCCTTGGTCAAGGTATTGCAACAGTGATCGAACGTGTTTAATTAACACCAAGATAAAAAAATCCCCGCTCAATGCGGGGATTTTTATTATTCATAACTAGAAAATTCTTCATCATTAAAGGCATTAAAATTTTCTGGCCATGGTGCTTTTAATTCGCATAAAACCTTAAACTGCGAGGGTGCATCTAGATTTACCTTTAGTACTTTAATTTGAATATCATCTTCATTTAAATAATTAAGTAATTTTTTCAAGTCTTTACATAAATAATGTGGCAAGTACCCAACCCTAACATTATCTTCTTTCAATAAAATTGTTGCATCTACATCAACCAAATTATTTTCATCAAATTGATATTTGAGTCGATCATTAGGTCGCAGAGATGTAATACTAGTTTTCTCAATCTCATTCAAATAATTGATACTACTAATAAAAAACTTGATTCGATAAAAACCATCTTCATTTTTAGGTAAATTAACGATTCGAAAATGATCAGTTTTCTTTTCACCTCCTGAAATTGCAAGTAACTCTAAATAATCTTTAGAATCACTAGATAAACCAGACCACTCAAACATATTGTCATGCTCAGGGCGGCTCTCAGGAATTAACCTATTTCTAAAGAAACTAAATAATCTATCAGAAGTATAGCTTTTAGAAATATCCTGCATATTAGGAAAAAATGAAAACTTTTCGTGCTGAGCACCTTTTGTGTAGCTCAGAACATATCTACAAGAATTTTGTTGAGTTAATTTAGCAACAGGATGCCACATTCGTGTACCTGTAGAATCTTGCCACATAACAAAAACACTTTTCATGCTGACAATTCCTCACTTACAAATCACGTTTTATTGCTAATAGATTAGCTTTATTACATAAAATTAATTCATATGTAAAATCTTTTGAGGTAGAAGACATAAGAGTCTCAGGAACCCTATCTATAATTAATCTTACATCATCATCTTTAACCTTATTCAATATCTCTAACCAACTCTTTGCAGCGACTCTTTCCATTAAAGCATAACGCCGAAAAGCATCTAATAGTTTCAGCCTTTTCTTTTTACCAGCTATTTCCTTTTCTAAAAACCATGATTTTGCTTTTAGAACAAAGGTTGGTATTTGCTGCCCTTTATCCTTTGAAGTCATTCGTATTCTTTTTTCTTCATCACTAACATTTCTTGCTAAACTCGCTCCATGGTCATAGCTTGGTGCAAGATGTTTCACACCTTTAACAGTAATGATAGTTCCCCAATTTTCATTATGCCTATCTTGTCTTGATTTGCAATTAAGGCATCAAACATCAAATAACCAACAAAAAAATCACTAGCAGATTTAATATTAGCTAGACTACTAAATCCAATTGGCTTATTGATGATAGTGTTTCGCATAATTTTATATACATCTTCAATAAATTGTATGTTTGGGTTACCTTCTTCAGCAGAGGATACAAGACCTTCAAGAAGTTCATTACCAAGCATTAGTTGCTCTCCTCGCTCAGAAATAAAATTCTTGGTTATAACACCACGTACTCCTTTGTGTATCGCCAATTCATAATGTGCATGTGGTAATTCTAACAAAGCGGCTAATTCACAAGAGATTTTTTCAGCCCAATCATCACCTAATCGCTCTCCTGTATTAGATTGCACACTTTTAAAAAGAAACTCTTCACCTTCAGACAAATACCAGAATTTACTTTTTGTACCTAATTGCTCTAAAAGATCAGACTCTACATGAGAGATATCAAAGATATTGTAACTACTATTTAACTTATCCATAGTATCCCAAATGCATTAATAAAACTTATGAAAAAAACTATAAGCGACAAAATGTGTCGCCCAATACTTAATAATATAAATATTTATAATGGTAAATAAAATAATATGTAATTTCAAACAATTATAAAATCAATAAAACATAATTTTAATCTTTTCTAAAAATGCGGAGATTTTTATTTTAACGTCCTTTTAAACCATCTTGAATTTGCTGTTGTAATTTTATGAGATCACTAAGGTTAACTTTCATCGTACCTTCACGATAAGCATCGACATTACTTCGGTTAATGTTCAAAGGTCTTAATATTTCAAAAATACCGTTGGTTGGATCAGAAGACTGTATTCCACCCGCTACCGCTAAAATGTATTGTTGTAAGAATGGAGAAAGTTGAGACAAATCAGGCTGTGCCATGACTGGCTGATAATCTACTGTCGTCATGCCTTCAGGGACTAAAGCATTTTGTATATCGTAATGTGTTTTATACTCATGATGTTGCAGCGCCTGGCGCACTTTTTTATCTTCTTGGAAAGGTACAAAACCCACCTCTTCACGTAACTCAGATTCAGCCATAACGCGAATTGTTGGTAAAGTCGCTACTTCCTCTGCTTGAACAGTCGGTAAACCCATAAAAGCAAATGCAGCAATGAAAGCTGATTGTTTTAGAAAGTTCATAACTTGCTCCAAAAATCATTCACCCTATTCAAATTAAAAAGATGATGATTAAATTAAAAGTATCTATAAATAGGCTACAACAAAGTCGAATTTGATTCAGTAAGACTCAGATAAACGGTAAATATAATTAAAATTTTTAATGTAATAGTAAGGGACTTTCTAAAATATTTTAGAAATTAGTCTGAGTATAACTAAGTCAGATCATACTACTAGATTTAAATATTAAGATCTTTTGTTTATAGTCAGACTTTTATAAATCCATTGAATTCAACAGAAATAATGAACTTTAAAGTATTAAATCAGAATATTCTTATGAGCTGCCTACTCGTCAGTTTCTTTCTCACTGGTTGTGCGAGTAACCGAATTATTGGTGAAAACACGCGAGAGCTATTTACAAAATATGACTCAGGCCATGAATGGATCACTTTAATTGAAGATGATGTAATTGCATTTGGTAAACCATCAGTATCTCTCCCTAATGAACCAGAGGACAGTGTTGTCATCGCAGGGAAAAAATATAGTTATGTCATTAGTAAAGGCGGTAACGATTTCATTCAATTAATTAATCAATTAAATCCACAATATATTCAAATAAGTAATGAGCTAGATTTTAATGCTCCAGTTCCGGATAGTAATCATTTTTACGGGCATATTAGATTTTCTTACACCCCACCTAATGGGAAATTGAACGAGAAAGAATCAGCTTTATTTAAACTATATGGTGTAGTTCCATGTGGCTGTGCAAAGACATCAGAACCACATAAATTTGATTTAAATATTAAAGGAACTGTTTATCCTCCTGTAAAAAATCTTAAAACAATAACCCCTTTATCTAAGCCATATCAAGTTAAAATCCAATATCTTCACGATAAAAGTGGAAAAGTGCCCTTATCAACTAAAGAGAAGCTAGCAAGTTTACCACTGCTTCCGTTTACCTTAACTTTCGATATTATCGCTTTACCTGCGAAAGTCATGGGTATCATTTACCAGCCCTAATAGGCTACGAAAAAAAATTACAAACTTTCAGTAAAGATAAAAAATCCCCGCTTACTACGGGGATTTTTATTAATCATTTAACATCTCTTTTAAAGAATCAACTAATTGCGGAAATTTCGTATAACCTTCTCTACCCAAAAAATGCCCACCATTAGGAACGGTAATGTGCGGCGCATCAATTTCTTTCGCCAATTCAATAGTCAGTTTGGGCGGAACCAAATCATCATTATCCGATAAATACACCAGCTTTTTCTTTATGTCCTTAAAGTAATTTGTATCGACTTTACTCTTCGTTATATAACTATTAAGAACAGAAGAATCTGAAATGTAACCAGAAAATCCGGATACTAAAATCATTCCTCCAATATTTTGATAGTCATGTCTTTGCAAAAAGTGCAGTAACGTAATCACCCCTAAACTGTGCGCAACAAAATAGGTATTTTCATCCACCTTAGGGATCTGTTGATCTAAAACTTTCTGCCATGCATCTACGTCTGGATTCTCAGAATCTGGAAATGGAATTAAAGTAACCGTTGTATTTTCATTTTCTATTTGATGTTTTAAATCTAGAAACCAATGATCATCGATAGAAGCAGAGTAACCGTGAAGCACAAATATTTGACGCATGTTCTTCTCCTGCAGTTCAAGTGTTTTGGCATTTGCAACAAATGACATTAATCCGAATAACACCAATAAAATGAGTTTTCTGATCATTGAACAAGTACCATTTTGAAAGATAAAAACATGCTAAACTATGACACCACTGTTAAGGTCAACCCCGTTTTATGAACTTAGCTAAAGTTGCCGAGCTTACAAAAGTAAGTCCTCGTATGCTGCGTTATTACGAGAGCTTAGGGCTTATACAGCCTCTTCGAGCGAGTAATAACTATCGAAGTTATACGCAAAAAGATATTGAAAATATTAAGAAAATTAAAATATTAAATGATGCAGGCATGCACCTAAAAGATATTCAGGTTTTGCTGCCTTGTTTTGATTTAGATGAACGAGTATTTACACTATGCTCAGTGGTTCAAGAAAAACTGCAAACTGAACTCATGCATGTGTCTGAGCAGTTAAACAAACTGCAAACTTCTCAAAGTTTATTACAATCTTTTTTAACCAAAGGGAAAGTCGAGAGCACCAAATCATAATATTTGATGCTCATGCTTTGCTTATTCTTTTAAATCTCCTTCGAGTGCAGCTACATTCTTTTTCTTAATTTTTTCAATTTTTGCATTTAGCTTTAGAACATCTTGATAAAGCCCGTTAAATTTTTTGACCTGAGCATTTTCATGAAAAAGAATCATCTGATCTTTCTTTTGCCACTCATAATTTTTTAGAAGCTTAAACATTTCTTCTGCTTTATCTAAAATTTGTAGCTCAATCATAAAAATTGCATGATCTTGATCTGCTTTTTGCTGAGTTCCCAATTTCATTTCAAGAAGTTGCCTCATCTCTGCATCAACAGATAACTCTTGAACCTTTGCTAAGAAAGTCTTATGAATCTTTTCATATTCACTCTGATACTGATCCGAAGCTTTACGGACATCGGCTAGCATCTTTTCGGTTTCTGCAAATTTTTGTTTTTTATCAAGATCTAAACGGTCCACATTTAAAAAAGTATCCCATTTGGCTGCTTTGAGTTCTCTTAAATATGCATTACGTGCATTAATATTTTGAATCCAATAACTTAAAAGGAATTCTGAAATTTGCTTATAGTGTCCTGCCAAACGCTTATCGTGGATATCGAGCTGGACGGGTTTAGACCAGTCTTGTGCTTGGTCATAAAGCTGATTCATTTTTTCAGTCATGACGACATCAAACATTTGACTACTGTCTTTGGCTTGCTGTTGTTTGATATGCTGATAGGTGAAAAAAACAATGCTTGTGATAACAATCAGACTTGCAATCGCAATCAAAACTCGGCGCATACACACCTCCTATTTCCCTTCTTATAGTTTTGCTCTTTATAGTTATAAAATAGAGCTTATTCTTCTTTATATGCCATTTATTTCACAATACGCAACACTGTATTCGCTACTCAAAGCTTTAAATCCTGATCCATCATCCCTATTATGATGGGTAATTAAAATTTATGAGATTCTCCCATGCGTGTAGATGTCTGGTCTGATGTAGTTTGCCCTTTTTGTTATATCGGCAAAAAACGCCTTGAGCATGTAGCTGCTGAAGCAGGTATTGATCTTGAAATTCACTGGCATAGTTTTGAATTAGATCCTGATGCACCAGCAAAACATGACACTTCGAATACTGAGCGCTTAGCTAAAAAATATGGCCGTACCTATGAAGAGATGGAAGAAATGGAGCGCAATATTGCGGCCATGGCTGCTTCTGAAGGTATTGATTTCCAATGGCAAAAGGCGAACTCAGGCAATAGTTTCAATGCACACCGTATTATTCACCTTGCGCAAAGCAAAGGTTTAGGTAATGAAGCTAAAGAAGCTTTTTTCCATGCTTATATGACCGAAGGTCTCGCAATTGGCGAACGTGAAGTTGTAGAAGAAATTGCATCTCGTATTGGTTTAGACAATGCTGAAGTTGAATACGTACTAGATACCAACGAACTATCTGACTTTGTCCGCCATGATGAAAAAATTGCACGTGAGCAGCTTAATGTAACTGGCGTGCCATTTTTTGTATTCGACCAAAGAATCGCTCTTGCTGGCGCTCAACCACGTGAAGTCTTTTTACAAGTTTTGGAAAAAGCACAAATCAAAGCAAATACTGAAGCAGTCGAGCAAGATGATGCGGCTGTTTGTACCGATGAAACTTGTGATGTTCCAAAGAAATAAATGAACACAATTAAAACGTGATCAAATCGTATGTTTTATCATCATTTTAGCAATAGAGCGTTCTAAAAAAAGAACTATCTAATTGCTAAAAATCAGTTTATTATTGCCGCTTAGAATATTCGCGCTGTAATGTTCTGTTTTTTATGTGTATAATGATCGGAATTTGAAGTTTCCTTGATCTATCATCCCCCTTCACTGGGGGATTTTTTTGGCTAAAAATAATCGCTAATAGCTTAAACTTTTTCATTTATTTCAAATATGTAAAAAAAGTTAAATTTACTTAACTTTTGTGTCCTCCTCTTGATTTTATTAGAAAAATCAACAAAAGTGGAAACAACAACAAAACATAAAGATAGATATGAAAACATTTCATGTAATGCCGTACCGGCAGCTTTTTGCACTTTTAACGATTGGATTTGGTTCAGTATGCATCGCTCATGCAGAGACCGCCTCTTCTTCTGCAAACCAACAAGTAGGAAGTACATCATCTGGAGTACAAACTGAAGTCACCACAGACGAAAATCTCTTAGATCAAATTCCGCGTTGGGTAGACGCAACCCCAACTATTTTTCCAGAACAGTCTAATGAGCCTATTGTTCCGCCTACCGAACAAACCGAAGATCAAACCTGGGTTGATCGTAAGCAAAAGAAAATTCGTAATTGGGCCGATCGTACTTCTGAAAAAATTGATAATTGGTTTGGTGAAGTTGATCCACAAAAACCAGCTACTGCAACCATTCGGGTTATGGTCGACAACTATTGGAATGAATATGACAACTTTGAAATTAAGCCCAGAATTCGCGGTAAGATTAAGCTCCCTACGCTAGAAAAACGTTTAAGCGTGGTATTTGGTGATGACTCTTTAGATAATGAATTTAATAACAGCCCAGCCAATATTAACCAAAACCCAAATCAAGATTCTAATAAGAAGTTAGATGGTAAACAAACTCGAGATGACAACAGCTCAATTGCTTTACGTTGGTCAAATTTCTCGAAAAAATTGCCTTTTGAAACCGATGCCGACTTAGGTATTCGTTCTGGAGACGATATTTATGTTCGTTTAAAAGCATCGAGAGATTGGCAACTTCGTAATGATTTTAAGTTTTATGCTGAACAAATTTATCGTTACGGCATAGACAGCGAAAACTACTTACGTACTAATCTTGAACTTACTCATGCTCGACCGAATCAGCCGATTTTATCCAATCAGTTCAGCCTAACCTATGCCGATGATCAGGATGATGATCTAGCTTGGGAAAACCGAACATTCCGCGAGCACAGTTTCTTTGCAAACAACCGTTTTAACTATGGTATTTATACAAGTGGTTATTACAACGACAATGACTTGCGTTTAAATAGTTGGGGACCGTTTGTTTCATGGCGCCAACCCGTTTTACGTGAATGGTTCTTTGTACAAGGCGATGTAAATTACTTTAATGACCACCGCGAAGACCGTAATCATTTTGTCAGCACCTTCTTACGTTTAGAAGCACTTTTCTAAGCTAGCAAACATCACCTTGGAACCTTATCCAAGGTGATGAATAACAAAATACTTTTAAATAAAATTTTAAGATTAGCCTTTTAAAGTATTGTTCTAATTTTATTTTTGATTCCTTATCTTTCAAAATGAATCAATTTTCTTCTCCATTTCAAAATAAATCGACAGTCTTCATTTGTATTTATAGTTTAGGTTTATTAGCTTTACTTCCACATACTCAATTTTTTTATAACTCTTTAAAACACCAACGGTCACGGCGTTATCCCTATACTTCTACGAGTTTCGCTAAAGTAAAAAGACAATCACTTTCACGCTCGCCTTGTGAAGTAGAAGCAAACAATGCTTTAGCTGATGCTGGTTTAATTCAAGAGCTTATGGCTGTATTTGGAAATGATACGTTATGGAAACGTGCGACTCAGCCTGAACAAACTTATAAAGCCTTTGGTAAGAAAAAGAAGAAAAACTCATCGGCACAGGTTTCGGCTACTAATCCACTGAGTGCAAGCTGGGCCACCATTTCAACATGGATGCCTTTTGAAAATAACCTTGATTTAGGCTCTAACTCTGAGAGTGATGTGTATGTCCAGTTTCTGGCAAAAAAGAAATGGAATTTGAGACATAACATTAGCTTTGATACAGAGCAGATATTTCGCTACGGCTCTACTAGCCGAAACTACACTGAAACCACGCTAAACCTAACGCAAAAAATGCAAGATAACACATTATTTTCTAATAAATTTAATGTAAATAAGAGCGAAAATGAAGATTACAACTGGGGCAACTGGACTTTTCAACAATTTGAGTTTGTAAAAGATAATAGTCTAACTTACGGTATTTATAGCGGTGGCGTATATACCAAAAATGATATTCGACTAAATAGCTGGGGTCCTTATATTTCATGGCGCCAACCGATATGGAGAGATTGGATTTTTATGCAAAATGATCTTAATTTTTTTAACCATATTGATGATGATCCGAAACACCAACTCAGCGTTCAAATAAATCTAGAAGCTAATTTTTAATCATAAATTCCCAAATTGTGGATAACTCTTTCTTTATCCACAAAAAAAAGCCCCTGATAGTCCAGAGGCTTTTTTATATCATAAAATTATTTCAACAATAAGCTATTAATACGTTTCACATAAGCTGCTGGGTCTTCTGGCAAACCACCTTCTGCAATTACAGCCTGATCGAAAATCACGTTTGCCAAATCATCAAACTGTTCTGAACCTTCAAGTTTTTTCACTAAAGGATGTTCAGGGTTAATTTCTAAAATAGGTTTGATTTCTGGCACTGCTTGTCCAGCTTGTTTTAGCATGCGAATAAGTTGAGGAGACAATTCACCTTCACTTGTCACTAAACACGCTGGAGAATCAACTAGACGTGTAGTTACACGTACTTCTTTAGTTTTAGCCTTTAATGAGTCACTTAGTTTCTCAACAACAGGCTTAAACTGTTCAGCTGCTTGCTCAAGTGCTTTCTTCTCTTCAGCATCTTGCAAATCGCCTAAATCAACAGCCCCTTTCGACACATTCTTTAATGGCGTACCGTCAAACTCTTGAACAAAATTCATTGCCCATTCGTCAACACGCTCTGCCATTAATAACACTTCAATGCCTTTTTTCTTAAACAACTCAAGCTGCGGCGAGTTTTTCGCTGCTGCTAGACTGTCAGCAGTCACATAATAGATGGCTTTTTGGCCTTCTTTCATACGTGCCTTATAGTCAGCAAAAGAAGTCGTTACTTCATCATTTGTTGAAGTCGCATAACGTAATAATTTTAAAATACGTTCACGGTTACCAAAGTCTTCGCCCAAGCCTTCTTTAAGTACTGAACCAAACTCACTATAGAAGGTTTTGAATTTTTCTTGGTCTTTTTCATCTTCCGATTTAGCCAAACCATCAAGTACAGTTAATACACGGCGTGCATTACCTTCACGAATCGTTTTGACGTCACGGCTTTCTTGCAACAACTCACGGCTAACATTAAGTGGTAAATCCGCACTGTCCACGACACCTTGAACAAAACGTAAATAGTTTGGAATTAAATTATCCGCATCATCCATGATGAACACACGTTTTACATATAGCTTAATTCCCGCTTTTGCTTCACGTGTAAAAATGTCATGTGGTGCTTTACTTGGAATATAAAGTAATTGGGTATATTCCGTACTACCTTCAACACGGTTATGTGCCCAAGCCAGTGGTGCTTCAAAGTCATGAGTTAAGTTTTTATAGAACTCAATATATTGCTCTTCAGTCACTTCGCTTTTATTACGTGTCCATAAAGCACTTGCCGAGTTAATCGCTTCCCACTCGTCAGTTTTGACCATTTGGCCGCCTTTAGGCTCTTCACCTTCAGCAACCTCTTCTTCTTGCCAAACTTCTTTTTGCATTTCAATTGGCAAGCTAATGTGGTCAGAGTATTTATTAACGATTTGCTTAACTTTATAAGATTCTAAATAATCAAGCGCATCATCACGTAAGTGAAGAATAATGTCAGTACCACGGGAAGCCTTATCAATTTGCTGAACTTCAAACTCGCCTGTACCACCACTAATCCAGCGCACCCCTTCAGATGTATCTAGACCCGCACGGCGTGATTCAACCGTAATCTTGTCTGCAACAATAAAACCTGAATAAAAACCCACACCAAATTGGCCAATCAACTGAGCATCTGCTTTTTGATCGCCAGTCAATTTTGACATGAAATCTTTAGTACCTGACTTCGCAATCGTACCTAAGTTATCAATCGCTTCTTGCTGGCTTAAACCAATACCGTTATCAGAGATCGTTAAGGTTTTATCTTCTTTATTTAAGCTGATTCGTACATGTAAGTCTGGATCATTTTCATAATATTCAGGATGATTAATTCCTTCAAAACGTAACTTATCACATGCATCTGATGCATTAGAGATAAGCTCACGTAAGAAAATCTCAGGGTTAGAATAGAGAGAATGCGTCACTAAATGTAAAAGCTGGGCAACTTCTGCTTGGAAACTATAATTTTGTGATGCTTGTTCACTCATAAATCACTCCTTAAATTTTGAAGCTGTTTGTTCTCGAATGCTTTATGAATGGAGTACTTCTAGAATTTTTCAATCCTGAATATTAAAAATTTTTACTCTAATTAAAATGGGCCGTGGCTTAACACCCTATCTTGCAATATCGTATCTAACTGCTTTTGACGTTGTTGGTAAGCTTTGCTAATACAACTGACATTGGCAGCACAAGCATTTCTTTTTTTCAGCCATTGCTGCTGAGTATCTTTCTGGTTATCTCGCCCACCCATAGGTAAAGCATGTAAAACGATTTGATACGTCGTTGCCATTTTTACATCTGCATCATTTAAAGAACGGTTTTTACAAATACTTTTTTCCGTTTTCGTTTTTGCAGCATCGCACGAAAAACTTGCAGCTTGTAAATTTTGAGTAAAAGCAATACCGCTCAAAAGTGCTAAACAAATCGCTAATTTGTTATTCATGTTTTTATTCCCATGCTTGTAATGAATAGAAATTAGTTTAGAAAAAAACTTGCAGAAAATATGTATAAAACTGTCTGTTTTATGCTTTTTTTAGTGCAAATAAAATCCATAAAAAAACCTCACATAAAATATATGTGAGGTGCCTGAGTCTAGGTTTATTATTATATTTTTCTATTTATTATTATGCTTAAAATTTATAGCTATAACCTAAAGTGTAAACAAACGGATTAATATCTAGATCAAATTTAGCACCATTTGTTAAGGTAACTTCTGGGCTTAAATCAGCATAACGTACATCTACAAATACACCCCAGTTTTTAGCATCAGCAGGTTGGAAATTAAAACCAACTTGTCCTGCCACACCAAAGTCTTCTTTTACTTTGTCAGCAACGCCTTGCTCGTCCCAAGGAATAAATGCTGTAGCACCAATACCAATATACGGTGTGAAACGTGTAGAGTTTTTAAAATGATATTTTGCTGTAATTGTTGGTGGTAACTGTTTAATACGCGCTACATTTTTACCATCTAGCAATACATCATGATTAACCGGTGCTGCTAATAATAATTCTGCCGAAAATGGAGATTGACCAAAAAAGTATTCTACCGATGGTGTAAATGCATATTCATGATCTGCTTTTACCACGCCTAAAGGTGTTGTTGTATCTTCAGATGGAGCAATAACACTACCACCAAATTTCACTTGCCAGTTACCAGCAAAAGTAAAAGAAGACATCCCCATTAATGCAATAACCAAAGCTTTTTTAAACACTTTAATATCTCCAACCTTATTTATATTTATAATAAACATTTATTTTAAAACCATGCAATACTCATTATAAAATTATTTTATAGTTTATTTTTAAATTACTGTTTTAAATAAAATTATATATTATCCAACTATTTCAATAGGTTTTTATTCCAACCTTATTAATCAAGATTATTTTATATTACCAACCATTTCAATATACTTTTAAATTCCGAGTGTTTTAATATAATTTATTTTGAATACATGTTTTATTTAGACAATAAAAAACCTTCTTAATTTAAATCTAAAGATCATTATTAAGAAGGTTTACACTTTAATATTTTATAAAAACTTTATAAAACCATTGCAGCGATCCAGCCAAAAATTAATAGCGGAATATTAAAGTGAATAAAGGTAGGTACGACTGTATCCCAAATATGATCGTGTTGCCCATCTACCCCTAAACCAGCTGTTGGCCCTAAGGTTGAGTCAGAGGCTGGCGATCCAGCATCACCTAATGCTGCTGCTGTACCAATAAGTGCAATTGTTGCTAATGGTGAGAAACCAAACTGCACACATAAAGGCACATAAATAACAGCTAATACAGGAACACTTGAGAAAGATGAACCAATACCAATTGTCACAAATAAGCCAATACAAAGCATTAGGAAAGCAGCAAGCGCGCGGTTATCTCCAATAATCTCGACTACCCCATTTACTAACTGATTAATATCACCTGTATGGGTCATGACCGAGGCGAAACCGGCAGCAGAAATCATAATGAAGCCTACTAAAGCCATCATTCGCATGCCTTGTACAAAGACATCATCTGCATCTTGCCATTTAAAAATTCCGGCAGTAGATAGAACAGCAAAACCGACTAAGCCACCCAAAATCATCGAACCTGAATATAGCTGCGCAGCGAGCGTTAAGCCAATTGCGAGTAGTGCCATCAAGATTGTTTTCTTTGCAATAACTGGTGCTTGCTCTGCTTCATGCTTTAACTCTTCAGCATCTGCTTTTAAGTCGGCTGTTTCAACTTGAGTAGTTGCACGAATAGGTTTATCTAAATCAATCGTAGTCACAGGCGTAATCGCACGATCAGCATAAATTCTTGGCTTACGGTAGCTAATAAATACAGCAACCAAGGTGCCTAATACCATACCTAAAACAGGAATGGCCATGCCAATTGGCATCATTGCCCGATCAACATGTAAGCCGTACGCTGCCCCAATTTTGTTGATATTTCCCATTAGAATCTGTTCAAGGAAAATTGCACCAAATCCAACTGGAAGAAAAATATAAGTACCAACCAAACCTAGCGTAAGTACACAGGCTGCGGCGCGGCGGTCTAATTTTAAATGGTTCATTACCCGTAGTAGTGGCGGAACCAGTACAGGAATAAAGGCAATATGAACTGGAATAAGGTTTTGAGAGAAAATAGCAGAAATTAATAAAATACCTAAGAGGAGATATTTCACTTTAGTCTGACGGCTTTTCCCAGCTTCCATTCCCAATAAACCAATCAGCTTATGAGCAAGTAAATCAGGTAAACCAGATTTTGATAGAGCCAGAGCAAATGCCCCTAACACTGCATAGGCAAGTGCAACTTCAGCACCATCGCCAAGACCAGCGTTAAAAGCTTCAACGGTTTGAGAAAGGCTTAAACCTGCTACGAGGCCGCCCACAATGGCAGAAACCACTAAAGTCAGTACGACAGAAACGCGCGCCAGTGATAATAAGAACATCACTGCAATCGCAATAACGACAGCATTCATGAATAAGTTCAGAGCAAAACAAAAGGCGATATTCTAGCAGATTCATATCTATGAAGCCGAAAATATCGCCTAATTAACAGTTTTATGCAGTTATTTCACTGTTAAGCTTGAGATTTAATAAACTCACGAATATGAGTTGCTATTTTCTCTGGCTCACTCAGAATTGCCCAGTGATTTGCATTAAGCTCTACATATTCAAATTTTTCAACCCACTTTGGCATAGCCTCAGTGATGTATTCAGGACTCACAAAAGTATCATATTTTAAAATAACAGCCTTAACTGGACACTGTGCATAACGTTGACGTGGGCCAGTTAAGCGAGGAATAAAATTGGCACGATATAAATTAATGCCATATTTACCATCAGCATTAATATTATTATTTAAAGGTAAATTACTTTTCCTTTCCAACTGAGTAAGAACTTTACCCCATTTTTCAGGACTAAATAGAGACCATACAGTTGGTGCTAATAACGGAAGATGAAATGCCCCGATATACCAAGATTTGGTTAATATTTTTAAGATTTGAGTTGGTGAAGATTTAAATTTATCACGTAAAAATAAAGCGGCATGATCAAGACATGGTCCAGAAATGGTGGTGTATGATAATAAACGACCTTTGAACTTAGGCTCAGTGACCGACTCCCAAGACTGAATCGAACCCCAATCATGTGCAGCCATATGGAATTGACGATTTGGCAATAACTCATCAACAACTTCTTGAAGGTCTAGAGATAAACGCTCTAAACGGTAATCACGTATACGTTTTGGTATAGATGATAAACCAGCTCCACGTACATCGTAAGTAACAATGTAGAAGTCATTAATCAAATGCTCAATGATTGATTCCCATACTTCTTGATTATCTGGATAGCCATGTACTAAAACCAAGGGAGTATTTTTTTCGTCACCCCATGTTTTAGCACAAAGCGTTTGTTGATCACTTGTTGTTACTGTATGAACTTTTGGCTGCATAATCATTTCCTATCTTGTTTTTCAATCGATCATGTCGTTAGTCGGATAGAGCATTGCCATCAATATAAAAAAGATGATACTTATCTAGTATGAATACTGTTGCAATAAAAAAAATTGACTATTATGGCTATTTTAAGAAGACTTCAGAACAATCCTACGATTTCAAAATTTCTATTTAATCACTATCCCCCTTATCGTGGCGCAGGGATTTATATTGAAATCATGAATTTAGAACTTTGCCATGTGCGTGTAAAAATGCCACTGACTTGGAAAAACCAAAATTTAGTCGGTACACATTTTGGTGGAAGCCTTTATTCAATGGTTGACCCATTTTATATGATGATTCTTATGCATCATCTCGGATCAAAATATATTGTTTGGGACAAAGCTGCCGAAATCAATTTTCTTTCTCCAGGACGCAGTACTGTACATGCAGATATTCGAGTTGATTTAGCTGAAATAGAACAAATTCGTGAACTTGCCGAGAACTATGAACCTGTTTTAAGAACTTATCATCTAAACATTTTTGATGAATCTGGGGTAAGAATTGCAGAGGTTCAGAAAACGCTTTATATCAGACGTAAAAAAGCGAAACCTTTTCCTCAATAAAAAAATAAGCGCTAAAAGCGCTTATTTTTTTATTTGTTAATTTTTTATCTTTTCTCTTCAATTGCAGCACCAGCACCACCACCGATCGCACCGCCAATTGCAGCACCAGAGTCACCACCAATCAGTGCTTTACCTACGACTGAACCGATACCAGCACCAATCGCACTCTTAGTCGTTGTCTGTTTACTGCCGCCTTGGGTATTAGAACCTACGCCTGCACCTACCGCTGCGCCTAAGCCTGCACCAATACCTCCACCTACATGGTTACCTAAACCACCACCAAGTGCTCCACCTGCTGCTGCTGCACCAATACGTTGGTCAGATGGGCTCATATTTTGGCAGCCTGTGAACATAAGTGTAGACAACATTAAAGCAGAAACTAATCCAATTGTTTTTTTCATGACCGTTCTCACAATGATCTGTTCTAGAGAAAAGAATAATCCCCTTTTATGAGGAATTTGATCAGATTGTGTTATCTGTCTGTCCTAATCGATTGATATTTTGTAAAGCTCTGCCTTTTATATTTATTAAGCAAAATTTTAATTATAAAAAAGAAGTCTTTAATCACATAAAGACTTCTATGGTTTAACAATTATTAAGGATATTTTTAGTACTTCCCTTTCTTCTCTTCATAGGCTGCACCAGCACTACCACCCAATGCTCCACCTGTAGCAGCACCAGCATCGCCACCAATAATTGCTCCACCTAATACAGCGCCGACACCAGCACCAATTGCACTATTACGTATGGTTTTACTGCTAGACCCTTTTGCATTAGCCGCAACACCTGCACCGAGTGCCGCTCCTAGACCTGCACCGATATTACCGCCCACATGTTTTCCTACCGCACCACCTGCGCCACCACCAATAGCAGCTGAACCAATACGTTGACTTTCTGGGCTTGCATTCTGACAACCAACAAACAAAGTTGTAGACATCAGGCCAACACTAACAATCATCATCATTTTTTTCATTAGATTTACTCCAGTCTTCATAAGCAGGTAGCCTAATGTGTTTTTGTGGAGTCTTTATCCCGCTTAAGTAATAAAATAATGGCTCTTTAATATGTTTATGTAATTACAATTTAAAATTGTTATAAATAAATGTATATAAAAAAGGCACCCTAAGGTGCCTTTTTTAGTGCCAGTCTAAACTTAGAATTGTTCAGAGTTTAATGCTTGGCTAAATGCTTGGTCTACTTCGCTGAAGTCATTATGAAGCTCATGCTCTGCAGCTTCTGCTTCTTGACGACGACGCTCTAAGTGGTATGCAAGACCAGTACCTGCTGGAATCAAACGACCTACTACAACGTTTTCTTTCAAGCCACGTAAATCATCTTCTTTACCTGTTACAGCCGCTTCAGTTAACACACGAGTTGTTTCCTGGAACGATGCAGCAGAGATGAACGAGTCAGTAGAAAGCGATGCTTTCGTAATACCCATCAATTGACGTTCAAACTTCGCAGGGAACTTGTTCTGAGCCAAGACAGCTTGGTTCTCTTGAACAACGCGGATGTAATCCACTTGCTCGCCTTTAATAAAGCTTGTATCACCGCCATCAGTGATATCAACTTTACGCAACATTTGACGTACGATAACTTCAATGTGCTTATCGTTGATTTTTACACCTTGGAGACGGTAAACGTCTTGAACTTCGTTCACGATGTAGTTAGTTAATGCAACTTCACCTTTCAAACGCAAGATGTCATGTGGGTTTTGTGGACCATCAGAAATAGTCTCACCACGGTTCACATGCTCGCCCTCGAATACGTTGATTTGACGCCATTTTGGAATCAATTCTTCGTAAATCTCAGAACCATCATCAGGAGTAATTACCAAACGGTTTTTACCCTTAGTCTCTTTACCGAAGCTTACAACACCTGATACTTCAGCAAGAATTGCATGCTCTTTTGGCTTACGCGCTTCGAACAAGTCAGCTACACGCGGAAGACCACCGGTAATATCACGAGTACGTGATGTTTCTTGTGGTACACGACCAATAACGTCACCCACACCAATCGTTTCGCCATCACGGACAGTTACGATTGTATTTTGTGGCAAGAAGTAGAACTGTTCGCCGCCATCTGTTGTATCCAACACGATTGCAGGACGTAAATCCTTACCAGAAGCAGGACGAGCTGTTACAGGCAAGATTTCAACAGTAGTCATACCAGTTGCATCATCAGTTTTCGATGTTGCAGTTACGCCATCAGCGATTTGGCTGAAGCGCGCTTTACCAGCAACTTCTGTTACCAATGGATGTGTATGCGGATCCCAAGTCGCTACGATACCGCCAGCTTCTACAGCTTCACCATCTTTCAACAAGATGCTTGCACCGTAAGGAAGTTTATAACGCTCGCGCTCACGACCTAAATCATCGGCAATACCAATTTCACCTGAACGTGAAACTGAAACCAAGTGGCCTTTTGCATGTTGTACAGTTTTCACGTTATGGAAACGTACAGTACCTTTGTTACGTACTTGAACACTGTTCGCAGCAGAAGTTCGGCTCGCAGCACCACCAACGTGGAACGTACGCATCGTTAACTGTGTACCTGGCTCACCGATTGACTGTGCAGCCATTACACCAACTGATTCACCTGGGTTCACCAAGTGACCACGTGCAAGGTCACGACCATAACAACGAGCACATACACCGAATGTTGATTCACATGCGATTACTGAGCGTACTTTAACTTCATCGACACCAGCTTCTTCAAGCTGAGCTGCGATTTTCTCGTCAATTAACGTACCGCGAGGTAATACAACTTCATCATCAGATGCACGACGTACATCTTCAGCAGTTACACGACCTAAAACGCGGTCACGTAATGGCTCGATGACATCACCACCCTGAATGAATGGAGTCATTACTAAACCACCCGCTGTACCACAGTCAGGTTCAGTAATTACCAAGTCTTGCGCTACGTCTACAAGACGACGAGTCAAGTAACCAGAGTTCGCAGTTTTCAATGCTGTATCGGCCAAACCTTTACGCGCACCGTGTGTTGAAATAAAGTACTGAAGTACTGTTAAACCTTCACGGAAGTTCGCTTTAATCGGAGTCTCAATAATCGAGCCATCCGGTTTTGCCATCAAACCACGCATACCAGCAAGCTGACGAATCTGCGCCGCACTACCACGGGCACCAGAGTCAGACATCATATAGATGCTGTTGAATGATTTTTGTTTCTCATCTTCACCTTGTTTGTTTTTAACAAGTGTATAAGACAAGTTATCCATCATTGCTTTAGCAACTTGGTCGTTTGTACGCGCCCAGATATCGACAACTTTGTTATAACGCTCACCAGCAGTTACGAAACCTTGTTCGAACTGTTGTTCGATTTCACGAACTTCTGTTTCTGCTTTATCAATAATTGTGTGCTTAGTAGGTGGAATGAGCATGTCTTCCATACCTACAGATACACCTGAACGAGTCGCTTGACGGAAGCCCAAGTACATTAATTGGTCAGCAAAGATAACTGTATCTTTCAAACCAAGTTTACGGTAGCAAGAGTTGATCAATTTAGAGATGTTCTTTTTAGTCATCTCAAGGTTGATCATGTCAAAGCTTAAGCCTTGTGGAACAATTTCCCAAAGCAAACAACGACCAGGTGTTGTATCAACAATAATAGTTTGGTGTTCACGTTCACCATTTTCATTGATAACAGTTTGGTGTACACGTACTTTAACACGCGCATGGATAGCAACCTGTCCAGTAGCAAGTGCACGGTTTACCTCATGAGTATCCGCAAACACCATGCCTTCACCTTTGGCATTTACAGCATCACGTGTGATGTAGTAAAGACCCAAGACAACGTCCTGAGAAGGAACAATGATTGGCTCACCGTTTGCTGGTGACAAGATGTTGTTTGTTGACATCATCAATGCACGAGCTTCTAACTGTGCTTCAAGTGTCAATGGAACGTGTACCGCCATTTGGTCACCATCGAAGTCGGCGTTAAACGCAGCACAAACGAGTGGGTGAAGACGGATTGCCTTACCTTCAATAAGAATAGGTTCAAATGCTTGAAGACCTAAACGGTGAAGTGTTGGCGCACGGTTCAACATTACTGGGTGTTGACGAATTACAGAAGCAAGAACGTCCCAAACTTCCGGAGTCTCACGCTCAACCATTTTCTTCGCAGCTTTAATGGTAGTTGCCTGACCTGAAGCTTGTAGTTTCGCGAAAATGAATGGCTTGAATAATTCAAGTGCCATTTTCTTCGGAAGACCACATTGGTGAAGACGTAAAGTAGGACCTACAGTAATTACCGAACGACCAGAATAGTCAACACGCTTACCTAATAAGTTCTGACGGAAACGACCTTGTTTACCTTTGATCATATCTGCCAAAGATTTTAATGGACGCTTGTTAGAACCAGTAATTGCACGACCACGACGACCGTTATCAAGCAATGCATCTACAGACTCTTGTAACATACGTTTTTCGTTACGTACGATGATATCTGGAGCAGCAAGGTCAAGAAGACGCTTCAAACGGTTGTTACGGTTAATGACACGACGGTATAAATCGTTCAAGTCAGAAGTCGCGAAACGACCACCTTCAAGTGGAACTAATGGACGTAAATCAGGTGGAAGTACCGGAAGTACATTCATCACCATCCATTCTGGCTTGTTGTTTGAATCTTTGAATGCTTCCATCAATTTCAAGCGTTTAGACGCTTTTTTCAACTTCGTTTCAGAAGTTGTTTGAGGAATTTCTTCACGTAAACGTGCGATTTCAGCTTCAAGATCGATATCTTTCAACAAGTCCTGAACCGCTTCTGCACCCATTTTCGCAGTGAATTCATCACCGTGTTCTTCAAGTGCATTGAAGTATTCTTCGTCTGTTAAAAGTTGATACTTTTCAAACGGAGTCATACCTGGGTCAGTTACAACGTATGATTCGAAATACAATACACGTTCGATATCACGAAGTGTCATATCTAATAATAAACCGATACGGCTCGGTAACGATTTTAAGAACCAGATATGTGCAACTGGAGAAGCAAGTTCAATGTGACCCATACGTTCACGACGAACTTTCGCTGTAGTTACTTCAACGCCACATTTTTCACAAATGACGCCTTTGTATTTCATACGCTTGTATTTACCACACAAGCATTCGTAATCTTTTACTGGACCAAAAATTTTGGCACAGAACAAACCGTCACGTTCAGGTTTAAAAGTACGGTAGTTAATTGTCTCAGGTTTTTTAACTTCACCATGAGACCATGACTTAATCATTTCTGGTGACGCAAGACCAATACGGATACGGTCAAACTCAATTGGTGCATGACCATCTGAGTCCGTTTTCTTACGCATGATATCGAGCAAGTCTTTCAATTTTTTTCTCCGTGTGTCGGGAAGCAACGCTTACCCGACTGGGTCACAAATATTGTTTTTACCTAAAAAATCGTGAGTCTTACGACTTAATCACCATTTTTCAGTTCAATGTTGATACCTAAAGAACGGATCTCTTTGGTCAATACGTTGAACGATTCAGGCATACCCGGATCCATATAATGGTTACCATCTACAATATTCTTATAGATGCGTGTACGACCTTCAACGTCATCCGACTTAACAGTTAACATCTCTTGGAGAGTATATGCTGCGCCGTAAGCTTCGAGTGCCCAGACCTCCATCTCACCGAAACGCTGACCACCGAATTGTGCTTTACCACCAAGCGGTTGCTGTGTAACAAGAGAGTAAGAACCAGTTGAACGCGCATGCATCTTGTCATCAACCAAGTGGTTCAATTTGAGCATGTACATGTAACCTACAGTTACAGGACGATCAAACTGTTCACCAGTACGGCCATCAAACAATACTGTTTGACCTGTACGAGAGATACCAGCTAACTCAAGCAAGTCTTTAATTTGGCTTTCTTCAGCACCATCGAATACAGGAGTAGCCAAAGGTACACCTGCACGTAAGTTGCCTGAAAGTGCCAAGACTTCAGCATCAGTTAAGCTATCAAGATCTTCTTGCTCACCACCGACTTTGTTATAAATCTTGTCTAAGAATTCACGCAGTTCTAAAACTGTACGCTGTTCTTTCAACATTTTCTCGATTTTATCACCAAGCCCTTTAGCCGCCATACCTAAGTGAGTCTCAAGAATCTGACCCACGTTCATACGAGATGGTACGCCCAACGGGTTCAATACGATATCTACTGGTACACCGTTAGCATCGTGTGGCATGTCTTCAACAGGTAAGATGTTAGATACAACACCCTTGTTACCGTGACGACCAGCCATCTTATCACCAGGCTGAATACGACGTTTAACAGCTAAGTAAACTTTAACAACTTTCAATACGCCAGTTGTTAATTCATCACCTGTTGCAAGCTTACGTTTCTTCTCAGCGAATTTCTCGTCAATTTCTGCGCTCTTTTCTTTTAAGAACACTTGAATTTGAGTTAAACGCTCAGCGATTGCTTCATCTGCCGGTTGAATTTCAAGTAAATCAACAAGCTCTAAACCAGATAACACTTCTTCAACGAGTTTGTCACCACGTTTAGTTGAACCACCGCCATTAGACTCTTGGCCTTTAAGCAAACGAATTACACGCTCACGAGCTGCTTCTTCAAAGATCTTGTATTCTTCTTTCAAGTCTTTACGGTAAGCATCAAGTTGTGCTTTTTCGATCGCCAATGCACGGTCATCTTTCTCTAAGCCATCACGAGTGAAGACTTGAACATCGATAACTGTACCTTTTGTACCAGATGGAACACGTAAAGATGAATCTTTAACGTCAGCTGCTTTCTCACCAAAGATTGCACGAAGCAATTTTTCTTCAGGAGTTAACTGTGTTTCACCTTTAGGCGTTACTTTACCAACGAGGATGTCACCTGCTGTAACTTCAGCACCGATATAAACAATACCTGATTCATCAAGTTTAGAAAGTGCAGCTTCACCAACGTTAGGAATATCAGCAGTAATTTCTTCTGCACCTAACTTAGTATCACGCGCTACACAAGATAATTCTTGAATATGAATAGAAGTTAAACGGTCTTCTTGAAGTACACGCTCAGATAATAAGATCGAGTCTTCATAGTTGTAACCATTCCAAGTCATGAACGCAACGCGCATGTTTTGACCAAGCGCAAGCTCACCCATATCTGTAGACGGGCCATCTGCCAAGATATCACCGCGAGCAACTTTGTCGCCCAAATTCACGATAATATTTTGGTTGATACAAGTGTTCTGGTTAGAACGCGTATATTTAATGAGGTTGTAGATATCTACACCTGCCTCACCAGCGATCATTTCATCTTCGTTTACACGAATAACGATACGAGAAGCATCTACGTATTCAATTGCACCACCACGGTTTGCGATTACACACACACCTGAGTCACGTGCAACGTTCGCTTCCATACCTGTACCTACAAGCGGTTTATCCGCACGTAGAGTAGGAACTGCCTGACGTTGCATGTTTGAACCCATAAGTGCACGGTTCGCGTCATCGTGTTCAAGGAACGGAATAAGTGATGCAGCAACAGATACGACCTGCTGAGCAGAAACGTCCATATGCGTCACT
This sequence comes from Acinetobacter sp. 22301, assembly GCF_052045285.1. NCBI lineage: Bacteria > Pseudomonadati > Pseudomonadota > Gammaproteobacteria > Moraxellales > Moraxellaceae > Acinetobacter > Acinetobacter sp. 22301. The sequence goes on along the minus strand of NZ_JBQEOR010000003.1, from coordinate 6,058 downwards.
TTTTCTGGTGGCATACGTACGAATTCACCTTGATGACGAACAGAAACAAACTCTTCTGTTAAGTTGCCATCTTTATCTACTGCAGAATCGGCCTGTGCAATAACAGTACCTACTTCTTCAATCGCAGAAAGGTATTCAACTGCATCAGTTACTCGACCATCTACCACTTTACGGTAAGGTGTTTCCAAGAAACCAAAGTCATTTGCTTTTGCATATACTGAAAGCGAGTTGATCAAACCAATGTTTGGACCTTCCGGCGTTTCAATTGGACATACACGACCATAGTGAGTTTGATGTACGTCACGTACTTCAAAGCCCGCACGTTCACGTGTTAAACCACCAGGCCCAAGCGCTGATACACGACGCTTATGCGTAATCTCAGATAATGGGTTGTTTTGGTCCATGAACTGAGATAATTGGCTTGAACCAAAGAATTCTTTGATTGCAGCTGCAACTGGTTTAGCGTTAATTAGATCTTGTGGAGACAAGTTATCTGTTTCTGCTTGGCTTAAACGTTCTTTAACTGCACGTTCAACACGAACTAAACCAACACGGAATTGGTTTTCAGTCATTTCACCAACAGAACGTACACGACGGTTACCCAAGTGATCGATATCATCGACTTCACCTTTACCGTTACGGATTTCAACTAATGTACGTAATACATCAATGATATCTTCGTGCGATAAAATACCTTCTACTTCACGTGACTTCTGGTCAGTACCAACTTCGTATGGACGACCCAAACGACGGTTGAACTTCATACGACCTACTGGAGATAAGTCATAACGCTCAGAAGAGAAGAATAAGTTATTGAATAAGTTTTCAGCAGCTTCTTTTGTTGGCGGCTCGCCTGGACGCATTACTTTATAAATTTCAACTAATGCTTCTTCACGACCAGCTGTTGTATCTGCACGTAAAGTGTCAGCAACAAACGAACCACGGTCAATATCGTTCGTAAACAAGATATTGAACTGTTTAACACCACCTTCTGCCAACTTCACCATAACTTCATGGCTTAACAAAGTATTCGCAGCAATTACTTCACCATCACGCAAAGTAATATTTTCAGCAGTGATACGCTCATATAAGTATTCATCAGGAACTGAAAGTTTTGTTAAACCAGCAGCTTCCATTTGACGTACGTGACGAGCATTAATACGTTTACCTTGCTCAACAATAACTTTACCGTCATTGTCAGCAATATCAAATTGAGCCATTTCCCCACGTAAACGTTCAGGGACTAGGTCAATCTGGTAACTGCCCATATCAAGATACACAGGTACTTTTTCATAGAACAAATTCAAGATTTGTTCGTTGTTATAACCTAGTGCACGTAACACAACAGTAGCAAGTAATTTACGACGACGGTCAATACGTACGTAAACTAAGTCTTTTGCATCAAATTCAAAGTCTAACCATGAACCACGGTAAGGAATGATACGTGCTGAATACAACACTTTACCACTTGAGTGGGTTTTACCTTTATCGTGATCAAAGAAAACGCCTGGTGAACGATGTAATTGAGATACGATTACACGCTCAGTACCATTAATGACGAATGTACCATTTTCAGTCATGAGTGGGATTTCACCCATATAGACTTCTTGTTCTCTTACGTCTTTAATTGATTTAGTTTCGCGATCTTTAATAATCAAACGAATTTTAACGCGCATTGGTGCCGCATAAGTCGAACCACGAAGAATACATTCGCGTACATCGAACTCAGGTTTACCAAGGCTATACTCAACAAATTCTAAAGCAGCATTGCCAGAATAACTTTCGATAGGAAAAACTGAACGAAATGCGGCTTGGAGACCGATATCTTCGCGGTTTTTTGGAGTTTTGCCATCTTGCAAGAATGTTCTGTACGAATCGACCTGAATCGAAAGTAAGTACGGTGCATCCATTACTTGGGGCAATTTACCAAAATTCTTACGGATCCGTTTCTTTTCGGTATATGAGTATGCCATCTGGAGTCCTCGGAAAGTAAACTAAGCCCGCCTGCAGAACGGGCTCAGAAGGAATTACGCAGGCCGATATGGCCACCACTGTTTACAAATGCTGCAATTTTTAGTGGTATAAAAACGCTTAACAATATTTTTAAAAAAGAAAAATATTGGTAAACATTTGAAATTACTTGTCTTATTTTGATTTTCTCAAAAATCAAACAAAACTAACAAAAATCGAGCCGATTATTGTAACGCAAAAAGGCTGATGACCCAAGAGCCATCAGCCATTTTATGGAGCCGATTTAAAAACCGACTCCTTTTACAATTACTTAAGTGTAACTGTAGCACCAGCTTCTTCAAGTTTCTTCTTAAGTTCTTCGCCTTCTTCTTTAGAAACGCCTTCTTTAAGAACTTGAGGAGCACCTTCAACTAGGTCTTTAGCTTCTTTAAGACCAAGGCCAGTTGCTTCACGAACTGCTTTAATTACAGCTACTTTGTTAGCACCGAAAGAAGTCAACTCAACGTTGAATTCAGATTGTTCTTCAGCAGCAGCAGCAGCGCCACCAGCTGGAGCAGCAACAGCAACAGCTGCAGCTGAAACGTTGAATTTCTCTTCGAAAGCAGAAATTAATTCAACAAGTTCAAGAACAGTTTTTTCAGCAACTGCGTTTAAGATTTCTTCGTTAGTTAAAGCCATGAGAATAACTCCAAATGGATATTGAATGGTGTGTAAAATTGATTAAGCAGCTTCTGACTCGTTTTTCTCTTTGAGCGCTGTAATAAGGCGACCCAATTTCGAAATAGGAGCTTGAAGGACAGAGGCAAGCATAGTAAGAGCTTTCTCTTGGTTCGGAAGGTTTGCAATTACGCTAACGTCAGCACCTTGATAAACTTTGCCGTCAAATGCAGCAGCTTTTAATTCAAATGCTTTGTTAGTTTTAGCAAAATCTTCGAACAAACGTGCAGCTGCACCCATGTCATCTTCAGAAGTTGAAAAACCTAGAATTGTTGGACCAACAAGGTTGTCGTTCAAGATATTGAATTGAGTATCTTGAAGTGCGCGTTTAGCTAAAGTGTTACGTACAATACGTGTAGAAACACCTAACTTACGAGCTTCAACACGAAGTGTTGTTAATTGCTCTACGCTTAAACCTTGGTAGTCAGCAACAACGGCTGCAAACGCCTTAGAAGCAACTTCACTTACTTCCGCAACGATCTGTTTTTTGTCTTCAATAAGAAGAGCCATTGTAAAACCTCCTAAGGTGATTTATGTACCCAATGGGCACACTCCCAATTCGTAAGCCTTTCGACTTACACGCGGAGGAGGAACAAATCACACCACCGCGTCTACGCAGGCTGGTTTATTAAGAAAAGTGCTATTCGAAAATGACATCTTTTCGCCTGAGGTCTTTGACGCTGATAAATTCTCATTTATCAATTCAAAGTCCGCCTGATGAGTAAGGGATAAAGCTTTGCCCTACCCAACCAAATAGAAAAATATTTCTATTTAAGTTCTGTCCCCAATCAGGACTTTAAAATTCTTTACTAAGTCTAAACTTAGTTAGAAACGTTGTTTACATCAACAGTAAGACCAGGACCCATAGTTGAGCTCAAAGTGATCTTTTTGATGTATACACCTTTAGAAGTTGCAGGTTTTAACTTTTTCAAGTCAGCAACTAAAGTTTCAACGTTTTGACGGATAGCAGCAGCATCAAAGCCTACTTGACCGATCGCAGCATGGATAATACCCGCTTTGTCTACACGGTAACGAGCCTGACCAGATTTAGCGTTTTTAACAGCATTCGCTACGTCAGGAGTTACAGTACCAACTTTAGGGTTTGGCATTAAACCACGTGGACCAAGAATTGTACCGAGCTTACCAACAACACGCATAGCGTCAGGAGCAGCGATTACAACATCAAAGTCAAGGTTTCCACCTTGGATGCTTTCAGCAAGGTCATCAAAACCTACAACATCAGCACCAGCTTCTTTAGCAGCTTCTGCTTGCGCGCCTTGAGCAAATACAGCTACACGTACAGTTTTACCAGTACCTGCAGGTAATGTAGTTGCACCACGAACAACCTGGTCAGATTTACGTGGGTCTACACCAAGATTTACAGCCACATCCAAAGATTCTTTGAACTTTGCAGCAGGTAGGCTGTTAAGAACTTGTACTGCTTCTTCCAAAGTGTAAACTTTGTTTGCTTCAACAGCAGCAGCAATGGCTTTTTGACGTTTAGTTAACTTTGCCATGTCTTATAGCTCCACTTCCAAGCCCATAGAACGTGCAGAACCAGCGATGGTACGAACACGTGCGTCTAAATCAGCACCAGTTAAATCCGGTTCTTTAGTAGTCGCAATTTCTTCTAACTGAGCACGAGTCAACTTACCAACTTTAGTTTTGTTTGGTACAGATGAACCCTTTTGAATACCAGCAGCTTTCTTAAGAAGAATAGAAGCTGGAGGAGTTTTCATGATGAATGTGAACGACTTGTCGTTGTACACAGTAATCACTACAGGAATTGGAAGACCTGGTTCAACTTTTTGTGTAGCAGCATTGAATTCTTTACAGAATGCCATGATGTTTACACCACGTTGACCTAACGCAGGACCAATTGGTGGAGATGGATTTGCTTTACCAGCTGGAACTTGCAGCTTGATATAGCCGTCAATCTTCTTAGCCATTTTAAAATACCTCTGGGTACAAACGCCGCTAGGCTCCCCAATCTTTACGCAACACTACTGTTACAACAACAATGCCCGATAAAATCGGGCGCTTTTCAACCAATTGAGATTAAATCGTTTTTTCGACTTGGCGAAACTCGAGTTCAACCTGAGTTGGTCGATTAAATACATTAATCGTCAACGTTAAACGTGACTTATCGTATTGAACCTCTTCCACCACACCTTTAAAGTCTGTGAATGGACCGTCAATAACAAGTAATTCTTCACCTGGCTCAAACATCGTTTTAGGACGTGGCGCTTCACCAGTATTACGTACACGCGCAAGAATCGCATCTGCTTCACGTTGAGTGATTGGTGCTGGTTTTTCAGGTGTGCCACCAATAAAACCTAGAACCTTTGGACATTCTTTAACGATATGCCAAGTATCATCATTCATTTCCATTTCGACTAACACATAGCCAGGAAAGAATTTACGCTCAGATTTACGTTTCTTACCATCCTTCATTTCCACCACTTCTTCGGTAGGAACAAGGACATCACCAAAGCTATCGGCAACAGCGCTACGCTGGATTCGTTCTGTAAGTGAACGCATCACTTGTTTTTCATAGCCAGAGTAGGCATGAATAATGTACCAACGTTTCATAGCTCTTTTACCCGATAATCAACTTAATTAACCAACCCAAACCATAGTCAAAGCACCATAAAACCAATGATGCGACAACTACAACCAATAGAACCTGCCACGATGTAGTGACTGTTTCTTGTTTTGTTGGCCAAGTTACTCGACGCAATTCGACTCGCGCATCTTTTAGCAAGCGAACGAAGCCTTTACCTTGATGGGTGGCGTATAATAAACCTAAAGCCACAACGATACAAGCAAAAATTGCCCCAACGCACACCCAAACATTATTTGCAGGTGCCCAATACGCTGGCAAATGTTGATTCACCATGGTAGCTAAAAGCAACAATGCTATTGCAATCACCCATAGAACAATATCTAAAGGCGAACCAGAACGAACAACTTCAGCAGAATTATTTCTTTGAGGAATTGGCGCGTCGCTCAATGCGTCACGCGATTTATCATTCGACATTTTTGTACTCGTCGTAGAACTCGCGACTTATTATATGAACAACTAAGCCAGCATCAAGCTTTTTATTTCAAAATATGGCAGGTCAGGAGGGACTCGAACCCCCAACATTCGGTTTTGGAGACCGACGCTCTACCAATTGAACTACTGACCTATAATGCAAGTTGAGAGCCAAAGCCCTCAACCTGAGACGTAATCCGTCACTATAATATGCTTATGCAGTTACTTTCGCAACAACACCAGCACCTACAGTACGACCACCTTCACGGATCGCAAAACGTAGACCTGGGTCCATTGCGATTGGGTGGATTAATTCTACTGACATTTCAACGT